>LADZ01000005.1 GCA_000961845.1 Flavobacteriales bacterium BRH_c54
TTCCCCATGTAAGAAAGTGTCCCAAAATTAGCTCCAATAGAAGGAATATATTTTAACCCATCACCCTTTGACTCGCTCTGAGCAAGGGATTTCTGTGAGATTACACATGAAACTAATGCGGCAAAAAATGTAATTTTTCTAATCATAACTTATAATTTATTGCGATTCAGGCAATAAAAATATAACAAAAAATTGATATTCCTAATTTTTTTCTAGAGTTATTAACAAAAAGTATAACTTTAGACAAAACAAACATAGCTTATTCTTTAAAAGAATTCTTAGGAAAATCTTTGTTTTTTCAACTTAGAAATGTTAATAAATTAGAAGTTGGGACGAAGCAAATAATCGTTATAGAAATCAATAATACACTTAACCGCTTCATCAGCAGTATCGCATATGTTAATAAGTTTTAAATCCTCCGGACTAATATTTTTTTCAGACAAAACAGCCGTTTTTATCCACTCAAATAAACCTTGCCAGTAATCTTTACCAACTAAAACAATAGGAAACCTACCTATTTTTTTAGTTTGTATTAGTGTAATTGCTTCAAAAAGTTCATCTAATGTTCCAAAACCACCCGGTAAAACTATAAATCCTTGAGAGTATTTTACAAACATCACTTTTCTTACAAAAAAGTAATCAAAAGTCATTAATTTATCAAGATCTATATAATCATTGTGTTTTTGCTCAAAAGGCAAGTCTATATTTAATCCTACTGATTTTCCTTCAACGTTAAATGCCCCCTTATTACCAGCTTCCATAATTCCCGGACCACCTCCTGTTATAACACCATATCCATTCTCGGCTAATTTAGCGGCAATTTCTTCTGCTATTTTATAATACTTATTATCGGGAGTTGTACGTGCCGAACCAAATATACTAACGCAAGGACCTATTTTTGCTAATGTTTCAAAACCGTTTACCAATTCCGACATCATTTTAAATATTGCCCAAGAATCGTTAGCTTTTATTTCGTTCCAATCTTTATCGTGATGTATTTTATTATGTTCTTCGTTGTAATCTTTATTTCCCATGAATATTTTTTATTTGATAAGTCGGCAAATTTATGTTTTTTTATCTTTTAGTTAATGAAACTATTTAAAGTCCACTCTATAAATTCCAGTTTGAACAAATTTTCCAGTTAATTCAATTCTTCTTTTAAAAAACTAGCAGTATAACTCTTTTTATTTTTCACTAATTGTTCTGGTGTCCCTTCGGCAACAATCTTCCCTCCTTCTTGTCCACCTTCTGGACCAACATCTACAATATAATCTGCTACTTTAATAATATCTAAATTATGTTCTACCACCAATACCGTATTACCTATATCAACTAATTTATTTAGAACGTCCAACAATACTTTAATGTCTTCAAAATGCAAACCTGTTGATGGCTCATCTAAAATATACAATGTTTTACCCGTTTGTCGTTTAGCTAATTCAGCAGCTAATTTCACTCGTTGTGCCTCTCCACCCGAAAGTGTTGTTGATGGTTGCCCTAAATTTATATAACCCAAACCAACATCATTTAATGTTTTTATTTTCTGTAAAATATTAGGATGATTCTCAAAGAAAACTACTGCTTGTTCAATACTCATATTCAACACATCACTAATAGATTTTCCTTTATACCTTACTTCTAACGTTTCTCTGTTGTATCTTTTACCATTACACTCATCACACATTACATAAACATCAGGTAAAAAATTCATCTCTATGGTTTTTACTCCTGCTCCCTGACAACTCTCGCACCTTCCCCCTTTTACATTAAAAGAAAACCTGCCTGGTTTGTAACCTCGTATTTTAGCTTCTGGCAAGTTGCTAAATAATAAACGTATATCTCCAAAAACATTTGAATACGTTGCAGGGTTTGAACGAGGTGTTCTTCCGATTGGTGTCTGACTGATATCAATAATTTTATCAATGTGTTCCAGACCTTTTATTGTTTTATAAGGCAATGGTTTTTTTACAGCCTTATAAATATGTTGATTTATAATTGGATATAAGGTCTCATTAATTAGTGTAGATTTTCCACTGCCTGAAACTCCTGTAATACAAACAAACATTCCTAACGGAAGTTTAAGATTTACATTTTTTAAGTTATTACCCGATGCTCCACTAAGCTCAATAAATTTGCCATTTCCTTTTCTTCGTTTTTTGGGAACATCAATATTTATTTGATGATTTAAAAATGCTGCCGTATTAGTAGAAAGTTTTATAAACTCTTTTGGTGTAGCAGCTGCAACTACATACCCCCCATGTTTTCCTGCTTTTGGTCCAATATCTATAATATAATCGGAAGCCAACATAATGTCTTTATCATGTTCCACCACTATAATAGAATTACCAACATCTCTTAATCCTTTTAATGAGTTTATCAATCGCTGATTATCTCTTTGATGCAAGCCTATACTTGGCTCATCTAAAATATACAATACATTTACCAATTGAGAACCTATTTGAGTAGCTAATCTAATTCGTTGAGCCTCTCCTCCTGAAAGTGTTGCAGCTGGTCTGTTTAATGTTAAATAATCTAACCCTACATCTAATAAAAATTGAAGTCGTTTATTTATTTCTTTTAAAATTTCCTCTGCTATTTCGTGCTTTTCGCCAAAAAACCGCTTACGGTTTTTATCAATCTTGGCAGTCCATTTGCCCAACTCACTTAAATCTTTTGTAGCAATTTCACCAATATTCTTATCGTCAATTTTAAAATACAAAGCTTCTTTTTTCAATCTACTGCCACCACAGTCCGGACAATTAATTTTATTCATAAAACTACTTGCCCATCTAGTTAATGATGGAGAAGATTTTTCTTCTAACTGACGTAATACAATATTAATTACTCCTTCAAAATCTAATTGGTAATTTTTAGTCTGGCCATCTACCTCATGAGTCATGTTAATAGGTTCTGAGGAGCCATAAAGCAAACAATCTAACGCTTCTTCTTCAATTTCACTTAAAGGTGTGTTTACGGTAAATCCATAATGAGCAGCTATACCCTCAACTTGTTTAAAAGCCCAATTGTTTTTGTAACCTCCTAAAGGTGCAATGCCGCCTTTTTTAATACTCAGTTTGGAGTTGGGTATTACTTTTTTAATGTCAATTTCAGAAATCTGACCTAAGCCACTACATTTTTTACATGCTCCATAAGGCGAGTTAAAAGAAAACAAATTTGGTTCAGGTTCGTTGTATGAAATTCCTGTAGTCGGACACATTAATTTCTTACTCAACAACCTAAAATTTGGAGAATTCTTTTTGTCTTCTTCCACCTGAAATTCATAAACCATTAAGCTATCATCACCCAACTTAAGTGTAGTTTCTACGGAAGCTAATATGCGTTGGTAATCTTCATTTTTAACTTTAAGCTGATCTACCACTAATTCAATATCATGAATTTTATACCTATCGAGTTGCATTTTAGGATGCATTTCCACTAGCTCGCCATCAATACGAACTTTTAAAAACCCTTGCTTCATAAATTGAGCAAACAATTCTTTATAATGTCCTTTTCTACCTTTAATAATAGGTGCTAATAACAAAATTTTCTTTCCTTGGTATTGTTCTACAATTAAATCTACAATTTGGTTAGTGGTAAATTTTACCATTAATTCGCCTGTATTATACGAATAAGCATTAGCTACTCTAGCGTAAAGCAACCTAAAAAAATCATAAATTTCGGTAATAGTTCCTACTGTAGAACGAGGGTTTTTACTGATGGTTTTTTGCTCAATGGCAATAACCGGACTTAGTCCGTTAATTTTATCCACATCAGGACGTTCCATTGTTCCTAAAAACTGACGAGCATAAGCAGAGAAAGTCTCTAAGTATCTACGTTGTCCTTCCGCATAAATGGTATCAAAAGCTAAAGAAGATTTGCCGCTTCCACTTACTCCCGTCATCACCACTAATTGGTTTCTGGGGATTTTTATAGAAACATCTTTAAGGTTATGTACCCTTGCTCCAATTACTTCAATTACCTCTTCATTTTCTATCATTAAATAGCTTTTATTTAGCAGCGATAACAGAAATCTCTACATTCACATTTTTAGGCAAACAAGCTACCTCTACGGTTTCTCTTGCCGGAAAATCTGAAGTAAAGTAACTTCCATATACTTCATTAATTTGTGCAAAATTATCCATATTTGAAATGAATATACTTGTTTTTATTACATTTTCAAAACCCATTTCGGCAGCGGTCAACACTGCTTTTAAATTTTCCATCACCATTTTAGTTTCTTCTTTAATGTTGCTTAAAACTAACTCATTGGTTTCAGGATTAATAGCAATCTGTCCAGAAGTATAAAGCATGTTATTTAGTAAAACTGCCTGATTATAAGGACCTATTGGTGCCGGAGCTTTTGGTGTGTTGATTATTTTTTTCATATCGTTAAATTTTGTTTTTAATTATTATCTCGCAAAGACGCAAAGACGCTAAATTATTTTTAAAAGTCTACAGTCTTCAATCCTCAATTCTCAGCCATTAATCCCCAATCTCCAATTTCTAATTTCTAATCTCCAATCAATAGAATTACTGCGTAAAATTAGGTACAGAGAAAGTTATTTTACATTTATTAAGCAATTTTTATAAAAAAATAACTTCATAAACTTTTTTAACCGTTAATTTCGCAACAAAAAGTTATAAAAAATGAAGATTACTTATTTTGATTTAATTGACCAATCTTATTATTTTCCACAAGAGGGATTTAATATTGAGGATGGTAATTTATTTTTTAATGATACCTCAATTAAATACTTAATTGATAAATATCAGACTCCTTTTAAGATTTCTTTTCTACCAAAAATTGGAGATCAAATTAAAAAAGCAAAAAACCTTTTTAGCAAAGCTATTAAACAAAATAATTATAAGGGAACTTATAACTATTGTTATTGTACAAAAAGTAGTCATTTTAACTTTGTAATAGAAGAAACGCTAAGACACGGAATTAATTTAGAAACTTCTTCGAGTTATGATATCGACATTATCCTTAATCTTTACAAAAAAGGATTAATCAATAAAGACAAAAAAATTATCCATAACGGCTACAAAACAGATAGTTACATTAAGAAAATTGCTTTACTGCAAAAAGAAGGTTTTACCAACAGCTTTATTATTTTGGATAGTAAGAAAGAGTTAGAAAAACTTCAAAAAATTATTAAAACGCCTATTCGTATTGGTATCAGAATGGCTATTGATGAGGAGTCTCAATCTACCTACTATACTTCTCGTATGGGAATTAGAGCTTCAGAAATTATAGATTACTACAACAATGATATTAAGCCTAGAAAAAATGTAACCTTAGAAATGTTGCACTTTTTTGTGGATACTGGCATAAAAGACACCATGTATTATTGGAGTACTTTTATTAATGCAATGAAACTTTACGCCAACCTAAAAAAGAATTGCGATACGCTTAATGCTATTAATATTGGTGGAGGTTTGCCTATTAGAAACAACTTAGGTTTTGAATATGATTATAAATTTATCATTAACCAAATTGTAGCTAATATTAAAGATGTTTGTAGCTCTGAAGGTATTGATGATCCGGATATTTATACCGAATTCGGAAAATATACTGTGGGAGAAAGTGGTGCTATCGTTTTTGAAGTATTAGATTACAAACAACAAAATGATGCCGAGCTTTGGTACATCATTAACAATAGTTTAATGACTACCATTCCTGATAGTTGGAGTATGCACGAAAAATTTATCTTGCTTCCTATTAATAAATGGAATAAAGAATATACCAAAGTAAATATTGGCGGTATCAGTTGCGACCACTCTGATTACTACAATTCGGAAGATTTAAACCAAGAGATTTATTTACCTAAAATTGATGATAAGGATAAAGAACCGCTTTATATTGGTTTTTTCCATACAGGAGCTTATCAGGATTCTATTAGTGGTTACGGTGGAATTAAGCATTGTCTTATTCCTTCGCCAAAACACATTGTAATTAAACGAAATGAAAACGGTCAGTACGAAGATTATCTTTTTAAAGATGAACAAAATGCTGAAGTAATGTTGGATATTTTAGGGTATAATGACTAAATAATTAGAGATTGTCCCACCCCAACCCTCCCAAAGGGAGGGAGTCCTCCTCATTTGGAGGAGTTAGAGGAGAAACATAAATAACAATAAACTAACAAACATGACTATTACAGAATTTGCAGAAAAACATTACAAACATTTTAATGCTGCTACTTTGGTAGATGCCTCTAAAGCGTATATTAAGCACTTAGAAAGCGGACACAAAATGATGATTACCCTTGCCGGAGCAATGAGTACTGCCGAATTGGGTATTTCTTTGGCTGAAATGATTAGACAAGACAAAGTACAAATCATTACTTGTACGGGAGCTAACTTAGAGGAAGACATTTTTAATTTAGTAGCTCATACTTTTTACAAAAGAGTGCCTCATTACAGAGATTTATCTCCACAAGATGAACAAGATTTACTAGACCAACATTTCAACAGAGTTACCGATACTTGTATTCCTGAAGAGGAAGCCATGCGTAGAATTGAAAAACAATTGATTGAGGTGTGGACAAAAGCTAAAAATGAAGGTAAAAGATACTTTCCACACGAATACATTTACCAATTGATTAGAAATGGTTCATTAGAACAATACCATGATATTGATCCTAAACACTCTTGGTTGATAGCTGCTGCTGAAAAGAACTTGCCTATTATTGTCCCGGGCTGGGAAGATTCTACTACAGGAAACATGTTTGCTGCTCACTGCTTAGAAGGTATGTTTGAACCAAGCATTGTAAAATCTGGTATTGAATACATGATGTATTTAGCAAAATGGTACCAAGAAAATGCTGTTGACAAAGGAATTGGTTTTTACCAAATTGGCGGTGGTATTGCCGGAGATTTCCCTATTTGTGTAGTGCCTATGTTACACCAAGATTTACAATTAGATGGAATTCCTTGTTGGAGTTATTTTTGCCAAATTAGTGATTCTACCACCAGTTATGGTTCTTACTCAGGGGCTGTGCCTAATGAAAAAATTACTTGGGGGAAACTAGAAGTAGATACTCCAAAATTTGTAATTGAATCGGATGCTTCTATTGTAGCTCCACTGATGTTCCAGATTATTTTAGAAGCTTAATAATTGCTTAACAACGATAAACAACAAAGCCCGCAGAAATGTGGGCTTTGTTGTTTGGTTTCAGTATTAATATGCTAGTGGATAAATAGAGCTTAGAAAATTCTAGGCTTAGTGAGAAGTTGTTTTTATAGATAACTACAGAAAATTAAACTGTTATAAATACCAACAACTTACAAAATAGTAAAAGTCCTTTTAATGATTTGTAAGGTTTTTAGTATATTTGAATAAATTATAAAACGAAACCTGAGCTTCGCTTATACAACTAAATTTAGATGTATAAGCGAAAGTTTATATCGGGTATATACAAGTTGGCAACAATTAAAACAACATGAGATTACTTTTCTGCATATTTATTATTTCACTTTTACTCGGCTCATGCAATTCAGGGGCTACAGGAGATAAAATTGAACTTCAAATTGAGAATTCTGAAAGCCAAAAAAGTCACCCCGATGCCTCAATGCAACCGACAGACACTTTTAGTATTTACTTAGACACATTAAATCAAATTGAACAGAAAAGTTTAAACTCTGAGGCATTTAAATTTTCTCAGTTTTATGATAGCGAGAATTCTCACAATTTAATCTATCATGAAACAGGAAAAATCAAGATTGAAGATAAACAATATGGACTCTCGATTTTTTCTATAAACGACACTACGATTAGTGTTAAACTTCTAAAAAAGCATCTCTCAAAATGGATTACTTGTGACTCTATCAATCTTTATGATATCCGCTTCTCACCAGCGATGTTCAATCCAGTTTACTCAGACTTTAATCAAAATAGTGTAAATGATATTTTGCTCATCTTTTATCAGTCTATGAGTGTTGCATATAACTATGGGTATCTTGTCCTATTCTCAAAGGAAACTGAAAAACTGATTCTATTACAAAACTCAATAGACATACCTAATTTAGAAGTTTTAAATAAAAAAATTGTTTCAATAACACGTAATCACCCTGGACATGAACCAAAGGAGTATACAAAAACAGACGAATATGAAATCTCAGAAAATCAATTATTGCTTGTAAACTCAAATAAAAAATATAAAAAATAGCTAACAGCGTATATAACTTATGGCGGGGAAAGTGATAAATTTAGGTTTGGTACTTTTAAATAAGTTTGGTGCATGCCGACAGGAAAGTGCTTGGAAAACCGCCACAAGTCATATACGCAAACCGTTACCATTAATTAAACAGAATGAATAAAGGATTACTCATTATATTCAATCTTCTAATTTCGATAAATATTTCTTATTCACAAGAAAGTAGATTAGATGTAACAGATAGATTTTTAGCGTCTAATTTTAAGACATTTTATTCTGTTGATACTGAATTAGGATATTGCATGGCTCCAATTATCGAAGAAAGGGTCGTAACTGAACTTAAAGATTCAACGAGCTTCAATTATTCATACGATAGCTTATCGAGCTACATTAAAATAAGAACTTCAGAGGATAGCTTAATTAGAACATTTAGTTGGGATAGAAGAAGTGGAGGAAGTTGGCATGGCATGGCATCATATGCTCAATTCAAATCAAAATCGGGAAAGATAAATCACCAAAGACTTGATTCAGGAGATGAGGGCGGTACAGGTGAACCTACAGATGTATTAATTTATGATATTCATACAATTAATATCGAAAACAATTCATACTATTTGATGCTCGGATGGGGGACTCATGGAGGTGGCCAACATCATTCCCTAGCTAGGGTTTATAAAATAAATGGAGAAACACTAACTCTTTGTGATTCCATTTTTCAAGGACTGAAATATCTATTAGTAAGTGCGAATCGAGCAAATAAAATTGAACTTGAATATGACACGGAATTAATGACCATATCATATTACCGATATGAGTTTGACGAGAATACTGGGTTTTATAAAAGAGAAGGAATAAAAGAAAAATGGATTTTGAATGGTGGTATTTTTATTAAAAGTAACTAATGGTAACACTGTATATAGCAAATAGGCAAAATAGCAATAAAATCAATGTTTTTGGCTGGTATAAAACTTCGTGCATAGCTAAAAGTTTCGTGCTTCGTAATCGCCTACTTTTCATAGCCAAACACGTTGTGCAATCTTAACGAACAACCGAAATAGAAGTAAAATATGACATTTGACAACTTTACAATCAGACTTTTGAATATTGAAGATTTGGACGCTTATTTCCATCTCGTTGAACGAAACCGGGAACGACTTGCAGACTTTTTTACCGGAACAGTTTCAAAAACAAAAACATTTGAAGATACACAGGGATTTTTATTAGATATTGTTCAACGCATTAAAGACAAAACTTATTTTCCATACATCATCCTTGACGGTTCAAACCAAAGAATAGCAGGCTTCATGGACTTGAAAAATATTGATTGGAACATTCCAAAATCTGAAATGGGGCTCTACATTGATAAAGACTATGCCAATCAAGGAATTTCAACAAAGTCTTTTAGCCTATTTTGTGATTTTTGCTTTACTGAATACAAATTCCAAAAGCTGTTTTTAAGAACACATCATAACAACACATTTGCAAGGCGTGTTGCCGAAAAATGCGGATTTGAGATAGAAGGAACTATCAGGCGGGATTATAAGACCACTTCTGGAGAAGTTGTTGACTTGATTTATTACGGAAGAATAAATTAGAAAACAAGACAAAATGCAAGAGACTAAATACGACAAAATAGGAACTGGATATAATTCAACTAGACAGACTGCCCCTTACTTGACCGAAAGACTTCTGTATCACTTGCAAACACAAAATGACAGGCTTTATCTTGACATTGGCTGCGGAACGGGAAATTACAGATATTGAAAAATATTTTATCAAAGACGACCTTCAAGACTGTTTTTTATATGTTGGGAAAAATAATCCAAACCGCTACTTTGACGAAACAATCCGACACGAAATTTCATCGTTTTCATCATTAACAAACATTGAAGAAGTGAAACAAGGTTTATCAAAACTCAAAAATGACATAGACAACCAATCGTTTGACAAAATTAAAAGACCAATATGCAAACGAATTAGGCGACTACTTATTTATAACAATTGACAAAAAAGCAGCACATAACCGCGGTTTGGCTTAATGGGGGCTAACGTTCTTCATATGAACATTCTTGCTAAATTTGAACTGTTTGCTTCATGTCAGGTGTTGTACTGAAAGCCCACACTACGCCAAGCCGCAAAACGTTGAGTATAGTTTCATGCAAGTAACCCTATATTAAAACTCCAAGCGTGGTCGCTTGAAGTAGTGGAGGCTAACTTAATCAATGTTTATCTGTCAAATCAGCGTTATTCGTATTCTATTAAACCAGATTTTCGATAATTTTTCCGTTGCACTCCTAAATTTCGGGAATGACGTAAAGATGGAGATTGGTTTTATTCGAGTATTCTCTCCATCTGCTTTATATGTCGCTCATTGTGGAAAATAACAAAACGAAAAGTATCTCCTAGTTTAATTGTTAGCCATTGGGCGATACTTACCTTCACTTTTACTTTGTTTAAGCTTACATTGTTTGCTTTTTGCAATAGTTCCAACAATTGTGTTTGTTGTTCCAAAAAAACGCTTATTACCGAGTTATCTAAATTGCTATTTAAAGGATTTTTATCCTTAAAGGTTTTCATCTTGTTTAGCTTCTCTTTGGGAAGCATACTATTTGCAAAATAATTGCCCAACCAACCGCTTTTAAAAGTCGCTTCACTTGTTGTGTTGGAAGTGGTTATGGCTTTTTCTATCTCAGGGATATAATAATCGCCATATCGGTTTAAATGCTCTAAACATTCTAAAACATTCCAGCTTTCGGGTGATTTTCTGTGAGTAAGCACCTCCTGAGGTAGGTGTTCTATTGATTTAACATAATTGATGTGTTGTTCAGTTTTAGCTGCTAATTCCTGTAGTAATGTTGCTGATTTCATTGTCTTCTGTTTTTTAGACAAAATTGCTCTCTTTTCCCTTTATAAAAATTGATTGAAATCAAGATTTTTTCAATCTGGATAAGGTTTCGGGAGTCATTCTTAAATAATTGGCAATGTATTTATTGGGAATTTCTTGAAACAACTGCGGACTTCTCTTCAGCACCCTGTTATATCTTTCTTTGGGCGAATTGGTAAGGATGTCTTTTTCTCTTTCTATTTGCTGAAGTACCAACTCTTCAAGCATGGAAATCCACATTTGTTGGTTCTCACTGCTCTCATTAACAAAATCTATAAATTGCTGTTTAGGAATTAGCCTAATCTTCGACTTTTTTATTGCTTGTATATAAAAATCGGAAGCTTGTTCTGTTAGAAAAGAATCTAAAGAAACAATTAAATCATTGTTATAGCCAAAGCGAATAATTTGTTCTTCATCTTCGTCCATAACAAAAACGCAGAGACTTCCACTTTCTACAAAATAAATGTTGGTATCTGTAGTTCCACCAAGCTTTAAAAAATCATTTTTTAGTAAAGTAATTTGTTTACCGTTTTTTACTGTGGAATGAATAAACTCCTCGAAACTCATTTATTTAGCTAATTTTTTGCCTAAATAAGCCATAGGAAAATAAGCTCCTGCTAAATCTAAAATTAAAAACCAAGTTGGTGCAGGCAACATGTAAGCATTTATGGCTCCTCCTAAAAAGAAGAAAGCTCCAATAGCTAAAGCAAATTTAATTTTATTGGTTGCTGCAATTTTAGCAGCCACAAATGCTCCCACTAAAGTACCTAAGGCATGAGCTAAAAACGGAAAGATATAATGTTCCGGACCAAATAAGTGCATGGTACTTTTTAAACCTTCCATAGTGGTAATATCTGCTCCGTTTGGTGGTGGAATAATAGAGCCGCTTATCATAATAATTCCCATATTGACAGCACTACCCACTACTAAACCAAGTACTACAGCTAAAACATTTCTAAGAACAGGATGCATAATTTTTATTTTAAATTAGATACAAATATATTGATTAATTTTTTCTAATTTAAAGAAGTTATTTGGTGTAATTATTATTTAAAGCCGTCCCATTGAATATGAAAAGAACAACATCATAAACGAAAACCCTAATGGAATACCAATAAGTAAGGATAACAACATACTTTTTGTACTTTTTAGGTATTGAAATAAAATGTACAGCAAACAACTTAACACATAGGTTGGAATAAAGTAAAAAACTAACACCACTAAATTGCCTGTTTGAAATAAATCTGCAACGCTATGTGTTTCTCTATCTAAATAAAAGAGTCCGAAGCAAGACAATACAACAATTAATGCACTAAAAAAATAATAGTAACGAGCGAATGAGAGATTTATACTATTCATGGAGTTAATTTTTTTTCACTCAAACGAAAATATTACTTTTTTTATTGCTGATGATTAAAACAATATCAAATTTTGATTGTCCTTAATCAAACAAAAAAAAGACGGAACACCTGTCCGTCTTTTTTTGTTTAGGTTGTAAAAAATTATTTCTTTCCGCCTAACATGAGTAATTCATTTACTACTACTTCGGTAATGTATTTTTTATTACCTTCTTTATCTTCGTAACTTCTGCTGGTTAACTTACCTTCAATAGCAACTTCGTTTCCTTTAGTAAGGTATTTTTCTACTATTTCAGCAGTTTTTCCCCAAGCTACTAAGTTGTGCCATTGCGTTTCTTTAACTGTTTCACCTTTAGCATTTTTATACGATTCATTGGTGGCAATAGCAAATTTGGCTAATTTTTTACCGCTTTCTAAGTTAATAATTTCAGGTGCATTACCTAAATTTCCGATTAATTGTACTTTGTTTCTTAAATTGTTCATAATACTAAAATTTAAATGGTTTATAAAAAGTTTTATTTAGTAATCCTGATTCGTTCAGAATTGATGGTGCAAAGTAAAGACGGTTCTAAAAAAACACTCGGTTTCTAATTAGTTACTTTCGCTTATTATCAATTGTAGTCGTTTGTAAATGATTTTTATTATTGATTAACAATAAGTTAGTTATTTTTTTTAGATTATGTTATTTTTTTGAATTAAAAACTATGTAGTTAATAAACTGTCTTAACATTTGTAACAAATGTTACTGTAGGTTTAAATATTCTTGTTGAACTTTGTATCATAAAAAAATATAAACTTTTAAATTTATAACTATGAGTTACTACTATACAAAGATTACTGATTATGGTTTTGATGAAGCCATAGAAAAAGTTACCGAAGAATTACAAAAAGAAGGTTTTGGCGTGCTTACCGAAATTGATGTTACTGCTACTTTTAAAAAAAAAATTAATGTTGATTTTAGACCTTATCGAATTTTAGGAGCATGTAACCCTCATTTTGCTCATCAGGCGATACAAGCCGAAGAGAAAATAGGTACTATGCTACCCTGTAATGTAATTGTCCAGCAATTAGATAATGGAAAAGTAGAAGTATCAGCAGTTAACCCAATGGCTTCTATGATGGCTGTAAAAAATGATGCCTTAGAAGATATTGCCACGCAAGTAAGTAATAAACTAGAAAACGTAATAAAACAACTTTAAAACCCAACTGCTATGAACATCGAGCAATTAATTTCAGAAAATAAAGGTACCATTATAGACGTACGTACCCCTGAAGAATTTATGTCAGGAAATCCTGTAGGTTCTATCAATATTCCGCTACAAGAGGTAGTAAGCAGAATAGACGAAGTAAAAAGCTTACCTCAACCATTAATTTTATGTTGTGCCTCCGGTAACCGAAGTGGCATGGTAGAACAATTTTTATCTCAAAACGGTATTGAATGTTGTAATGCCGGTTCTTGGTTAGATGTAAATTATTATCAATCTAAAAACGTTAAATAAGTTATGCTAAATACATTAAAACAGTTGTTGGGCTTCGGCCCGGCAACAGATTATGCTGATTTAATCAGGCAAAATGCCATTATTCTTGATGTAAGAACAAAAAATGAATTTAAATCGGGCAACATTAAAAAATCTATTAACATTCCTGTAGATGTATTACATAATAACTTAAAACACCTTAAAGATAAAAACAGACCCATTATTACTTGCTGTGCTTCCGGAGCAAGAAGTGCTATGGCAAAACGTATTTTAAAATCGCAAGGTTATACACAAGTTTATAATGGCGGTGGTTGGCATAGGTTGCAGTCTAAAATTTAAAGTCTCAATTAAGGATTTTTTCTACACATAACCTTATAACCTACCCAGCACTTCATTCACTTTTTCATCTAGGCTTAAATTACCATCTATCCAATTAATTTTAAAGCCATTTTTTTCCATTTTTCTATACCAAGTTGCTTGCCGTTTAGCAAACTGGTGTATGGCAATATTTAACTGATTGAATAGTTCTTCTTTACTTATTTCGTTCAACAAATAAGCGGTTATCAATTTATATTCTAATCCGTAAAACTTAAGTTTTTCTGTAGAAACTCCTGCTTTTATCAACCCTTCTACCTCTCCTATCATATCTTCATTTTCAAGTCGTTGTTTTAAACGGGTGGTGATTCTTTCTCTTATAATTGGTCTTTCAAAATGAATTCCAAATAAATGGTAATTAAATCTAGGAAAATCTCTTATCAAAGCTTCATTTTCTTGCTGAAAAACAGCAATTTCAATAGCTTTAATTAATCGCTCTTTATCTTCTGTATCTGTGGTATTATGTAGTTGTTTGTATTTTTTAAGAATTTCCACCAATTCTTCATTGGTTTTTAATACTAATTCACTTTTAAGTTCAGTATTTTCAGGGATAGCCAGCATTCTATAACCTTTTAAAACAGCTTCGAGATACAAACCTGTTCCTCCACATAAAATAGCTTGTTTATTTCTACTTTTTATATCCTCAAAAGCAGCTAAAAAATCCTTCTGAAACTCAAACACATTATACTCTTCTCCTGCATTTTTTATATCAATTAAATGATAAGGTATAGATTTTCCGTTTACTATAAAATCATTCAGATCCTTTCCTGAACCTATATCCATACCTCTGTAAACCTGACGAGAATCTGCACTAATAATTTCTCCATCAAGCTTTTCGGCTAAATGAGCTGCTAACTTGGTTTTTCCGGTAGCAGTAATGCCTAATATCACAATAAGGTCGGTTTTATTCATTTTTTTAATTGTAATGCTCTATATTTCAACAGCAAATCTTTCATCGATTGCTGTTCTTCCAAGATAATTGATTTTAAAAGTACATTGGCAGCTTCATTTATTGGTTGATTTTGGTAAAAATTATCTCTACAAAAATGTAAAAATTTTAAGGTTTTAAAAGCATTAAACCATTTAAAAAGTAATTCTTTAAAGCGTTTTGAATTGGTAGCATTCGCTCTAATTTTCTTTAAATTACTTTCAAAATCATTCTCTTTTAAAAATGCTAATATGCTCTTTGGTAAAGGAATTTCATCATCGAAAAAGAGTAATTCACTAGTATCAAAAAATATTTTCAACTCTTTAAAAGAATTAAAATTATAGGTAAATAAAGTTTCATCATTATTATTTGTCCATTGCTGCATGGCTCTTCCTGTCCCGAAAGGTACTCGCTCCGAAATTCTGGGAGAGGGAAAAACTGTGGTAGTATTTATTTCTGTAAAATTTCCCAATGGGATTACTTTTTGCAAAAAATAAAAATCCTCTCCGGCTTTCCGTTTGTTCATCCCACCTTGTTTATGATAAATAGCTGCTCTAACCGCCATGCTTGAGCCAACAGTATGAAAGGCATAAGGCAGCCCAACATAATGCAGTGCTTCTTTGTAATAACGCAAATGAAGTTCATACTGGATAATTCCATCATAAATTCGCTGCGGAAACTCATCTCCATCTATGGGATGCTCGTAATAAATGGAGCAACCTACACTTTTAGAGTGTTGATTAAAATGTGTTTCTATCGCTAAAAGGTAATTTTTAGCACACGTAGCATCAGCATCAAAGCAAACAATAATTCCATCTTTATTGCCAATAGAATCCAATCTGTTGTATGCCTCATCCATTCCTATTTTTCGAGCTAAGCCAACACCTGCGTCTTTTTTTGGTAAACCTGTTGCTTCAATAAATGAAAAATGAATTTTATCTCGTTGATGAGTGGATGACCAAGCTAAAGCTTCATTTAAGCTATATTGATTTTGTTCTAAAACTTCTTTTGAGTCTGTTTCTGAAGAATTGATTACTGTAATTACCTCCACAATTAATTGTGTCGGTTCACAATCGTAAAGACTTTGAAGACTTTTAACCAAATTAGGTTCGTTGTAGCAAGGTATTACAACTATTATTGTTGTTGATAGGTGAATAGAAATGTTATTGTGATGTTGCACTTTTATTTTTATTATTAGCCCCCTAAATCCCCCGAAGGGGGACTTTGCCAACGCACAAAGCCTATTTAGTTATTTGTTATTTGTTATTTTCTCGCAAAGTCTCTAATAAATGTTTATCGTTAATAGTTAATTTGTAATATATAAATCTTGTCAAACCTCAAACCTTGAACTTTTGCCATTAACCTAAATATGCTGATACACTTCTGCTACAAGCTTCTCTTGCGAGGGATAACTTATTAAAATTCCTTTCTGAGCTCCTTGGTAAACAAACATACTACTTGCTGCGACAGCACTTGCTCCATGTTGTACTGCTGTTAAAAAATCTGACGCTTGTTTCGCTCCTCCACAAATAACTAAAGGTAATGAGCTTGCTTCTGATATTTTTGAAATTAGTGAATAATCATATCCTGAAAAAGTGCCATCTAAATCAATAGAGTTGATAAATAACTCTCCTGCTCCACTTTCTTCTATTTGTTGTACAAATGCTAATAATGGCATTTTTACTTTTTTACTTCCTGAAACGGTATAAGCATGTTGTTTGCCTAACCAATCTTTTTTTACATCTATAGAAGCAACAATACTTTGCGAACCAAATATGTTAGCTGCCTCAGTAATTAAATTTAAATTAGTTGAAAGTGCCGAGTTAATAACTACTTTTTCTATACCCAATTTAAAAAGCTTTTCTATTTGGGTTAAAGAATTTATTCCTCCACCGTAAGCAAAGGGCATAAAAGCTTCTTCAGCAATTTCTTCAATTTTTTTATAGTTGGGGGTTCTTTTTTCTTTAGTAGCAGTAATGTCTAAAATTACAATTTCATCAACTTCTTTTTCATTAAAAATTTTAACGGCATTAATTGGATCACCAATATAGTTAGGGTTTTTAAAACGAATGGTTTTTACTAACTTTTCGTTTTGCAAGGTAAGCACCGGTATAACTCTAATTCTTCGCATTGGTTTATAGGTTAACAAAGTTTTGTAATAACCTCATACCAAATTTATGGCTTTTTTCAGGATGAAATTGTACACCAAAAATATTTTCTTTTTCTACTACCGAAACAAATTCGTAACCATAATTAGATTTGGTTAACACATCATTTTCATTTTTAGGTTGCATGTGGTACTTATGTACAAAGTAAAATCTAGCTTCATCTTCAAGTCCTTCCATTAGCATCGATTTTTTACTAACAACAACTTCATTCCAACTCATATGAGGAATTTTTAGTTGCTCGGTCATTTTAGATTTGTTAAACTTAACAATATCCATATCTATCCAACCCAACCCTTTTTCTATTCCTTCTTCACTATTATTTCCTAACAACTGAGCTCCCAAACAAATGCCTAATATAGGCGTTTTATTATTAATAACTTTTTCATTGAGTATCTCAATTAAGCCGGATTGTTGTAGATTCTTCATGCCATAGTCAAAACTACCTACTCCAGGTAATATGAGCTTATCAGCTTGAGCAATTTCTTCAGCAGAAGAACTGATAATTGATTTAGCTCCAATACGCTTTAGCATATTTTGAATAGACTTAATATTTCCAGCGTTGTAGTTAATAATAGTAATCATGAACAAAATCTCTTAGAATGCTGCAAATGTACATGGATTTATTCAAATTAGATGGTAGACTCACTATAAATTAACGTACTACTATCTTATCAGATAAAATGGTAGTAGGAAGTTCTATTCGATAGATGTAGATTCCTTTGCTTAAAAAAGATAAATCAATATTATTTTTTTGAAGTTGTTCATTACTATACACCACTCTTCCTGCTAAATCAACCACCTGAACGCTAACATTTTCAGTGCTTGCCGATAAATTCAAAAAATTTTCATGATAATACACCCCTACTCCATTACTTTCATTCTTAATAGCAATAATATCAGAATAACTATAGGTTCCGTCAAAATCTGTTTGTTTTAACCTATAATAATTTATTCCTTTATGAGGATATTCATCAACAAAACCATAATCTAATACACTATTACTATTCCCTGCTCCTTTAACTTTTCCGATAACTTGAAAAAACTGTGCATCCATACTTCTTTCTATCGTAAAAAAGTCGTTGTTAATTTCTGATGAGGTTACCCACTCTAGTAAATTAGCATTGTTAGTTAATTTATTTCCTGTAAAAGATAATAAATCAATAGGTGTTGGAATACTTGTACTCAACGTAATGTCATCTACAGCAAAAGAAGGGTCGCTGGCAGAACCATTTCCATCATTCACCCATCTAAAACCTATCCTAACATTAGGATTATTATCAGCCGAAGCGGGCAATAATCCAGAAAAGGCAGTCCACAACCCTTGACCACCTCCACAAGTTGATGTTTTGGGTAATGCATTAATATTATTCCAACCAGCTCCATCAAAATACCACAAAGTAGCATCATCATTCGTCCCTTCACCATTTTCAATGTAATTAAAGTCTATGGTAATACCAGATTGCCCTGTGCAATTAATAATTGGAGATTCACACCTAATGTTAGTTGCTTCATCGGGACCGGAATCATCATAAGCTGCTCCACAATCTCCTGAAGGACAAAAAAGAAATGCTGCAGCAGAAGTTGAAACATTTCCAAGATGAAGAGATTGATCAGCACCACAACCGCCACCACAAACACCCGCTGCATTTCCATTTTCTTGACAAGAAACGTAAAATTTATTAGCATTAATGCCATTTACACCAACATTGGTAGTTGTCCAAGCAACAAAACTAGGATCGCAACCTGACCCTGCTATACAAACAGAACCATCAAATGTTTCTGTATAAAATATTTGAGCATTTGCTATAGTTACC
This sequence comes from Flavobacteriales bacterium BRH_c54, assembly GCA_000961845.1. Lineage (GTDB taxonomy): Bacteria > Bacteroidota > Bacteroidia > Flavobacteriales_E > Vicingaceae > BRH-c54. Next base: position 19,165 of record LADZ01000005.1, read on the forward strand.
AAAAAAAGAAAAAATAATATCAGAACTATCTTCTTCATAACTCAAAGTTTAACCCAAAGTTAATCAATAAGTTACTTGTTTCTATTTCTATTTTTTTGAATTATTTCAGTTCTAAACTTAAAAATAGTTAGCTACTGTACTATAATTTTATCTGAGAAAACAGTATTGGAAAGTTCTATTCGATATATATATATTCCTTTACTTAAAAAAGATAAATCAATATTATTTTCTTGAGATTTGTTATTATATACAATTCTTCCTGTTAAATCTAAAATTTTTATAGTGTAAGGTTCTTCTGACTGAATGGTAAGTTGTTTATTATAAACAAAAGCACTTAAGGTATTATCTTTTTTTCTTGATATGGCGACAATATCAAAATATTCAGACTTACCATTGAAATCAGTTTGTTTTAATCTATAATAATAAGTTAGTATTTGCTCCTTAGGAAGAATATCTATAAAATTATAATTCATTATAGTAGAAGAGTTTCCTGAACCGGAAATAATGGCTATAATTTCAAAATTGATGGCGTCAGTACTTCTTTCCAACGTAAAATAATCGTTATTTATTTCAGTTAACGTAGCCCATTTCAACACATTGGAATTCTCATCATATATTTCACCTGAAAAATCCAATAATTCTATAGGTAATATTTGACTGCAATTACAAGAACCTACATCTTCAATGGTATAAGTAATAATTTCATCACTTCTGTTGGCAGCTCCTTCAATAATAATAGTTGCCGGACCTGTAACAGTCATTTGATCGAATAAACTTGCATTACTTCCACCTATTTGCCACGGAGGTGTTCCTCCGGCAGCATTTCTAATTCTAAGTCTATCTCCACTTGTTGAACTCCCATCAGCACCAGAGGCTGTACATGGACTTGTTCTATTTTTCATTTCAGCAGTAATTCTTACATCACACCCTCCAGGGACTTCAAATGTTGTTGACATAGTTTGATGTCCAGCGTCACAATTCCCACTAGTTCCACTTCCACAATTTGGACCGCCTAAAGCTGTTAAATCACAACTTCCAATACATCCACAGCCTGATCCACTTACATAAATAGCTCCTGATGAACATACTTGTGCCGATAAATTTATAGTGAACAAAGTAAGCACTAAAGTTAAAGTGAAGTTTGATAAGTTATATTTTAAGTTATAGAAAAACATTTTACAATTCTGTTATTCTTGTTATATGCTAAAACTTTAAAAATCAATTAAGTGTTGCTTTTTTTTACCTAAGCAATGTAACCGAGCCTTTAATAAATTCTCTTTTTCCTCCTAAAAAAGTGACATCAATCAAGTAAAAATAAGTACCTGTTGGCACAACACTTCCTTGATAAGTTCCATCCCAACCTTCATTTATTTCTTTCCATGAAAACAACTGCTCTCCCCACCTATTAAAAATAGTTGCTTCAAAAAAATCAAATTCACTTCCTTTTATCATAAAGACATCATTATTATTATCATTATTAGGCGTAAAAGTATTTGGAACAAAAATAGTTGGCACTAAACATTCGTCTCTAGTAATTCCTATTTGATCTTCAGATAAACACCCATTATCCATTGATGTAACGGTATAAATTCCTTCGGTAAAAACAATTATAGAATCAACTCCTGTTTCTCCTGAACTCCAAACTAAATTAGCTCCTCCAACCGCATTTATAATAAAACCTGTTAGTAATTCATCTCTGCAAATCGTAATGTTATTTTGCACTATATTCACTTGGCTCGTTGCAATAATAGTTAAGTTGGTTTCAACAATACTATCACATCCTAAGGAAGTGGTAAGTATATCTGTATAAATCCCAGTTGAGGCATAAACATTCCCTCCAACAGTTATACTAAATCCAGGACATTCAGTAAAACTTTGAGAGCTAAATTTGGTAGGATTGATGTTTAACGTAGTTGTAATAATGCTGTCACAACCTGCACTGCTTCCGCCAACAAGTGTGTCTATATAATTTCCAGCTGTAGTTTGAAAAACTCCTCCTAACAAAATACTATCCCCTTGACAAATTGAAATACTTGTTGAACCTGTGGTAAAATTATTTATCGCAAGGTTAGTGGTAATTATACTGTCACAACCTGATGCTGCTCCACCAATAAGTGTGTCAATATATGTTCCTTGTGTATTTACCTGACTTCCTCCCGGTAAGGTATAACTTTGTCCTTGACAGATACTTGCATTTTGAGTAGCAGTAGCTGGTGGATTAATAGTAATTAAAATACTATCCGTAATAGTTCCACAAGCTGCCGAACCTTCTACATAAATATAAAAATTTGATGTATCGTTTATTGAAGAAGAATAAGTAGTGTTATTGCTAGTTGTTGAGCTAAAAGATCCATTACCACCGCTCCAAAGTAAATTTTGTAGTGAACTACTAGCATTTACTGTTAATTGAACATTATCTCCCGGACAAATATTAGTTGGTGACAACGCAGTAATACTAACATTAGCAGGAACAAAAGGGGCTTGACAAGCAAAATTATCATACGTTGCATTACCTTGCCAATCGAAATTAGCTAATGCTCCATCTCTTATTGCTGAAGCTCCACCAATAGTTCCGTTTTGATTAACCAATAATGTTCTATCATAGGTAACTACATCCGAACAGCCACTTGGCGATGAAAACGAAATAGATAAGGTTCTCATTCCAGGAGAAGTACTCCAATTAGCAAAATGCCCTGAGGTGTTTCCCGCACATTGAAAAATAACGTACATCGTATCAGCCAAATTGGCAAAAGAATTGGCATTTACATCAATAGCGGTACTTGTTATAAGCAATACTCTAACTCCTGCCGGTAAAATACCATTAGTTGGTTCGAGTAATAATCCGCATCCCTGTACGGTAGCATTTAAAGCACTAACAGCATTTGCTGTAGTAATATTCTGACAAATGTTTAACCAAGGATTGGTCGAGTTTGGCCAACTCACATTCATATTGGCAACATTAAGAGGAGTATTACCCACAACAAAACGAACCATTTCATTTTCTCCTTCAGGAGAACCACAGGCGTCTACAAGGATACTTTCTATTTCGAAACAGGTGGTTGGAATTTGTGCTTTAACATGTAAAGCCAGAAGAATTATTGTTATTAAAAATAAAGTTTTTAATCCATTAACTTTAAAAATCATTACTCATAAGGGTTGAATTTAAAATGGTTTAGGAAAATCCATGTAGGTAATCACTTTAAATTTCAATACAAAAATAAATCTAATCTTTTGATTAAATTCAGTTTAAAAGTTATGAAAATGTTAACCTTTCAACAGTTATTTAACAAAAAAGAAAATTGTTATCCGTTATGCATTATTGACTCACAAATAAATATCCACCATTCACCATTGACTAACCTACCTTACCTTCTACAACAATAACAATCTCTCCTTTTAAGGTATTTTCTGTAAAATACAGAATCAGTTCACCGGCAGTTCCTCTTACTGTTTCTTCATGAATTTTAGTTAATTCTCTTGAAACAGAGATTTTTCTATCTTCTCCAAAAAACTCATCAAATTGTGTAAGTGTTTTTATTAATCGATGAGGCGATTCATAAAAAACAATGGTTCTGGTTTCTTCTTGCAAGAACTTTAATCGGGTTTGTCGGCCTTTTTTGTGAGGCAAAAAACCTTCAAAAACAAACTTATCACAAGGAAACCCTGAGTTTACTATAGCAGGAACAAAGGCTGTAGCTCCGGGTAAACATTCTACTTCAATATCGTTTTCCACACAAGCTCTTACTAATAAAAATCCCGGATCAGAAATAGCAGGTGTGCCGGCATCACTAACTAAGGCTATGGTTATTCCTGATTTTAATTTATCTATTACTTTATCTAAATTTTTGTGTTCGTTATGTTGATGAAAAGCAATCAATTGCTGATTAATATCGTAATGTTTTAACAATTTGGAAGAAGTTCTGGTATCCTCTGCTAATATTAAGTCAACAGTTTTTAGTACTTCTATCGCTCTAAAAGTAATATCTTTTAAATTACCAATAGGAGTTGGAATAAGGTATAGTTTTGACATCTTTAAATAAAAAAGCTAAGTTACGGAGATTATATTTATATAGATAGTTAAGAAAAAAAGATATTAAGATATCCCTAATAAAAACAAAAAAGCTGAAGGTTACTCAGCTTTTTTGGATATATCATAAACTTTCTTTCCTCCGTAAATTACTCCTAATGCCAATAGATAAGAGATTCCACCATCAATCGGTACACAAGGTGGTGGCCAACATGATGGACCGCCTCCACCTCCAGGAGGACCCGGAGGACCTGCTGCAAAAACATCTATTCCGCTGAGAGCTAAAAATAAAACAATTGTAATTAAAACTAACTTTGTAATTCTCATTAGGTTATTTTCTAATAGGGGCAAATTTACCATTTAATTTAATATCTGCAACAAAAACGTTTCAAAGTATTAAATGGTTGTTTTTAATAAGTTAATTTCTGAACTATTTCGCCTTTACTTGAACTGACCTTAATGATAACCAAACCTTTATCAATTAATGAATTTTGTAATTCAAATCTATTGGTGTTACTTACCATTTGATCTTCAATAATTTTTTGACCTAAGGCATTGTAAACAGATACCACATAATTTTGTTCTACATCATCAAACTCTATTACCGTAACTTCATTTGCTTTGTAAATAGCTATTTGTTGCTCCATTCCACTAACAATATTACTTACTTGATTTGACAACCTTAATGAAAAACGTTCTCCTCTTTCATATTCATCTATCATTACTTCTACTTCTTTAATTGAAGTTAAATCATAGATCTTACCTGTTTTGGTATCGGTTAGCTCCATTATTTTATACTCATGAGCAAACTCTTCAAAATTAATAGCTTCAATTATATAGCTTCCTGAAACTCCAACCTCAACGGCTATAGGCAATACTAATTCATCATTATAATTAAATGAATTAATAGCTAGCTTTTTATTATTGTTAGCACTATAACTTGTAATACTAGGTGCCTCTAAAACTCTACTTGGTAAAAACGATCCATCATGATAATCATAATTTAAAGTTGCTAAATTATTTAACCTTAATTTTAAGGTATGGCTGTAAGGAGATTTTACACTCTTCACTTTCAACTGTGCTTCAGTAAAAACATAAGGCTCTTCTGACAACTCTCCATTCGTTCTATAAAATGTACTTGAACCACTTCCTAATTTAGATGACTCCATAAAGGTTAACGTTCCAGCACCAACACTTTCTACCCAAAAACCTTGATTAGGTGGAATTGACCCTGTAGTTGATGCATCATAAGTACCATTATTGGTATTCCAAATATAGAAAGTACCATTTAATGTAGGCCTTGATAAACTCCCCCACTTTATCCATGATTGGTACGGGTTCCCTACTAAGTTCCAAGAATTAGCAACCGGCATGGCAACATTTCCAAAATTAGGTGTACCTCTGGTATCAAAAGTTTTTGCTTCCCAAACAGAATTAGAATCTTCTAACCAAATTTCAAAACCTCTAGCTGGTGTCAGTGCTTGGGTAGTATCTGTCACAGCAACAAAACTTTGCGTATTCTCATCATAATAATATACAGACTGGAATGAAATGGCATTACCATCTACCCCACCTACTCCAGACATGTATATTTCTGTTACAGTACCTGAAGGATCTGAATCCCACTCTCCTAAGGTTGCATTAGATACAGGTGAACTTAAATCTCCCCAACCCGCATTTCTTTGAGAAACATGACGTTGTACGATAAACGTACCGGTAAACCCACCACTTGAATTTAATATAACTGCTGTACCGGAAGCATTTGACCTAAGAATAAATATACCACCAACATTGTTTAAGGGTCCATTAGGTACTTGCATAGAACCGGTAACACTAAAACTACCCGATTGAACATTTACTCCATTGGAATTATTTACAATTAATGTAGAAAAATCAACAGCTGTGCTAGAGTTATTTGTCATATTTTGTGCCACAACACCATTAAATTTAATAGTCTTAGATATTAAACTACCCGAGGCATTAACTATTAAATCTCCTTTTATATTAAATTCTCCTGTTTGTTGCGTATTTAATGTACCATCAATTGTGACAGTATTAACATTGGTAGTAGTGGTTGCTGAAACAGTATGTCCTAATGAAACAGTAACATCATCTACTGCTCCCGGAATACAATTACAGTTCCAAGTACTTGCTGTACTCCAAGTACCTGTTTTTACTGAAACTATTGCTGAGCTAGCTCCTGAGGCCAAGGTGTAATAATCTCCATCTGCGAATGAAACTCCCGTAAAAGTTACTAATCCTCCTACATCAGAAAATGGTCCGTAAGATACTACACCTCCATCATTAAAAACACCATTGTTTGATTCTACTAAAAGATAATAACCTCCTGCACTTGGCAATGTTAAACCTGAAACATCATAAACCACATCTATGGTATTAGTAGTTCCCGTTACATCTACTCTCCATGTTCTCGTTAATCTTGCTCCTCCTGCTAGACTGGCTGGAACATCATTAGTGAAATTAGTTAACCCCACATTGTTATGACCTGAAATAATATAATCTCCATTATTTAAGAATGCGGCTGATAGCTGAACTATCCCTCTACCTTGAGCAACTAAATTATTACCATCTGCTTCTTGCCCTATACCTATTACACCAAAACGATGAGTTAACCCACCATCATAAGCGTACATATCATTGGCTATTGCTATGTTAAATTTAGAGGATAAATAATTATCTACGATGTTACGTTGTGCTGAACTTAATACCGTATTGTATAAAATTACTTCCCCCATATCGCCATCAAACCCTGCTGTATTAGTTATAGACGCTCCAATAGTATTTCTAAAATTACCTGTAGGACTTCCATTTGCTGCAGATTGAGAGTTATATAAACTACCGTTTTTATACCCATCAAAAGTTGTTGCAGAACCATCCCAAATAGAGTTAATAATTTGAAATGAAGATGAATTAGACGTTATATTGGTTAAAGGAGTTCCTCCATTATCTCTTATGTAACTATTTACATTACCATTATTACGATAAGAACCATAAAAATTTGCTTGATCAAATTCGCTTACAAAAAGAGCTCCAACATGATTAGGTCTATAGCCATTATAAACTACATAGTGTGTAACAGAGTTAGTATTTAGTGCGGAAACCCCTCCTCTTCTTAGCCAATCAGTGCCATCAAAACGAAGTCCATTAAATCCATAATAGGTAACAATAGTTGGTTGATTGGTAGAAGTTCCTTGAGTAAAATCATTACCATTCCCGGACTGATCGGGCCAAGTAGCAATATTAGGATGAGTTCCTGTTGTTACAATATCTCCATCTAACCAAACTACATTGTTAGAGGAGTTACCTACACCGCCCGGTCCGGTTTGTGCCATTAATGAAAAAGTGCTAGCAAGGAATAAAAAAGTGAAAAAATTTTTCATACATTCATAGTTTAATGGTTATGTGTCTTGTAACGCAAATCTAAGCTAAAAGGTTGTATGTTTGAACTCTTTTTATTAGTTTTTTTGAAATTTACGTATTGTTACGGATAAGTATTGGTAAAAATACTTAGGGAGGAAATCCCATACTTTTTGTTCGGAATTTTATTGCGAAGCTTTTCCTGACCGTCATTGCCCGTCCCTACCGTCATTGCGAACGACCATAGGGAGTGAAGCAATCTTTCATTTGATTAGACAGATTGCTTCGCTTTGCTCGCAATGACGGCAACATTAGGCAGATTGCTTCGTTCCGTTGCACTTCACTAGCAATGACGGTGACAATGGACAATAACAGTAAGATTATAAATCATCAAACAAATCCTTCCATTCTGGATTAAATGAATTGATTAAATCCAATTTCTTTTGTCGGGAACCTGCTATTAATTGCTTTTCTCTTGCTATGGCTTCTTCTATTGAACTATAATATTCATAATAAACCAATTTGTTCAAATTGTATTTTGCAGAAAAGCTGGTTTTGAAATGTTTGATTTTGTGTTGGTAAACTCTGTCCTTTAAATCACTGGTAACACCAATGTACAAAACCTTATTATTTTTGTTAGTTATGATACAAATACATCCACCTCTTTCCATAGAGCTAAAATAGTATTTTTTTATTTATGTTATTGTTAAGCTAATTATGACCGTCATTGCGAAGCCATAGCGTGGAGTTGAGTGTAGGAGCTGAAGCAATCTTTTGGTTTTTAGTCCTGATTAAACAGGTTGCTTAATATGTTCGTCATTGCGAGGTTTGGGTGGAGATAGCAGTAAAGAAACCGAAGCAACCTCTCTAATCGAAGAACAGATTGCTTCGGTCGTACCTCTCTCGCAATGACGATAACGATGGGCAGACTGCTTCATTCCGTTACACTTCATTCGCAATGACGATAACGACTAAACAGACTTATAAATCTCCATTATACGTTTATAAAAAGCTTCTTTACCATATAGGTTGATTACACTTTCTCGTAGTTGTTCTTTATTGTAATTGTTGTGTTCATGGTACATCTTTAACATAGCTTGAGCCAATTCATCTACATTTTTAGGTTGTACTAAAATACCATTACTATCATTAACAATACATTCGGGACCTCCACAATAGGTTGAGACAACTGGAACTCCTCTAGAAAGTGCTTCAATTAATACCACTCCAAATGTTTCGTAATGACTAGGTAAAACAAAAACATCACAATTATCTAATTGATTGATTACTTCTTCACGAGAAATTAATCCTATTAATTTTACTTTATCATTCAAGTGTAGCGTATCTATTAAATGTATTAGCTTTTCCTTCAACTCCCCTTCACCTGCAATTATCAACTCTATATTATCCTTATCTTTAGATAATTTAGCAAATGCTTTTATTAATTCTGCTTGCCCTTTAAGTTTAATTAAATTAGCTATATTTAAAAACCGAACTTTTTGCCTTTGATTTTTACCAATAGTTAATGGCTTGCTTTCAATAAAATCATCCAACACATTGGGGAGCCATTTTATCTTATTGATAGGTAACGAGAACTGTTGTTCAAGCTGTTTAATTAACTCGGGACTAACTGCATAAAAATTGTTTGAAGCATTAAAAGTGTTACTTAATTTTAGCTTTAATTCGTTATTTACTTCTCCCATAATATATTGAGAGCTATGCTCTGTAATAACAACAGGGATATTGTATTTTTGCCCTAACTCAATAAAACATAGTCCTGCATAAATCATATTATGAGCATGTATTAGATCCGGCTTGCCATATTTCTCAATGTAGATACTTAATGCAATGTCACCGTACTTCATCCACACTTCATACTTACTCAATGGTAAATTACTTTTTTTACCCCCCCAAAAACCATCGCAACGAATTACATCTATTTGGTCTTTTATTTCATAGTGAAATGCTGACTGAAATGGAGTAAACATTTTCTTGATTATGGTAGTTAGTAGTGCTACAATACCTAAATTTTTAGTATGTTTATTCTTTTTGCCTATCAAGGCATTTAACAAACTCGAAAAAGAATATTTGAAAGTGAAGGACAATACGCCTACTTGGTGTCCTTTCTGTTGTATAATTTTGGCTTGGTCGTGCTGAAAAATTCCTGCCATAGGAGCATATTCAGGAACGTATTCTTCTGATGGTATAATGAGGATGTGCATAAATAGATAAAAATAACTTTTTAAACTGACTTTAAGGTTATTATATTCACAATTGCTTTTTTATATAAGTGCCTATTTTTTAGAACCGACATTAGAAATCCTTTCTTTTTTATGTACAACAATTCATTCCTATCTCCTACAACACTTTTATTCATAGATTTTTTTATCCTTAATATTAAAAGTTGTTTAAAGGTAGCCAACAACAACCTTAAAACGATAGGGTTTTTTCGTTTTTTAAAATAATTAGCATAAGGATAAAGCACAAAATCTGCCATACCAAATCCAAACCATAGTTTTTTAAGGTACTTCCAATTTATTCTTGCTGCAGGCATGTAATGCTTAAAGGTCATTTTTGAGTTGTAGTACAATTTCCCTCCTATTAACCTTAATGCATACATTAACTCTGTATCTTCTCCTGCCACCAAAGTTTTGCCATCTCTTCCTTGTAAAGTAGATTCGAAACCCAAGGTATATAATTTATCTAACCATTTTAAATCGATAATAGCTCCAGCTGTGTATAAACATCCCTTAACATTCGTTGTATCTCCATCTTTTTCACCTTGAGCTCCGGTGCCAAAATTGTGTTCATAATCTTTCATCCAGTCAGGCACTTTAAAGCCTAGCTCATATTCCATAATACCCTTGCCACCAATAGCTGCTATTTGGTTATCTTGAGATATGATATGATATGCTGTACTTACATAATCTTCAGATAGCCAATTGTCATCATCACAATACAACATATAACGATATTGAGACTCGAGAATACCTTTTTTTCTGGCATACATAGTCCCAGGTTGTTTTTCATTAACTATGCGTAATGTAAATGGAGATTTTAGTTCATCCCATAATTGCTGAGCTTTTTTACTAGTACCATCATTACTGTTGTTATCCACTAAAATAATTTCAACATCAAAGTCAATATTCTTTTGTTGTGCCAAGTGAGACAAAGTAGGTAATAACCTATTACTTCCGTTGTAAGTTACTATCACAATCGAAACACCATTTAAGTATTTTTTGTTTGTTACGCTCATTTATTTGGCGAATATACTTAGTAGTTTTAACCAAGCATAATTTAGTTTTCGGATAAATTTACTTTGATCAATTTTTAAAAACAACTTCATCCTTGGATTGTTCAGTAGTTGTTTAAACTCAACAAATACCAAACCATCTTCATAAAAATGAGAAAAGTATTTTTTATAGGTGTTTTCTCTTTCTAGGGAGTATTTTTTTTGTGTAGAAGCATCACTTGAAATTCCACCCATGTCATAATTAGCTACCACTAACCCTAAATGTTTATACGGTACATTATATTTACAAATAGCACATACAAAAAATTCCCAATCGGCAAAAACTTTATAGTTTTCGTTAAAATAAAATACATCATCAAACAAGGTTTTTTTTATAATTGCTGATTGATGAGCTATGGCTGAATCAACAAAGAAACTGAATTTTAATATTTTTGGATACGTTTTTATGGTTGTTACGCGATTATTAAAAACACGTTGTACATCTCCATAATAAATTTGATGCTCATTAGAAATTTGCTGCACAGCTTGTTGCAACACCTCATAGTTATAAAAGGTATCTCCACTATTTAAAAACAATAGGTAATCTCCTTTGGCTGCTTTTATTCCTTTGTTCATGGCATTAAAAATACCGGTATCTTTTTCGCTTACCCAATAATCAATTTTATCGGCATATTGCTCTATTAATGCTTTACTTCCATCTGTACTACCTCCATCTATCACCACATACTCAAACTGCTGATGCGTTTGAGCAAAAACGCTTTTAAAAGTGTCTTCCAACCCTTTTTGGTCGTTATAGTTGATAGTAATGATGGAGAGTTGCATTTTATTTGTTTAATATTCTTTGATATAGTTCAATATAATTTTTTGCTTGTATATTTGATGCATATTTACTTTTAGAAATTGCAGCAATTTTTTCTCTATCAAAAATATCAGGATTTATCAAAAATTTTTCAATGGTTTCCTTTAGGGACTGTACACTTATTTCAGGACATAAATACCCTGTTGTTTGGTCTATTACTACGTCAGGAATACCTCCAATATTAAAACCAATAACTGGTGTACCACAAAGTAATGACTCTATCATGGTATTAGGAAGATTGTCATACAAAGATGGAATTACAAATAAATCACTTGCAGAATATACCATAGCCATTAATTTTTCATCATTTATTCTACCTAGTTCAATTATATTTTCATTTAAGTTAACTTCAAGATTACTACCCACAGCACATAAAAATAAGTCATTTTTGTATTCATTTGATATATTTTCAAAAGCTTTTTTTAAATAACCAAAGCCTTTTCTTGAATTTTTTATAGAATCGGAAACAAATAATATTACCCGTTTGTCTATCGGAATATCTAATATTTCTCTACAAAGAGATTTATTATAAGGTTTGAAAATACCTACAGGATACCCATATGGTATATAATAATGAGGGTACTTACTAAATAATTCACTATTTTTAGATGAATTGAGCAACCATAATGATGGTGAAACAATGTGAATGTTAGAAATATTTTTTAAAATTTCCTTTTTATAATTAAGCTGTCTAGAAATTTCTTTTTTCTCAAAATCTGAATAAACCCTTTCTATTGGTAGACCACCATCATCAATACCAAAATACTTTTCATTATAATGTTCGCCACCCAAGTAAGGATTTTCATCATGGAGTGTCCATACTACTGGTTTTGTGTTTTTTTTGAAAAAAGTTTTCCAGTCTAAAAAATCAGCAACCCAATGAAGGTTGATAATATCTGCTGATTTATATAAATCGGTTTTAGTAATATCATAATTTGTTTCAGGAAAACTAAAATAGTCTAAACCACTAGATCTATTCTTTAAAACCATTTTTTTATTTTGTTCTTTTTCTGAGAAAAAAAAATTTGAGATAATTTTTTTAAGTTTGTTTTTAATCTTAATTAAACGTGAAGTTTTAGGTAAATTTTTATAGTAAGTAAAAGATGATGGAACATGATTAGTTTTATTTTTCAGAAGTAAAGATGAATTATTATTAATTAACAATTCATTATGTAGTCTAACACATGAATTTGCTGCACCACCTTTATCAAAGGTATTAACTAGTAGTATTTTCATTTTTTAATTGCTTCTATAATCAATGAATCTGGTTTATATATTGTTTGGTTTTCACTTTCTAATTTAAATTTTTCCCAGTTGGGTATATTACTCTCGAAAACCGTTTTTATTTCAATATTCTTAAACCCAACTTCCGTTAGTAATTTATTTAAAGAATATCTATCATACATCCATTGATGTATTTCGCCACTTGACCTAAACTTACCTATATTACTGTATTTAATGTCAACATTACTACGTTTACATATTAATTTTATTATTCTTTTCTTTATACTATTTATTTTTACTTTAACTTTATTTAAAATATTCTTGTTATGTTCTTGCTTCTTATTATTTATATTATTCAAATAATCATTTCTTAAAATTCTGGCTTCTTCACCTATACGTTTATAAACATATTGCTCATTTGGTATTTTTGCTTGATAAAGATACTGAGCCATATCGCCACCAGTTTTATTTCTTAAAACTTGGTCATACATTTCTAACATAATCCAGTCGTAATTATATTTTGATTGTTGATTACCTGATAAAGCTAATTCTAAATTAGTTAAATATTCTCTAACTATTTGTTCTAAATCTGGAACTGCTATTCTAATAATACCATTTTTCTTTAATACTCTATAACATTCTTCAATAAATTTTCTGCCTTCTGACTTTGTAAAGTGTTCTAAAACATGTGAATGATAAACAACTTCAAATTTACAGTCTTGAAAAGGTATACCATTAAGTAAATTACACTCAATTACATTATCACTATTACTTTTAAAATCAACATTTGTCCATTCCTTATGGTATCTTTTACCACAGCCTAAATTTAAATATATTTTCATTTTCAAGTTTTTCTTTCAACGATATTTTTATTGTTATTTTTTACTATTAAATTTCCGTAAAAAACTTAATGTTCTTCTTCTAAACCCTGATTTTTCAAAAATTTTAATTAAAGAAGTAAAAAAAGGAGTTCTTTCTTCTACTAAAATTTCAATATAGTGTTTCATTAAATAATCCACTCCTTTATAATAATTAGTATTATTTTTTTTATGCTTTTTTAAAATATTAAAACAATCTTCTACATATTTAACAGAAATATTTAACGACATATTTTTAGAATGTTGCCTGTAGTAAAACAAAGGCTGTGAGATGTATCCTATTTCATATTTTTCACTCACTCTTAGGTAATAATCCCAATCTTCAATACCAACTTGTTCATCAAATTTACCAATACTATCAAAAATGGTTGTCCTTAAAATAGTTCCGATAGAAAAAACAAAATTTCTTTTTATTAAATCATCATAAACCCTACCACCTTTAAGTTCCATCTTTTCGGAAATCAAAGAAGTTTCTTTTGTGTCTTCATAAAGGTAGTATCCATTAGAATAAACCATAGGGATTTCAGCATGTTGATTTAAAAAATTTATTTTTTGTTCAAAATTTTCAGGATGCAAGTAATCATCGGCAGATATTAACCCAATAAAATCCTCATTTTCTTTTTTAGATAACAGAAAATTTAAGTTTGTAGGAATGTTTGCTCCTTCTTTATTTTTGTAAACTTCATGATTAATTTCTGCTTTTTTTAATAGCTTTTCAGCCAATTCAGCAGACAAATCTGTTGATGCATTATCTATCCAATAAACTTTAAAATTAGAGAAGGTTTGTTTTTGTAAGGAATCAACTAAATCAGGAATGAACTTTTCATGGTTCATGCATAGCACAAAAAAAGCCAATTTAGGTGTAATATTTTCATTTAATGAACTTTGTGATTTCATTTATATGAATTTATTTACATACTGAATATCAAAAAACTTAATCATTTTATTTTTAAAATTAATTCATTTTCAACCATCTCATATTCATTCCCATTTATGTCTTTTAAATTAAGATTTAATTTAACCCCATTTTTAGTAATATAACCTTTTAGTATAGCAGGGTTACCATAGTACAAGCCAAAAGGAAGAACATCTTTTGTAACTACACTTCCAGCACCTATCATGCTATATTTTCCAATTGTAACACCTCCAACTATTGTTGTGTTAGCACCTAAAGAAGCACCTGTATTAATAATTGTCTTCAAATATTCTTGTGGATAATTTTTAGATTTAGGATAATTGTCATTTGTAAAAGTAACATTAGGACCTACAAATACCTCATCTTTTATAGTAATATTATCCCAAATTTGCACACCATTTTTTATAGTAACATTATTACCAATAACAACATTGTTTTCAATAAATACATTTGAACATATATTGCAATTTTCGCCTATTATAGCTTTTGGTAATACAACAACAAATTGCCAAATTTTTGTGTCTTTACCAATTTTTTTAGATTGCACATCCGCTAATTTATGTATAAACATTTTATTTAAATTTTAAATAATCATTATAATCTCTAATGTAATCATTTTCATCATATAGGTGAGAAGCCAATACTAAACATATACTGCCCGAAGAAAAATTAATTTCGGAAGCCCAAATACCTGGTGGTATATGTAACCCAATATAAGGTCGGTTTAATTGCACCACTCTTTTAGCTGTTCCATCATCTAACAATACTTCAAAAGCTCCACTGGCAGCTATTAAAAATTGATGGCATGCTTTGTGAGCATGTGCACCTCTTGATTCTCCACCAGGCACATCATACAAATAAAATACGCGATTTACATCAAAAGGTATTTCCTTACTATTATGTACAGGGGTTAAATTTCCCTGCTGGTTATACACTTTGGGCAATTCTATTATACTGCAATTATAGATGTTGTTTTTTTTCATTTCAGGTTGATAAACTTAGTAAAATCATCAAAATTTCTAATATAATCTTCTTCACTGTAATCTGTATCTGTAACAATTAAAGCCAATGAGTTGGTAGAGAAATTTCGCATTTGACGCCAAATTTTATTCGGAATATAAAGTCCTGTATAAGATCTATTCAATAAAAAAACTTCTTCCTTATTTCCATTATTCACTACCACTTCAAAACTACCAGACAAAGCTACAATAAATTCTTTTTGTTGCTTAAAAGCGTGTCCACCTCTGGTTTCTCCGCCTGGCACATCATAAATCCAATAGGTTCTTTTTATAGCGAAAGGGATTTGATTATTTTCTTCAAAAAATGATAAATTACCTCTGGGATCGGCTATTTTTGGTAAATTAATTAATTTAGGCATGGTCAACAGTTTTCTAATTAAAATATTTCCACTCGGTAAAATTATATTGAGATAATTGCTTAAACAAATTTATATCATCCCTTAAAATAGTTTTAAGCCAAGTAATTTCTTTTTCATTTAGTTCTTTGATAGGTTTTATTTTTTCTTGTATCTCATATTTCTGAGCAAAATTTTCTTTCAATTTTCTTTTTAATGTTAGAGGTAAAATGGACTTTAAAAGAGAATATTTTTTAGGTATATCGTATTTTTTTTCTTTGGTTTTTGTTTGATTTGTTACAACAGTATTAATTTTTATGTTTTGGTCAACCCCTAAAAAAGCGAAACATTTTTTAAGCTCAACTTCAGGTTGCATTTTTAAATTTTCGGCACTCAAAAAATGAAAATTTTTAATATCAAAAAACGATAGGTAATTTTTAAGCTGAGAACCATATAAGCTATGGTCTGTATAATATTTATATCCGTAATCCACATGGTTATTAATATCGAATTTTTTATTCAACCAATCTTCTATTTCTGAGCAAAAATCTTTTTCTACTTTACCAAAAGACAACAACCAATTGTAATGTGAGCGTATTCTTTCAATAGGATCTCTGGCAATAAAAATAAACTTCATGTTTGGGTTATCATCATAAATCAATTTTGGGGAATAATCGCATACCGAATAAGAAGTACTCGATTCTCCTAATAAAATAGTTGTATTAAATTTTTCATGGTTAAATAAGTTTGGGAAAGACCTTTCTGCTTCGGGTTTATACCTTTGTACATAATACTCCATATTAGAGTAATTGTGAGGCTCTTTTATGGTTGACATTAAAATTTCTGGGTGTTGATTTAAGTATTCATGTAAACTGGACGTGCCTGATTTAGCAAAACCAGGTATAAGGAAATCGGGGGTATTTAAATTTGTTTTCATAACAACTGTGTACTAAAGTTCAGCTTTGGTTTAATAATTCCTGGTAATTTAAGTGAGTTTAATTTATTTGTAGAATTTTCAATTTCAAAAAATAAGATATCTGTAATTTGATAAAGCAAATACTTACTATTTTCACCAAAAATTAATTTTAGTTTATATTTTCCACAATTTAAAAGGTTAGCTGGTATTTCTAGTTTTACTTGATATGTACCATATTTAGAATCTTTATTAGGAGTTATTTGGCATCCAGCATGAAAAACAACTACTTCTTCAATAGTAGATAGTTCCACAGTTGAACTTAAAAGTGTATTTTCTTTAAAATGTTCAAATTCATATGTTAAATTTATACCAGATTCAACATCAATAACCCCACTATTAATAGGTTCAACCCTTACATTATTAATTTTTAAAAACTCGTTCCCAGGTCTATTATCTCCAGACCATTCTTTAAAGCTCATATTATCTTCCACTAAATTATCTTGATAATATTTTATAACATCTATAACCTTTCCCTCATAAGTAACAGTTCCATTTTCTAATAAAATTGCTCTTGTACACAAACTTTTAACACTCGCCATATTATGGCTAACAAAAAGCACTGTTCTACCCTGCCCTTTACTCACATCTTGCATTTTACCTATGGCTTTTTTTTGGAACTCGGCATCGCCTACTGCCAACACTTCATCTACAATTAAAATTTCGGGCTCGAGGTGGGCGGCTATGGAAAATCCTAAACGTACAGTCATCCCGGAAGAATAACGTTTTACAGGAGTATCTATATATCTGGAAACACCCGCAAATTCTACTATTTCATCTAGTTTAGCACTTATTTCTTGCCGGCTCATCCCCATTATGGTTCCATTCATGTAAATGTTTTCCCTTCCTGTCATTTCAGGATGAAAACCTGTTCCTACTTCTAATAAAGAAGCTATTCTCCCCTTAGTTTTTATTGCTCCTGTTGTAGGACTAGTAACTTTAGAAAGTAATTTTAACAAGGTAGATTTTCCTGCTCCATTTTTTCCAATAATTCCAAGTACTTCGCCTTTTTCTACTTCAAAATTAATGTCTCTTAATGCCCAAACATATTCAGAATTTCCTTTGCTTGTTCTATCGTTGCTTTCTCCAATTTTTAAATAAGGATCTTCTTTACCTCTCATCAAATGCCACCATCGGTTAATATCGTGGCTTATGGTGCCTGTCCCAACCTGTCCAAGCCTATATTGCTTAGATAAGTTTTCAACTTTTATGGCTATATTTTTACTCATTTATTTATTAATCGTTATTTGTTAATAGTTCCTTCATTGCGAGCTTTCCATCATGTCCGTCATTGCGAGTGAGGCACGAACGAAGCAATCTGTTTATTCTGAACTCCCAACCAACAGATTGCTTCAGCTTCTACACTCATCCCAACGCAAGGCTTCGCAATGACGATATGGAGAGGCTTTGGTCTTCCAACCTCAAACTTCTATCCCTTACACTGTATCCATAAATTTTCTTTCCGTTTTATTAAAAACCAATGTGCCTATACTCACAATAAAAAAAGCAAATACTGTTGTATAAATTAAATTATTCCAGCTAAAACTACCCGAACCTAAGATTCCATACCTAAAAGTTTCTATTATAGATGTCATAGGATTTAATTCTATAATCCAACGATATTTATCGGGCAAAGAAGACAGCGGATAAATTACCGGTGTGGCATACATTAATAACTGCACTCCAAATTGTAATAAAAAAACTAAATCTCTATATTTAGTTGTTAAAGAAGTAATGATTAACCCAAACCCTAAACTTATTGCTGCCATTAATAAAATAAGCAATGGTAATAGTAATAATTGAATATTGATATCTATTTGGTAAGATAGAAATAAAACATAGTAGGCTAAAATAACCAAAAAAAGCAAAAACTGAATACTTAATTTAAGTAAGCTAGAAGTTATTATAGACAATGGTGTTATTAACCTTGGAAAATATACTTTACCGAATATATTTTGATTATCTTTAAAAACAGTTGCCGTTTTATTAAAACATTCTGCAAAGTAATTCCATAAAATTATACCCGACATGTAAAAAAGAATTTTAGGAGACCCATCGGTAGATAATTTGGCTACATTACCAAAAACAAACACATAAATGGTGGTAGTAAAAATAGGTTGAAGAAAAAACCAGATTGGTCCTAAAATAGTTTGTTTGTAAAGTGTAACAAAATCTCGCTTAACAAACATAATAAGCAAATCTCTATATTTCCAGATTTCTTTGAAATCTATAGCAAACAAGCTTTTTTTAGGTGAAATTATATTATCCCAGTTCTCCTCGCTATGCATACTTTCAACTAATTATTTTTTAAATTTATTAAAAAATGTTTTTTTTCTAACCTCATCATCACCATAATAAGCTCCCCCACCATAACCGTAACCATAACCGTAACCATAGCCATAACCATAATTATAACCATACCTGTAGCCTATACGCTGTTCTTTTAAATCATTTACAACAATTCCAACATTAGCCACTTTTTTATCTACATACAATTGATTAATTAATTCTAACTGACTTTTGTTGGTATATCGTTGTCTTACAACGTACAAGTTCACATCAGAATACTGCGTTAAAATCATAGCATCGGTAACTAAACCAATTGGAGGGGTGTCAATTATAATAATGTCATAAAGTTGCTGTGCTTCTTTAAAGAATTCAGCCATTTTATCCGTTTCTATTAATTCAGAAGGGTTAGGTGGTATTGGACCCGATGAAATTAAATATAGGTTTTCTTGTTCTGTTTCTTGAATCACCTCTTGTAAAGAAGCTTTACCTATTAAGTAGGTAGATAAGCCTAAGGAGTTTTTAAGGTTGAAATCATTAAAGATTTTAGGCCTACGTAAATCCGCACCAATTATTAATGTTTTCTTACCGGAAACAGCATAAGCAGAGGCTAAATTAATAGAACAAAAAGTTTTTCCTTCACCACTAATAGATGAAGTAATAAGTATGGTAAATGTTTGTTGTTGTTTAGTAATGTAATTAATATTGGTTCTCAACGACCTAAATGATTCTGCCACAATAGATTTAGGATGGTCTATCAACACTAAATTACCAGCTGTTTTGGTGTGTCCAATGGTAGCAAAAATAGGAATAGTAGTTACCGATTCAATATCACCTTTTTCCATTATCTTAGTATTAAAAAGAAAAAGTAACAATACAATTAAAAAAGGTATAACTAAAGCTACACCAATATTTAAGGTATAAACACTACTACTATTAATACCGGCATAAGAAACAGTGTATTTACTCGCAGGCTCCAACACTTTTGCTTTGGGCACATTAGAGGCTTCTGCCATAGCAGCTTCACTTCTTTTTTGTAATAAATAGTTGTAAAAATCATTATTCAAATTGTATATCCTATTGATTCTAGTATATTCTGACTCAATAGTTGGTAATTCACCAAGTTTATTATCAATAGTTAGTAATTGTTCTTTTAATTGATCTAAGGTAAACTTGGTTTGCATCAATTTCGATTCAATATTAGCCGCAAGAATTTGTTTGGTAACTTTAATTTGCCCAAGTAATAACTTATAAGCTGTACTGCTATCACTTGCTTGGGTTTCCATGCGTGTTTTCCTAGTATATAAGGACATCAATTCTGTAATGGAAACATACAGTGGATCTCTAATCCCTACACCTATCACATTTGGGATAAACATTTTACTTTCATCTGAGCTTTCTAAGTTTTTTATTAACTCTGTATAAAAATTATACTCAAACTGGGTTTCTAAAAACTTTTGTTCTAAAGCATTAGATTGAGGTATATAAGTATTGGAATTAATTTGAAGTTTTTCATTGTTATTACCTAATTTAAAAGACTCCATTTTGTTTTCGGTAGCTCTTAAATCACTAGAAATGTCCTTTAATTGTTCATCAACAAACCTAATTGTATTAGTAGCAATTTCACTACTCTCTTTCTTTCCATTTTCTATGTAATATTTCATCAATGCATTAATAAAATCAACTTCTTTATCTATAGTTGGTCCTACTAAACTGAATTTCAAAATAGACGACTCCATAGGTTCTGTTTCTAACCCAATACTGCTTTGATACACTTTTGCCAAAGAATTCAAATCATTAATGGTAAAATAAAGTAATTTCTCTTCTGTTCTGCCTTGTTGATAGTTTTCTGTTAAAGTAATCCTAATTTTAATACCATTTAAATCCACCCATTGATTAAAAGGAAAATTTTGCTTGTTTTCAAACTCTTCGTTGTTGGCTACAGAAAAAGTAGATTGGCCTTCTACTTTTAAATAATATGCAGCTCTCAACTGGTCTACTACATTTGAATCTAATTCAACCTTAAATGGCGAAGATTTATATAATTCAGTAGTTTTAATATTACCTATGTCATAATAAAAAACTCTAAAATCAAGTTCATCTAAAACGGCACGCATCAAGTTATATGAGGAAATAATACCAACTTCATTAACCAGTCTATTCCTGGCACTAACCAATTCCATCCCTTTAATAAAATATTCTTCTCCCCAAGCAGAATACTCATCTTTTAATAAAGTTTTTCCATACGTTTTATATACAGGAACACTATACCTTACAGTATAATAACTTACCACCCAACCGATAAGTAATGATACAACAAACAAATACCAATACTTCAGCATTCTTGCTCCTAAAGCTTTAAAATCGAAGCTTTCTATTACATTTTTAGGTTGGTTATTTTCCATTCTTTATTACAGTCTGCTTTTTAATAGGTTGACAAAAATAGTTTTTTATTCGTACAAACTAAATGTTAAATCAACAAACTGAGTTAATTTTAATAATTTTGTTCTCTATTAAAGTAAATTTATTATGTCCATTCTTAAAAATATATCTAAACAAGACCAGTTTATAGCTTTGTTTTTACTCAAAGCTATTATCTTATATCTTGTATGGTTTCTTGTTTACGATAATTGGCTACTAAAGGATGGTTTGGTAGATGATTTTTTAATTAGTCATTTAGTTAGTGCTACTGAATTTATTTTAAACCTAATGGGGTATGAAGTATTTACCTACAATGATGCTGTTGGTGTTGATGGTACTCATGGTGTATTAATTGGGGCGCCTTGTAATGGCTTAAGTTTATTTGCGCTTTTTGCCGGATTTATTATTATCTTTCCTGGTAAATTAAAATATAAATTAATTTACATTCCACTTGGTTTATTGGCCATTCATATACTTAACATACTTAGGTTAGTAGCATTGGCTATTGTGGTTGTTTATAAACCTGAAAGTTTAGAGTTTAATCATAAATATACTTTTACTGTAATTGTTTATGCTTTCATCTTTGCCTTTTGGATGATATGGGTAAAGAAATTTGCTCAAAGAAAATAATTATCACTTCTAAATGCAAGCAAAAAAAACATATCAACAATTCATAACAGGTTTGTTCTTATTGTTTATTTTTCTTATTGGATATCTCAGAGAAGCTATGTTTTTGGTTATTAATGCTGTTTATGAGAAAAAAGAATTTCCTTATAATTCTGCTTATATAACTCCTCCAGATTTTTTATATCAATGGAGTGATACTACATTGCTTTATTTAAAATGGGGATTAACACTGTTCTTTTCCCTTATTTTCACAGGACTTACATTATGGTTAATCCATTATTATTTTAAAATAAAAAAATATAATCAATTCACAATACTAATTTATGGAACACTTATCCTTTTTGCTGCGACAATCAGTATCATTGGTATTATCATCAACAGCTTTGACAATGTTTATACCCTTAGTCGTTTTGTGATAGGATTGGTGCAATCCCCTTTAGTTTCTTTAGTATTATTTACCTTATTTTATTTTATTTCAAGTCAGCATAAAACTAAGCACGCTTAAAAAATTATTCAATGTTATCATATAAAGAAGTATTTATTTTTTTATATTCATCTCTATGATTTAAAATATTTACTTTTTCAGTTGTAAAATCGTAGGATTAATAGTTAATTTGTTTTTAAGTTAAATCACTATTTTATTACCTTGATGAAACCACTATGAGGAAACTCTTATCACACAAAAAAGATGATTCTTCAGGGAGTTTTATCCAACCTACAAAAAAATAATCAGATAAAACGACCATAAGTAAAAGTTTCTCACAAAGGAAAATGATTATAAAGGAGTTACATATGACAGATAAAAAAACAATAAATATAAACATATGAAATTATTCCTAATACGTTTACTGAATAAAGTTGGACTACTTCAATATTTGATATTCAATGTTACTACTCAAATTTATTCAATAAAATTCACTATCCCATTAATTAAAGGAATAGGTCTTAAAAATATTATTACCACCGAACCATGGATGGTCAATTTATTACAAAAACTACTGCCTATTACTAATGATGACGTTTTTATTGATATTGGGGTAAACATAGGACAAACCTTATTAAAATTAAAAGCAGTTAACAAAGAAATGACTTATGTTGGTTTTGAACCCAATCCTTCCGCAGTATTTTATACTAACGAACTAATAAAAGCTAATCGTTTTAAAAACACCTCCTTAATTCCTGTTGGATTGAATAATAAAACTGAAGTGTTAACACTCAATATATACAACAGTAGCGATGTAGATCCCTCAGCATCTATTTTAACCGAATTTAGACCTTCTCAGAAGGTTGTTCAAGAAGTAAACATTCCAGTTTTTAATGTAAATGAATTAAGTAATTTAAAACCAACACTTGAAAAAGTAAGTATCTTAAAAATAGATGTTGAAGGAGCTGAATTAGAAGTACTTCAGAGTTTAGAAACAATTATAAAAACTGCTACTCCTTTTATTCTCATGGAAATTCTTCCTGTTTATAATACTGAGAATAGGTATAGAATTGAACGTCAAGAAAAAATAGAAATACTACTTTCTCAACTTGATTATAGTATTTATAGAATAATTAAGTCTAAATCTATTAGCTTTGAAAGAATTGAATCAATAGAAGTTCATAGTGATATAGATAAATGTGATTATATTTTTGTTCCTAATAACAAAGTAACAGCTTTTAGCAACTTACCAAAATGAGTGATTTAAAATTTCAACAATGTAGCAAAACAGTAATGGATAATATTGCTGATCCATACATCACTTTTGATGAGAAAGGAATTTGTAATTATTACTATGAATATTTTGAATTAGAAAAAAAACATGTAAAAAAAGGAGAAGAAGGAAAGGTTTTTTTTAATCAAAAAATAAATACTATCAAAGAGTCTGGAAAAAACAAACCATATGATTGCATTTTAGGTTTAAGTGGGGGAGTTGACAGTTCTTATTTAGCTTATTTAGCAAAAAAAGAAGGATTAAAACCTCTAATAGTACATTTTGATAATGGTTGGAATTCTGAATTAGCCGTTAAAAACATTGAAAATATTGTTTCCATTTTAGGTTTCGACTTATACACGTATGTTATTAATTGGGAAGAATTTCGTGATTTGCAGATTGCCTATTTAAAAGCATCTGTAATTGATATTGAAGCTATTACCGACCATGCGATTAGAGCCACATTGTTTAAATTAGCAGCCAAACATAAAATCAATTACTTTTTAAGTGGATTTAACATTGTGACTGAAGCTATTTTACCAAAGGCATGGGTTTTTAATAAATCTGATGCTAAGAATATTAAAGATATTCATAAAAAATTTGGTACCATACCTTTAAAAACCTTTCCCTTCTTAACTGCTTTTGACAAGCGCTATTATTCTATGGCATTGAAAATAGAATCTGTTCCTTTATTAAATTATATTGAGTATAATAAAGAAAAAGTTAAAGAGATTTTAATAAAGGAATTAAACTGGAAAGATTATGGTGGTAAGCACTACGAATCAGTTTGGACAAGATTTTATCAAGGATATATTTTACCCGAAAAATTTAAGGTAGATAAACGTAAAGCTCACCTTTCTACCCTTATTTGTTCTGGTCAAATTACAAAAGAAAAAGCTTTAGAAGAACTAAATCAACCTATTTATGATAAAGAACAGTTAATTATTGATAAAGAGTTTGTTTTAAAAAAATTAGATTTAGATGAAAGTAGTTTTAACCAACTAATGAAACTACCGATTAGAAAACATACAGATTTTGAAACAGAATCTTATTCTTTTTTTGATAAATATCCTTTATTAAAGCCTTTTAAAGGAATTTATAATACTATTAAAAAGAAATAAATCTTGAGTCGATTTAAATTTGAAAATAAAACCATTCTTATCCTTTCACAACAAGATTGGGGCATCAACATGCTTTCCAAACATCTTTATGCTAAAGAGTTAAGCAAAAACAATAATGTTTATTTTATATTTACCATTCCTCAAAAACATCAAACTGAAAATGTTATCATAAAAACTTTATCCTCCACCCTTCACTTAGTTTATCTTAAGAAAAAAGTAGTTGGAGTAACTCGTCTTCCAAGCTTTATAATTGACATCCAAACAAAAATAATTATTAAAGAAATTCTAGCAACATTAAAAATAAAACAACCTGATATTGTTTGGAGTTTTGAGCAATCAAGATTTCAAAATTTGAAACAATTCAAAGCAAAATATAGTATTTTTCATCCAGTAGATTACATTTTACAAGCTAAACAATTTTTACCTAAAATTGCTAATAGTGCTAATATTGTCCTTTCTGTTTCAGAAAAAATATTAGATTCTATTCAAACAAGTACACCAAAATATTTTATCAATCATGGCGTTGACGAATCTTTTTTTTCTAAAACAAAACTAACTTCTCCTCCCCCATTTATTAAGAAAGATAAAACTAACGTGGGATATGTTGGCAATCTCCAAATGAAATTTATTGATTGGAAAAACTTAATCAAAACAGTTGAGGAAAATGCTACACTAAATTTTATCTTTATAGGTCCTCATAGTAATTCAAATTTAGGAGGGAAAATAGAACATGCTGAACTTATTAAATTAAAATCACTTAAAAACACTCACTTTACAGGAGCTATGGATAAAAAATCTTTAATAGAAATTTTATCTTTTTTTGATGTTTTTTTGTTGTGTTATGACCATATTAAATTTCCCATAGAAGTTTCTAACAGTCATAAAATTTTAGAATATCTAAGTACCGGAAAGGTGGTAGTGTCAAACTTTATTTCAACTTATAAAAACTCTGATTTACTAGAAATGATTGATGATAATGAAAAGTTTTCGCAAAAATTAAAAGAAGTAACTTCGCAGTTAGAATTTTATAATTCACCTAAAAAAACTAAACAAAGAATAACTTTTGCAAAACAAAACAGCTATAAAAAACTATTACAAGCTATAGAAGAAAAATTATCTTAAAATGACTAAGAAAAGAATTTTAATTATATTTGGAACACGTCCTGAAGCAATAAAACTTGCTCCATTAATTTACGAGCTAAAAAAAAATACATCTCAATTTGAAACTACTATTTGTGTTACGGGTCAGCATCGTGAGATGCTTGACCAAGTGCTACATTTTTTTAATATTGAACCTGATATTGATTTAAAGTTAATGACTCATAACCAGTCTTTAGCTGAATTAAATGCTAAAATTCTTTTAGAAATAGATAACTTATTAAAAAATAATAGTTTTGACTATGTAATTATACAAGGGGATACTACAACAGTGTATTCCTCAGCTGTGGCAGCTTTTTATAATAAAGTAAAAATAATACATATAGAAGCGGGTTTGAGAAGTTATAATTTTGAACATCCTTTTCCTGAAGAATTTAACAGAAGATCCATTTCTTCATTTACAGACTTCAATTTCGTTCCCTCTAAACAGGCTGAACAAAATTTACTCAAGGAAAATATTTCAAAGAATAAAATTTGGAATGTTGGAAATACTGTTATTGATGCTTTAAAATTCACTTTGAATGTAGTATCTAAAGAAGAAAATACTTTTTATCAAACCTTCAAAGAAATAAATTTTGATAAAAAAATCATACTTGTAACAGGACATCGTAGAGAGAACTTTGGCACCCCATTACAAAACATATGTGAAGCTTTTATTGAAATTACTGACAACCATGAAGATGTTCAAATTGTGTATCCAGTTCATTTAAACCCTAATGTACAAGGGATAGTTCAGTCTATGCTTAAAGATAAAAAAAATATTGTTTTAATTCCTCCTCTTCCTTACCAACAAATGATATGGTTAATGAATAAATCAAGCTTTATCATTACAGATTCAGGAGGAATTCAAGAAGAAGCTCCTGCTTTAGGAAAACCAGTTTTAGTTACAAGAGAAACTACCGAACGAAAAGAAGTAGTTGAAAGTGGAAATGCTATTATGGTAGGATATGACAAAGAAAAAATTATTCATTATTCTAAATTACTTATTGAAAACAAAGAATTTTATAATAAGATGAGTTCTTCTTCAAATCCATATGGTAATGGAACTACTGCTAAACAAATTGTAGAAATCTTAACCCAATATGACAAATAAAAAGCTAAAAATTTTATTCATTCCTGCTGATAATATTAAAGCAAATATTTCCAGATCATATTATTTTGCTAAAGGTTTAGCTAAATATAGTGATTTGTATTTTTTAACATGGAACGATTATAGATCTATAGAATGGCTAGGAGGAAAAAAATCAAAGTTAAATACCATTAAATGTTTTTTAAGTTCTTTTTTTGTCAGTTATAAACTATATAAAAATAATAACGAAGATTTTCAACGAGTAAAAAGTTCTGTTTTTATTGATGCAATAATTGGAAGATTAATTGGAAAAGTTAACGCCAAAAAAATTATGCGAAAACATAATTCAAAGTCATTAAAAAAAATTATTAATAGAATTAATCCTGATGTTGTATTTTATTCTGATGCTTGCTATTTTTTTCCTGCTTTTGACAATGCTAATTTCACTCAGGTGATAGATATTCAAGATGATATAGATTGGAGTAAACTTCCTGTCAATCTTCAAGAATATGAAAAAAATTATAGGTTAAACCAATACAAAAAAGTTGACATTCACTATATAGTTAGTAAAAATGCATTAGAGAATGTTACAAAAAATATTGGTTCCTTTCCCTTTAAGGTAATTTATAATGGTTCTGATTTTAAAGAGATTCAAAAAGATTTTTCAAAAGAAATTAATGATGTTAAAAATAAACTCAATCTTCATGACAAATACATTATAACCCATATAGGAAGTGCTACATGGGTTGATCCTGTTTTTACTGAAAAATTATTTAGTGCAATTTGGGAAAAAGATAAATCAATAGTTTTAATACTTGTAGGTAGTATGAAAAAAATAAACTTACCAAATGTTATAAATGTTGGGATGGTTTCTGCAAATAAT
>LADZ01000037.1 GCA_000961845.1 Flavobacteriales bacterium BRH_c54
GCTGCATTGCTAACTGTTACTACATAGGTCGTATTTACTGTTGGACAAGCAATTGGGTTGGCTATGTTTGGATTAGACAAGCCTGTTGTTGGCGACCAACTATAACTTGTACCGCCTGTTGCGTTTAGTTGAATACAAGCTCCATCACAAATGGTAGTGTCATTAGTAATGGTGATTACAGGTGGACTAACAACTGTTACCGTAACCGAATCAACTCCTGTGCAACTTAAAGCATCTGTAACAGTAACCACATAAGTAGTGGTAGTGTTAGGGAACGCTATTGGATTAGCTATATTAGGATTAGAAAGACCTGTTGTTGGCGACCAAGAATAACTCACACCTCCTGTTGCATTAAGCTGGACAGAATCTCCAATACACATTGTTGTGTCATTTCCGGCATTAATTAAAGCTGAACCGACAAAAACGGTAACCGTATCCATTGTTGGACAAATACCATTATCAACAGTTACAATATAAGTGGTAGTTGAAGAAGGAAATGCTATAGGGTTAGCTATATTTGGATTAGATAAGCCTGTTGTTGGTGACCATGTAATAGTAGAACCACCTGGTCCTGTTGGACTACCTCCTAACTGCACACTATCTCCTAAACAAATAGTGGTATCATTTCCTGCATCAGCAAAAGGAGATGGTAAAATGTTTACATTAATACTTATTACATCTGAAGGGCAACCACAACCATTTAAGCTATTCAAAGTAATTGTACCTGTCCCTGAACTTCCCCAATTAACCGTTATAGAATCTGTTCCTTGCCCCGAAGCTACCGTTCCTCCTGTTACCACCCAATTAAACGTATATCCGGAAATGGGACTTGTAGTATAAGAAGCTGTTGTATTTGGACAAACTGTTAAAGGACCAATAATAGTATCTGGTGGTGTTGGTGGTTCCACAGTAATTTGATATACCTCATTAGTCGTTTTAGGTGGACAACCATTATCTGTAGCAGAAACTGAAAATTGATACGGTAATGCTTGAGCGGAACCACAAGGAGCAGTCCAGCTAAAGTTAGAAGTTACTGTTGCTGCTCCTGTAACTGGTGAATTAATAGTTGCAGGAGGATTCATAAAGTTGGGGTCAAAAATTTGACCTGTAGCAGTCAGTGTTAAACTATCTCCATTAGGGTCTGTAAAGGTTATAGGAAATGTTAAATTATCACATTCACTAATGGTGTATTGTGTTACTCCACTTCCTCCTGTATTTGATAGGTTTGGAGCTGGGTTAGGCGGACAAGTAATCACCAATAACTGTAAATCTCTTCTTGACACTCCTATTAAATTTCCATTTCTATACTCTCTAATTTCAACAGCTACAACAAAATTACCTGTTGTAGGAGACATATATTGTGTTAATCCGGTAGCTCCGTTAATAAAAGAAAAACCTCCCGCACCAAAAGGTTGAGCTGTTGAATAACCACCATTATAATTTACTGTAGGAATTGTCCATGGAAGTGGACTTGGGGCTTGTCCTGCACCTTGAAAAGGCGTTACAAAAGAAAAAATCAGTTGATCTCCATCAGGATCTATAGCAGTATTCAATATAGAAACTGTATCATTTACACATAAAAAAGGAACCGGATCATCTTGAAAAACAGGCGAACTATTATTTACTAACGAAGGGGCTATATAAGCATGAAAAGCCATAGCTGTACCTCCGGGATTTAATAAATTAGTAATAGCAGCATTTCTAGCAAAATTTTCAAAATATAAATGATACCCGTTAAAGTTTAAAGGTAAATCTACCAACGTTTCATAAACAGCTTTATAAATACAAACACTTTGACCTACTGCACAACCACTAGAAACGGGAGGTTGAACTAAATTAGAATCTACAATTGGAACAGAGACAGTCTGAAAAAGACTCTTATTTCCACCACCCATTGGGTTTCCACCTATATCTTGTTGATAGATAGACACATTATGTGATGCAACAGGTATGGGGATTTGAGAATTATTATCGCAATTATTATATACGGTAAGGATAATTTTATATCTATAATTTGCTCCTACCTGACCCATGTATTCATAACCTAAACTTCCTCCTACCAAATGAGATGCAAACAAACAACCACTACTAATAATGGCAACGAATAGTATTAAAACTCTTTTTATCATTGAACTATAATTTTTTTCGTTATTACTCCCTTGTCTGAAATAACATTCATAAAGTAAATTCCTTTGGGTTGATGAGCAACATTAAACTCATAAATAAAAACATTAGTTTGCGGCAACATTTTATCTACCGCTTGTCCCATTATGTTGACTAATATCAATTCTTTTATGTCAATATTAAAATTATTTACCTCAACACTAAGCTTCTCTGAAACAGGGTTTGGATAAACATTTATAGCTGAGTTTAACAGGTTTTCATCTATCCCGACTACTGAACAAAACCAATCCAATTCAAAACCTGGTCGTACAAGTGTAAAATCAGATTTTTGTCTAATCGTAATGCTTCCTCCACTTGAACTTATAATTCCCGGTAAAGTAGTTCCTGAAAAGCCTCCCAAGATAGGACTAGCAGTAGTTGGTCCATCATAAATAATTAAAGAATCAAACCCACTTTCAAAATTAAAGGATACAAAATTTAGTGTTATTTGTGCTGCTCCGGCTGGCTGTATGGTTACCACTCCATTGGTATTATTTGAATAGGGCATACTTGGTCCCCCATCATCGTAAAGCGTACCGTTACAATCTGTTATTACAATTGACCCACTAATTGGCATAGTATTAAAACACTCTATAGTAATATAATTTACCATTGCTACTGAATCTTGTCCAAAAGCATTGGTAACAACTAAGCTAACCGTATAAGTTCCCGGATTAGCATAATAATGTGATGGGTTTTGTTGTATGGAAGTATTCCCATCACCAAAATACCAAGTCCAGCCAGTAGGTATATTCATTGATAAGTCCGTAAAATAAATGGTATCTGAACAAGTAACAGTAGTTGAAGCTGTAAAATTAGCTGTAGGTGGAGATGTATTAGGCTGAATAATTACACCATAATCTTCTGTCTGACCAAAATTAGAATTGCTACATGCATTTTGAACATTTCCAACTACATCAGAAGTTATTCTCATTCTTAAAGGTGTATTCAAAACTGCTCCACTAGGAATAGTAATATTTCCTATTGGATTAAAAGCATTGTTTATGGTAAGCACTAATTCATTCGTATTATTAAATACACCATCATTGTTAAAATCTATCCAAGCTTTGGTATCTTGAGCATTACTTGATCCTGTAGTAATATTTATAACATACGAAGAACCTTCATTTACCATTGTTTGTTGAGAACAAGAAAAATCCTTATATCCTTCTGAAGCATCTGCTGATGAATTAGAAATGGTATTAAAGCTAACATCTAAAATTCCATAACCACAGCAATAAGAAAGTGTAGAAGGTGTACAACTTGCAGTCAATACCTGATTTGATGTTGTTATGTTAACAGTTTGAGTAATCGTATCACTTCCATTGGCATTAGTAGCAATAAGTGTTACTACATAAACACCATCTGCCGCATAAGTATGACAGGGGTTTTGTTGTGTAGAAGTGTTACTATCACCAAAATTCCACATCCATGATGTTGGCACATTTTGAGATTGATCGGTAAAACAAACTGTTCCACTACAACTTGGATTGGGTGATGGGTTAAAAGCAGCTATTGGAGCATTCAAATTTTGTGTAATAATAACCGTATAATCTTCAGCCTGACCAAAATCTAAATTGGCACAAGGTGTAGGAGCTGCACTAAAATCATAATCAGCAGAAATTCTCATTCTTAAAGGTGTATTTAAAACTGCTCCGGATGGAATAGCAACACTCCCTGAAGTGTTCATTTGAGATGTAGCTGTAAAGACACGTTCTGTAGTATTATTAAAAACGCCATCATTATTAAAATCTATCCACGCTGCATAATTTTGGGTGGATTGAGCTGAACTTCCAATGGATAAGTTATAAGAAGCCCCTTCAAAAACAGTAGTTTGATAACAAGTAAAATCGCTATATCCTGCTGCACCATCTGTTGAAGCATTACTTATAGTATTAAAATCTACTTGAGTAATTCCAAAACCACAACAGTAAGTTAATGTATTAGGTGTACAAGATGCCGCTATTGGTGAGCTTCCAGAAAGATTTACTGTTATTAAATTATTCATAGCTAAAGTGTCACAACCAAAAGCATTACAAGCAATTAAAGTTACCGTAAAAGTACCTCCGGAGGTATAAGTATGTGTAGGATTTTGCTGTGTAGAAGTATTTCCATCTCCAAAATTCCACAACCAAGAGGTAGGGTTTTGTGTGGACAAGTCTGTAAAAGAAACCACTCCCGAACAAGTGTATGTGGTACTTGCTGAAAAGTTACTTGTAGGCGGAATATTGGCTGCTGTCCAATCCAAAACCATATTAGGTCTTTGGGCGGCAGCACTTGTTGTCAAGGTAGATGAACAGACTGTAGAATTATCTGCTCTATACCAAATGGAGCTTGTAAACGAAGTAGTAGAATTATACATCACTGCATTATTCGTCCATGAAGTATTGTTAAAACAAGTTTCTACTAATAAATTAGAGATTCCATCCCAATAAAAGGGTGTTCCAAAAGTATGGTTATTTAAGCCTATAACATCAGTATATGCTTGTGGCCCGTAAACGGTTGTTAAGCCTGTTTCAAAAGCAGTAATAGTATTGGTGGGAGTTAATTTCAATGCAATAGTAAATCCTTGTAATGGAGCTCCTTGAGGTTGAGCTACATCAAAAGCTAAGCTATTAATATTTCCTGCAGTCATTCCTGCTGCAGTAAGTTCCGAAGCTAAAATTAAAAACTGATGTCTTGCTCCCCAATACCAATTACCATAAGCAGCCGGATAAGTTGTTGTAGTGTTAGTAGTTGTTCCTGTTCCTATTGTAATAGGAGTAGCTTTAATAGTTGAGCTACAAATTATAACCACTAAAATTATAAGACTGTATATTTTTTTCATCTGAAAAAAGAATTAACATGTAACACTTAGACTCATTTTTTACCTTTAAAGTTGCGTATCAAAGCAAATTTTATATTGTAACTTTGTATGAGGTATTTATTTTACTTATAAATCATTTTGCAATTTAGGAATTTTTGACATACTAAACAATGATTTACATCAACTAACCTATAAATGGTAGGTTTTAATATATAAACGGTAAATATGGCTTTAATAAAAAAACTAAACGACAAAGCTCCTGAATTTGGAACTGATTGTTTTTTCGCAGAGAACGCAACTATTATTGGTGATGTAATAATGGGAAATGAATGTAGTGTTTGGTACAACGCGGTAATTAGAGGTGATGTGCATTATATCCGCATGGGCAACAGAGTAAACGTACAAGATGGAGCTGTAATTCATTGTACCTATAAAAAACACCCTACTAATATTGGCAATAATGTTTCTATCGGACATAATGCCTTGGTGCATGGTTGTACTGTAAAAGACAATGTACTAATAGGCATGGGAGCTATTGTTATGGATGGTGTGGTGGTAGAAAGTAACACCATTATTGCTGCCGGAGCTGTTGTTACTCAAGGAACACAGGTGGAAGCCAACTGCATTTATGCCGGAGTGCCTGCCAAAAAAGTAAAAGAAATGAATAAGGAACTTTCAGAAGGAGAAATTAAAAGAATTGCCGAAAGCTATGTGATGTATTCGGGTTGGTACAGGTAGGTTTCAAGTTCAAGGTTTGAAGTTTGAGGTTGAGGTTTGAAAAAAGTTAATGGTTATTTGTTAATCGTGACAAACCAATAACTAATAACTAATAACAAATAACTATTTATTTTTCTATCTTTGCCCTTAAATGAAATTTGTTTATCCGGAATTTCTTTATGCCCTTTTTGCAATAGCTATCCCTATTGTCATTCACCTATTTAATTTCCGAAAGTTTAAAAAAATTTACTTCTCCAACGTTCAGTTTTTAAAAGAAGTAACGCAAGAAACCCAATCTAAATCTAAATTAAAACACTTACTAATCCTTATCAGCAGAATTCTAGCAATAAGTTTTTTGGTATTTGCTTTTGCTCAACCATACATCCCCACCAGCAGCGGAATAACTTCTCCTAAAAACAAAGTAGTAGGCATTTATGTAGATAATTCTTTTAGCATGGAAAGCACAGGAAATCTAGGTGCTTTGCTTGATGAAGCTAAACTTAACGCTGCTGAAGTAATAAATAATTACAATGCTTCCGATAAGTTTTTGGTTTATACCAATGCTTTTGCCTCAGGAGAATATCGTTTGCTTTCGCAAGAGCAGGCCATAGAAAAAATTGAGCAAATAGAAATTGTTCCGCAAACTAAAAACCTTTCTGCCATATATTCCAGAGCTACAGAAGGCATTAACAATGCAGATATTGCCAATAAATATTTCTACCTGTTTTCCGATTTCCAAAAAACCATTAGCAACTTTAACGACTTGGAACAAGACAGTACCATTAATTGGTTGTTAATTCCCATAACCGGAAATCAAACGGATAACTTATACATTGATAGTTGTTGGTTTGAATCGCCTACTCACTTGTTTAATCAGCAGGAAGAATTAAAAGCCATTGTAGTGAATAAAGGCGAAAAAGACGTGGAAAATATTCCTGTCAAATTATTTATCAATGAGCAATTAATTACCCCTACAAGTGTTTCCGTTAAAGCCAATGATAAAACTACCATCGCTTTTAACTACCAAAACAAACAACAAGGCATACAACAAGGGAAAATAGAATTACGTGACCATCCTGTTGTTACCGATGATGCTTTTCATTTCTCCTATCAAATTGCTAGTCAGATAAATGTTTTAGAAATACACGATAAACAAGCTGCTGAAAGCAAGGCTATTCCTGCTCTTTATCAAACTGATAGTTTATTTAATTTTATATCGGGAGCCATTGGTCAGCTAGATTATTCGCTGATAAAAACGGCTAATTTAATTGTACTAAACGAGCTTAAAGAACTGAATAGCGGATTGGTTCAAACACTAAAATCTTTTGTAGAAAATGGCGGAAGCTTGTTAGTTTTTCCTGCAGAAGAAATGAATTTAGAAAGCTATCAGTTGCTAACGAATGCTTTTCAGATAAATCCTTATTTAACCAACGATACTTCGTCATTAAAAGTAAGAGACATTAACTACGAACATCCTATTTTTAATAATGTTTTTGAGAAAAAAGAAGCTGAAAAACTAAACCTTCCATTGGTTAAAAATCATTATGCGTTGGCAGATTTTAATACCATTTTCAGAAGTGATGTATTAACGCTAAATAACGGCACCCCTTTTCTTAGCGATTTTAAAATCAATAAAGGACATGTTTACCTTTGTGCTTCGAGCCTAAACAAAACCGCTACCAACTTTGCCAATCATGCGCTTTTTGTTCCGGTATTGTACAACATTGCTTTTTTAAGTCAGCCAACCTATCCAAATTATTTTATTATTGGAGAAAACAATGTCATCAATATCAACACCAATGTTAAAGACAATGTTTTCCATCTGAAAAATGACAACATGGAGATTATTCCAAAAATTAAAAGCGAACAAAATACTACCTCCATTTTCTTTGGCAACGAAATTACCACAGCAGGCAATTATTTGCTTAGCAACGAAACCATAGAAATGGGTATTGCTTTTAATTACAACAGAAAAGAATCTGATTTAGCCTGTTTAACCGAAAGTGAGCTAACCACCCAACTAACACAGTACGGACTAAACGCCAACATTGTTAACGCTAACGAAGTTTCATTTAAGTCGGCACTAAACGAAATTGAATCAGGGAAAAAATATTGGAAAATTTGCGTTATTTTAGCACTTATTTTCTTAGCAGCAGAAATTGCTTTGATAAAATTGTGGAAATAAAAATGTGAGAATTTGAAGATGTGTAAATATGAGAATTATTGAATAATCTGCATTAACCTCAAACTTCAAACTTCAAACCTCAAACTTTAAACTTACGACATGGACATACTAATCAAATCGGCAGTAATCGTTGACAACAACTCAAATTTGAATGGGCAAAAAATGGACATTCTTATTGAAAAAGGAATTATCGTTAAAATAGCTAAATCCATTAAAAATTCAGGGAACTACAAGGAAATTTCCTATCCTGATTTGCACGTTTCTATTGGTTGGTTCGATTTTAGAGCTAACTTTTGCGACCCGGGAAATGAACACAAAGAAGATTTTACCAGCGGATTAAAAGCTGCTGCTTTAGGTGGCTTTACAGGTGTTGTTGCCATGCCCGATACTTATCCAACTATCGATAGCAAATCCGGAATTGAGTATGTAATTAACAAAACCGCCAATGCTATTGTAAATGTTTATCCTGCCGGATGTTTGTCTGAAAAAGCAGAAGGAAAAGAAATTGCCGAAATGTACGACATGCATAATGCCGGTGCAATAGTTTTTACCGACAATAAAAAAAGCATAGAAAATCCAAGTTTGCTTACCCGAGCCATGCTCTACACCAAATCATTCAACGGGTTAATAATGGAATTTCCTAACGAAAAAAATATTTTTAACAACGGACAAATAAACGAAGGAGTGGTAAGCACTCGACTGGGAATGAAAGGCATTCCGTCTTTAGCCGAAGAGCTGCAAGTGGCAAGAGCCATTTATTTAGCTGAATATTGCGATGCAGCGATTCACTTAACCAATATTTCTGCAAAAAAATCAGTAGAACTGATAAAACAAGCTAAGGCTAAAGGATTAAAAGTTACTGCCGATGTAAATTCTTACCACTTACTGCTAGACGAAACAGCTTTGGAAACTTTTGACAGCAACTACAAAGTGTTGCCTCCACTAAGAACCAAAGACGATCAAAAAGAATTGATTAAAGGACTGAAAGAAGGAACGATAGACATTATTTGCTCCGACCACACTCCCGAAAATATTGAAAACAAAAAATGTGAATTCGACCACGCAGCTTTTGGCATCATTAACTTACAGACTTCTTTTGCGGTTGCTCATACCGCCATTAAAAACAAATTGCCCTTAGCCCATTTTATTGAGAAAATAACCGTTGCACCACGCCAATTACTGCACCTAAGCGTTCCTAAAATAAAAGAAAAAACAGCAGCCAACCTTACCTTATTTAGCCCCAACAGCGAAACTAAACTTGCCATTAGCGATATAGTTTCTAAATCTAAAAACTCACCATTTATCGGTAAAAAATTAAACGGTAAAGTATATGGAGTAATTAATAAAAATAAGGTGTTGGTGGGGTAAAGAATTAGTTATTTTTATTAAAAATATTTTTTATAAATATCTTCTCCCATTTTTCTATATTGACTAGATTTATATTGTTTAAAATTAAATTTATTAATGTTATTTAATTTCGAACTGTAATTCTTTGTCGTTGAAACTTTATTGTTTTCAATTAATAGTCTCAGTACGTTCAACATCCCATTAACAAAGGTTACTGTCAATAGACCTTTAGGATTACTTGGACTATATGTTTCCCATTGTTCTTTATCAAGGTTCATTTTTAGTGCAATTAATAAATCTCTAATTTTTTCTATGGAGAAGCTTATATATTCGTCAAGTAATTCAAACTCTTTATTGTCTTTTTGCTTTAATTTCTGCTTATCAGAATGATTCCAAACCACATACATACTATCCTTTGCTTTTACATCTTCAATTTTCACCAAAGGCTTTAAACCAAAACTAACAATCGAAGCAGTTTTTATTTTACCCTTTTCATACCAATATTGCTCAATCATATTTCCGAGTGGTCCGCTTTTATTCAAGCCTAATAATATTCTTTTTCCAATTGCAACAGTAGAAAATGGGCTAATCATTAGTTCAATTTCTTGTCGAATTTGTGATGGAACATTTTTCTGATTTGAATTAATTTCTAAAAAAAGATTTGCCTCAAATTTTAGCCTTTGACTTTCTGTTTCATTTTCAGGGAATAATATTCCTGTAACAAGCAAATTTTGAACTTTTCTTAGTTCTGCAATTTTCTTTTCAAATTGATCATCCCCTTCGTGATAAGCATATGTTCTATGCTGACCATCTATTAAACCAATAATATTACAAGAATCATCAATTTCAATTCTTGTCGGAGATATTTCTGTTGAGTTGGCTCCTGTGAACTGACCATTTTTATCTATGTTTAAATGATTATCATTCTTATCATAAAGCTTAATTTTACTAATTGAAATTGTTGCAATTAAATTATTAATAAAAACTCTATGTTTTTCAGATAAATACTTTCTCATGCTTGAAATTTTGCTGG
Source organism: Flavobacteriales bacterium BRH_c54 (assembly GCA_000961845.1). Classification (GTDB taxonomy): domain Bacteria; phylum Bacteroidota; class Bacteroidia; order Flavobacteriales_E; family Vicingaceae; genus BRH-c54. Next base: position 10,252 of record LADZ01000037.1, read on the forward strand.
TTTCAAGCATACGTTGATAATGACCAACATTTTCAATATCTCGCCATCCATTTTGTCGCAAAACATAAGATCTTCTCAGAAGAGATTCTGCATCAATATAAAAAGAAACAATTTTATAACCTTCATCAAATTTACTTTTTTCTTCAGGTAAAATATTGCCTTTAAAAGTTTGTGGTGTTCTAGAAGATGAACTTTTAATATTTAGACCAAACTCTTCAAATGGAATTTCAATAAAATCCATAAATTCATACTTGCTGGATTTTTTTATTGCTTTAGTTAGGCTTTTAAAGTATTGAACAATGTGGTAATCAAAAAATATTACTTTTTCTACTGCATTTTTATGTTCTTCCGAAATAGTTTTTTTAGAACAATATAGAATTTGTAATCTTAATTCATTTTTTGAATATTTCCCCTCAATATTTTCCTCGTGGTATTTTTTAAAACTTTTTAGTTTTTCTTCTTCCAATAAAAAATCTATAAATTTTCGCTTGTCAAAATTGACTTTATCATAAAATATTTTCTTCGCAAACAAATGATCTTTCGGATCGCCAATAGTGTACTCTACTAGTAAAATGACATTTTCACTTATGAAAACATCATCCATTTCTGTTTTTCGATTATCATATTCAAAATGCTTTCCATCTATATATGGCAATCTTTGGAATCCAATATTCTTTAGAATAGTTGAGATTTCATTTCTTTGATCTCTTTTTTCTTTTCTTAAGGCTTTTTCTTGCAGAGAAAGTTTCTTTTTAGTTGTCTTTTTTTTAGATGCTTTTTTTGCCATACCAAAAATTTATAAGTAATCATTTTCATTTAAATCAACACCAATTTCACTAACAACTCTTATTTTCGTAGAATAAAGGTCAGAATTTTTTACAAAAGAATATGTGTTAGTCTTTGTATATCCAAAATGTTTTTTTATACTAAATTTTTTAGAACCTAAAAATTTAAATGTTGACTCAATACCAAATTTAGATAACGGAGCTTTATTAGTTAACACTTTTACTTCATCTAAAAAAATAGTCTTATCTATTTTTCCAATAATTTGATATTCAACGCGAAGTAGTTTATGCTTAAGTTTACTCGTTTCTTTTGGAGTAACAAAAATTTTAAAATTATCAAACTTTGTGTTTCTTTCAATATTAGTGACCAAAATACGTGCAAATTTTAGAGCTCTTAAATCAAGAATTTGTTTCTCAAAATCTCCTTGATCCTTATTTTGCGAGAATAAATCATACTCTTTTCTATATTTTGAAAATGTCTTTTCTAAATATTCTTCGAACATAGAAATATATTTACTATTTAATTCAAATCCAATGTAGTTACGTTTCATATATGCAGATTGTGATAGAACTGTTCCACTACCTGCAAAAGGATCTAGTATATTATCATTCTCATCCGTGCTTATTTGAATCATTGTCGCAACCATATCTTGAGGTAATGGGCAGAAATGTCGAATGTATTCTTCACCCCAAGAACCTTGAGTTGGAATAGGATATTCCCATACTTCATCTAAAGCCTTTCCTTTGGGATTATATCTTTCTGGATATTTTATCCACCACTTTTTTAATTGAGAAGTGTCATAAACTCTGACATTATCTTTATTTGATTTATAATTTATTGTTTTAGAGAAGAATAGTATATACTCAAACTTTCGTTGCATAAAACCATTTGTTGACCAAGGAACTGTTTTGTCCTTTTTCCAAATAATTACATCTTGAAGCAACCAACCAACCTCTTTTAATTTGTTTGAAAGATCAAAGGGTAATGTGATAACTTGATTATTACGTTTAAACGTATCTATTATTATCCATAAAGTACCATTATCTTCTGTGATTTTAAATATATCTTTAAAAATTGATTGTAGATCATTCAAATAATCATCATAAGTTTGCCCATATCCAACTTGATTATCAGAATCATAATCCTTCATATCATAATAAGGCGGAGAAGTTATAGTAGTTTGGATTTTTATATCACTAGGAATAGTCTCTAAAATAGTTCTAGAATCTTTATTGTAAATTACATTTAATGAATTCTTTTTTTTCTTTGATTTCATTTATTTGAAATACAGTTGTTTTTAAATTTTATCAACTAATTATACTATAAAATAGTGCTTTATTTTTCTCCAAACTTACATAACAATAACAATTACACAAAATATATAACCGAATAAATTACAATACTGTTTTGTTATCTAGGTATTTACCGCTACAGAAACAAAAAAAACTTTGAGTTTTTATAAACAGAAAATTTTCAATCCACACATCAACCTACTTTTCTCTCATTTTTTTGTAAGCCCTGATGGCTAACATCAGCAAAACGCCAAAAAGCACAATACCTACCACCCCCCAAACCCAACTCATGGCTTCTTTGAGGGTAACCAAAAACACAATGGCAAACAAAAAAACGGTAGCTACTTCATTCCAAATGCGCAATTTAAAAGAGGAGTACTTAATTTTATTCTGTTGCAATTGAACAAATATACGATGACACATAAAATGGTAAACATACAATGCCATTACAAAGGTAAGTTTAACATGCATCCACGGTTGCGACAAATAATACCCGAAATTGGTATAGAGCAACCAACCTGCAAAAAAAGCGGTTAATATTGCCGATGGCCAAGTAATGCCATACCATAAGCGTCTGCTCATGATTTTATATTGTTCTTGCAAAATGGCTTTAGCACTTTCTTCTTTGCTTTCTGCTTCTACATGGTAGATAAACAACCGAACAATGTAAAACAACCCGGCAAACCAAGTGACTACAAATATGATGTGTAATGCTTTTATGTATAATGGGTTCATGGCTGTAAAAGTAATATTTTTTTATGAGTTTAAAGGTTTGATGTTCGAGGTTTGAGGCTGGTATTTAACCGCAAAGAAGCAAAGTTTTTCGCAAAGGTCGCAAAATCTCTGGCAAAGACGCTAAGACACTATTGAGTTGGTAGACAGAAGAAGAACAAAAAAAGCAAAAGACTACTTCAACTCCAACACAAAAATCCAACACAATACTTAGTAGTGACGGTAAAGAAAGAGTACTTAAAAATTATGATTATACCCTATGCTGAACTCTAAAAAATCAGCAATCCCCATATTGGTATTAACATAAACACCTAAAAACAAATTGCTTTTTGGTAGCGTATTGGTATTTTTAGCATAGAAATTTAATCCCTTACGGGTAGATAAGATTTGTCTCAGAGTAGAAATTACACCTTTTGAAGGATGGTGATAATTAAAATAGGGTTTGTATAAGTTAAATTCCAATTCTAAATCTAAACCTACATGTCCCATAAGGAATTCATTATTTACAAATAAAATAAAGTTAGAAGCTTGTAAAGTAGGATCTCCATTCAATTTTTCACCTCTGTTAGCAGATAAATCATTGTAATAATGCTGATAAAACCGATAGGTAAAACCCACACTCACTTTTGAATGATGATTAATCGTATATCCATAACCCAACGAGGCAGAATGAACAGGTTGGTTAATGCCTTGTACCGGTCCTTCATTTTCACTTTGTTCATGATAACCTAATCCGTATCGGAATTTGACAAAAGACTTTTTAGAACGATTGTAATCATTATTAACTAAAGGTCTTTCTTTTTTAGCGTTTTCATAAAACTGTCCTGAAATTCCTATTAAAAAAGAATTCATTCCTTTGTTAGGTAAATTAACATGACTGTTAGATTGATGCGCCAATCCCACCCCAAGTTTTAAGGAAAATTTATCTCTCGAAAGAATTTCTCTGTTCAACGCAATTCTAAAATCCCAAGTAAAAGGAGCACTAACAATAATGTTTTCAGGATTATTAACAGGATGATAAGTCTTATTAAAATAAGACATTCCCAAGCCTAATTTTAGATGATAGTTGTGTTTAGACTTATTAAAAACGCTAAAATCTATAAACTTTCCTAAACTTACTTGTTGTCCGAAAATTTGATTATTGCCAAAATGAGAAAAATTTAAGCTAAAACCAACTTCAGGAAAGTTATAATACCTTTCCCATTTGGTAGTATCTGTTCTGTAGTTTCCTACAGAAAATGACACGGTATTTTGCATGGTGTTCTTCGGGAAATTGTCGAAAAAATTGGGAATAATTTTTCCGGCAGCATATTCACCTTCAAAAAAGAGATTTTTTTGATCTTCTTTTTCTTGTGAATAAATTGAAGAAACAAATCCAAAAAGAAAAAGAGATATTATTCTAATTTTCCGTGGCATTGTTTGTATTTTTTTCCACTTCCACACGGACACAAATCATTTCTACCCACTTTTTTCTCTACTCTTACGGGTTGAGCTTTTGGCTTTTCTTGTTGATTTGGTTGTGCCGGATTACCTGCATTATCTGGTCGGCTAGTTTCCAATTTATCTAAATCCGATTTTGGTGCCGGAGTAGCTTCTTTTGCTTTAATCTCTCCATCTTTTGATTTAGGTAATCCGCATTTCATTAAGAAACTACCAATTTCCTTATTCATTTTTAGTAAAATAGATTGGAACAATTTAAAAGCTTCAAATTTGTAAATCAATAAGGGGTCTTTTTGCTCATGAACTGCATTCTGAACCGATTGTTTCAAATCATCCATTTCTCTTAAATGCTCTTTCCAGTTATCATCAATAATGGCAAGAATTACACCTTTCTCTATAGATTTAACCAACTCTTTTCCTTGAGATTCATACGCTTTTTGAAGTGGTGTAGGAACATTTAAGCTTTTTATTCCATCAGTAATCGGAACTAAAATATTCTCATACGTTGCTCCTTGGTTTTCATAAACATCTTTAATTACCGGAAAAGCTGTTTCTGCTAAGGCTTCAGATTTTCTTAAATAGTGATTGTAAGCTAACTCATGAATATCTTCTGTAAGTTCTTCCGGTTTGCTTTCTAAGAACGTTTTTTCATCAACAGGACTCTCAATAGATAAGTATCTGATTAAGTCTAATTGGAAATTTTCGAAATCCCTCATTTCCTGATTTTCTTCTACCAAAGCTTCAGCAATATCATAAATCATATTAGAAATTTCAACACCCAATCTTTCGCCAAACAACGCTTTTCTTCTTTTAGTATAAATCACCTCACGCTGAGCGTTCATAATATCATCATATTCCAGCAATCTTTTTCTAATACCAAAATTGTTTTCTTCTACTTTCTTTTGAGCTCGTTCAATGGATTTACTTACCATAGAGTGCTGAATTACTTCGCCCTCTTCAATACCCATTCTGTCCATTAGTTTAATGATTCGCTCAGAATTGAACAAACGCATTAAATTATCTTCCAATGAAACAAAAAACTGAGAAGAACCCGGGTCTCCTTGTCGTCCCGCTCTACCTCTAAGCTGTCTGTCAACCCTTCTAGAGTCGTGTCTTTCTGTACCAACAATAGCTAAACCACCAACTTCTTTAACACCTTCGCCCAATTTAATATCAGTACCTCTACCAGCCATATTGGTGGCAATAGTTACTGCTCCTGGCTTTCCTGCCTCTGCTACAATTTCTGCTTCACGCTGATGTAATTTTGCATTTAATACATTATGTTTAATGCCTTTCATTTTAAGCATTCTACCTAACAATTCAGAAATTTCAACAGAAGTTGTTCCTACCAAAACAGGTCTTTTTGCTTCTACCAAAGCCACTATTTCATCAATAATGGCATTGTATTTTTCTCTGGTAGTTTTATAAACTAAATCTTCTTTGTCTTTTCGTTGTATAGGTCTGTTGGTTGGAATTACAACAACATCTAACTTATAAATATCCCAAAATTCTTGAGATTCTGTTTCGGCAGTACCCGTCATACCCGAAAGTTTGTGGTACATTCTAAAATAATTTTGAAGCGTAACCGTAGCATACGTTTGTGTTGCCGCTTCAATTTTTACATTTTCTTTTGCCTCTATCGCTTGGTGAAGACCGTCAGAATAACGTCTTCCATCCATAATACGACCTGTTTGCTCATCAACAATTTTTACTTTGTTGTCCATCACCACATATTCCACATCATTCTCGAACATGGCATACGCTTTTAATAACTGGTTGATGGTATGAATTCTTTCTGCTTTTATAGAGTAATCTTGAATTACTTTATCTTTTTCAGCAAGTTTTTCTTTTTCGTTGCTAACCGATTTTTCCAACTTAGCTACTTCAGAACCAATGTCCGGTAAAATAAAGAAATTAGGGTCATCACCTGTTCCGGTAATTAAATCAATCCCTTTATCAGTAAGTTCTACAGAATTAGATTTTTCATCAATAATAAAAAACAATTCAGCATCAGCTTTATGCATTTCCTTGTTTTGGTCTTGCATATAAAAATTTTCTGTTTTTTGTAGGATAGCTTTTATTCCATGCTCACTTAAAAACTTAATTAACGCTTTGTTTTTTGGTAAGCCTCTGTGAGCTCTAAGCAACGCTAAGCCACCTTCTTCTAAAGCTTCTTTGCTTAATTTTTCATTATTGATAGCAGGAGCAAGTAGTTTTTTGGCTTGAGTTAAAGCTGTGTTAACAAATGCTTTTTGTGCAGCCATCAACTTTTCTACTCTTGGTTTCAATTCATAAAATTCATGCTTGTCGCCTTTTGGCGTTGGACCGGAAATAATTAATGGCGTTCTTGCATCATCAATTAATACAGAATCTACCTCATCCACAATAGCATAATGATGTTTTCTCTGTACTAAATCTTCCGGAGAACGAGCCATGTTATCTCTAAGGTAATCAAAACCGAACTCATTATTTGTTCCGTAAGTAATGTCTGCCAAATAGGCTTTTCTTCTTTCTGGAGAATTGGGCTGGTGCTTGTCAATACAATCAACCGTTAACCCATGGAACTCAAACAAAGGAGCCATCCACTCGCTATCTCTTTTTGCCAAGTAATCGTTAACAGTTACTAAATGGACACCTCTTCCTGCTAATGCATTTAAGTAAACAGGCAATGTTCCTACCAAGGTTTTCCCCTCACCTGTCATCATTTCAGCAATTTTTCCCTGATGCAATACAGAACCCCCAATCAACTGAACATCATAATGTACCATGTCCCAAACAATTTCGGAACCGGCAGCTAACCAGGAGTTGTAATAAGTAGCTTTGTCACCATTAATTTCTACATTATCTTTAATGGCAGCAATATCTCTGTCCATTTGAGAAGCAGTAACTTCTATGGTTTCATTTTGAGAGAATCTTCTGGCAGTTTCTTTCATTACTGCAAAAACTTCGGGTTGAATTTCCAATAAGGCTTCTTCAATTTGAGTAAGCACTTGCTTGTCTAATTCATCAATTTCAGCATAAATTTTTTCTTTTTCGCTAATGCTTAGTGATGCATCCGTCTCAATTTTTTGCTTTAATTCTTCAATTTGATTTTCCAGCGTACTGGTTTTCTCTTTAATTTTTTCTTTGAAATAAGTTGTTTTTGCTCTTAATTCATCATTGCTTAATGAACTTAGCTGAGGGTAAACAGCTGCAACTTTATCTATAATTGGAGATAATTCTTTTATATCTCTATCTTTTTTACTTCCTAAAAATGTTTTTAGTACTTTACCTAATAATCCTTCTGCTGACATTATATGTTTTTATTTTTCTATTGGTTGTCAAAATGATTACCAAAATAAAAATTTCTTTGGTTTTCTGTCATATTGACTTAGTTGAACCGACAAATTTAGCTAATTAAATTTTAAGTGATGATTTTTAAGTTAATTTAATAACACAAGATTTAAGTAAATTGCTGCTGTTAAAAAAAGCTAACATTTTTGTTTTATCTAAGGTTTGAGTAATGGCTTTTTTAGTTTTTACCTACATTTGTCAAAATATTTTCATTAGAAGAATAAAATAAATGAGTCGCCCAAAGAAAAAGAAGTTTCAAAAACTGAAGCATAAGTACCGTTTGGTAATTCTGAACGATGATACTTTTGAAGAAAAAGTTTCACTTCGTCTATCCAGACTTAATGTGTTTTCTATTGTTGGCGTTTCTATCATTTTTTTAATTACTGCCGTTACTTTGCTAATTGCTTTTACTCCAATTAGAGAGTTTATTCCGGGTTATGCCAATGTAAATGTTAGAAAAACAGGACTTCAAAATGCGCTTAAAGTAGATTCTATGGAAGTTGTTTTGGCAGAAAAACAGTTGTATATTGATAACATTAAAAACATTATTCAGGGTAATCCTATAGATTTTAATCAGGAAACACATATAGATTCTAGTTTAGATTATAAAAGTATTACCAATCTTAGGAGTCAGGAAGATTCTATTTTAAGAACCATGGTAGAAACCGAGGAAAAATATAACCTTTTTGCTTCGGCAAATAAAAATCCATCTACCATAAGCAGTTTTATTTTTTATAGTCCGCTAAAAGGTACCATTACCAATTCATTTAACATGAAATCTACCAATAAACATTTGGGAACTGATATTGTGGCACCTAAAAATGAACCTATAAAAGCTACCCTAGAAGGAACCGTAATTTTTGCCGAGTGGACTAATGAATCAGGATATGTTATTCAGTTACAACACGAAAACAATTTAATTTCAGTTTACAAACACAATTCTATTTTACATAAAAAAGTTGGCGACAGGGTAAGTGCCGGAGAAATTATTGCCATTATTGGAAATACCGGAGAATTTTCGTCAGGTCCTCACTTACATTTTGAATTGTGGTACAATGGTATTCCGCTAAACCCTGAGGAATATATTTCTTTTTAAATATACAACAAAAAACCCGACCAAAAACTTGATCGGGTTATGTAAGTAGTTATGAATTATAATTAACTAAACTGAGTACCATCATTCTTAAAAGCACTAATTCCGGTAATATCCATACCTGTAATTAACAAGTGAATATCATGAGTGCCTTCGTAAGTAATTACCGACTCCAAGTTAGCCATGTGTCGCATAATAGAATACTCACTAGTAATACCCATTGCTCCATGTATTTGACGAGCTTCTCTGGCAATTTTAAGTGCCATATCCACATTGTTACGTTTCGCCATAGAAATTTGTGCTGAAGTAGCTTTACCTTCATTTCGTAACACGCCCAAACGCCAAGTTAATAACTGTGCTTTAGTAATTTCAGTAAGCATTTCAGCTAATTTCTTTTGTGTCAACTGAAAAGAAGCAATAGGCACTCCAAATTGCTCACGCTCTTTAGAATAACGAAGTGCTGAATCATAACAATCCATTGCTGCACCTATAGCTCCCCAAGCAATACCATAACGAGCTGAATCTAAACAACCAAGAGGTGCTCCTAATCCGGATTTATTAGGTAATAAATTTTCTTTAGGGACTTTTACATTATCAAAAACTAACTCTCCGGTAATAGATGCTCTCAACGACCATTTATCATGTGTTTCGGGAGTAGTAAAGCCTTCCATTCCTCTTTCTACCAATAATCCGTGAATTCTACCTTCTTCGCTTTTCGCCCAAACTACTGCTACATCAGCAATAGGAGCATTGGTAATCCACATTTTAGCTCCATTTAATAAATAATGGTCGCCCATATCTTTAAAATTGGTCACCATTCCACCCGGATTTGAACCATGGTCAGGCTCAGTTAATCCAAAACATCCCATAAATTCTCCTGTAGCCAATTTGGGTAAAAAACGCATTTTTTGTTCTTCATTGCCGTATTTCCAAATAGGATACATAACCAATGAACTTTGTACAGATGAAGTAGAACGAACTCCTGAATCGCATCTTTCTAATTCTTGCATAATTAATCCGTAAGCAATTTGGTCTAAGCCAGGCCCACCATATTCTTCTGGAATATAAGGTCCGAAACCACCAACTTCTGCTAATCCCGGAATAATTTGTTTTGGGAATTCTGCTTTTTGAGCATATTCTTCAATAATTGGAGAAACATCTTTTTTTATCCATGCTCTTACCGTATCCCTAATCAATTTGTGTTCTTCCGTTAAAAGCTCATCTAAATTATAATAATCAGGAGCTTGAAATCTATCGTCTGCCATTTTTAGTTTAATTAAAATTGAAGCCCAAAAATAATTAAACTAAAAAGAATTATTATGTTAAAAATCATAATTGTTTTTAGTTTAAAAAAAATGATATATTACCTTTTCTTCAACACATTGAATTTTCGGATAAGTTCACTACCGTATTCATCAACAAGTGTTAACAAATGTTCTCCGGACGCTAATTGAATATCAATTTTATGTTCTCCTGTAGTTTGAGCAATAAATACATCATCAATATGCCAAAAAATGGTAGCATTAGGATTGGCATGAGCTACTTCAAAAATTACTTTACCTCTTGTACCATCTAATAATTTAGGGATAAAAACAGCAGTAAGATTTTCGGGGTAAATGATGCCCATTTTTACAGTAGTGTTTTCATAGCAATTATTTAATAATGGCGGAAGTGATTTGTAATTTGGATTTTTTGTCTTATAAAACAACTCCATAATAGGAGGCAATACCATCCATTTTTTAATTTGCATATCAGTTACTGAATAACATTCATCATTCACACGAAATTGCTTACTTTTATCTAAATAAACCAATTTGTGGTAAGGACAAACCTTAGATTTTATACCTGAATTTGGAGCCCAAATGGTATCTGCTTTTTCACAATTATTTCCATACAGATAGCCACTTTTGGAACATACCGCCAACTGAGATAAGTTGTTATATGGAGGTTCAAACCAAGTTGTTTGCGGTAATTTTTTAAATACTTCAAATAAGATGGGCGCAGCAACCAATGTACCTGTTAACCCCGGACGACCTTCTCCATCAGCATTTCCTACCCAAACGCTTACGGTATATTCCGGAGTAGTTCCTACCGCCCAAGCATCTCTATGTCCAAAGCTGGTACCTGTTTTCCAAGCTACTTTTTTAGAAGAAGTAAAATGTTCCCAGCCTTTTTCCTCTCTCGGACGATGAACATTTGCTAATATCTCATAAGTTTGCCAAATGCTGGAAACATCATATAAATAATATTGTTTCAACTCCTCTTTTTGAGACAGTACACTATCATTTGCTATAAAATAAGGCATACGATAATCGTTGGTATTATACTGATAATCATATTTTCTAAAATTGTTTAATACCCTCGACCAACTGGAATAAACGCCATTTAACTCCCACAAATTGGTTTCTGCTCCTCCTAAAATAATAGACAATCCATAGTGATTTACCGGTTTTTTTATAGTGGTAAAGCCTAATTTTTGTACGTTGTCATAGAATTTTTCTAACCCATAGCTACGTAATAATTTTACTGCCGGAATATTTAACGAGCGTGTTAGCGCATTACTTGCAGGTACAGCACCATCATAAGTTCTATCAAAATTTTGTGGTGCGTAACCCGAAATTCTTGTGGGAACATCAGGCACCAATGCATCAGCTAATAATTCGCCTTCATTAAACAACGCTCCATACAAAAAAGGTTTTAAAATACTTCCAGAACTACGAGGAGCAGTAATAATATCTACCTTAACACCCGACTCTTCATGCTTACAATCGGAATTTCCGACATACGCCAATACTTTTCCACTGTTTACTTCTGTAACTAAAATAGCCAAATTATGTACTTCATTTTGGCTGAGTAAACGATGATAATTAGAAGCAATTTGATTCAGTTGTTCTTGTAAGTGTAAGTTGACAGTGGTTTGAATGTTTTCTCCCTGATGTCCTTCTTTAATTAATCGGGTGAGTAAATGGGGTGTAATTTGAGGAAGCGAATGCGGTTTTGTTGGTAATTCTTCTGCTTTAGCCAATTCAGTAGTTTCAGCATCTATAATACCTTTTAGCTGTAATTTATCCAACAAACGATTACGTTTTTTGAGTAGTAATTCATGATTTTTCCCGGGATAAATTAATGCAGGCGCATTAGGTAATACTGCCAATGTAGCTGTTTCTCCCCATGATAATTTATCAGGTGAACGTCCATAATAACGCCACGCAGCTGCATCTAACCCTACTACATTTCCGCCAAAAGGAGCGTGAGACGTATAAAGTGTCAAGATTTCTTTTTTGCTTTTAGAGATTTCTAGCCTTGTTGCCAAAATCATTTCATAACTCTTTTCCAAAATGGTTCGAGGTTGTTGGCGAGATAAACGAATTACCTGCATCGTAATAGTACTCCCTCCACTTTTTATCTTTCCTGAGGTAATATTTTGCCACAATGCTCTTAGTACAGAAACAGGATTTACTCCTGGGTGATATTCAAAATATTCATCTTCGAAATGAATAATGCACTGTTTAAATTTTTCAGGAACAACAGAATTTTCGGGAAATCGCCATTGACCATCCGTTGCAATACTAGCAGCTAACAAATTACCATTGGCATCTTCAAGAATAGTACTGGTAGGTTGTTTAAATAATTGCTTGGGAAGGAGAAAAGCATAAAAAGTTAATAGAACAATGCTTATGATTACTAACTTTTTATGCTTTAAAATAATTTTTTTAATGTAATTATACATCTTTACTGCACTACTTCCACCCATTTACCACCTTTTTTGGCATTGATTTCATTGTCGTACATGGCTTCACAATAAACTGTCGGTAAATAAAACTTACCCAAATACGAAGCATTTAGCAACACCCTAAATCGTTTGGTTTTGTTTTTATCAATATCAAAATATAGGTAAACTCTGTCATCACGAATATCTTGATAAGTGGGAACATCAGCAATTTTATTGGTCTCTACTAAATCCATACGGGTATTTCTAATTTCCCAACCCGATGGAAAAATTTGATGCAATGCCATTTCTCTGTAATGGGTTCTTATTCCCGGATGTTGGAAAGTAACCTCTGCAATAAAGTCCATACCTTGTTTCAATTGGTCAACACTTATTTCATTTTCATTCATGTCGAGGTATTTCACATTCATTTTCAGGTCATTTTCAGCAGAACTATTATCTCCTTCCAATGGAATTCCTTTTAAAGTAAGACTAATAAACAAAGTTTGGTTGGTGTTGTTTTTAATCTTAATGCTCTCTTCTTTTCCGGCTTTTACAGCGAGTTTATCCTGAGCAATACTTGCAGTAGTTTTTACATTTTTTGCTTTGTCGTTATTGTTGTAAATATCGAAATTCAGCTCAGAAGGTGTTCCTGTAACCCCAACAAATTTAGCAATAGCCATTAAACTATAAGCAGTGGTTTGTGTACTAAACCATCTTTCTGAACCTAATTGTTTAGCAAGGTCTTTCAGTACTTTTTGTCCTGTAGTTTTTTCTCCCATTAAGGTTAACGTTTCCAAAATCATGGCTTGGTCACGTTCTGAACTTCCATACGTATAACTTAATTCTTTATACGATTCAACCGTAGTTGAAATGTTTTCAATTAATTTTTTAGCTACGCTTGATTTTCCTGCTAGTTCATAAGCAGCCGCCAAACGCCATTTAGCCGAAACTGATAATTGCTTCATCTCTTTCATTCTATTCATAGCTCCTAATGCAGGCTTTTTGGCTAAGGCTAATGTATATAAACGATAGGCTTGCATTAATTCATCGTTTTGACCATAGTAGTAATAGTTGTTTTTATTGACACCGCGAGACTGCCAAGCATTTGCCAATTTGGTTTGATATTTAATCCAATTAGATAAAAATCCTGTCGGCAAACTATAACCCTTTGCTTGAGCTTCTAACATAAAGTGTCCGGCATAACTACTTCCCCAGTCGTTGGTATTGGTATTTCCTTGCCAATAACTTAATCCACCATCAGACAATTGGAATTTCTTTATTTTATTAATTCCTTCTCGGATGTTAAATTCAATTTCGGCTTTTTGTTTTTGGTCTAAATCCAATAAACTGCTTAAATACAATTGAGGAAAAACGCCCGATGTGGTTTGCTCCAAACATCCATGAGGATATCGGATTAAATATTGCAAACGCTTTTCTAAATTAATTGGAGGAATTTTTGAAACTTCAATAGTCCCTTTATTTGTTCCTCTCATTCCTATAGGCATATAAGTAGATTCCCAAGTTTTTCCGGGTTCTACCATGGCATTAATTACCGAAGTAATTTCAGGGTTTGCCGGCTTAACATTAATTTCAAAATCGTAAGTAGCGATTTCATTACCACTTTTAGCGGTAACTTTTACTTTTCCAACACCTAAGGCTTCAGCAACTTTTAAATCAAAATTTACCACTTCATCACCTTCGCGTGAGAAAGTAAGTTCTTGTGTTTTACTTCCTGTAATTTTAAGTAAACTGTTTGTTTCTATTTTTACGGAAACTTTTTTTACTTTTTTGTCCATGGCAAAAACAGTTACAGGCAATTTCACTTCTTCATTAGGACTTAATGTTCGAGGCAAGGTAGCCAATACCATTAAAGGCTTTTTTACCGGAGTGGTTTTTTCTGCTGATCCATAAGCTCCTTGATTACCTGTTACTACCATTGTCCTTACCGAACCAACATAATTAGGCATTTTAAACGTATGTGTTTTTGAACTTCCTTTTTCGATAGTAAAAGGTCCTGCATAAATTACCACAGGTTTAAACCTATTGGCTTTCGGACCACCTTTGGCATTAATGTAATCATCCCCACCTAAAGCTAGTAACCCTGCCATTTCTCCCGAAAAAGCATTCATCACATACTTGTACATATCCCAAGTTTTAACACCTAAGGCTTCTCGAGCATAAAATGTTTCCCATGGATTAGGCGTTTTAAATCGGGTTAAGTCCAACAACCCATCATCCACAATAGCAATGGTGTAAGTCATTTTTTTACCTTCTTGTTCACTTACCGTTACTTTAAAATCACTTTCAGGGGCTAATTCTTCCGGCATTTTAATAACAGGATTAAGATGTGTGGCTTTATCCTCCACAGCAATAGACTGAATGCCATACAAACGTATAGGCAAGTCATTTTCCACTTGGTTATGTGGTTGAATCAACGTTACATTTACATAAACGTTAGGAGCCATATCGGCAGTAGCTTTAAACGTAAAAGTGTTGTTATCTGCAGAAACATCTACCCATTTTTTCTCAATAACAGATGATCCTGACTCTACACTTAGCAATGCTCTTCCTGTTTTTGCATTAGGTAATTCAATTTTTACTTCATCACCTACTTGGTACACTTTTTTATCACAACTAAAAGAAAGCATTTCGGCACCACCCGGATTATCTCCTGAATTGCTGTCCCACCAACCGGAATAAGACATATAAAAAGTTTGTCCGGTACTATGTCCGGTAACAGGATCGGTAACAATTATCAATTTTCTTCCCCAATAATCTCTATCAAATTTCATATCAAAAATGGCTTTTCCATTAGTGGTATTGATGTACTCTTCTTTGATTAAATTTTTAGAACGATTGGCAACATACCTTGCTAAATCATAATTATCTGAGCGTTCCCACCACCAACTCCAATACACATCATAAATTTCAATTTTTACTTTCTGACGGCTGACAGGCTTGCCATCTTCATCAACCGTAACTATAGGAATTAAGTTAGATTGATCTGAAAACAAGGCTCCATTCCAACCTTTACCTTCGGGAACTTTAACTCCTACATAACCTCTATATGGAGAATAATCTATCGCTTGTCTGTCTACGCTAAACTCACCACCATTTTCAAACGCTCTAATTTTAAAATTGGCTTTTAACATCCCCGGAGCCACCTCTTTTTTTACATTAATTTTAGGGTAAATGGTAGCTTTTCCTTCGCTATTTAGTTTACCGTCAAAAATCATATTTTCTTCTGAATCAAAACTTTTAGCGGGATTATCAAAAACATAATCCGGGTAATCTTTAAAAGTTGTTTTAGATTGCGTTAAAATCAGTTCTACATCTGTTTTAATATTTCCGGCAATGGCTCCATGCAACCATTTTACTTCCATATCACCAGTCATAGGTTGATTATCTTTAAGGACTTGTGTCTTAAAATCGAGATTTATTTTTAGTCTATTAGGTTTTATAGTTTCAATTTTTAAGGTTTTGGAAAATGAAGAGCCACCTACTTTAATTTTTGCCAACCAATTTCCTGTGGGAGCATCATCATCGGTTTTAGTTCTAAAATCATAAAAACCATTTTCGCCTGTTGTCTTAATTTTGCGTGAATAGAGTTGGTTTTCTGGAGTATAAAGCTCCATTACCACTGGATGGTTTACCGGCAGCACCCCTAATTTATCTTCTAAAATAAAAGATACAAAAAGAGAATCGCCCGGACGCCAAACACCTCTTTCTCCGTAAATATATCCTTTCACTCCTTTTTTAACCGTTGCTCCGCCTACATCAAACATACTTACTGATAGTGCAGAACCATCATCCAAACGTAAATAACCAACCTGCTTGTCTTGTTTAGCAACTAACAAGAAAGGTTTTTTGTTTAAATCAATGTCCACCAAACCATCACTGTTAGTGGTAGCTTTTTTCATTAATTGGTTTTGGAAATTGAAAATTTCTATACTAACATTAGAAAGTGGCTGCGTAGTTTTAATATCTGTTACCGCAACTGTAAGGGTTTTACCGTTGCCACCTTTGGCAATAATTCCTAAGTCTGAGGCAAATACATTTTTGGCTACTTTTCGGTTATTTCTAGAGTAATAAGATTTGCTGCAAGGGTTATCTCTTTCATTCCAATTATAATCATCATCATAATAGTAATAATCATCGTCATAATAATAGTAATCACTTGGTTGATCATAACTTAATGATTCACGCTCATCTTCTAAATCAATTTCTTCAAGTTCATCAGCGGTATTTTCGCAAGGATAAAGGGAATGTTTTTTACGAAAAGAAAGCTCTACTCTGTAAATAGCTCCCGGTTCAGCATTAATTAAGGAGGATAAATCAATAGAAAAAGTATTCCAATTTCCATAATCTACAGCTTTAGTAGCATTTAATTTCATTTCCGATTGGTGTACAATCCTACCCACTCGTTTCATTTCTCTGTTTCCGTTAATTTGGTTTACTTGAAGGAATTGAGCTACATTATTCTCAAATATTTTGATGATTTTTACATCTACCGCACTTAAATTCACTGCTTTAAATGGGAAAATTAGTCCATTGGTGCTTGGCAATATTACCCCTTCGCCAATTAGTTCAACATTAGGTTTCATGCTAGTAAAAGAAATGCTTTTTTCAAACCCTTCAATTAGGGGATAGTCAATGGAATTTTTTACTGTTTTATCGATAATAATTTTTGACGTACCCATTAATCTTTTTTCAGGATAGGCATTTAAGGTATTTTCATCAACAGCTAAACGCAAGGCTTCTCCCGATTGCAAATACACTAATCCGTTAAGGTCTTGAGTAGTACTAATAGGGTCAGAAAAATAAATAACAATGGTTTGTTCCGGTTGTTGAATAACTTTTAAATCCATCACTTTAAATTCTCCTAAAGGTGGAATTTCAATATTTTGCTCCCCTTTTTCTTCCGATTCAATTGCTTCTCCATTCCATTCTAAAACCACTTCGCCTCTTTTTTCTGTTCTATTAATACTGTCGATAGAGAAAGTATGTAGTCGTTCTCCAATACCATGATTCCAGGAAATGGTTAATTTTTTTCCATTTTGAGTTGCAGAAATTGTTTTTTCTAAATTCTCAGCATTAGCAAAATCGGCAGTAGTAAGTTCGTAGGTAATTTGCTGCCATTTTAGTGAATTATTATCATAGGCCTTAACTCCAGAAAATTGTAAGTTAATACCTTGTTTATAAGTCTCAAAATCAAAATAAAAAGTTGCTAAATCTTTTTCAACTTCTACAATCTCTGAAAGATAAAATTCTGCTTTAAAGTAAGTGTTGGAAGGGAGCTGAACTTTTGGTCTAAATTCAATAGTAGTTTCATCTAACCAATAGGCTTCACCTTCAATTTCAGGACTAAAATCAAATAAATCTTCATCAATAACTTTATCATATTGAGCGTGAACAGAAGGCTCAGCTAAACTAATTTTTATGGTAGATTGATTGGAAATGATACCTGAGGTAAATCCAGCTATATAAGCAATAAAAGCAGGGTTGATTGGTTCATTTCTTTTATCATTATCACATCCAACGGTTAAAATAAGTAAAGAAATAACAATTAGTATTATTTTTCTCATAATATGAATTTTAGAATTAAAAAAATAAAAATAATATAAATTTTTATAAGTTTCTTCATTTAAGAAAATAAAGAAAAAGTAATATAGAACAAACGATGTGTTTTTTAGAAAAATAATTAATTACTTTTGAATAGCGTAATTAAAAAAGGGATGAGAAAATTATTCGGTGTAACTATTATTTTGACCCTATTTTATTCTTGTTATTATAATAATAATGAACTCCCACAACCAACTTTAACTTACACACAACATACAAAAAAAATTATTGATAACAAATGTAATAATTGCCATTCTCCGACAGCCACCCAACTTGTTCATCTTCCTTATTTGACCAACTATAATGAAGTTAAAAATCAAATTAGCAGAATACATACAAGGGCATTAATCCAAGAAACGATGCCTCCCTCGAATTCTAATAATGGAGTATTAACTCAGAGAGAAAGAGACACCCTTCAATTATGGCTAAACAAAGGAGCTAAAGAGTAAATGAATCTATGTAATAGATACTTAAAGGTTAAAAAATAATTTTTTTATAACAAAATATGATTTTCATCATTATATTTGTAGAATAAAATTGTATTAAAAACCTAAAAAATTATTGTTATGAAAATATTTTTATTATCTTTTTCTTTACTAGCGATTACTTTTGTTAATGCGCAAACTAAACATACTATTACGGCATCCGGAATGGCTTTTACTCCAAATAGTTTAACTATTAATCAGGGGGATACTGTTGTTTTTGACAATGTTTCAGGATTCCATAACGTAAATGGTACACAAGCTACTTTTCCAACTAATCCTGCTAGCTTTGGGAATTCACCTGCAAGTGCACCATGGAATTATACTTTTGTATTTACTGTAGCCGGAAACTATGCATATATGTGTGATGTTCATGGAGTTAATATGTCAGGTGCAATTTCTGTTCAGCCAGCTACTTCAGTAGCAGAACTACAGAAAGAAGCTGAAATTAACATTTATCCTAACCCCGCAGCAAATTATTTTTCTATAGACACAAAAAAAGTTATAAAATCAGTTTCACTTGTTAATATTACGGGACAATTAGTTAAAACTTACTCAGAAACTGCTAACCAAACTAACAGATTTGATGTAAAAGCTTTACCTAAAGGAATTTATTTTCTAACTATTGAATTAGGAGATGCCAAATTGATAGAAAAACTAATCATTCAATAAAAATGAAGCAACTTTCTATTTTTTTAGTTATCATTATTCTATTTTCAGGATGTGCTTACAATAGTTTTGATGAAGTGGAAGAAATTCCTGCTCCCATCAATCCAAACGCAACATATCAAAAATATACAGTTACTGCTTCAGGGATGGTTTTCACCCCTTCTAGCTTGACTATTAGTGTTGGCGACACTGTTGTTTTTGACAACATCTCAGGGTTTCATAATATAAATGGAACCCAGGCTACTTTTCCAACTAATCCTGCAAGTTTTGGCAATACTATTGCAAATGGCCCGTGGACATATACTTTTGTGTTTACCGTATTAGGAAACTATAATTACCAATGTGATGTACATGCTCCCGGTATGGCAGGTACAATAACCGTTCAATAAATTAAACTATGAGAACCATTACAATTATAATATGTTTATTAATTAGCTCTATAAGTTTATCAGCTCAAGACTTATATAAAGCTACTGATGGAGAAATTTCATTTTTTTCTGAAGCTCCTGTAGAAAATATAAGTGCCATTAACAAAGATGTAAAAGCACTAATTAATGCTAAAAATGCTGAAGTTGCTTTTATAGTTACCAATGTAGGCTTTAAATTCGAGAAACCTTTAATGGAAGAACATTTTAATGAAAATTATATGGAAAGCCATAAGTATAAAGTTTCTGTGTTTAAAGGAAAGATAGTAGATGAAGTAGATTTTACTAAAGATGGCACCTATGAAGTTACTGCTAAAGGAGCACTGGATATACATGGAGTAACGGTTGAAAGAGAAATAAAAGGAACGTTAACTATTAGCAATGGCAAAATTAATTTGACTACAGAGTTTGACGTGGCGTTGAAAGATCATAAAATTAAAATTCCTTCAGTAGTAGTTAAAAATATTGCAGAAGTTGTAAAAGTTACTGTAAATATTAATTTTGCAAAAAAATAATTTTATGATAAAATCCATTTTTCTCTCTTTTATATTACTATGTTCGTTGGTTTCTTTTGCTCAGGATGATTTATTGAATATGTTAGAGGAAGAAGTAGCACAAGAAACTACTTCAGAAAAAGTAACCGCTACTTTTAAAGGCAAAAAACTTATTAATGCTAATACCATAGAAACTACCAAAAAGAAAACCTTAGAATTTAATATTACCCACCGATTTGGAGATATGCTTATAGGAAAAGCCGAAGGACATCATTCTTTGTGGGGATTAGACAATGCTACTAACATTCGTTTTTCTTTTGATTATGGATTGACCGATAGAATTAGCATTGGAGTAGGAAGAAGTAAAACACAAGAACACATTGATGGGAATATAAAATATCGGTTTTTAGACCAAAAAACAGGAGGAATGCCTATCTCAGCAGCATATTATGCAAATATAGCAGTTGCTGCAGTAGCAAAAATCCCAGAAGATAAATTTGTAAATAGATTATCTTATGTTCATCAACTTATTATTGCGAGTAAATTAAGCAATGCTATTTCATTGGAAATTTTACCTACTTTAGTACACAGAAACTTTGTAGACAAACGAAATGTTCATCCAGAAAATGGTTCGACCGATGAAAATGATTTATTTGCATTAGGTTTTGCTGGTAGGTTTAAAATCAGCAAAAGAACCGCATTTGTAGTCGATTATTTTTTACCTTTTTCCGAATTTAGAGATAGTAGAAATAATTATTATGATGCTTTAGGTGTTGGTATAGAGATTGAAACGGGAGGACATGTTTTTCATATTAATGTTACCAATTCTGCCGGAATTATTGAAAATGACTTTTTACCTTACACCAACTCCGCTTGGGATAAAGGCGAATATAAATTAGGCTTCAACATTTCACGTGTGTTTAGTTTTTAAGTTAACTTTGCCCAAAGTTTTCTTTTAAATGACAAAAGATCCCTACGAAGCACTCCGATATAAAGAATTTAATTTATTCTTATTCTTACGTTTTGCCTTAGTTTTTGCTTGGACAATGCAGTTTGTGGTAATTGAATGGCAAGTCTATTCATTAACAAAAGACCCATTAGCTCTAGGAATTATCGGACTTATGGAAATCATTCCTGCCATATCTTTTGCACTATTTGCCGGACATATTGTTGATCAAAAAGAAAAACGAAAACTCTTGACGCTCTGTATTTCAGGTTTTATGCTAATTAGTTTTGGTTTGTTTGTTATCACTTTACCGAAAGTAATTGAAGGTTATTCTACCCAACACATTGTTTGGGCAACTTACGGGTTAGTATTTTTTGGAGGAATTGTGCGTTCGTTTATTAGTCCAACCATATTTTCTATGTTTTCTTTACTTATTCCTAAAAAAGCTTATGCCAATGCTGCTACTTGGAGCAGTTCTGTATGGCAAATAGCATCTGTTTTAGGCCCTGCATTGGCTGGTTTTGCTATTGTATGGTTTGGAGTACATGGTTCTATGTTTATCATTTTCGGGTTTGCAGCATTATCAATGTTATTTTTATATTTCATAAAACCCAAACCCATACTAAACCCCAACATCGGAGAACCTATTTTTAAGAGTTTAAAAGAAGGATTGAAATTTGTTTTTAGTACTAAAGTAATTTTAGGAGCCATTACATTAGATATGGTTGCCGTTCTTTTTGGAGGGGCAATAGCCTTGTTACCTATTTTTGCTCAGGATATTTTACATGTAGGTTCGCAAGGCTTTGGAATGTTGAGAGCTTCTCCTGCAATAGGTTCTTTCATTACCCTTATTGCAGTAGCTTATTTTCCATTAAATAAAAATGCAGGATTAAAATTATTAGGAGCAATTGCAGGATTTGGGTTGTGCATCATTCTTTTTGGCTTATCAAGTTGGTTTTGGTTATCGGTGGTTGCCCTCTTTTTTAGTGGTGTTTTCGATGGTGTTTCTGTGGTAATTAGGCAAACTATTTTGCAACTAAAAACGCCCGATAATATGCGAGGTAGAGTCTCATCAGTAAATTCTATTTTTGTAGGATCCTCTAATGAACTTGGAGCTTTTGAAAGTGGTGTTGCTGCTAAACTAATGGGAACAGTTGCTTCTGTAGTTTTTGGTGGTAGCATGACCTTGTTAGTGGTACTTTTTACGAGTATTAAATTTCCAAAACTTCGTAAACTTGATTTAGAAAAAGATTTAGTCGAGATAAATGATTAGTAGGAATTTTGTTAATTTAAAATTCACATTAACAGATAAAAAAGATATTTAACAACAACTTTTTTATTTTAACTCAATGAGTCGTTGCGGCTTCTCGGTCGACAGCATTTTTCTATACCTCATACTTCGGCATGAAAAATTTTGCTCAAGATGACAAGGTCAAAAACTATGTGTCTATGTAGTTAAAAAGGTTAAACCAATCCGTTAATCATTCAACTTTAGTACCGCTAAGAATGCAGTTGGTGGAATTTCTACATTACCAATTTGCTTCATCTTTTTCTTTCCTTCTTTTTGTTTTTCCAACAATTTACGCTTACGAGAAATATCACCACCATAACATTTTGCAGTAACATCCTTTCTTAAGGCAGAAAGCGACTCTCTAGCAATAATTTTAGCTCCAATGGCTGCTTGTATCGCAATATCGAACTGCTGACGTGGAATTAATTCTCTTAATTTCTTACAAATTTTCTTACCCAAATCATACGCATTGTCTTTATGTACCAATGCTGATAATGCATCCACTTGATCTCCATTAAGTAATAAATCCATTTTAACCAACTGTGATGGTCTAAATCCTATAGGGTGATAATCAAAAGAAGCATATCCTCTAGAAATGGATTTTAATCTATCATAAAAATCAAAAACAATCTCAGCTAAAGGAACATTAAAATTTAGTTCTACTCTATCGGTAGTTAAATATACTTGATTGGTTAATTCTCCACGTTTTTCAATACATAAAGTCATAATAGCACCAACATATTCTGATTTGGTAATAATAGAAGCTTTAATGTAAGGTTCTTCAATTCTATCTAATTTACTTGGGTCGGGGAAGTCTGATGGATTATTTACAATAACTGCTTTTTCTTTATCTTTAGTTAAATAAGCATTGTAAGATACGTTAGGGACAGTAGTAATCACATTCATATCAAACTCCCTAGCAAGTCTTTCTTGAATAATTTCCATGTGCAACATTCCTAAGAAACCACAACGGAAACCAAAGCCAAGAGCAGCAGAAGATTCTGGTTCAAAAGTTAAGGAAGCATCATTTAGCTGCAACTTTTCCATGGCATCACGTAAATCTTCAAATTCGTCAGTATCTACAGGATAAATTCCTGCGAAAACCATAGGTTTTACATCTTCAAACCCTTGAATGGCAGGAGCCGGTCTATCAACAGTAATAATAGTATCACCCACTTTTACCTCTTTTGCTACTTTAATTCCTGAAATTAAATACCCAACATCACCGGTTTTTATCACTGGTCTTGGAAATTGTTTTAATCGTAATGTCCCAACTTCATCAGCGTAATATTCTTTTCCAGTAGCTACAAATTTTACTTTATCCCCTTTTTTAATTTCACCGTTTTTCACTTTAAAATAAGCATAAATACCTCTATAAGAATCAAAAACAGAATCAAAAATTAAAGCTTGAAAAGGAGCATTAGGGTCGCCCTGTGGAGGAGGTACACGTTTAATTACAGCTTCCAAAATCTCATCTACCCCCATACCTGTTTTTCCACTGGCTGCAATAATATCTTCTCTATCGCAACCAATTAAATCAATAATTTGGTCTTTCACTTCTTCGGGCATGGCACTATCCAAGTCCATTTTATTAAGAATAGGGATGATTTCCAAATCGTGTTCTAACGCCAAATAAAGGTTAGAAATAGTTTGAGCTTGAATTCCTTGAGTAGCATCAACAATAAGTAAAGCTCCTTCGCAAGAAGCAATAGAACGAGAAACTTCGTAAGAAAAATCTACGTGACCAGGAGTATCAATAAGGTTTAGCACATATTGTTCTCCTTCAAATGTATAATCCATTTGTATGGCGTGACTTTTAATGGTAATCCCTCTTTCACGCTCCAAATCCATATCATCAAGCGTTTGTTCTTGTAATTCTCTATCGGTAATGGTATTGGTTTTATGTAAAAGTCTGTCTGCCAAGGTACTTTTTCCGTGGTCGATGTGAGCGATAATACAAAAGTTTCTAATGTTTTTCATCTGTCTATTTTTCTATTTTATTAAATCGGTCAGATGGAACTCCCCAAAAATCATCTTTCTATCTGTTAAAATTTTTAACATGGTCGTTTCATACCTATTTTAATAGGGTGCAAAATTAGCTTTTTTTCATTGTAAAAATGCGAAGATGCTGTGATTTTAAATAAAAGCCATTAATCCCTAAAAGTGAGACTTTTTCAACTGAATAAGTCAAAATCTTATGCGGAAGCAAGAACAGCGACATAAACTTTACAACCTAGAGCTTTTAAATCGGTTGCACAAGCCTCTATAGTCGCTCCAGTTGTTATTACATCATCAACAATTAATACCTTTTTATTTCTAAGATTTTCAGAGTTATTTATTCCGAAAATGGAATTTACATTTTCCCAACGGTCGTAACGGGCTTTTTTTGTTTGAGTTTGCGTGTGTACTTTTCTATAAACCGATGTGGTATCTAATTCAACATCCATAGTTTTAGAAAGTCCTCTGGCAATACACTCACTTTGATTGTAGCCTCTTATTTTCTTTTTTTTAGGATGCAATGGAACTGGTATAATAATATCAATTCCCTCATATAAAGAAGCTTTTTTTAATTCATAGCCATACAGTTCTCCTATCAACTCTCCAACTTCTTTGTTGCCTTTATACTTTAATTGATGTAGTAAATGTTGCACCTTACTCTTTTTACTAAATTTATAAAAAGCAGCAACCATTTCTATTTGAATTCTTCCCCAGAATATTCTACACACATCATTATCTTGATGTAAATGAAAATTAGTTTTAGGCAAATTTAGCTGACAAGAAGTGCAAATAATGTGTTCTTGCTTTAGCAATGTATTGCCACACGCAGCACATAATTTTGGAAATATTAAATTGAAAAAATCCGCAAACATAGTTTAGTAGCTAAAAATCAGCACTAATCTACTAAAATCTATACTAAGAATGAAATTACAAATTCGATTTTTTCAAGAAATTGCATAATTTAAACAACACTCTGGCACCTACATTAGCATCCCAGTCACTATTACCCACTTCATTTAAATCAAAACCAATAATTTGTTTTTTGCTCTCTACTAATTTATTGATTAAATAATTAATTTGTTCGTATTCAAAACCTCCCGGAACAGGTGTTCCTGTATTTGGACAATGTTTTGGGTCTAACGCATCTATATCGTAAGTAAGATAAACTTTTGAAGGTAATTCTTTAATGATATCATCGCAAATAGTTTCCCATGTTTTACCGCCAAATTGTTGGGCTTTTATATCCCAATCGAAAAAAGTAGTAATTCTGCCTTTAGCATTTTTTATGTAATCAACTTCATCTTGGCAAACATCTCTAATACCTACCTGAACCAATTTTGACACTTGTTTTAACTGTAATGCATTATGAGCAATTGATGCATGAGAGAACTCAAACCCTTCGTAAGCAACACGCAAATCAGCATGTGCATCTATTTGTAAAATTCCAAAATCTTCATATTTTTCAGCTAATGCTTGTATTAAACCTAAGGGGGAATTGTGATCTCCACCTAAAACTGCTACTAATTTCCCTTGATTAAGGTATTCTAATGCTGTTTGTTTAACATGGTTATTAATCTCATTACAGTAAGCGTTTACTGATGCTAGTATTTCCTCATCTTCAGTATTAAATACTTCTCCTTCTTCTAGTTTATTAATTAGTTCGGAAGCAATCTTACCTACTTTTTTATGTTGTTTAGCTTCTTTTTTATTTACAGGCAACATAAAAACCTTATTCTCCCAAGCTTTGTCTAAGTTAACATCAAATAAGTCTACTTGTAAAGATGCTTCAATAATTCGTTGTGGAGCTTTTGCAGTACCTTTATTGAAAGAACAAGTTATATCTGTAGCCACAGGAATAATAACAATTTCACTCTCTTCAAGTGAATAAGGTAACCCAAAAATATTTCCGTTGGCAACACCAACATCGTTAGGATTAAAATCTGTCATGTTGTATTAAATTTTAGACAATTCGTTTTTAAGATGAGTGATAACATCTACTTCAACCACATCTACCCCATTTTTTTCTGCCAACAAATAAGAAACCCAATCTCCTAAATGAATTAAATATAAAGCTCTTTCTAGTTTTGAATTACCTTTAGATTGAATTTCTATAATAGTAGAAGTGTATTTTTCAAAAACTGTTTTACTTACCTCAATTCTTTTTTGGTTTCTGTAATATTCATCTTCATTTCTGAAAATAACTACTGCTAAATCTTCATTTTTATTTGCCCAACCTACTAATTCATTGTGGTTCATTTCTGGAATTACATGATGCCAACAAAGCATTTTAGAGTTTTCATTAATTTGCTGACGAAAACGTATTGCCACACCTTCATAAGAAGACTCAGTATATGTAACTGGAATTTTTTTATACAGTTTTTCAGTAATTGCCCCAGCTTCTATTAAAATGTGAGATTCATTTTCATCTAACAATTTAATGGCACTTATAAATTCATTTGAATAGTCAGAACTAACAACTCCATAGTGATTCAGTAATTTGAACAAAGGTGGAAAAGCTAAACCAAAAGCCGCTCTAGGTGGATGACCTCCCGGAATTAAAATATGATTATAGTTCTTTTCGATAGCTAACGCAGCTAATTTACCACCAGAAGTTACACAAGCTATTGTTGCATTTTTTTGCTCTGCCTGAGAAAGCATCTCTAAGGTTTCTTCAGTATTTCCAGAATAAGAACATGCAATTACTAAGGTATTTTCATTAACAAATTGAGGAATTTTATAGTCTTTATTTACTAAAATTGGCAATTTGGCATTATCAGCCACTACTTGAGTAATAATGGTAGCTCCAATACCGGAACCTCCCAAACCACAAATAAGTACATTATTAAAAACTTTGTTAGACGCAGTTAGTGCAGTATTCTTATTTAATTCTACTGAATACTCTATATGTTTGGTAAAATCTTCAATTAATTCCTTCATGACTACAATTTAGTATTGAATATTAAAAACGGTATAAAAATAACTATACCTTTTGACAATCTTAATATGCTCTCTCGTTTTTATTTTCAAAATAATTAATAAGTGCTTTATTTACCACTTTATTTCCTCCGGGAGTAGGATAGTTGCCTGTAAAATACCAATCTCCCGTATGATTCGGGCAAGCATCATGCAAGCCTTCAATAGTTTGAAAAACGATATCCACTTCTGCTTTCATGTTTTCAGGAGTAAGCAACTCAGTAATTTTCTTTGAAATTTGGTCGGCTGTAAATGGAGCATAAATTTCTTTTACATAGTTTTTAATTTGCTCTTTAGGTAAATCTTGTTGTTCTACACATTTTTTATAAACCTCCTCTAAAATATATTGCTGATTAGTATCTTGTAACAAAGCTATTGCCGCTTGAAATGCAATAAAATCGCCTAGTTTAGCCATATCTATACCATAACAATCTGGATATCTAATTTGCGGAGCAGAAGAAACAACTACAATTTTCTTTGGGTTTAACCTATCTAAAATTCTTAAAATACTTTGTTTCAAGGTAGTTCCCCTTACAATAGAATCATCAATAATAACCAAGTTATCAGTTGGTTTTACAGAACCATAAGTGATATCATAAACATGTGTTACTAAATCATTTCTATCATCATCTTGGGTAATAAAGGTTCTTAATTTCGCATCTTTAATAGCAATTTTTTCAATCCTATTTCTTAAAGCAAGTATTTCATTAAGTTTTTCATCAGTAATATTATTTCCTAAAGCAAGGATTTTTTGCTGTTTTAACTTATTCAGCTCATCTTGCATTCCTTTCATCATTCCATAAAAAGAAACTTCAGCAGTATTCGGAATAAATGAAAATACTGAGTTTTTCATGTCATTATCTATACTTTTTAATACTTGAGTACAGATATTTCTTCCTAATTGTTTTCTTTCTTTGTATATATCTATATCACTTCCTCTAGAAAAATAAATTCTCTCAAACGAACATGCAGTTTTTTCTAAAGGTTCTCTAACCAATTTCTCTTGAATATCACCACTTTTCTTAATAATTAAAGCATGTCCGGGTTTAATTTCTCTGATGTCTTCAACCTTAACATTAAAAGCAGTTTGAATTGCCGGCCTTTCAGAAGTAATCACAACCACTTCATCATCATAATAATAAAAAACAGGTCTGATTCCTGATGGATCTCTTAACACAAAAGCATCTCCATGTCCTAATAATCCTGCCATAGCATAACCTCCATCCCAATCTGCTGCAGAGTTTTTAAGTATTTTTTGAATATCTAATTCTTTTGCAATTAGTGATGAAATTTCTTTTCTTGAATAACCTTGAGCTTTATATCTGTCAAATATTTCTTGATTTTCTACATCTAAAAAATGACCGATTTTTTCCATTACTGTAACCGTGTCCGACTTTTCCTTTGGGTGTTGACCTATATCCACCAAAATATCAAAAAGCTCATCTACATTGGTAAGGTTAAAATTTCCGGCTACAACCAAATTTTTGGTCATCCAGTTATTTTGTCTTAAAAATGGATGGCAATTTTCTATAGAATTACCACCATAAGTTCCATATCTTAAATGTCCTAAAAAAACCTCTCCGGTAAATGGTACATTTTTCTTCATCCATTTCACATCCTTTAGTTTATCAGGATGTTTTTGATAAACTTTTCTGAACTTATTGTTCACTTTATCAAAAATATGTTTTATAGGCTGACTATCATTTGAACGGTATCTACTAATATATCTGTCACCGGGTTCTACATCAAATTTTATATTAACCAATCCGGCTCCATCCTGACCTCTATTGTGTTGTTTTTCCATCAATAAATACATTTTATTTAGTGCATACATTGATGTTCCATATTTTTCTATATAAAATTCTAGTGGCTTTAATAGTCTTACCAATGCTATTCCACACTCATGTTTGATGGGGTCACTCATTATCTTTAACGCTGTTTGAAAATGAAGTGCAAAGTTATTAAGAATAAACTAAAAAGTTGGGCTTGTTGAAAATAATCTTGGAAATAAAACAAACTACGCTTTAGTAATTTTATCGCAAATTGCTTTCATCTCATCTGCGGAAAGAGAAAGTTTTTCTTTTGAGAAATTAATATCTCCCACATTATTTATTGGAACTAAATGAATATGAGCATGTGGAACTTCCAACCCAATAACTGCTACACCAATTCTTTTACAAGGAATAGCTTTTTCAATCATTTTAGCTGTACTTTTAGCAAAACTCCATAATTCTTGATAAGTTGAGCTATCAATATCAAAAATATAATCTATTTCTTTTTTGGGAATCAACAATGTGTGTCCTTTTGCTAAAGGGGAAATATCCAAAAATGCTAAAAAATTATCATTTTCGGCAATTTTATAGCATGGAATTTCACCGTTTATAATTTTGGTAAAAATTGTACTCATCACCTTGAAATTTCAATTATTTCAAATTTAACTACTCCTGTAGGGACTTTAATATCTACAACATCACCCACTTTTTTGCCTAGTAAACCTTCTCCAATAGGTGAGTTTACAGATATTTTTTTAGCTTTTAAATCTGCTTCTTTTTCAGAAACTAATGTATATTCCATTAAAGCTCCGTTAGCTACATTTTTTATTTTAACCTTAGAAAGAATTAAAGCTTTCGAGATATCTAATTGAGATTCATCAATTATTCTGGCATTAGCAATAATGTTTTCTAATTTAGTAATTTTTAATTCTAATAAGCCTTGAGCCTCTTTAGCTGCATCATATTCTGCATTTTCAGATAAATCTCCTTTATCTCTAGCTTCAGCAATTTGAGCGGAAATTGTAGGACGTTCAATTGACTTCAATTGATGTAACTCTTGGTTAAGTTTCTCCAAACCCTCTTTTGTATAATAATTAATCTGTGACATAAGTTTTATAATGCGAAAAGAGAACTCAAAATTGAGCTCTCTTTAATTTTGTTTACTATTTAAAATATTAATTACATATTCAATCTTACACCTATACTATGTGTTCCATCGAAATTCTCAGTAGTTTGATAAGCATAATCAAAACTAAATGTAGATCCTCCTTTACCTAATGGAGCAACTATAGATGCCCCAAAAGCAGGTCCGGTAAAAGCATTGATTCTTTTTTCACTATCGAACCAAGTATCTTGCTCTAAAGTATATCCAGCTCTAACCATAAACATTTCTCTAAAAGCATATTCTAAACCTATTTTATATTGATCGTTAGTAAATGAATTTGCAGTAAAGTTACCTGCTAATGTTACTCTATGCATAGAAGATATTTCTTTAGAAACTGAATCAACAGAAGGTGCTATATAGAAATCATACGATAATCCAATATTTAATAATGACGGTAATTGAAAATCAGCAACTCTATGATTTTTAGAAACAGATATTACCGATCCACTTGAGTTATCTTCTATTGTAAAAGATAAACCATCACCTGATGCTCTCATAGTAGGTCCAACATTTTTTAAAGCGATACCAAATTTCATTCTATCATTTTCGCCAGTTTTATATCTAATACCAGCATCAAAAGCAAAACCTCTATTAGAAACATTTGATATTGATTCACTAATAATTTTAACAGATAGCCCCCCAGAAATACTATTTGAAAAAGCTTGAGCATATCCAAAATCAAGATTTAAATAACTAGGCGAAAAAGTTCCTATTCCTCCTTCAGGATTATCAACAGTAGTAACGTCAATATCACCAAAACTCATTGACATAACTCCCATTCCAATTACTCCAGTTTCACTTACTCTTTGTGAAAACCCAAAAGAATTAATGTTAATATCACTACCTGATAAATAGTTTTTGTACGTAAACAATAATTCTGTTTTATTAGTGAAAGCCAAACCAGCAATATTAAGACTCATTGCTTCTAACCCTGTTATAGAAGCAGTATTAGCTCCTGCAAACCCTACACTTTTCGTCCATGGGTTAATTAACAATTGAGAAGCACCAGCCTCACCAGCTCTATCTTTATTACCTCCATACATTTGAGAAGCTGTAAATAGGACAGTGGCCAATATAGCAATTGATATTTTTGAATTTCTCATATTTAATTTAAGTTATATTTAAGTTTATAATTGTAAATAAATTTTAAAACCCATTTAAGTCAGTAGGTTTAATAACACCGAACCATTTAAGCGTTCTTTCTCCTATATTGGGTACATCTACATGTATTAGATACACCCCTCCTGCTACCGGCACATCTGCAAAGTTCTTCAAATCCCAATCTAAACTTGTTTTCGGATCAGCTTTATTGAATCTTCTCATTAATGTTCCGTTTACATTATAAATAGATATCGTACATTCTTCCGGTAGATTAATTATTTTTATTCTATTATCTAACTTACCTGTTTCATAGGCTGAATTAGCATAGTATGGATTCGGCACTACGTTTATCATGGCTAATACTGAATCTTTTA
>LADZ01000036.1 GCA_000961845.1 Flavobacteriales bacterium BRH_c54
TCATTGGTTGCTGTGGGAACCTATAAATACATTTTGGAAGTAAATGGCAATACGCTTGAAGGTCAAATTTTATTAGATTATTAATGAAAAAGAATATTACTATAACAGTTCCTTCTAATTTGTAAATACCACAATAAAGTGAAGATTATTAATTATTTAAATGTTTAATTATGAAAAAAATAATTTTATCTATTTGTGCATTCATAGCATATCTATGCATTGTTCAAATAAAAGCTCAAACAGTATTTGAAAAAAATATTTATTCACAATACTATGCTGGAGATGTTGTAAATCAAGATATTTTAGTTTCTCAATTAAATAATAACGGAAATATAATTACTTCCGGACATTATCATTATAACCAGAATGATGCTTTAGGGGCTATATTTTATGCTATACTTTCAGACCATAATACTAATGGAAATAGGCAATTTATTTACAGCTATGTTGCAAATGACAGTGATACACTTAAACTTAATACAAAAGTATATAGCACAGTAGAATATGATGGAGGCTATATAATGGTAGGAACAGTATTTAATAATTCATATTACAATAGTTCTGTAAATGGAGGTGGGGATTTGTTAATCATAAAATGCAATGCTAGTGGAAATGTATTAAGTCATAAAATTGTTGATGTAGGGGGTAATGATATAGGTAAAGCAATAAAAAAAATGGGGTCAAATTCAGAGTTTGTGTTATGTGGGAAATCTTCTTATACAGATGGGTCAGCAGCGGGATTTGTAATGAAAATAGATGTTAATTTAAATATTGTATGGAACAGAACAATTGATTCACGAATTATTTCCTCTAATTCAACAAATAACTATTTTAATGATATTATTTATGATGGCACTAATGTTTGGGCTGTTGGGGAGATGAAAGAAGTTTCAGGTTCACGTTGGTTTGGATTAGTGGTTAAATTAAATTCATCAGGCACATTCCAAACATCTAGACGGTTAGGGTATGTTTCGGTAAATATATTTTTTAATCATGTAGAATTAGATGGTAACAATTTAATAATGACAGGAAATCAGCAAAAAGTATTTCTTTTTGGAGGAACAACAGACCAAATGGTAGCAATTCAGTACAATAAATCAACACAGACAGTTGTAAAAGATTTAAGATTAGGATCAAATAAAAGTATAGGTTATGATATATTAAAATCTGGAATAGGAGGTAGTACGAATTATTATGTGGTAGGGCATGAAAAACAAAGTGCTAATCCAAAGGTAGGTGTATTACATGTTCTAAATAGTTCTTTTCAAGCAACAAAAAAAGTGATTTATCAATATAATTATGATACAGAGTTATTTGCAATAGATACTTTTTCATTAGATAGTTGTAATTACTTAACTATGGCAGGATATATAGGCTCTTCCTCTCCTTTTAGTAAAGGATATTTTTTAAAAACAAATCAATTTGGTTTTACAAGTTGTGAAGATACGGCAACTATAGATACTCTTAGCCTTATTTTACTAGCAAATACTTTAACTGATAGTGTGGATACTAACTATTCATATTTTACTAATGCAATATTTAGAGATACGTTAACAGATTCACTGTTGTGTATTGATACACTTTCTTATTGCAGTAATAACCCTACTCAAAAGAACCGAATGATTAACAAAGAAAATATACACCTAGAATTAAAAGAAGGCAATATTTATCCTAATCCGATAAAAAAAGGAGACATTTTAAATGTGTCTTTTAATAATATAGATTTATTGATGAATCGAATAACAATTGTGAATAGCTTAGGTCAAATTTTAATAGATAACCAAAATATTTCATCCAAAAATTTTTCAGTAGAAACTAATAAGTTAGACAAAGGAGTTTATTTCATTTATATAGAGAGTAGTAACCCCTCAAGGAGAAAGGCATTTACCATTAAAAAGATGAAACTTATTGTGCAATAAGAGTTAAGAGTTGAATATAAAATTTTAAGCTCTCCATTTTAATCAGTTTTTGATTAAAATGGAGAGCTTTTCTATTTCCCTTAATCTTACCCGTTTTAAAAATAAACCACTTCATTTTTAAAACTAATTGGTGTTACTATTCTGTTTTCCATAAAAAAGCCTTTATTACCACTGAGGTAATAAAGGCTTTTTTTGTATTATTATAATAACTTATTGTTTAACTATTTTTTTTGTTATCATTTTTTCATTAGATGTTAGTTTGATTAAATAAATACCATTTGGTTGATCTGAAATATCAATACTTGTGGTGTTGTTATTTAACAAAGAGCTATAAACGGTAACGCCAACTAAATTTGTTATTTCAACATAGCTTTGATGTGTTGTGTTATTTATCACATTAACATAAAACATTCCGTTAGTTGGGTTAGGATAAACAGAAAATAAAGACTCTTGTTTTATAACTTCCGGAGTTAAAGTTATTGTATTATTACTTGTATTTAACACCTGATTGTTACTTTCCGTATATTCATTAACTATCTTACCACCACCACTACAGTCATCATAATAAATAAAAGCATGGAAATCAGAGCCATATTGTGCATGAAATCCCGGTTTAATGATAATCTCATTTTTAGCATGAGTGGTAATGTCACCATCATTTTGTATAATATAATCTCCCGGATCTGTTTTATAAGTAACATTATGACCAATATGTATAGCATCTTCTGCTTTGTACCATGCTTTATATACATGTGAGCTTGAGATGTTATTATTCTGCCCAATTACTTTATTTTGTAATTTAACTACATCTGCTTCTATTTCATCCATCAAAAACTGTCTTAATTGAGGTAAAGAAGCGGTTGAACTATTAATACTTTGAAGCATATCTATGTGGCGAAAGGTGCCATTATCTGCAAATACAGCTTCAAAAGGAGTAATGTTAAAGTGATTTGTTGGATGTTTTATATTAGGGTATCCAAAAAATGTACTGTTACTTGTTGGGGTTTGGTACATTAAATTGTTTGCTCTGGGATTATAATCTGCAGATGCTCCGGAAGCCCATATATTTTCATTAATTGCTAAAGCAGAAGCTAAAGGCATAAAATTAAGATGTCCGTGGTAATATTTAAATGGAATATAACCGGTATTAAATGGATTAGGAAGAGTTAAAATTGCTATAGGACCTCCGGCAATACCTTCATAAAAAGTAGGTTGCCAGCCTCCATTTGTTCCATCTAACTCCTGAAAATAATCAATTTTATAATTCCTTTTAATAGTATAAATATAAGGCCAATGCTTAAACTCTCTTCTATAAACAGATTGATGAAACCCGTACTTCATAGATTTCAAGTGTCTTTCTCCAATAGTTAAAAGTAAATTATGGTATTGGCTAAACAAGGTCATACCTGGAGTTAAGCCTGAGTGGGCTTGATAATTTTGAGAATAACTTCCTGTAGAAACGGCTATGTTTCTAGAAAATGTTGGGAATGTTTTTCTCATATCTCCCGTAGAGGTATAAGTATGAATAAAATTATTATTAAATTCATTTACCAAATTGGTTCTATATATATGGGGTGTTGCAGAAATAATTCTATCTCCTCCCCCCGCATTAGTCATATTACCGGATATATGGTACCTAAGCATATCTCTTGAAGCGGCATCATTTAAAGCAGTCCAGGCTATTTGTGCCAATATGCTTTCAAATCTTTTATCATGATAAACTCCTTGTGTACCCATAGGAACATTAGCTCCTAAATGAGGAGAATCAAATGCCCCATAAAGTTTAGTATGATGGTGAGGAGAATTGTTGTCCATATGATCTTTTTCCATCTGCATTAAAGCATACCTAACATGTTGACCTCCTGCACTAAAACCGAAAATAACATTCTCCCAATCTTCATTAGGATAATCGATTTGTTTTTGAGCATTAATATCCTCTATCCATTCTGCTAAAGCATCTCCAGCCAGTTCAATACTTTCATGCCCTGATTTTTCCTTTATAATAATAACATCATAATCTTTTTCCACTAAATATTCAATCCATGAACTTATATCGTTATACTTGTTATAATAAGATTTTAAAGTTTTTGGTTGAGCTCCGGGTCTATAAGGAGGCAATATTAATACTGGTCTTTTAAGTTTTTTATTAGTGTTATTACACCCCCAAATAATACCATATCTAAACTTCATATTTGTAGCAGTATAGGTATGTTTTCCACCTGTAAATACTGAAGCTTTATTATTTGGTTCATTTCCACCTTTTGCTTTCTTATCAACACCGGAAGTTAAATAAAATGCTATAGTATCCTTAACTTGTTTTTCATCAATTTTATAATCTAAATAAACATTTGCTATAATAGAATCTCGATTTCTATCATAATGAATAACCGGATTATTGACATCAAACAACTGAGGTCCATATCCAACATCAATCATTAATGAATTTAAATGAATATTATCTCCTAAAGAAATAAAGTCTTCGTCATATAATAATTGACCTTTAGGAAAATCACTGGGATATTGTTCTAATACGGTTGCACTTTTCATTATAAATTTTGAATATACTTTTTCTGGGGAGTTATTCTCGTACAATTGGTTATTAGACATGGTAATTAAACCTGTTTCCAATCCCTTTGGCTTAAACTTATTTACCTCATGTATGGTAAGTGCAAAAGGATATTTAATAACTTCATCCCAAGTACTACCTTCATAATCATAATTCTCAACTTTGTGTACAAATTTTTCATATAAATCTATTGCTTTAGGATATTTCTCTTGTTCAAAATATGATTTTTGAATGTCGTGGTAAATAATCATCCAAGAGTTGAAGTTGTGAGTAAAGTTATAATATCCTTCTATTTGTAATAAACTGTATAACTCTTCGGACATCGATTTTTCAATAATGTTTGAAACATTACCTGCTTTTTTTATTGGTTCATATATTTTTTCATTGTTTTCTAAAAATTTAATCATTTCTTCATCCGACTGATCAATTTCTTGAGAAAATACAGTTAAAGAAAATAAGCTTAAACCAATTACAGTAATTAATTTTTTCATAATATAAATATTAGTGTATTAATAATTAAATTGATTTTATCTCACTTTTTCATATAACTCATCTATCAATAATTGTTGTTTTTCATTCTCTTTTTTTAGATCAATTAAGTAAAGGGTTAACTCCTCAATCTTCTGTAGTAGTTTAGCATTCATTTCACCTAAAGGAATACCTGCTTCCTCAACTTTACTAGCCGATGGTATATTTGGTAAGTGGTTGTTTTCTTCGATAAAGCACTCAACATCTTCCAGACTCATTAAACCATAATCTTTTTTAAATACAAAATCCGGCCAATTTCCATGAAGCTTTACAACAATTTCTTCAGCAATCATTTTACCCTTTACGGCAAATTTATATCCTTTAGAATCGTCTGTTCCAATACTCACATTTCCTTTGTCAGATATAAACATAAAGTAGTTTCCAAAACCGTTACTTCCTGCAGGCTTCCAAAAATTCAACCCTGAAATGGGGCCATAGTCATTATATTCTATTCCCCACTCTCCATAAGGAGCACCGGTATTTGTTCCAAATAAAGCTGAGGCATTAGTACCATCAAAAAGACCAAACCCTATGACATGTAAATCAATTTTCCTTGGGTCATTATCAGTAACTACTAATCGTTGTGAATTTAGTAATGGATTACTATTTTGTATACCTATACCAACATTTCCATTAACTTTTACCACCATTTTAGTGGAGAACCCCGTTCCAATAGGAGCTTTTTGTCTAATCTCAAAAATATTTTCATTTATAGGAGGTATAGTTTGGCTAAGAGCCGGAATAGGATAGGTAAGTTTAAAACCGGATAAATCTTCATACATAAAATTATTACTTAATGAAATATCAAGTTTAGACGTTGGATTCGCTAAACCAATTCCCACCTGACCTTGGTTCCAGTATAAATCATTGGGTGTAAATGTACTTACATTAAACTGTGAAAAACAAATAGCACTAGTGGCTAAAATTAAACTTACGGATAGTATTGCTTTTTTCATTTTTAAAGGTTTTAGTTAATAATATTATTTATTTAGTAGGGTCATTTTTTGACATAAATTCATATGTTTTGAATGTTATGTATTTGATTATCTACAAAGTATGTTAAATGTACAATGTTTAAACTAAAGATAAGTACATATAAATACTTAGTATATAAACAAAAAATACTTAGTAATAAGAAGTATAAATACTTATATGTAAATTTTTGATTTACAAGGTATTTTTTTAAAAAATGACCGTTCATTGGTCAAAATCGACCGTTAGTTAGATGGATTGACCATTTTTTTGATTTTAATATCTTTTAGTTTACGTTTGAACTTTATTGTATACAATATTTTTCAAATAAATAGAAAATCAGATAGTGAAGAATAAAGATTATCATATTATTAGTTTTGGTGTTAAAACACTTTTGTGTTTTTTTCTAATATTTATCTCTTTTGTTGTTTATGGAAATAAAATAATAGGAGATAATGATAAATCATCGTTAACAAAAAAAGATGATGTAGCAGTAAAAGGAAAAGAGAGTGCTTTTAAAAAAGACTTAAAAAAAATAGAGAAAGCACTTTCGTTTAAAAATTTCTTCCATCATAGTGATTCCAGTAAATTAGCAAAACAATATGTTCATCAGCAGCACCAATTAACAAAAGGGAAAAAAGATTACCCCTATAACGTAGATCACGACAGTTTAAATTTAAAAATTCAAGCTTATCAAGCATCAACTAAATTTAAGTTAGAATACGAAGTATTTGGATGGTATCCCTATTGGGAGGCAGATTTATATAAAAGTTTAAATTATTCATTACTAACCACCATTGCTTACTTTTCCTATAATTTGGATCCATCCACAGGCAATCCAACAACAATACACGATTGGGAAACAACTCCTTTAATAGATTCTGCTAAAGCAAATGGAGTAAAAGTGTTATTAACGGTCACTAATTTCGATCAATCTAATAACGAAACGTTTTTAAAAAATAATAAATCCATAAGCACATTTATAAAACAAATAAAATCACTGCTTCAAAAAAGAAATGGAGATGGTGTTTGTCTTGATTTTGAGGGAGTAACTGGAAGTCAAAAAGTTGCTTATGCGAAATTTATTTCATTACTCAGTCAGGAGTTGAAAGCAGAAAACTCTAATTATTTAATCTACATGACTGTTCCCAGTGTAGATTGGGCAAAAAGTTTAGATTTTGAAACCTTAATTCCGGTGGTAGATCAATTTGTGATTATGGGGTATGGCTATTATGGTTCTACCAGTAATGTTGCCGGACCTGTTGCTCCATCAGAAAGCGGTAAGATTTGGGAGCCGTATAACCTGACAACATCAATTGATTATTATTTAGCCAGTAAAGTTCCTTCTTCTAAACTGATTATGGCACTTCCATATTATGGAACCATGTGGGATACTGATACAGGCGATAAAGTATCGAAAGTTAAAAAATTTATTGGAAACAGAACTTACGATTATATTAGAACTAATGTAGACGGAAAAGTAGCTCCTGTTCAATATGATTCGGTAAGTCATACTGCTTGGTGTAGTTATGTGTTAGATGATGACGGTACCTATTACAGACAATGTTGGTTTGACAATGACTCAACCTTAGCCATTAAATTAAACTTAATCAAATACAAAAAGTTAAAAGGAATGGGCATATGGGCCTTGGGTTATGATAAAGGATACTCTAACCTATGGGAAGCAATAGCTAATAATTTAACCAATACAACAGTGAAATATAATGGAACTGTTACCAATGATACAGATACTTTAAATAGTGATACAAGTAGTACAGCAGGTAGTGATACAACAGGTTTTTGGGCTACGATAACCAATGTGGGAGCTCTGTTACAACAGGTGACCAACTATAAAACAGTACTACTGTTTATAATGACTTTGGTGGTTTTATTTGGAGGAGCAGGATTTGTCATTGCAATGTTCCAACCCAATACTCGAATGTTCTTTTTTAGTAACATGGCAT
This sequence comes from Flavobacteriales bacterium BRH_c54, assembly GCA_000961845.1. GTDB lineage: Bacteria > Bacteroidota > Bacteroidia > Flavobacteriales_E > Vicingaceae > BRH-c54. The sequence continues at coordinate 7,950 of LADZ01000036.1, forward strand.
ACAGAGTTTATTATACCAGTTTTGTATTGCTCTTTTTAATAGTTGTTTTAAGGTGGACAGATATTATTACCGATTTATTAGTAGCACTTATTATAGGATTTATTGCAGGAGCAATAGCGATTTATTTTGTGAATAAGTTGATTGAGAAACTGAATAGAAATGTACCATGAGTAGTGCTACAATAGCAAAAGAAAAAGCGGCACTAGCACAGGAAGAAGGTAAGCTAAAAAAACTGATAGCAACCATTAAAAAATTCTTTGCAAAAGAATTTCTATGGGTACTATTTGTATTGCTACTTGGGTTGCCAATAGGATTGATAATTACTTATATAATAGAAACATATAGTTCTGAAAAAATAATGGAAATGATTAATAAACTATTAAACGGGAAGCCATTATTTATAGGAGCTTATGCAGTAAGTCTGGCAGGTATTTATTTTACAAGAACAGTTGTGGGAGCAATTAATTTAATGGCAAACAAGCCAAAAAGCTAAAACGATGATATCAAAAGCATTAACATTTGTATCCGACTTTCTTAATCATGAAATTAAGATGTCTTATGGTATTGATGAAGATCGTGTGGTGATAAGTAGTTTGATAAACCCTGATGGAACCATTACGGAAAACATAGAAAATAAAATTGTGATTTCGGTAATTAACTTAGAGCATGAAACAACCGTAAACTCTCAAGGCAATTATGTAAATGGAGGTAATAATAATTTCGGAAAAGTATCACCTCCGGTATATCTAAATATTTACTTACTTATCTCAGCAAATTACGATTCAGGAAACTATATAGAAGCATTAAAAATGCTTTCGACAGTTATTGGAGTATTTCAGGCAAATACTTATTTCACCCAACAGAAAAACCCAACAATGCCATCCCCATTAGAAAAATTAACCTTTGAAATATTCAACTTACCCATTAATGAACTCAGTCATATCTGGAGTGGAATAGGAGCCAAATATGTGCCTTCCATAGTTTATAAAGTAAGGATGATTAGTATAAGAGAAGACTTAATTACGAAAGAAGTTCCGGGATTATCAGGCGTTCAAAATAACCCTCAAGCAAAGACCAGTTAATATGAATTTAAACTATCATAAATGGATGCAGCTGAAAGTAATGAACAATTACTTTACAGAAGGGGTTTGTGCTGATTTTGGGATGATACCCTTTAAAAGTACTTCACGCGATATGAAAAATTATGAGATTTTAATGAAAAAAGAAGCAAGTACTTTTTCGTTTTATGCAGGAATAAATATTCAGGAATCATTTGCCATCAATACCAACTTTAATGGATTAACAGATCTCTACTTCCAGCTGGTAAACAAAGATGAACTATTTTTTAACTATAC
>LADZ01000017.1 GCA_000961845.1 Flavobacteriales bacterium BRH_c54
ATCCTATCCAATACCTACAGCGGCATTTACTTACGGACCTGAACCAACCAATATTTATGATGCTGAAATTACCTTTATAGACAATTCGATTATAGCAAGCCAATGGATATGGGATTTAGGAGATGGAGCATCATCAACAGATCAAAATCCAGTTCATCATTATGCTGACTCAGGTTCATATTACGTAACCTTGTTCATGGAAAACATATATGGATGTAGAGACACAGCATCAAAAATGATAAGAATAGATCCAACATTTGCTATCTTTATACCAAATGCCTTTACACCAGATGGAGATAATGTAAACGATTTCTTTTTTGTAAAAGGCTATGGAATTACCCAATTAGAAACATTAGTGTTTGATAGGTGGGGAGTGTTAGTGTATGAAGGGTATCAATTAGACTCTAAGTGGGACGGTTCATACAAAGGAGAACTAGGAGTTACGGATGTATATCCGTATAAAGTTAGAGCGAGAGACCTTTTTGGAGAGTGGCATGAATTTATAGGAAAAGTAACCTTACTTAAATAATGTAGATACAAACTTTTTAAAATAGTCAACAGCCCATTAGTTTAAACTAATGGGCTGTTGCATTTAAATAAAAGCACTATTTTTAGTAATATTGACTTTTAATAATTTAATGTTGGAAATATGTCAAACACAGCTAAAATAAACGAGTATATACAAAATAATAAGCAAAGATTTTTAGAGGAATTAATAGATTTATTGAAAATTCCATCAATAAGTGCTGATTCTAAATACAACAAAGAAACTTACCAAACTGCCGAAGAAGTTAAAAAAAGATTAACGGAAGCGGGTGCGGATAATGTTGAAATTTGTGAAACAAAAGGACATCCTGTTGTTTATGGAGAAAAAATTATTGACACTAATTTACCAACAGTTTTGGTTTACGGACATTATGATGTTCAGCCACCAGACCCATTAGACTTGTGGACATCACCACCTTTTGAACCTGTAATTAAGAAGACAGAAAACCACCCCGAAGGAGCTATTTTTGCCAGAGGAGCTTGTGATGATAAAGGACAAATGTACATGCATGTAAAGGCTTTTGAAGCCATGATGAAGACCAATACGCTTTCATGCAATGTAAAATTTATGATTGAAGGAGAAGAAGAGATAGGGTCAGAAAATTTAGAAACGTACATTAAAGAAAATAAAGAAAAGCTTAAAGCAGATGTTATTATAATTTCTGATACAGGTATAATTGCAAATGACATTCCTTCTATAACAGTTGGGCTTAGAGGGTTAAGCTACATGGAAGTTGAGGTTACAGGCCCAAACAGAGACTTACACTCAGGATTGTATGGAGGTGCTGTTGGTAATCCAATAAATATTCTTTGTGAAATGATAGCTAAGTTGAAAGATGATAAAAATAAAATTACCATACCTGGTTTTTATGATAAAGTAGAGATTCTTAGTGAAGAAGAAAGAGCCGAAATGGCAAAAGCTCCATTTAGTTTAGAAGCATACAAAAAGTCTATTGGATTAACGGATATTGATGGAGAAGAAGGTTATACAACAAATGAAAGAAATTCTATTAGACCAACCTTAGATGTAAATGGAATTTGGGGAGGATATACTGGTGAAGGAGCAAAGACTGTATTACCATCAAAAGCATATGCTAAAATTTCTATGAGATTAGTTCCTCATCAAGATTCCGATGAGATCTCTGATTTATTTACTGAATATTTTAAGAGTATTGCTCCTCCATCTGTGAGTGTAAAGGTTACACCACATCATGGTGGGACACCTTATGTAACTCCAATTGATTTTTCAGGATATTTAGCTGCCAAAAACGCTATGGAAGCTACTTTTGGAAAAGCTCCTATTCCCGTTAGAAGTGGAGGAAGTATTCCTATAGTTGCTTTGTTTGAACAAGTATTAGGATTAAAATCTGTTTTAATGGGTTTTGGATTAGACTCTGATGCCATTCATTCTCCTAATGAGCATTATGGCGTGTTTAATTATTTTAAAGGTATAGAGACTATACCATTGTTTTTTGAGCAATTTGCTAAATTACATAAATGAGAACGCTGAAAAACACTATTGTATTGCTTTCTATTTTTTCTCTATTCGGTTGTATGGAGTATAAGGAGGTTGAGCTAGTAGAGGTTAAACAAGTAGCTGTTCGAGTATTTTCTATGAAGGAAATTAGGCTTGTTGTTTATATGCAGATTCATAATCCTAATAGTTATAAAATAGCTATAACAGAAGCAGATATGGAGCTTTTTGTTAAAGGTAAAAAAATCGGAAATGCTAAATTAGATAACATAATCGTCCTTCCAAAAAACTCAAATGAAGTGTATGAAGCTTTGGTTTTTACTCCAATGAATGAAATGCAGACAAACGCAATTCCAATAATATTAAGTGTGATTGGTCAGCCTACTGTGCCTGTTCATGTAAAAGGATATGTAAAAGGAAAAGTGAAAGGGGTTGCTAAAAAAATTCCCGTTGAATTTACAGATAACGTTAGGTTAAAGCGTTAGATTTTTATAGAACTCATTTTCTATCGCTTCACTTCTTTTAACCACTTTTTTTGCCCACTCAATTAATAAATCGGTTTTTTCTTGATCAGAAAGTTGCCAATTAATGTCAGATGATTTAAGTCGTTTGGAAATTTCGTACATGCAAATTGCTCCTGAAACAGAGATATTTAAACTTTCTGTAAATCCATACATAGGTATTTTTACATGTTCATCAGCATTGTCTAATACTAAATCAGACAATCCATCTTGTTCGGTGCCGAAGAACAATGCAAATTTGTTTTCAATAGGAATATTTTCAATCAAATAGCTGTCTGCATGTGGCGAGGTAGCATAAATTTTATAACCTTGCAACCTTAATTGGTTGATGCAACTTAGTGTGTTATTTTCTAATTCATTATGCTTGTGAATGTTTAGCCATTTTGAAGCTCCCATAACCACTTTTGGATTAATATTATATTCGTTTTTATTTTCAATAATATGTACATTTTGAACACCAAAAACATCGCAACTTCTTAAAATAGCACTTGCATTATGTGGCTGAAAAATATCTTCTAAAACTACTGTAATATGATTCGTTCTATTTGAAATAACTTCTTGAAATATAGCTTGTTTGTTTTCAGAAACAAAACTTAACAAGTGTTCTAAAAATGCTTTGTTTTTTATTGTCATAATAAAACAAAAGTATTAAAAAGTTAATAATATCTGAACTTGATGTTTTTCAAAAATGAAAATATGTCAGTAGCTTTTGGTAAATAAAATTAAAATTTAAGACTAAAAACCACTATTTGTGCAATTATGTCATACTACAATAACTAAAAACCTCATGGCATAAAATATGACAAGAGCATATCACATTAAAATTATTATTAACCAAAAAACTATAGAAATATGTCATTAAAAATTAAGCCATTGGCAGACAGAGTAATTATTGAGCCTGCCCCAGCAGAAGAAAAAACTGCCGGAGGAATTATCATTCCTGACACTGCTAAAGAAAAACCTCAAAGAGGAAAAGTTTTAGCCGTAGGAAACGGAAAAAAAGATGAACCTATGACGGTAAAAAAAGGTGATGTTGTTTTATATGGTAAATATGCCGGAACAGAAATTACTATTGAAGGCAAAGATTACCTTATTATGAAAGAAGCAGATATTTACGCAATTGTTTAATTATTAATTAACAAAACAAAAATTATAGAGTTATGGCAAAAGATATAAAATTTAATTTAGAAGCAAGAAATGGCTTAAAGTCAGGTGTTGATAAATTAGCCAATGCAGTTAGAGTAACATTAGGTCCAAAAGGAAGAAATGTTATTATAGAAAAGAAATTTGGTGCACCACATGTAACTAAAGATGGTGTCAGCGTTGCTAAAGAAATTGAATTAAAAGATCCTATAGAAAATATGGGAGCTCAAATGGTAAAAGAAGTAGCTAACAAAACTGCTGATGATGCAGGAGATGGAACTACCACGGCTACTATTTTAGCTCATTCAATTATTACAACAGGATTGAAAAATGTTGCAGCTGGAGCAAACCCAATGGATTTAAAAAGAGGAATTGACAAAGCTGTTTCTGCGGTAGTTGGGGAGCTTAAAAATCTATCTAAAAAAGTAGGTAGTGATAATGAAAAAATCCGTCAGGTAGCTACTGTTTCTGCTAATAATGATGAAACTATAGGTGCTTTAATTGCTCAGGCAATGGAAAAAGTAAAAACCGAAGGAGTAATTACTGTTGAAGAAGCAAAAGGAACTGAAACTTATGTTGATGTTGTTGAAGGGATGCAATTTGATAGAGGTTATTTATCTCCTTATTTTGTTACTGATGCAGAAAAAATGATTGTGGAAATGAACAATCCATATATTTTAATTTATGATAAGAAAATTACAGGAATGAAGGATTTATTACCTGTTTTAGAGCCGGTAGCTCAATCGGGAAAACCTTTATTAATTATTGCAGAAGATGTTGAAGGAGAAGCATTGGCTACATTAGTAGTGAATAAAATTAGAGCGGGACTAAAAATTGCAACTGTTAAAGCTCCTGGATTTGGTGATAGAAGAAAAGCAATGTTAGAAGATATTGCTGTTTTAACAGGAGGAACTTTAATTTCTGAAGAACAAGGGTTTAAATTAGAAAACACAACACTTGATATGCTTGGAACAGCTGAAAAAATTACTATTGATAAAGACAATACAACAATAGTAAATGGAGCCGGGAAAAAAGCTGATATTAAAGCAAGAGTAGAGCAAATTAAAGCTCAGATTAAAACTACTACTTCAGATTACGATAAAGAAAAACTTCAAGAAAGATTAGCTAAATTAGCTGGTGGAGTTGCAGTGCTTTATGTTGGTGCAACTACTGAGGCAGAAATGAAAGAGAAGAAAGATAGAGTGGATGATGCACTAGCTGCAACAAGAGCTGCTGTAGAAGAAGGAATTGTTCCCGGTGGTGGTGTTGCTTTAATTAGAGCCGAAAAAGGTTTGAAAAACCTAAAAGGTGTAAATGAAGATGAAAATACAGGTATTGCTATTGTTAGAAGAGCATTAGAAGAGCCTTTAAGACAGATTATTACCAATGCCGGAGGTGAAGGTGCTGTTGTGGTTCAGAGAATTAGAGAAGGCAAAGATGATTTTGGATATAATGCAAGAACAGAAGAATATACCAACATGTATAAAGCAGGAATTATTGATCCTACTAAAGTAACCAGAATTGCATTAGAAAATGCAGCATCAATTGCGGCATTGCTTTTAACTACAGAATGTGTAATAAGCGATGAACCTGAAAAAGAAGAAGCAGGAATGCCACCTATGGGAGGCATGGGCGGAGGAATGCCAGGTATGATGTAATAACAATATAAATAACAAAAAAACCTGATAAATTTTATTAGGTTTTTTTGTTATAATTAGGAATAAGGTGGATTAAGTTTATTTAGAAGCTAATCCGTTAATTACAGATTGTATAGTTAGTGCTAAGTTTTTCGCATCATTATCTTGTATGCGTTGGTCGGTAATCTGAGCCATCACAAAAACATTATCTACATCACTTTCTATGTATTTTTTTCTGGCAAGTAGTACTTCTTCTAATGTTTCAAATTTTCCTATAGAATAGATTTTGTTGTCGGCACTAATTTCCATAATTTGTTCATCACCAATTGTTTCTAAAATTTTATCAACCATTTCTACAGAATTGATAGGAATTGCTAAAGCGTAATAATGATCTAAACCGGAACGTTGTACTTGCAGTAAATAATCAACTTCTATATTGCTAATTTTTTCAGGATTGTTATTGCTAGCAACTTCAGTATCGGTTATTTGATTTTTATATTGAAGCGAAATGGCATCAGCAATAGATATTTCTTCTTGGTCATTAAAAGCAATTATATTTACTGTTTTTAAATCTAATTGAAGTAATTCATTTTTTACAGAATCTGCTTCACTAAAAGTTAAGAATTTACCAAATTGAAAATATTCTTTTTGTTGAATGGTTATTTTGCTCAGATACTGATATTCTGTAATGAGCTGATTCGTTTTCTGAATATCATTAGCATCAATTTCAATTTGATAAACGATTCCCTTAGGTAAGTTAGGGTTGCTTGCATAAGTTGTTGAGTTAGCCAACAAAAAAGCAATAATGGCGAGGTAAGTAGTAAATGTTTTCATAGTCTTAGAGTTTTAGGTGAAACAATATTGATGACTAGTGTTTGAATGATTTTTTTAAATCTTTTATTCAAAGAACTACTTACTTAAACTGACAGAAAATGTTAAAAGTTACATAAAAACACGTATATTTTTTAAAAATATAACAATTAATTTGTTGATAAGATATTACGTTTTTTGCTTTTTCTTTTTAGCAGCAGGAAAAAGAATATTATTTAAAATCAATCTATATCCAGGTGAGTTAGGATGTAGATTTAAATCGGTGGGAGGGTCGCCAACTTTGTGTTGATAGTCTTCAGGGTCATGTCCGCTATAAAAAGTCCAAGTACCTTTTCCCATTGTCCCATGTATATATCTAGCAATGTTTAACGATTTGTTTTCTCCCATAACTAATACATCTTTTTTAATGTATTGTTTATTGTAAGAAGTGGTTTGCCCATAAAATCCTTTAATAATTTTTTGATGGTTTTGACAAAGCATGGTGGGAACAATATCCCATTTTGCAGAAAAATCAAACAAAGTAAAATTATCTAAGTTTTGTGGAGTATTTATGTGAATAGGTACAGTAGCATCTATAGTTGAAAATTCATATTCATAGGGATTTGTTTTTAAGGTATAATCTTTAAAAGCAAAAGTTTTACTGTAGTCGAGTTGATCACTGTAGTTAGGAGTGGTTCCATCACCATCAAACATAGATTCGCAAATATCTAAACCTTCAGCAGATAAAGCAATATCTAAAGCATCTGTCCCTGAACACATGGCAAATAGGAACCCGCCACCAAGGGCAAATTCTTTTATTTTTTTTGCCACGCCTAATTTTAGTTGAGATACTTTGCTAAATCCAAGCTTTGCCGCTGTTTCTTCATTGTACCTAACTTGTTCTCTATACCAGGGTGCATTTTTGTAGGCAGAATAAAATTTACCATATTGTCCCGTAAAATCTTCATGATGAAGATGGAGCCAATCGTATAATGGTAATTTGCCGTTTATAATTTCTTCATCATAAATAACATCATAAGGAATTTCTGCATAGGTTAAAACTAGTGTTACAGCATCATCCCAAGGTTGTTTGTTTTTAGGAGAATAAACAGCAATTTTTGGAGCTTTCTCAAGTTTTACGGCATCCATATTTATTTCCGGGTCAGCAATTTCTTGCAAAATAGCATTGGCTTTTACATCAGCAATAACTTCAAAAGAAACACCTCTAATTAGTAGCTCTTCCTCTAATGCTTTTACATGTTGTACCATAAAACTTCCTCCTCTGTAATTCAGTAACCACTGTACTTCCAAGTTGTTTTCTAATACCCAATAGGCAATTCCGTATGCTTTTAAATGATTACGTTGTGCATCATCCATAGGAATAAGCAATTGTGTAGCATTTGCAACAATACTTATACAAAGAAATAATATGAGAGCAATAATTTTCATGAATCAAATTTACTTTTAAAATTAATAAAAGTAACTATAGGAATCTGTTAAAAGATTGTAAACTTAGAAAGGAGCGTCATCCAAATTTGGATTGAAGTCATCAAAATCATCATTTATATCGTTCATTTTAGATGATTTTACTATTGTTGCTCCACTATCAAATTCATCTCCTTTAACATTTACTTGCATACTTTGAGGAAAATCTCCATGTTCAAAAGAATTTTCATCATTATCCATGAATTTGGCCAATTCATTAACGAATTTAAGGTTAACATCACAAACAGCACCATTTCTGTGTTTTGCTATAATAATGGTCGCTTTTCCGTCCGTTGGGTTGCCATCTTCATCTTCAGTAATTCCATAATAAGCAGCTCTATGAATAAATTGAACCATATCGGCATCTTGTTCAATAGACCCAGACTCTCTTAAATCTGATAATTGTGGACGTTTGTTGCCTCCTCTAGTTTCAACCGCTCTACTTAATTGCGAAAGTGCTAAAACAGGAATGCTTAGTTCTTTGGCAATACTTTTTAATGAACGAGAAATCATACTAATTTCCTGTTCTCTGTTTCCGCCACCTTTAGCACTATCATTTCCTCCGGACATTAACTGAAGGTAATCTATAATTAATAACTGAATGTTATGTTTGGCTTTTAGTCTTCTTGCTTTTGCACGCAATTCAAAAACAGATAAACCTGCAGTGTCATCAATAAAAATAGGTGCTTCACTTAATTCGGTAATTCTAGATTGAATTTGTTGAATTTCATCATTTCTTAAGTTTCCACTTCTTAGTTTTTCTGATGAAATTTCTGATTCGGCAGAGATTAAACGAGTAACCAATTGAAGTGACGACATCTCTAACGAGAAAAATGCTACCGGAATTTTATAGTCAACTGCTGCATTTCGTGCTAACGAAAGCACATAAGAGGTTTTTCCCATTGCCGGACGAGCAGCAATAATTACCAAATCGGAAGGTTGCCAGCCGGAAGTTACTCTATCTAAAGCTGTAAATCCAGATGGGACACCAATTACACCAGACTCTTTATTTTTAGCATTTTCTATTTGTTTTAAAGCTGCTGAAATTAATTCCGATACGCTTTCAAAACTTTTACGAATATTACCTTCTGCAACAGAAAATAAAGAAGATTCTGCTTGGTCTAATAAATTAAAAACATCTGTAGTATCGTCATAAGCATTAGTGATAATTTCAGACGAAATTCTAATTAATTCTCTTAAAATATACTTTTGAGCAATAACCCTTGCATGAAACTCTATGTTTGCTGCTGAAGCAACTCTGTTGGTTAATTGAGTAACATAATAAGCACCTCCTACAATATCTAATTCGCCTCTTTTTTTAAGTTCTGAGGTTACGGTAAGTAAGTCAACTGCTTGAGATTTCTCAAACAAATATTGTATAGCCGCAAATATTTTTTGATGACTTTCTTTGTAAAAACTTTTTGGTTGAAGAATATCTATTGCAGTATTTACAGCTTCTCTTTCTAGCATTAATGCCCCTAAAACAGCCTCTTCTAAATCTACTGCTTGTGGCGGTAATTTGCCGTGTTCTAAGGGAGAACCAACTTTTGTTAATGCAAAATTTCTTTGTGTTGTTTTTTTTCTGTTTTCCTCTGCTGCCATAACCCAAAAATACAAATATTGTTGAGAAGTAAACGGCTATTTAAAAAGATTATTTTTCTTTTTTCAAGATAAAAAATAGATGTTGTGCATCAGTAAATTAACAAGTTACTCACGAATAACTAACAACTTTTTTAAAGGTTAAACAAAATACTAAAAAAGTGTAACGATTTTAAGTTTAAGACTACCAAATGAATAACTAAATAGGTATTAAAATGAGTCGAAGAAAAAAAATGACTTGACAAGCGTTGTAAAATTTCTTAACTTTGTGCAATTAAACACAATTTTGTAAAAGAATAATAGTTTTTTGTTTGTGTTTAATTTGTGTTAACACTTATATATTTAATTTGAATACCTTACAATACGTATCACACACTTTAAGATTTGTCAATTTTATTGTTGAAGGCTGAAAAAACTTTCCAATATCTTTATGTGTATGTATGTGAAAAATATAAAGGAATTTAGATACCATAATAATAACTAATAAATAGCTCTACTATGAAAAAGAAAAAAGTATTATTTATTTCACAAGAAATTTCCCCTTATTTAGAAGAAAGCGAGTTAGCGAATATTGGAAGACATCTTCCACAAGGTATTCAAGAAAGAGGTAAAGAAATTAGAACATTTATGCCAAAATTTGGGTGTATTAATGAAAGAAGGAACCAACTTCATGAAGTAATAAGACTTTCAGGTATGAACCTTATCATTGATGATAATGATCATCCATTAATTATTAAAGTAGGCTCTATTCAGCAAGCTAGGTTACAAGTATATTTTATTGATAGCGAAGATTTTTTTGATAGAAAAGCAATGTTGCATGACACAAAATCAGGTAAATTGTTTGAAGATAATGATGAAAGAGCAATATTTTTTGCAAGAGGAGTATTAGAAACAGTTAAAAAATTAGGCTGGGTGCCGGATATTGTTCATTGTCATGGATGGATGACCAGCTTAGTGCCGCTTTATATTAAAACATCTTATAGTAAAGATCCTGTTTTTGAAAATGTAAAAGTGGTATATTCTTTATACAATAATGAGTTTGAAGGTAAGTTAAATAAAGATTTAATCAAAAAAGCTTACATGGAAGGAATGGATAAAGATAGAGTTAAAGAATTTTCAGAAACTTGTTTTGTTGGTTTAAATAAAGCTGCTATTAACTGTTCGGATGCAGTTATAAAAGGTAGTGAGAGCCTAAATAAAGATTTACAAGCAGTTTTTGATGATTTTACTGGTCCTAAATTAGATTATCAATCGCCAGAAGAATACATTAATGCCTATTCAGATTTTTATGATGAGGTATATGAAAATAGCGAAGTATTAATTGGATAAAAAATAGTTAAACAAATAACTAAAAACATACAGTAGATAAATGAAAATATCTCAAGCCCTATTTATGCGGAAAGTAACATTGCTTTCCGCTCTCTTTTTTCTAAGTATTGCTCTCTTTTTTAATTCTTGTAAGAAAGATGGTGAGTTAGTTCCTGAATTTGATAGCGGGAATGCTAACATTATGAAAACAGATACACTTACTATTGTAACTTCTTTAGCAAAAGAAGATTCTATTAGAACCGATGTATCAATATATAATCTTTTAGGAATTTATAATGACCCTGTTTTTGGGCCAACTGCTTCATCTTTTTATACGCAAGCTACTTTAAATGGATTAAATGTAGATTTTGGCGTTGGAGCAGTGTTAGATTCAGCAGTATTAACGTTTGCATATAATGGAGTTTATGGAGATACAAATGCAGCAATTTCTATTAATGTGTATGAGTTAACTGAACAAATGAGTACAAGCAATAGTTACTATTCTAATCAGAAATTAGCGTATGATGTTACGCCTATTACCACAACCATGTTTTCTCCAAAAGTAGCTGATAGTGTATTTGTTGCTTTTGAAGGAGGAAATGTAGCTCCACATTTAAGAATAAACTTAGGCAATACTTTTGGAAACAAAATTTTTGCAGAATCCGGAACCTCAAACTTGGCAAACAATACCAATTTTACACAGTTCTTTAAAGGATTTTATTTAACAACAACAGATTCTGTTCAAAATACAACACTAAGCCCCGGACAAGGAGCAATTGCTTATTTTAATACCAATTCATCTTTGTCAACATTAACCCTTTATTATAATGATACGTCAAAATACAATTTCCTTATTAATTCAGAAAGTGTAAAATACAATAGGTTTGACCACAATTATACCGGTACTGATGTAGAAGCACAATTGCTTGGAGGGGGAGACTCAACAGTTAGTTATATACAAACAATGGCTGGAGTTAAAACTAAAATTGAAATACCATATATTAAAGAATTAATTAAAGATGGTGAAGTAGTCATTAATAAAGCAGAGTTAGTTGTAACTATAGAAAGTGGAACAGATGCTACTTATCCTACTATACCTACACTCACATTAGTTTCTATAGATAATAATGGGCAATCGGTGTTTTTACCCGATTTTTTTGAAGGACTTGACTTTTTTGGAGGTTCATTAAATTCAACCGAAAAAACATATACGTTTAATATACCAAGACATTTACATAGTATGATTTATAATACTACTAGTAATAATGGAATGTATTTAGTGGCTACAGGTCAATCAATATCAGCGAATAGATCGGTAATTACTACCAATAAAAATCAAATAGCTAAATTAAAATTAAATATTACCTATACTAAATTATAAGAATATGTGTGGAATTGTTGCATATTTAGGAGATAAACAAGCTTATCCAATTTTAATTAAAGGATTAAAAAGATTAGAATATAGAGGATACGATAGTTCTGGAGTTGCCATTATTGATAATGGTGAAATTAATTTATTTAAGAAACAAGGTAAAGTTGTAGAACTAGAAAGCTTAGTTGCTGACAAAAATATTAATGGTACAATTGGTATCGGACATACTCGTTGGGCTACTCACGGTTTGCCAAATGACATTAATGCACATCCTCATTATTCAGGCAATGAAAAATTAGCTATTATTCATAACGGAATTATAGAAAATTATGCATCATTAAAACAAGGATTAAAATTAAGAGGACATGAGTTTAAAAGTGAAACAGATACAGAGGTGTTAATTCACCTTATAGAAGATGTTCAACAAAAAACTAATGTTCCACTTGCCGAAGCAGTTAGGGTTGCTTTAGGAGAGGTAATAGGTGCTTATGCTATTGTAATCATTGATAAAAATAATCCTAATACATTAATTGCGGCTAAAAAAAGTAGTCCGTTAGTAATAGGAGTAGGAGAGGGGAATGAATTTTATGTTGCTTCAGATGCTACTCCAATAGTTGAATACACTCGAAATGTAGTTTATTTAGAAGATGAAGAGATAGCAGTACTTACTAAGGGAGAAGACATTCAATTAAAAAATATTAAGAATCAGGAAAAAACTCCTTATATACAAGAATTAGAAATGCAATTAGAAGCCATTGAAAAAGGTGGTTACGAGCATTTTATGTTAAAAGAAATATATGAACAACCGCAATCTATTCGTAATAGTATGCGTGGTAGAATAGATTTAGATAAAGGCATTGTTTCTTTAGGAGGAATTAGAGATTATGAGCAAAAAATGATGAATGCAAGCAGAATTATAATTGTTGCTTGCGGAACTTCTTGGCATGCCGGATTGGTTGGAGAATACTTATTGGAAGACCTTACTAGAATACCTGTAGAGGTAGAATATGCATCAGAGTTTAGATATAGAAATCCTATTATTTCAGAAAGCGATGTGGTAATAGCCATTTCTCAATCGGGAGAAACTGCTGATACGCTTGCTGCTATTAAATTGGCTAAAGAGAAAGGAGCAACCATTATTGGAATTTGTAATGTTGTGGGTTCATCCATTTCTAGAGAAACCCATGCAGGGTCATATACGCATGCAGGACCAGAAATTGGAGTAGCTTCCACTAAAGCATTTACTTCTCAGGTAACCGTTCTTTCGTTGATGGCACTTTCAATTGCTCATAAAAAAGGCACTATTTCCGAATCTAAATTTAGAGCATTGTTACACGAGCTAAGTTCAATTCCTGAAAAAGTGGAGCATTTACTTTCTTCTGACAAACAAGTTAAACATATTTCAGCTTTATTTAAAGATGCCCGAAACTTCTTATATTTAGGAAGAGGATACAATTTCCCTGTGGCATTAGAAGGAGCTTTAAAACTTAAAGAAATTTCTTACATCCATGCAGAAGGTTATCCGGCAGCAGAAATGAAACACGGACCAATTGCTTTAATTGATGAAGAAATGCCTGTGGTAGTTATTGCTACTAAGAAAGGAAATTACGAAAAAGTAGTTTCTAATATTGAGGAAGTAAAAGCAAGAAGTGGTAAAATAATAGCTATTGTAAACGAAGGCGATGTTGATGTGAAAGCTATTGCAGACCATGTTATTGAAATTCCTGAAGTAGAAGATTTATTTAGTCCGTTATTAACGTCAATTCCTTTACAGTTACTTTCTTACCACATAGCAGTAATGAGAGGTTGTAATGTTGATCAGCCAAGGAATTTGGCAAAATCAGTTACGGTGGAGTAAAAATAGTACTTGGGAGTATTTAGAATTGTCTTGAGTGATTGGGAGTTGAGGGATTGCACAAATTTAAAATAAGCTGTTCTTACTTAGACATACCTTGATGTTTAAAAACTAAGTATTTTTACTTATATCTTCTCCATATAAATACGTAAAATGTTGTTTTTCAGTTAAAAAATTTTGATTGTAATGTTTTTTTGTTTTACATTGGCTTCCTAATTCTTAAATAATTAGCTTATGAAAACGCTTCAACACTTTATCTTTTCAATTTACAAATTGAAGTTATTAATTTTTTTATCTGTATTTTGTTTCTCGCATGCTTTCGCTCAAAACACACTCCCATCCTCAGGTAATGTAGGTATAGGAACTACTACTCCAAATACTAATTTGGACGTGGTTGGTAATACTAATTTAGGTGGTAATGTAACTATAGACAGTTCTGTTACTGTTAGAGATTCTGCTACCTTTCAGAAAAAACTTACCGTAGATCAAGACCTTAAAATAAAAGGCACTTCCGTTTTTGTAGATAATGCTAATTTTAAAAGTGACTTAAAAGTGTTAGGTACTGCTAAAATGAAAGATAAATTAGTGGTAGATGGGCTTGCTCGAATGAATGGCGATGCAAATGTATTTGGAAATTTTAGAATTAAAAGTTTAGCAGATTCTACTGCCTCATCAGAGCGTTGGCTTACTATAAACCCTAACGGAAAAGTAACCAGTTTAGATAAAAGTGGGTTAATGACTGCAATTTACCAACCTCCGCAAACTTGTATTTCTACTGGTAATAATGTAAGTCTACCTATTTGGAGTTCAACTAGTACTCCTAATTATGGTATTTTATTTACAGGGATAGATTGTCCTGCAAGAATAGGCTTAGGAACTAATAACCCAAACGCAACATTAGATGTAAGGGGCACAGGCTATTTCACTTCTTTTTTTGGAATAAATTCCATACCTACTAACCAATATCAATTACATGTAAATAATTCAGTAGGAACAACAGCTGGAATATATTTAAACACCAACCACCCACAAAATTGGCCCAATGTAAAATATGGTTTTCAAAATATTGTAAACAATAGTAACACTATTGCCTATGCCATAACAGATGCAAACACCAACCAAGATGTATTTGTGGTTATGGGTAATGCTAAAACTGGAATTGGAATAGCTAATCCAACTGCACAATTAGATGTAAGTACTGGAAATAACACAGGGTTAATTGTAAGCACTAATCATGATAATAATTTTGGTTATGGCATTCATAGTAAAGTAGCAAAAAATAAAACTAAGGCGTTTGCAGTTTATAATGCTGAAGAAACCAAAGAAAGTTTTATTGTTCATGGTGATGGAGAAACGCATATTATTGGAAAAACTTCAGCTATAAGATTAATAGATGATGAAATTGAAAGCGGAACAACAGCTACAACTGATTTTAAAATAAGTGCAGGTAATGGAGCTGGAAGGTTAATCTCTGATAATAGTATTGTAATGTTTCTCGATTCTGACAACAACCAGAGTGATGCAGTGTTTGAAATAGTTTCTAATAATGGTTTTTACAGTTCTAATATCACCCAATTATTTAAAGTAAAAGAAGTTGGTGGTGTATTTTGTTCAGAAATTACGGTACAAGTTGCTCCGTTTCCTGATTATGTTTTTGATACTGATTATGAATTAATGACCTTGCAAGAATTGGAAAAATACATAGCAGAAAATAAGCATTTGCCTAACATACCAACAGCCAAAGAAGTGGAAGAACAAGGATTAAGTTTGGGTGATATGCAAGTAAAACAAATGGAAAAAATAGAAGAATTAACGCTATATATTATTGCTCTAGAAAAAAGAATTAAAGAACTAGAAAGTAAATAACAGAAAATAAACACATGAAACGACCATGAGTAAAAAGTTGCTCACACAGGAGAATGATTATCATGGGAGTTCCATCTCACCGATTTAATAACAATAAATATAAACAGATGAAATTACGATATATTATATTTTTATTTTTGATGGGATTGTTTTTTAAACTTAGTGCACAACAACATGAAGTTGGGGTGGTTATAGGAAGTGGGAAAGCTAATTTAAAAGATGAAATAGGAATCAATACTTCTCAAAACACGTCCAACATTAGTTTTATTAGTAGTGAACTTAGTTATGGATATACCCCTAAAAACGCATTTTTTAAGTTCAATACAGGCGTAAATTATAGCCATAGAGAATTAACAAAAAACAATGTCGCTATAGATTATATAAAACTACCATTACAAATAAATTTTGTAATTGGAAACCAAGTTCAACCTATCATTGGTGGGGGTGTTTATTTTGCATCAATTCTAAATAAAAAAAATGAAAATAATAATGCGTTAGATTTTTCTCTTTTCCAGCTTGGTGCTTCTTTAAAATTAGGTATTGGCTTTCTTTTTTCTCAGAATATTAAAATTGCTTTAAGTTATAATATAAATAAAGATATTATACCTATTTATTACGAAAAAAACGTTGGGAAATTTCAAAATGAAAAATCAATTGTTAGAGGAGTAGACAAATTTTTTTCTATTTCAATATATTATGTGATTATTAAATAAATCAAATATTTGCTATGAGTGTAAAAAAATATATTACATTTCTTTTTTTAGTTTTTTTAGTTAATTATTGCAAAGGTCAATGGCAATGGGGGCAACCTTATAGTGGTCAGTGTGTATCTGAACTGGTATCTCCAGCTTTTACAAAGTCTTGTAACTCCAACCCTTGGGTATTAGAGTTTGAAGATAATTTTGATGGAAATCAAATAGATTTATCTAAATGGGACGTAAAAGAAAGTGTTGTAAGAGGGTTTTCAAATCCAACAGCCTGGATGTCTCCCAATAATGTGGAGGTTAGTAACGGAACATTAAAGTTAATAGCTACTCAAAATACACCTCCATTACAAGGTACTTATGTTACAGATTGGTCAACCAATCCACTGACAACCCAAACTAGTTCATTCGATTATTCAGTAGGCGAAGTTTGGCCAAAACAATTTTTTGGGTATGGGAAATATGAAATCAGAGCTAAAGTTCCTTCTAGTAAAGGATTTTTACCAGCATTTTGGACTTATGGAGGTATAGGTTGGAATGAGATTGATGTTTTTGAGATTTATACTGATGAACTAACAAATTATCCAACTAACATTCACTATTATCCTAATACCCAGACTCAAGGCAGTAATGCATGCCAACACACTATAGAAAATGGACCAAATTATTCAGTTGCTTTTCATACTTTTACTATGATATGGGATTTTTTTAAAGTTGAATGGTATATAGATGGAGACTTAGTAAGACAGGCTTTTAAATTTCATACTTTATTAGGGCAGAGTATTGATTGCAATTCTTTTTCTCCATTTACTCAATATGTCTATAACAAAGCATTTCCAATTGAAGATATGAATATTATTTTAGGTCAACAAATAGCAACAGGAAGTCATGCACCAAATTCTACAACTATTTTTCCTGCCATTTTCGAAATAGATTATATCCGTTATTGGCGTAAAGAGCCTATACCAACCCCTTGTAATAATGGGATAATAAAAACAAATCCCTTTAGTGGTACCTATGTAGGAGATAATGGTTTGCTTTTTTTCGCTGCTAGTGTTGAATCTGGTAATTATGCCGATATAACTGTTCAAGATAAGTTATTTATTTTACCCAATTTTAAAGCTAAAAATGGCAGTTATTTCCATGCAAAAGCTGACCCTGTTGCTTGTGGCACTTCTGCCAGAATGGCTAATGAAGAAGGAGATTCCATAGCAATTTATGAAAGACCTTCTAATCTAGAAAAAGAAGATGAAGAAGAAACAATTACATCATCAAATCAAAATAGTGAGTTGCTTATCTTCCCTAACCCCACCAACAGTCTTATTAATATTGAGTTAAACTCCAATAAACCTTATTTTGAAATTGAAGTGTTTAGCCTTTTAGGAGAATTGATTTATGTAAACAAAGTGAATAGTCCAAAACTAACTTTCGACTTATCCCAATATCCTAAAGGAATGTACTTAGTTAAAATAAAACAAGACAACCATTATTACCATGAAAAAATCAGTTATTATTAAACCTCTATTTTTAATGGCTATGTTACTTGCTTTTCATACAAGTCATGGTCAAGAACAAGATTCTATACCCCCAAAAACAAGCAAGTTTTCCATCGGAATAGCTGTTTCTCCCGAAATGGGTTATCGTTCCTTTAACCCAACTAACAAGGGTGAAAAAAATGATTTTTTAATGAATGTGAGTAAACCCTTGCTAGATTCTTTAGAAAGTCCAAAATTTTGCTATTCAGTTGGTATTTATTCTACTTACCAACTAAGCAAAAGATTTTCTTTAGAGCTTGCGGTTTATTATGCTAACAAAGGGTATAAAATTGATGAAATTACATTTACTACTGTAAACGACCCTGAAAAGTCAGGAACAGGCAGTATTTTCTATAATTATAGATATATAGATGTTCCTTTAAATGTGAATTTTTATATTATCAATCGTAAATTTAAATTCTTTGTTTCTACTGGGATTACCGCAAATATCTTTATAAATAAAACATCTATTATTAAAACCGATGATTTTGATGCAAGCGTTATTAATGAAAGATATAACCCTACAAGAGGTAATACTGCTCCTTTCAATATGGCTTTTAATGGAAGTTTGGGATTGGAATACGAATTAAGCCAACATGTTACCTTACGATTACAACCTCACTATCAACGATTTTTAACCACTATTGATACTTCCAAATGGATAAATGATGAATATACTGTAAAACTATACAATTATGGTATTCGTTTGGGAGCGAGTTATCATTTTTAATAAATCGCTTTAGCAATTTCTTTTACAGCAACAGATTTGCCCATGGTATAATAATGAATACATGGCACACCAAATTCCACTAATTTTTTAGATTGGTCAATTGCCCATTCAATACCAACTTGTTTTACGGCTTCATCATCTTTGCATTTTTCAACAGCATCAACCAAATCATCCGGCAAATCTATATGGAAAAACTTAGATAGAGAAATTAATTGGTTCTTGTTAGAAATGGGTTTAATACCTGGTATTATCGGTACATTAATATCATTTTTTCTACAAAGATTTACAAAATCAATAAACTTTTCAGTATCGTAAAATAACTGAGTAACAATATACTCGGCACCAGCATCCACCTTTTGTTTTAGGCGTTTTAAGTCAGACTTAATGTTTGGTGATTCAAAATGTTTTTCAGGATAACCTGCAACACCAATACAAAAATTAGTGGGAGAAGCATTTTGTAAATCTTCATCCATATAAACCCCTTTGTTTAAACCAACAATTTGCTTTACTAAATTTACAGCATATTGATGTCCTTCTTTTTCAGGAACAAAAGCAGGTTCGGTTTTAATAGGATCACCTCTTAAAGCCAATACATTATCAATACCTAAAAAATCTAAATCAATCAGTGCATTTTCGGTTTCTTCTTTAGTAAATCCTCCACAAATAATATGAGGAACAGCATCTACTTTGTATTTATTTACAATTGCTGCACAGATACCAACAGTTCCGGGACGTTTTTTTATAGCAATTTTTTCTAAATAACCCTTCTCTCTTTTTTTGTAAATAAACTCCTCTCGGTGGTAAGTAACATTGATAAATGAAGGATTAAAATCAATTAAAGGATCAATACTATCATAAATAGATTGAATGCCTTTTCCTTTTAATGGAGGTAAAATTTCAAAAGAAAAAAGTGGTTTTTTGGCTTTATTAATATGTTCTATTACTTTCAAAACGAATGAGCTGTTTTAGGTTAAAATTTCAAAGGGCAAACATATTACTTTATTTTCAATTGATAGAAAATGAAGGCTGTAAAATATTTTATTCTTTCACTTTATTTGTTGGTCTAAAAAAAAATAGTAGGTTTGAAGTAATCATTATTAACCCCATCTTAATAAAAAATATGAAAACTATTATTGTAGATGACGAGCGGTTGGCAAGAAAGGAGCTAACTAATCTTTTAAAGGATTTTCCTGAAGTAGAGATAATTGATGAGTGTGATAATGTAGATGATGCTATAGAAAAGATTAATACACTTCAACCGGATTTTGTATTTTTAGATATTCAAATGCCCGGAAAAGATGGATTTAGTTTATTAGAAGAGTTGGAATATGCTCCTTTGGTAGTTTTTGTTACTGCTTATGATGAATATGCAATAAAGGCTTTTGAGGTAAATGCATTAGATTATTTACTTAAGCCAATACAACCCGAAAGACTTAAAGAAACCTTAGAAAAAATTAAAAACCAACTAAAAGACACCAGTTCACAGTCAATTAGTAACAATAAATTAGGTATCCAGGATAGGGTCTTTGTTAAAGATGGAGATAAATGTTGGTTTGTTCAACTTAAAGATGTGCCCTTGTTCGAATCTGAAGGAAACTATGTAAGGGTATATTTTGATAACAATAAGCCACTTATCTTAAAGTCGTTAAATAATTTGGGCGACAAATTAAATGAAGACTTCTTTTTTAGAGCTAACAGAAAACACATTATAAATTTAAGCTGGATAGAGAATGTAGAGAATTGGTTTAATGGTGGATTAATGGTTACGCTTAAAAACAAAATGAAAATAGAATTATCTCGAAGACAAGCAACTAAATTAAGAGAAATGAAGAGTTTATAAAAAAATTCATCTATTCATACAAGCATTTAGTCCAAAAATATGACCATTAAGTATAAAAAATGTTGAGAAAACATAAAAAAATTGTACTTTCGGGTTTTTAAATGGGAAAAATAGAGAAAATATATAAGACTGCAACAGCTACTTCTCCCGAAGTAATTTTAGATATTGAGAGCAATGTGTTTTCAATAAAAGGGAAATCTGTAGTTACAGAAGTTGATCAATTTTATCAACCAATATTAAATTGGTTAGATGAGGTTAAAGCCAATGTTAATCAAGAAATTAACTTTGTTTTTGATTTAGAGTATTTTAATGTGTTTTCTTCAAAAAGAATACTTTTTTTACTTTATAAATTGAAAGATTTAAAAGAACAAGGGATTAATGTGAAAATCGTTTGGCATTTTTCTATTGAAGACGATGATATGAAAGAAGTAGGAGAAGATTTTGCCTGTATGGTAAATTTACCCTTTGAATTTATCAGTAAACAAGTAGAATCTCCATTTTCTTAATGCTTTTTTATAAAAGCAAACAGCACTAACTTTCTTGGTTAAAAAAATAATGCTCAATTTTGCTGCATTAATAAAAATCTAAATATATGAAATGAATAATTCCATGTAACTGATTTAATAAAATAAAAACAAACACATGAAAAACTTATCATTAGTACTTAATACAGTAATGGGGATTGCTATTATTATATTGTTTTACCTACAATTCTCTAGTAAAACTTTAGCTCCTGATGAACAACAAAAAGAAGAAGTTACCACTACAGAAGCAATTGAAGAAATGATTGTAAGCAATGATAGCTCTAATTCTAAAATAGGATACATTAATGTAGATTCGCTACAAATAAAATATAAGTTGTACGATGAGTTAAAATCTAAATTAGAGAAGAAAGAAAAATCGTACGATGCTCAACTGAAAGCCAAGTCTCAAGATTTTCAAAAGAAAATTGAAGATTTTAGAAAAAAAGCTCCTAACATGACCCAGTTTGAGGGAGAATTAAAACAAAAAGAGTTGGCACAAGAGGAAGAAAAACTTTATCAAATGAGAGATGAATACGCACAGCGTTTCGAAAAAGAAATGATAGAATTAAACACTCAACTGTACAAAGCCATAAAAGATTATATCAAACAACACAATGAATTAACTAAATATGATATCATTATTGGGGAATCTCAAACTAGAAACTTTGTGTTAGATTTTAATAAAGATATTGATATTACCAATGATATAGTAAAAGGATTAAATAAAAAATACAACGAAGATAAAGCTTCTAAAGCAAAACCATAACACCAATATTCCCAATTAATAATTTGTTTTATTTATGTTAATAGCTAAAGAAAAAGAAAAAACCAATTTAGCCGAATATATTCTGTATATGTGGCAAATAGAAGATTTAGTAAGGTTTAATGAGTTTGATATTGACAAAATTTATGATGTTATAATCGATAAGTTTGATACTACGACCGAAATGAAAGCTGAGATTAAACTTTGGTACGAAAACGTTATTAAAAACATGCTTAAACAAGGCATAGCAGAAAAAGGACATTTAGCCGAAGTTAATACTAGACTAGAAGAACTTAATAACTTACACAATTCTCTATTAACTACTGTTCAGGATAAAATCTACCAAGAGCAGTACATAAAAACTAAAACGAATATAACGGAGTTTATACAAAAAACTGATAAGCAAATAAATAATGAGGTTCAGGCTTGTTTGGTGGGTTTATATGGGTTTTTAGTACTAAAGCTTAAAGGAGAAAAAATTTCTGAGGCAACGCAACAAGCAATTCAGTCGTTTAGTGCAATGATGGCTTTACTTACAGACAGATACAATAAATTGCAAAAAGGAGAGTTGAAGTTCAGCAAAGCTTTTAGTAATTAATTTTAGGATTAATTATTTATTGAGTGTTTGAACACACCGTAAGATGTTAAAAAAAATCGTTTTCATACTACTATTAGTAAGCTCTTATTTAGAGTTTAAGGCTCAGTGTGTGCCGGGTTCTCCACCATTGCCAACAGTTGTGGTAGATTCAGTTTCCGTTTTACCCAATGGAGATATTATTATTTGTTGGCAAGCCAGTAATGTTCCTGATATTTTGGAATATGACATTATTATGTTCGATCCTATTACCTCTGCAGATTTAACTATAGCAACTATTCCTGCAGGTGGTTCAACTTGTTATACTATACCTTATGGGGACCCTAATAACTTTTCTGATACAGAAGTTAGAGAATATGGCGTAAGAGTAAAAGATAATTGTGGTAATGCTTCTTTAAATGGAGATAACTATCATAACACAGTATTGTTAGAATATGGAATAAATATTTGTGCTGCCTCCATTAATTTTACTTGGGATGCTTATGACGATTTTAACTCG
Organism: Flavobacteriales bacterium BRH_c54; assembly: GCA_000961845.1. Lineage (GTDB taxonomy): Bacteria > Bacteroidota > Bacteroidia > Flavobacteriales_E > Vicingaceae > BRH-c54. Next base: position 22,807 of record LADZ01000017.1, read on the forward strand.
GGAACAAATGTGCTTTATGAACTTTTTGTAAGTCAAGATGCAGCTCCATTTATTTCTGCAGGAACAACCAATAATACTAATATAACCTACACAGGAGTGGTACAAGGTTCTAATTACCAATTTTATATTAGAGCAATTGAAAATAATGGAGCAGGACCAATAACTTCATCAACAAATATTGTGGATATAAGTGCCAACTTTTTCCTTAAGGATCCCAGTTTTTTATATTTATACACTGCAACCGTTGAAGCTCCAACACAAATTGATGTACAGTTTTATGTAGATACCTTTGCAGATGCTAGAGTGTATAATATTCAAAGAAAGCAAAAAATAACAGATGCCTTTGTTACGGTAGGTTCAGTCCCAGCTTTTAAAGGAATGAATCCGTTTATCGTTTTTAATGATTATGATGTTGATGCTGAAGAGACGTCCTATTATTATCAAATAGAAATGGTTAACCTCTGTAATCAGACAAAAATTATATCTAACATAGGTAAAACCATTTTTTTAGAAGCTTATAATGATAAATTAGAACTAACTAACACACTTACTTGGTCGGCTTATGAAGGTTGGTTAGGAAATGTTACTGCGTATGAAATTTACAGATCTATTGGTGGAATTTGGGAAACTACTCCGCTGGCAACTGTTCCGGCATTGGTTGGAGAAAATACTTATATAGACGATGTTTCTACTACCTTAGAAGGAGATGGAGAATTTTGTTATAAAATTGTTGGTGTAGAAGGTGGAGCTGCTCATCCGGGAGCTTTGCCTCCAGCCAGAAGCTCATCTAATGAAGTTTGTGTAGAACATGTTCCATTAATTTATATTCCTAATGCTTTTGACCCATTGAGTACATTTAATCCAGTTTTTAAACCCGTGCTTACTTTTGCCAATCCACTTTCTTACGAGATGATTATTTTTGATAGATGGGGACAAAAAGTTTTTGAAACCAATGATATTAATGAAGGCTGGAACGGAGCCTTTAACAACAAAGGTGAATTCCAGGCGGTTGGTAGTTATGTGTATTCCATTAAATTTAAATCGGCTCCTGGGAAAGATTTCGCCTATAGAGGTTTAGTGACACTTATTAGGTAAAAAGCTCACTACTTAAACTTTTAAACACCTAAACTTTCTAAACTAATTTATTAATTTAGCAGTTAAAAGCATTGTTATCATAGAATTTCTAAAAGATATAGACACCCAATTATTTCTGTTCCTTAATGGAATACATTCTCCTTTTTTTGATGTAGTTTTCGAATATTTTTCCGGTAAATTTTTTTGGATACCGCTCTATGCTTTGCTGTTTGTTATTGCTATTTTAAAGCTTAAATGGAGAATAATTTACTTTGTTGTGGCTGTAGTTGCATTAATATTTTTAAGTGATAAAATATCTGTTTATTTATTTAAAGATGTTTTTTTACGATATAGACCTTGTCATAATTTGGACATAACACATTTGGTACATTTAGTTGATGGATGTGGTGGAAAATACGGCTTTGTATCATCGCACGCTGCCAATACTTTTGCTTTAGCCACTTATTTAGGAGTTGTCTTAAAAAAGCATTTTCCAAAAATGTTATTATGGATGCTTATATGGGCAGCAGTAGTTTCGTATAGTAGAATTTATTTGGGAGTTCATTATCCTGCTGATATTGTTGTAGGAGGAATTTTAGGAATAGGAATAGGATTGTTTGTTGCTTTTTCGCTAAAAAAATTGAATACCAAACTGAACCTTAAAATGGATATATAATGGTGCAAATAGGACTTTTATTTCTTGCAGGAGGGATGGGTACACTTTGTCGCTATGGAATTTCTAAAGCAACGCTTAGCATGGTAGCAACCAATTTTCCTTTGGGAACATTTATATCAAACATAATAAGCTGTGTTATATTAGCACTTACTTTGTTGTATTTTAATGGGAAATTTTCTGATAACTCGTTAGCAAAGCTGGTTATTATTACAGGCTTTTGTGGCGGATTTAGTACGTTTTCTACTTTTAGTTATGAAACAGTAGCACTTTTAAAACAAGGAAATGTAATGTGGGCGATTGTCAATATTCTTGTTAGTGTGTTGGTGGGCGTAGCACTTATCTATTTTTTGCTGATTAAAGATAAGGTTTAGGTAACTAATCTGTTGAGAAACTAAATAATCAACCTTTTTTTAATAACTTTGCCCCATGGAAACTACTTATCAACCTAATATCCAGCAAGAACTACCAAATGCTACTTTAGTATTGGTTTTTGGGATTTTATCAATAGTGTTTTGCTTTTGCTATGGTTTTTTGGGGTTAGTTTTCGGTATTCTATCTGTGGTATTGGCTTCAAAAGCTAATAAATTATACAAGAGTTCACCTCAAAATTATACCATAGGTTCTTATAACAATGTAAAAGCAGGAAAAGTTTGTGGAATTATTGGGCTGTCTTTGTCAGGCTTATTCTTCTTATTAATACTTGCTTATATTGCATTTTTTGGCTTTGTATTTACATCAGTCCTTCCATGGTCTGAGATGATGCAGCAGTCGTATTAATTTTTCTAACTAATTAAAATTTTTGTGTTGTGGATTTAAGTGATAAATTTAAAGGAAGTTATAGTGTTAATCTTAGGATTTTAACCAAAAAATCTAAATTAGGTTTTGGTTACCAAGATATAAAAGAATTGCGTATTCAAGATTTGCTTATAGCCAATAAACACAAAGAACTAATTCGAATTTATTTTGGTTTAGATAAAATATCTTTTATTGATGAAATCCTACAAGAGATAGGCATTACCGAAGATATGAAAATTGAAAAGCCAGGTAAGATTATTGATACTGACGATAGAGAAGTGCTGATAAAAAAAGCCATGGAAAATGTTAAAGTACAACGCATAAAAGATAGAGAAGCCTTTAAAAAAATGATGGAAAAAGAATTGGACTTGAATTAAGAGTTAATTCTGTGGACTTCTATTTCAATTTTTATATTTTTCAAAATAACTATTTAATTTCTCATTTAATTTATTTGAATTAATATCAAGTCCAGATGATGAGATATTGAATGGAGAATTGTAACTGTAGATATTAAACTGCATCAACTTCTTTCTAATTGTATTGGTTTCCTTTTTTAACCAAGATTCAGGATTTTTCACCCTAATTACAACTATTTTAACACTATTAATTTTTATTTCTTCAAACCCAAGTATTTCTTCCCATTTAATAAAATCTGTCAATGATTTTTTTGGATTTATATTAAGTCCTATAGGGTCGATAGTTAAAGCTAATTCAGATTTTAAAAGTCTTTTAACAGAGATATATACTCCTATTCCAAAAAATAGAACAGAAGTAATAAATCCTAATATGTGAACATATATTGGATTTATTGCTTTTAAGTTAGACAACTTATTAGATTCCAATAAAAGCCAAACCCCTATTAAAACAAATACAATAGAAATAATCAATAATAAAAATGATTTTTTCTTACTTGTATAAATTTCAATTCTTTCCATTTTTTTGAGATAGGGTTGGCATATAAATAATATTAAAGCTTCATTGTAAAAGAGATACTAATTTTTTCTTTCTTTCCTTTCAACAAAAATTTTGGAAAAATGTTGGGGAATATGTTTAAATATTTTTCAAGCTCATCACATTTATAAACACTTGGTTGTTGTTTTTCAATTTTACTAATTACATAGACTGAATTTTTTACTTCAAACTCAAGTTGGTATTTATAAGTGTTTGAATAGTCGCATAAACCGTTATCACAGTATTTACTTATCTCAGTTAAGTAATTGAGGTATGAAAAAATATGAATTTTTAACTCTTTTAAATTATTAAAGAATAATGTATCTGTTACAACATTATTAGTATCCCACATCTCTTTAAATCGAATTGAAATAATTGAATCATTTGGAACCAATTGCCTAACTACTGTGTCGTTTTTGTAGTTTTTGAACTTTATTTTTTCAGTATATAAGTTATAACCATCAATTAAAATTTCCAGATTATTCCCCCTAATTTTTTCAATTAAAACTATATCATTAATTGTATCTAAAGAAAAATCGGCATTACTTATTTTAATAGAATTGTCCAGTTGGACATTGTTCAATGAATAAGAATCTACTAGTTTTAAGTAACAATTAGTTTGTCCAAATACAAAATTAGATATCAAAATGAATATCAATAAAAAATTCTTCATTTCACTTTATTAAACTCCCTCCAAATATAACAATTCCTCCTCATTTCACATTTAATTTTCCTTATGTAACAAAAGTAGCTGACTTTAGGGTTGGAGGCAAGGTACTTTTGCACCAACAAAAAAATTACTTAGACACATGAAGAAAAAAAAAATAGTTGCGTTTGCCTTAATCGGTTTGTTTGCAAGTCCTACATTGGTAGCACAAAGCACTCAAAAAATTTCTTTTAAAGAAATTGAAGCCAAGGTAATAGAAAATAACCACCAATTAAAAATTACCCAACAACAATTTATTGAGGCTCGTGCCGAATACCGTCAAACCAACTCGGTATTGTTGCCCAATTTAAGCATTTCGCATACCGGATTTAAAACTAATAACCCTGTTTATGCTTTTGGGGCGAAATTAAATCAAGGCAATTTTACCATGCAAGATTTTGATATCAATAACCTGAATAATCCTGATGCTATTGAAAATTACACCACTACTTTTCAAGTGGAGCAGCCTTTAATTAATGTAGATGGTATGTATTATCGTCAGGCAGCTAAAAGCAAAATGGAGGCAATTGAATTGCAAAATGCTTTTAAACAAGATGCTTTGTTAATTGAAGTACAAAAAGCTTATATGCAACTACAAGTGGCTAACGAAGCAGTAAAAGTGTTAGAAAAAGCTAATGCAACTGCCCAAGAAACCAAAAAAGTAGTGACCAGCTTTTACGAGCAGCAAATCATTCAAGAAAGTGACTTGTTGTTAGTTGAAATCCGTGTAAACGAAATTGAAAATCAGTTGGCACAAGCAAAAAGTGCAGTAAAAAATACCTCAGACTTTATTCATTACTTAATGGGAACCGGTTCTGACAATATTATTGAGCCTGCCGATGAATTGGAAGCAACAGTTGTGTTAGCTTCAGCAAACACTTCTGTGGACGCACTTAAAAACCGTTCGGACATTAAAGCAATGGAGCTTTTAACCAATGCCTATAAAAAAATGAGCAGCGCTTCTAAAATGGCTTTTGTCCCAAGACTAAATGCTTTTGGAAATTACGAATTATTTGACGACCAGGTTTTTGGAACAAATGCCAATAGTTATTTTGTAGGAGCTCAACTAAAATGGGATTTGTTTCAAGGAGGAAAAAATGTAGGGAAATGGCAAAAAAATGCTGCTCAATACCAGCAATCAAAATTGGAGTACGAACAGTATTTGGCAAAAAGCCAGGTAGAAATCAATCAAATGAATCGTTCATTAATTGATGCTCAAAACCAAATGGAATTAGCCAAAAAGTCGATGGAGCAAGCCGAAGAAGTGTTGAGAATAAAAACCAACCGATTTAACCAAGGCTTAGAAAAAACTTCCGATTTGCTAATGTCAGAAACGCAGTTTGCTGAAAAGCAGTTGGCTTACTATCAAAGCATTTTTCAATATAATTTGACACAGGCTTATATCAATTTTTTAACTAAATAACGACTATTTATAATGCTCGATTTCTTCGTTACTCTTGGTTTAAAAACCAGTCATTTACTAAAGTAAACTCCTGATTTTCAAACCTACGAAAGCCTCGAACTCAAACATTATAAATAGTCTTAAAAAAATATCAATCAAAAAATTATAACCATATATAAAAACCAACATACAATGAAAAAAAGAATATACACCTTATCTATAGCATTAGCATCCATTGCATTCATTAGCAGCTGTGGTGCAGAAAAAGAAGAAACAACCATTGCCGAAAAAGGCATAGCGGTTCAAGTAGCAACACCTGTATTACAAACGGGTAATAGTTTAACCGTTAGTGGAAAAGTGGAAGCTGTAAATAATGCGACATTAAGCACTCGTCAGATGGGATTTGTAGATGAAATTCATGTGAAAATTGGTGAAAAAGTAAGCAAAGGACAATTGCTGCTTTCTATTACCAATGAAGATTTAAGAGCTAAAAAAGCACAAGTAGAAGCCAATATTAGCGAAGCTTCGGCAGCATTAAAAAACGTTGAAACTAACTACAACCGTTTTAAAACATTATTTGAGCAAAAAAGCGTTTCGCAAAAAGAAATGGACGATATGACCATGCAATACGAAATGACTAAATCGAAATTAAGTGCAGCTCAGCAAATGAAAAATGAAATAGATGCTCAGTTTGATTACGCCAACCTTAAAGCTCCTTTTGATGGAGTAATTACCAATAAGTTTATTAAAAAAGGAGATATGGCAAATCCGGGAATGCCACTTATTGCTTTGGAAAATCCAAACCATTTTGAAGTAATAGCCAATGTTCCTGAATCGGAAATTGCAAATATTAAAACAGATAATGAAGTAAAAGTGCTAATTAAATCGATTAACAAAGAAGTAAAAGGCACTATTGCAGCCATCAGTAAATCGGCAAGCAACACAGGCGGACAGTTTCAAATACGAGTAAACTTAGAAGAAAATTTAGAAGGAATTTATTCTGGAATGTTTGCCACACTAAAACTTACCACTAATAACGATAATCAATTAAGTGCTTTAATGGTAGATAAAAATGCTATCATCAAAAAAGGCGATTTAAAAGGTTTGTATGTAGTTAGTCAGCAAAATACCGCAGTGCTTCGTTGGGTAAGATTAGGCAGACAAGTGGGTGAAAATATTGAAGTGCTTTCTGGTGTTAGCAATGACGAACAGTACATTGTAGCACACCAAGGAAAAGTATTTAACGGAGCTAAAGTTTCTGTAAAATAATCCATTAAGTTAACTAATTACAAAGTACTTTTTAATTAAACCAAAGACAATGAAAGAAGGAATAGCAGGCAAAATCGCCAAACTTTTTATACAATCGAAACTTACTGTATTACTCATGATTGTATTCATGGTAATAGGCGTTTATAGTTCGTTTTTAATACCTAGGGAGGAAGAACCTCAAATTGATGTGCCTATGGCAGATATCTTTGTGGGATATCCCGGAGCATCGCCACAAGAAGTAGAATCACGAGTAGCTCAACCGTTAGAAAAAATCATTTCTAATATTAAAGGTGTGGAGTATGTTTATTCTACTTCTATGAATGAACAAGGAATGATTATCGTGCAGTTTTTTGTTGGAGAAGATATAGAACGATCTATCGTAAAACTATACAACGAAATCAATAAAAACATGGATAAACTCCCGGAAGGAGTAACCATGCCACTGATAAAAACCAGAGCTATAGACGATGTGCCAATGTTAGCTTTAACGCTTTGGAGCGAAAATTACGATGATTTCCGTTTAAAGCAATTAGCCAATGAACTTACCAATGAAATTGAAAAGGTAAATGATGTTTCTATCACCAAAGTAATAGGAGGAAGAAGTAGACAATTGCGTGTAGTATTGGATAAAGATAAAATGGCCGAGTTAGGCTTGGATTTTTTAGAGGTAACTAAACAAATTCAAGTTGCTAACCAACAAATGTCTTCAGGAAAATTCAATAAAAACGATACTGAATTTTTAGTTTCTTCAGGAGCTTTCTTAAAAACAGTTCAGGATGTAGAGCAGTTGGTAGTTGGTATGCACAACAATTTTCCGGTGTATTTAAAACAAATTGCTACCATATCGGATGGACCAGAAATACCTAATGCTTATGTAACTTTTGGTTATGGGAGTGCTACCGATAAAAAAGAAGTACATCCATCGGAATATGCTGCGGTAACTATTTCTGTTGCCAAAAGAAAAGGTGCTGATGCCATGAAAATTTCCAATGTTATTTTGGATAAAGTTGAACATTTGCAAAAAACATTAATTCCAGATGAGGTAAAAGTAGAAATTACCAGAAACTACGGAGAAACAGCCTCACACAAAGTATCGGAATTGTTATTGCACTTAATTGGAGCTATTGTAGCAGTAACCATTGTGGTAATGTTGGCAATGGGTTGGAGAGGCGGATTGGTAGTTTTCCTTTCAGTGCCTATTACTTTTGCACTTACTTTATTGAGTTACTATTTATTAGATTATACCTTAAATAGAATTACCTTATTCGCATTAGTATTTGTAACGGGTATTGTGGTAGATGATTCCATCATTATTGCCGAAAACATGCACCGACATTTTAAGATGAAACGCTTACCTTTTGGTCAGGCTGCTATTTATGCGATAAATGAAGTAGGTAACCCCACCATTTTAGCCACCTTTACAGTAATTGCCTCGGTATTGCCAATGGCTTTTGTTAGCGGATTAATGGGGCCTTACATGAGTCCGATGCCTATTGGGGCTTCTATAGCCATGATTTTGTCACTTTTTGTAGCACTTACCATTACACCGTATTTGGGTTTTATTTTTTTACGAGAAAAAGAGAAAAGAACAGGAACGGAAGAAGAGAAAGCTCCTAAAAGAATGGAAGACACCTTTATTTACAAATTGTACGATAAGTTTGAGCGTCCGTTAATTGAAAACAGAACAAAACGTTTTTGGTTTTTAGGATTAACCGTATTCTTACTATTCGGTTCTATGGCAATGTTCTTTACCAAATCTGTAGCTGTAAAAATGTTGCCTTTCGATAACAAAAATGAATTTCAGGTGGTAATTGATATGCCCGAAGGAACAACTTTAGAAAGAACGTTGGCAGTAACACAAGAAATAGAGCAATATTTAGCTACTAGAAATGAAGTAGTGAACTATCAAGGTTATGTGGGAACTTCAGCACCCATTACTTTTAACGGATTGGTAAGGCATTATGATTTACGTGGAGGAAGTAATAATGCCGATATCCAAGTAAACTTAACAGATAAAACCGAAAGAAGCGAACAAAGTCATGACATTGCTAAACTACTTCGTCCGGACATTCAGCAAATAGCTAAAAAATATGGAGCCAATGTTAAATTGGTGGAAGTACCACCGGGACCTCCAGTACTTTCTACCATAGTAGCTGAAATTTATGGGCCGGAATACGACCAACAAATTAAAGTGGCAAGTGAAGTAATGAACATCTTAAATAATACGCAAGATGTAGTAGATGTAGATTGGATGGTGGAGGATGATCAAACTAAATTCAGTTTTGAAGTAGATAAAGAAAAAGCCATGTTGTATGGAATTCCTACTCAGCAAATTACACATACATTAAATACAGTAATGAGCGAAAGAGAAATTTCCAGATTGTATGATGAAAATGCTACTAAAGCTGTAGGAATTGTGTTGACACTTGATGAGAAAGAAAAATCTACGATAAGTGATATCCTTCAAATTCAAATCGCTAACCCAATGGGACAAACCTTTCCGTTGGCAGATTTAGTGAAAGTAAATAAAGAAATTCAGCCTAAAAGCATTTTCAGAAAAAATCAAAAAAGAGTAGTTTATGTATTAGCGGATATGGCAGGAGCATTAGAAAGTCCGGTATATGCCATTTTAGGAATTGATGAAAAGCTAAAACAAATTCCTTTACCCGAAGGTTATGTGCTGAATGAGTTGTATATGAATCAACCCGAAAATGAAGATGATTTTACTGTGAAATGGGATGGAGAATGGCAAATTACCTTGGAAGTGTTTAGAGATTTAGGAATGGCATTTATGGGAGTAATTTTCATTATCTATATTCTAATTGTAGGATGGTTTCAAAACTTTAAAGCCCCGATGGTAATGATGGTAGCTATACCATTGTCATTAGTAGGAATTGTAGTAGGACATTGGATGCTAGGAGCATTTTTTACAGCAACATCTTTTATCGGAATGATAGCCCTGGCGGGAATTATGGTGCGGAACTCTGTACTGTTGATAGACTTTGTTAACTTACGAATAGAAGAAGGAATTCCTTTAAAACAAGCAGTTATTGAGGCTGGAGCTATTAGGACAACACCAATTTTGTTAACTGCAGGAACAGTGGTCATAGGAGCATTTGTTATCCTTTTTGATCCTATTTTCCAAGGATTAGCCATTTCGCTAATGGGAGGAACAATAGCTTCAACAGTGCTAACATTGTTAGTAGTGCCATTAGTGTATTACATGATAGAACGTAAAAATCATCCATCAGAAGAGAATAAAATAGAAGAAGAAACAGATAATAATCAAGAACTAAACTTATAAATTTAATAATATGAAACTATTAATAGTAACCGCCATAGCAGCACATCAGCAAGAAGTGTTAAAGCTTTTTAAAGCCTCAGGAATTGAAGCTTTCAGCAGCTCAGAAATTGACGGATATAAAAACATATCGTCACTAATTGCAGCTCACAGTTGGTTTCCGAGCCAGCCCGGAGGAAATGAATCCTTATTGTTTTTCTCTTTCTCTGAAGAGGATAAAGTAAATCAGTTGTTAGAAAAGGTGCAAACTTTTAATGCCAATACTGAAAATTTTAATCCGATAAGAGCTGCGGTTATTGCCATAGAAAAATTTATTTAATCAAAAAATTTAAAATTATGATCAACAGAATAGTAAGAGGAATAGCCGGAACATTTGTTTTAATAAGTATACTATTAGCAGTATATGTAAACATAAATTGGTTATGGTTTACAGCATTTGTAGGAGTAAATTTGTTACAATCTTCATTTACACAATGGTGTTTAATGGATAAAATACTTGCCAAATTGGGAGTTAAAGCAGAAGGGGATAGTTGTACCAATTGTTAACTAAATATTTGCAACCCAAGTAAATTATTTAGTTGGGTTGCTTACTTTTGCTATATGACTGACGGTAAATTATTTTATACTATTGGTGAAGTGGCAAACATGTTTAATGTCAACACGTCCTTAATTCGTTTTTGGGAGAAGGAGTTTGATATTATTAAACCTCAAAAAAACAAAAAAGGTAATCGACTGTTTACTAAAAAAGACATTGATAATTTTCATATTATTTTTCATTTAGTAAAAGAGAAAGGATATACTTTAGAAGGAGCCAAAAACAAACTTAAAAGTGGAGCACAATCCTTTCAAGAATCCACCAAAGAAAATCTTGAAGTCATTAAATCACTAGAAAGTGTAAAAGTTTTTTTACTAAGCTTGAAAGAAGAATTATAATAAAAAAACCTCTGAATTAATTCAGAGGTTTTTTTGTACCCGAGGCCGGAGTCGAACCGGCACTCCGAAGAACACGAGTTTGAGTCGTGCGCGTCTACCAATTCCGCCACTCGGGCATAGTGTTCAATAATTAAGAACAGGATTGCGAAATTACTCATCAATTTTTAATATTAAACAACTTTTACTAAAATTTTAAGCTATATAGCTTTCTACTTATAATCGATATAAAAAACGAATTCAGAATATACGACATTTAGCGTATTGTCAAAAGTACAGGAGAATCACATTTTTGTTGTCAGAAATTAACTGATAAACAACTATTAATGATTTTAAAGCAACATATTTTATTTTTTAGTTTATTTTCTTTACTTATAAATTGGTCTGTAGCACAAACTAATGCCAACGAAGAATATAAAGATTTCCATATGGCTGGCGATAAAACGTATCGTTCAGGGATGGTTCTTTCTCCTGATGGAAAAACTGTTGCAGTTGCCGGAGCTCAAGGAAATCCACTGTTTATATATGATTGGAAAACCGATAAGATTATTAAAAAACTTGAAGTAGGAAATTGGTTTGCCGGAGCTAAGGTTTTTTATTCTTCTAAAGCTACTTATTTATTATTGCAACAAATCATTGCCGTAAATTTTGCACCTAACAAAAAAAGAGAACTTGCTTTTGAAATTGTAAATGCAGCAACAGGTGAAGTTGTACAAAAAATAGATAAAGCTCATGCTGTGCAAATTGCGAATAGCGAATTATTTTATATTGTTTTAAGAGGAAATGAAGTTTCCCTACACGAATTACCTTCGGGTAAAAAACTGAATAGTTTTATCGTTGATAATGCCACTCATTCAGTAGCTATCAGCCCGGATGAAAATATCATAGCTGTTTCGCACCGACCTACTTTAGAACAGGTAAAAAATGTACCTACCATAAGGAATGATAAAAAAGCTAAAAAAGCCATTAAACCGGCATTGAAATATAGAGAAATGATAAGTCTATATGATGCAAAATCGTTTCAAGAAATTAAGACGGTTAATGAATTATACGATATTGTTTACCAACTTCAATTTTCGAAAGACGGAAAATTATTATACAATTATTCTATTCCTCATATTAAGATGCAAACCGCATCAGCAGGAAAACAAGGGTATATTTATGCTATTCAGATGCCTGATGGAGAGCCAACAAGAATTTCTTTTATGACGTTAGCCACTTTTGAACCTGACTTTACTGAAAATGAAAGTGGGGCGTTGTTTGGTGTTATGTCAACAGATGGGTTTCCTGAATTAAGGATTTATAATAACCTAAATGGCAGATTACTTTATCGATTCAATATGCGTCAGCGATTGAGTGATGCTTTTAAAAAGAAAATGATGGGAGATAATAAAGCAAGCTTTGTCTTTCTTCCTGACGGAAATATTTTAATGGTAAGCGGAAATCAAACTTTATTATGGAAACCACAATAAAATTAATAGCAATAGTACTATTGTTAATGATAGGTATAAGTAAACAATCATTAGCACAGAAAAATATCTCATTAACTAATCCTGATGAGATTACTGAGGCAGCAGTAAAATATTTTGAATATTCACTTAAAGAAGGAGAATTATTTAAGCTCGCAGAAAAACATCAAATTACGGGAGCTTATGAATTTGACGTAACCATAAGAGAACGAGGAGAAGTAGCTTCAGTATTCGTGGTTGATAGAGAAGGCGGTTCATTAGCATTTCAAAATTTGGTAAAAGATGCAGTAATGAAAATGAAACTGGGTTTTAAAATGCAAAAAGGAAAAAGATATAAAATCAATTATAAATTTCAATTTTAAACTAAATCAATAATTATGAAAAAGTACATTTTATCAGCGTTTATGTTCGTGGGCGTTTGTGCCTTTGCACAAGAAGATATGAGCCCGGTTTGGGAATCCAGATTAGGACATCAAATACAAAGTTACGGTACAGGAAATGAATCTCGAGGATACAGCTATGCTGCATCAGACAAAGAAATTACCCTTTTCGATAATAAAAGCGGAAAAGTAATTTATGAGAAAAAATTTAAAGATATTGCTCCACAACTTAGAAAAATAGATGAAATTATTCCATTGTGGGAATCAAATGCCTTTATCTTTTTCGATAAGAAAATGGGTAAAGATCAGGTAGTTTGTGTAGACATGAAATCTGCCGATATATTGTGGTCTTCAGAACGTTTTCAATTGTCTGAAAGTTTTGGAAGTGCTTTTGCCGGAAGCCAAAATGAAACTACTTCGTTTGCAGAATTATTTTTAGATGTGCCTGAAGAAGAAGGTTTTTTAGTTACTCTAAAAAAAGAAATGGTTTTTGTTAAAGCTAGAACAGGAGAAGAAATCTGGAGTACTGAAAAATTTAAAGGAGTTGTTGGTCAATATGTTTATACAGACGGACATTTAATAGCAGTAAATTTTGTTCCGGGAGGACTAGGAGCCTTATTCACAGGGTTTAAAAATCAAATCTCAAAAATTAACTTAAAAAATGGAGAAATAGTTTGGGAACAAAACTATGTAGGTAGAGCAGAAAGAAAAGTAATTACCAAAGAGTTTTTATTTGATTTGGAGGTGAAAGGAGATATTGTAGTACTTAGATTAAATGGTATTCAAAATTATGATTTAAAAACAGGAGCTAAACTTTGGTCGGCTGCTTTTGATTATACAGCAGATAAAATAGTTGGAGAACCACAAGGAACTAAAAAGTTTGGTGTTTATGGAGCAGTTGCCGAACCTGTATTCATAGGTGATGATGTTTATGTATTAGATATGTCGAGCAAAAAATCTCAATATGTAAAAAAATATGATAAAAATACCGGAAAACTATTATGGACATCGGCAGAAATTAAAGGAGCAAGAGCTATTCCTTCAATGGGAGTTTCAGGAGATAAAGTTTTTATTCAAATAGGTGGAGTTGTAGAAGCTCAAGCTTATATTGTAAAAAAAGTTCAAAATAAAGATGGTTCCGTTTCATGGGAGAGAGAAAGTCGAGTTTGGTATCCAAATGTGAAGCCTTGGGGAATGCAAGCTTTTAATACAACAGATGGCTCTTTAGCATGGACGACAGAACGTTTTAAAAAGGGTATTTCTAACTCTTTTGTAAGTGATGATAATATTATAGTTTCTAGCGGAAAAGCACTTTATTCTATAAAAATGGCTGATGGAAATGTAAATTATGAAGTGTTGTTAAAAGATGATGGAATTGGTGTGGGAGAAAAATTAGAAGTTTATAAAGACAAAATAGTAGTTATTGCTACAAAAGGAATTTCTACACACAACATTAGTGATGGGAAATTGGTAGCAAGCAATAAATATAAAAAATCATTTTTAGAAGCGTATGAGGGAGACTTTTTAATTATGAAAACAGATAGGGCTGATATTGCTTGTTTTGATTTGAAAGATTGTTCTTTTAAACAATTTAAAGCCAAAAATGGTTCTGAAATTTCATTGACAGAAGATGGGAATTATGTGTATGTTTACGAAAAGAAGGATGTAACTAAGTTGAATACCAAGTAATAAAAGTGTTTTTTTATTTGAAAAGGGTGATGGATTTTAATCCATCACCCTTTTTTATTTTTTATGAAATAAAAGTCGTCTAATAATTTGTTTTTTAATCAATCTTTTATAAATTTGCTATGCATACATAATAAAAAATGAAAAGAAGCGAAACGGTAGATTATCAGATTAAAGCTACATGGCATGCTGTATTTAAAATGTATAACCAAATTGCGGCAAAGTACGATACTACACAAGCAACAGGCTTTGTTTTGTTGAGTATTGCTAAAGAGGGAACGCCTTCTACCGCTATTGCTCCTTTGTTAGGGATGGAAGCTACTAGTTTGAGTAGAATTTTAAAAAATTTAGAGACAAAAGGACTAATTTATAGAAAAAGTGATGAAGTTGATAAGCGTAAAGTGCTAATATTTTTGACACCAGAAGGAGTTGAAAAAAGAAAAATAGCCAAAAAAGTAGTTTCGGGATTTAATAAATTAATTATAGAAGAAATAGCACAAGAAAAGCTGGCGGTTTTCTATGAAGTGATGGAAACCATAAATAAAACAGTTGAAAAATATAAAAATGAAAATTTGTAAATGTGAGAATGAGAAAACATTGGGGGTTAACTATTAAATCTTATAAATTTCTTATTTCATAAACTAATTAAAAATATGAGAAAAATTAATAAAGTAGCAGTATTGGGATCAGGAGTAATGGGATCCAGAATTGCTTGTCATTTTGCTAACATTGGTGTGGAAGTGTTGTTGTTAGATATTGTGCCAAAAGAAGCGGTAGAATCAAAAGATAAAGCAGCTCGAAACAAGATTGTAAACGATGCATTGCAATTTGCTCTAAAATCTAATCCGTCTCCTATTTACAGCAAATCTTATGTAAGTAGAATTACTACCGGAAATATGGATGATGATATGGCTAAAATTGCTAATTGCGATTGGATAATTGAAGTAGTTATTGAGCGATTAGATATCAAAAAACAAGTATTTGAAAATGTAGAAAAATATAGAAAACAGGGAACACTTATTACAACCAATACATCAGGTATTCCAATACACTTAATGTTAGATGGACGCAGTGAAGATTTTCAACAACATTTTTGTGGAACACATTTTTTCAACCCTCCACGTTATTTAAAATTGTTGGAATTAATTCCCTCGCCAAAAACTTCACCTGAAGTAATGGCATTTTTAGAAGATTATGGTCAGCGATTTTTAGGAAAAACAACTGTAGTTTGTAAAGATACTCCTGCTTTTATTGCTAATAGAATAGGTGTTTATAGCATTATGTCTTTATTTCATACCGTTACTGAAATGGGATTAAGTGTAGAGGAAGTAGATAAATTGACAGGACCTGTTATTGGTCGCCCAAAATCGGCAACTTTCAGAACTTGTGATGTAGTTGGTTTAGATACCTTGGTGCATGTTGCCAATGGAGTGAAAGATAATTGTCCGAATGATGAAGCCAATACTACCTTTGAAATTCCAAGTTACATTAACAAAATGGTAGAAAATAATTGGTTGGGTTCAAAAACCAAACAAGGCTTTTATAAAAAAGTTAAAACAGATGACGGGAAAAGTGAAATTCATGCGCTAAATCTTTCAACGCTTGAATATGCTCCATCTCAAAAAGTAAAATTTGCTACGTTGGAAATGACTAAAACCATTGATGATTTAAAGGAGAGAATGAAAGTGCTTATTAACGGGAAAGATAAAGCAGGAGAGTTTTACAGAAAATCTTTCTTTGGGTTATTTGCTTATGTATCTAACAGAATTCCTGAAATTACCGATGCTATTTATAAAATAGATGATGCACTTTGTGCCGGTTTTGGATGGAGTTTAGGTCCTTTTGCTAATTGGGATGCAGTTGGCGTAGAAGAAGCGGTAAATCAAATGGAAAAAATGGGCATTACGCCAAATCCATGGGTAAAAGAAATGTTGGCAGCAGGAATCAAATCTTTCTATAAAGTAGAAAAAGGGGCAAAATACTATTATGATATTGAATCAAAAAGTTACCAAATGGTACCGGGTTCTGATGAAGTATTGTCATTAGAAACTTTAAGAGAAGAAAATACCATTTGGAAAAATGCAGGAGCAACTATTGTTGATTTAGGAGATGGGATTATCAACTTGGAGTTTCATACTAAGATGAATACTATTGGAGCTGAGGTGATAGAAGGTATTAATAAAGCCATAGATTTAGCGGAAGAGAAATACAAAGGATTAGTCATTTATAATGATGGAGATAATTTTTCGGCAGGAGCGAACGTAGGAATGATTTTTATGATGGCTGCCGAACAAGAATATGATGAATTGAATTTCGCCATTAAAACGTTCCAAGATACCATGATGCGTGTACGTTACTCTTCTGTTCCCGTAATTGTTGCTCCACATAATTTAGCTTTAGGTGGTGGTTGCGAGATGAGTATGCATGCCGATAAAGTGATTGCTCACGCAGAAACTTATATGGGATTAGTAGAATTTGGTGTAGGTGTTATTCCTGGAGGTGGTGGAACAAAAGAGTTTGCCCTAAGAGCTTCAGATGAATATGGTGATGGAATACGATTAAATGTATTAAGAAACCGATTTTTAACTGTAGGACAAGCAAAAGTAGGTACTTCTGCCGAAGAAGCTTTTGAGTTGGGATATTTAAGAAGAGGAACAGACGAATGGATAGTAAGCAGAAAACATCAATTGAGTTATGCTAAACAAGCGGCACTTAACTTGGCTGAGAAAGGTTATACCAAACCACTTCAACGAAACGATATTAAAGTATTAGGTAACGAAGGGTTGGGAATTGTTTATGTTGGAGCCAATTCTATGAAATCTGGTAATTACATCTCAGAACACGACCAGCTGATTTCAGAAAAATTAGGTTTTGTTTTGTGTGGAGGGAATTTATCTCAACCCACAGAAGTAAACGAGCAATATTTATTAGATATGGAACGCAAAGCCTTTTTGGAATTGTGCCAGCAACGAAAAACACTAGAGCGTTTGCAAAGCATTATTACCACAGGAAAAGTACTTAGAAATTAGAAATTTTAAGTGTTGAATTTTGAATAAAAATACTACAATGAAAAAAAGCATAATTCAAGAAAAATCATTTGAGTTTAGTTTGATAATTATCAAATTATACCAAAAAATGATTGATCAAAATGAGTATGTTTTGAGTAAACAGCTATTACGCTCTGGAACTTCTATTGGGGCTAACATAGAAGAAGCAACGGCTGGAATTTCTAAGAAAGATTTTATTGCTAAAATGAGTATTTCATCAAAGGAAGCACGAGAAACAAGGTATTGGTTAAAATTAATAGATAAGAGTAATTTAGTTGAAATAGATGTTAATGAAGAACTAAAATTAGTTGAAGATTTAATAAATATTTTAACTTCAATAGTTAAAACTGCACAAAAAAATATTTAAAACTTAGAATTCAAAATTTAACATTTCAGATATGAACGCATATATAGTAGCAGGTTACAGAACAGCAGTAGGAAAAGCACCAAGAGGATTATTCCGATTTACAAGACCGGATGATTTGAGTGCAGCTGTGATTAAAAGGTTAATGGAAGATTTTCCACAATTAGATAAAGAACGTATTAATGATGTAATCGTGGGTAATGCCACTCCTGAAGCAGAGCAAGGATTAAACATTGGTAGAATGATTTCTATGATGGGGTTAGATTCTGTTAAAGTTCCAGGAATGACGGTAAATCGTTACTGTTCATCAGGAATACAAACTATAGCGATTGCATCAGCACAAATTAATGCAGGTATGGCAGATTGTATTATTGCAGGAGGAGTAGAGACTATGAGTCCAATACCTTTTGGAGGTTGGAGAATAGTTCCAAATGCAAAATATGCTAAATCTAATCCCGATTATTATTGGGGGATGGGATTAACAGCGGAAGCAGTTGCCAAAGATTTTAACATCTCTCGTGAAGAGCAAGATGCTTTCGCTTTTGAATCGCACAAAAGAGCGTTAAATGCTATTGATACCGGATTGTTTAAAGATGATATAGTACCAATTGAAGTAGAAGAAATTTTTGTAGATGAAAACAATCAACGTCAAACCAAAAAATATACGGTGGATACCGATGAAGGACCAAGAAGAGGAACTACTATTGAGGCATTAGCCAATTTAAAACCGGTTTTTGCTCAAGGCGGAAGTGTAACAGCCGGAAATTCATCACAAACTTCTGATGGAGCTGCTTTTGTAATGGTAATGTCAGAAAAAATGGTAAAAGAATTAAATATCGAACCTATTGCTCGATTAGTATCTTACCAAGTAGTTGGTTTAGAACCAAGAATTATGGGAGTTGGTCCGCTAACAGCTATACCGGCAGCTTTGAAACATGCAGGAATGAGACAAGAAGATATTGATTTATTTGAGTTGAATGAGGCTTTTGCATCACAATCGTTAGCAGTAATTAAAGGATTAAATTTAGATACGAATAAAGTAAATGTGAATGGAGGGGCTATCGCTTTAGGACATCCATTAGCATGTACAGGAGCTAAATTATCGGTGCAAATGTTTAATGAATTAAAAAGAAGAAAACAAAAATACGGTATGGTAACCATGTGTGTAGGAACTGGACAAGGTGCGGCAGGAATTTATGAGATGCTTTGATAATGTGAAAATGTGTAGATGTGAATGTTTAAAATGAAGGAATTAAATACAAATATACAATACGCTACCACTCCCTCTGAAGAGGGAAAGGCTGCCCGCGTATCCATTATTTCTTCATCAGAAACCTACTCACTTCGTTTGGAAGTGTTGTGGCAACACAAAAATAGTTTAGAAGAATGTAAGTTGGATATAGATGATATGTCTACCACCTTTCATGTTGGGGTATTTAAGGACAATGAAATTGTTGCGATAGGCACTTTTTTACAACAACAAAATGAAAAATTTGATGCGAAAAATCAATATCGATTAAGAGCTATGGCAACATCACCAAAAGTAAGAGGAGAAAATTTCGGAAAGCAAGTCATTGATTTTGCGTTGGAAGAATTAAAAAATAGAAAAGTTGATTTACTATGGTGCGATGCCCGAAAAGTAGCACTCGGTTTTTACGAAAAAATGGGCTTTAATATATTGGGAGATTTTTATGAGATCCCAATAATTGGAAAACATAAGTTAATGTATAAGAGAATTTAATTTGAAAATAGAACAATTTGAAAATTTGAAAATACTTTTTTCTTTCAAACTTTCAACTTTATAAACTTTTAACTATAATAAAATTATGGAAAACAAAGACACACTAAAAGGAGGAGAGTTTTTAATTAAAGAAACAGATGCTAATTCGGTATTTATTCCTGAACAATTTGACGAAGAGCAACAAATGATTGCTGCAACATGTATGGATTTTGTAGAGCAAGAAATTTTACCCAATATAGAACGAATTGAGAAGATGGAAGAAGGTTATACGCCTTCATTATTAGAAAAAGCGGGAGAATTAGGTTTGTTGGGAATTTCTGTACCTGAAGAATTAGGCGGTTTTGGTAAAGATTTCGTCACTAGTATGCTTGCTACAGAAGTGTTAGGAGGAAGCTATTCGTTTGCTGTTTCGCTTTCGGCACATACGGGAATAGGAACATTACCCATTTTGTATTATGGTAATGAATTCCAAAAACAAAAATATATTCCAAAATTAGCTTCTGGAGAATGGAAAGCCGCTTATTGCTTAACAGAACCAGGTTCTGGTTCAGATGCTAACTCAGGAAAAACCAAAGCAGTATTAAGTGATGATGGTAAGCATTATATTATTAACGGACAAAAAATGTGGATTACTAATGGAGGTTTTGCAGATGTTTACACCGTTTTTGCAAAAATTGGCGATGATGAAAACCTTTCTGCTTTTATTATAGAAAAAGCATTTGGTGGGATTTCTTTAAACCCTGAAGAAAAGAAAATGGGAATTAAGGGATCATCAACTCGTCAGGTATTTTTTAATGATTGTAAAGTCCCAGCAGAAAACTTATTAGGAGAAAGACAAGAAGGATTTAAAATAGCCTTAAACATCTTAAATATTGGTAGAATAAAATTAGCTGGAGCTGCAATTGGTGGAGCTAAAAGAACCATTTCTGAATCAGTAAAATATGCTAATGAAAGAGAGCAGTTTGGCAGACCAATTTCTAAATATGGAGCAATAAAATATAAATTAGCCGAGCAAGCCATAAGAGTTTATGCTTCGGAAGCAGCAACTTACCGTTGTAGTCAGAATATTGATGATGCAATAAATGCGTTAATAGCAAGTGGAATGGATAAAGGACAAGCAACGTTAGAAGGTATCAGACAATTTGCAGCAGAGGCTGCTATTTTAAAAGTTCACGGTTCAGAAGCGTTGGATTATGTGGTGGATGAAGGTGTTCAGATTTTCGGAGGTATGGGCTATTCGGCTGAATCACCTGTAGAAAGAGCTTATAGAGACGCTCGTATTAATCGAATTTTTGAGGGAACTAATGAAATTAACCGCATGTTAATTGTAGATATGTTGTTAAAGAAAGCCATGAAAAACGAATTGGATTTAATGGGTCCTGCACAAGAAGTAGCTAAAGAATTAATGAGTATTCCCGATTTTGGTACTGCATCAAGCAATGTACTTGAAGAAGCACATCAACAAGTAAAAAACTTTAAAAAAGCCATTCTAATGGTTGCCGGAAGTGCAGCTCAAAAATTAATGATGCAATTGGCTAAAGAACAAGAAATATTAATGAATATTGCCGATATGGTTATTGAAGTTTATGTTGCCGAATCTGTTTTGTTGAGAGTAGAAAAATTAGCTTTAATTAAAGGAGAAGCTGCCGTAGAAAATCAAATGGCTATGATGCAAGTTTATGTGTATGATGTTGCGGATAAGATTAATAAATATGGAAAAGATGCTATAATTTCTTTTGTAGAAGGCGATGAACAAAAAATGATGTTAACCGGATTAAAACGTTTTACCAAACAAAATATGTTTAATGTGAAAGAAACCAGAAGAAAGATAGCCGATAAATTGATAGCAGAAAATAAATATTGTTACTAAATTTGCCATTTTTAAAGCTATTCTTTTGATAAATTTATACATAGAGCAAACTCATAAAACCCCTGAAATTGATTTTAATCTTTCTTCCGGAAAGATGTCAATCTCAGGGGTATCTGTGCCTGAAAATGCTCATGAATTTTATTTTCCGGTAATTGAGTGGCTTCAAAAAAATATAGCTGAATTTGCTTGTGAAAACTGTGAATTAGATTGCAAAATCAGCTATCTTAACACTAGTTCCCTACAGTTTTTAGGAGACATTTTCTTTTTAGTAGATAGTTTAAAATCTAAAATTTCTGAAAAAGCAATCAGTATTAATTGGTATTACGATTCTTATGATAGTGATATGAAAGAAACAGGAGCGGATTTTAAAGATATTATTGATATCAATTTCAACCTCAAAGAAGTAAAGATTACCTAATCATTTCTGCAAATCTATTCTCATTAATAATTTCTACACCTAAGTCTTGGGCTTTTTGCAATTTGCTTGGTCCCATATTCTCTCCGGCAACAACATAACTTGTTTTTTTAGAAATAGAACCTGAAACTTTGCCTCCGTTTTGTTCAATAGTATGTTTTAGTTCATCTCTCGAGAACAAACTAAAAACTCCAGAAACAACAAAGGTTAAACCCTCTAATTTGTTGGTGGTATTAGCTAATTGTTCTTCCGAAAGTGAAAATTGTAATCCTTTTTCTTTTAATTGATTGATGAGGGTTTGATTGGTTTCATTAGCAAAAAATTGAATGATACTTTCGGCAATTTTATCGCCTATTTCATCTGCAACCATTAATTCTTCTATTGTAGCATTGGCAATATTTTCAATATTTTTAAAATGTTTAGCTAATTTTTTAGCAACTGTTTCACCAACATAGCGAATGCCAATGGCAAATAATACTCGCTCAAAAGGTACTTCTTTACTTTTATCTAATCCGTTTAAAATATTTTGTACTTTTTTTTCTTTAAACCCCTCTAATTCAAATAGTTGTTCAAATGTGAGTTCGTATAAATCAGCACTGTTTGTAATTAAGTTTTTATCTACTAATAAATCTATGGTTTCTTCTCCCAACCCATCAATATTCATAGCTTTTCGGTTAATAAAATGGGTGATTTTACCTTTAATTTGTGGGGGACAACCCCATTCGTTCGGACAAAAATGTTTTGCATCTCCTTCAGTTCTTACAAGTGCTGTATTACATTCCGGACAATGGGTAATGTAGGTTACAGGTTCAGAAAAGATATCTCGTTGAGTAGCTTCAACACCTACAATTTTTGGAATAATTTCTCCGCCTTTTTCCACTAAAACGGTATCGTTTATTCTAATGTCTAGTTTTTCAATTTGGTCGGCATTGTGCAACGAAGCTCTTTTTACCGTAGTTCCTGCCAATAATACGGGCTGTAAATTGGCAACAGGTGTAATAGCACCAGTTCTTCCTACTTGATAGGTTATTTCTAATAATTTTGTTTTGGCTTGCTCGGCTTTAAATTTATAAGCAATTGCCCATTTTGGTGATTTAGCTGTCATGCCTAGCTCTTGCTGTTTATCATAGCTGTTTACTTTAATAACTACACCATCTATATCAAAATCTAACTCGTGTCGGGCTTTATCCCAATAGTTGATAAACTCAAAAATTTCATCAACGGAATTACATTTAGCAATAAATTTTTTCTCTGACAAAGGTACTTTAAACCCCCATTCTTTCGCTTTTTCTATGGCTTCCAAGTGCGTGTTAAAAGGTAAGTTATCCCCCAATACAAAATACAAATACGAATCTAATTTACGTTGAGCAACAATAGAGGAATCTTGCATTTTTAATGTGCCAGAAGCTGTATTTCTAGCATTAGCATAAAGTTGTTCGCCAATTTCTTCTTTTTCTTTATTGAGTTGTTCAAACACTTTTTTAGGCATAAAAACTTCGCCTCTAATTTCAAATTCATCAGGAAAGTCGCCTTTTAATTGCAAAGGAATGGAACGAATAGTTTTTACATTTTCGGTAATGTTATCTCCCTGAAAGCCATCACCACGAGTTACTGCCTGAAATAATTTGCCATTTTTATAGGTAATACCAATAGCAACACCATCGTATTTCAATTCACACACATATTCTATGTCACCATCCACCAATTTTTTAATTCGATTTTCAAAATCGGCAATTTCTTCTTTGCTGTAACTATTACTCAAAGAGAGCATGGTATATTTATGTTTTACCGTTTCAAAGTTTTTGGTAATACTTCCACCAACACGTTTGGTAGGTGAGTTTTCATCAGCAAACTGCGGGAATAGACTTTCTAATTTTTGTAATTCTTCTAACAACATATCGAATTCGTAATCGCTAATGGTTGGATTAGAAAGTACGTAGTAATTATAGTTGTGTTGATTAATTGCTGTTGATAAATCTTTTATTTTTTGTTGAGCTTCTTGTTCAGTCATTTTAGTTGAAAAGATGATGAGTTTATAAGGTTAATTTTTTTAGAATAAAGCTTACATTTCTTTAACTCCGAAATTAAAAAAAATACGTTTATCATTTGGTAATTTTACAAAACTATTTTTTGGATTATGGATGCATTGGAACAAGGTAAAAACTATTTTGAAAATGACAATTTTAGTGAAGCACTAGCTAGTTTTACTCAATATTTAACGGAACATATTAATCATGCAGATGCGTTATTTTTTAGAGCAATATGCCACCGGAAATTAGGTGATTACAAAAGCTCCATCATAGATTTTACGGCAGTATTAAAAAAATTACCAGAAGAGGCTACTATTTATAGTGAAAGAGGCGTTTCCTATTTTCATAATAAACAAATTGATTTATCTTTAAAAGACATGGATAAGGCGGTGGAGTTGGAACCACAAAAAGCTTATCGTTATTCCAGCAGGGCTTTTATTAAAGCTTATAAAGATATCGAGGGGGCTATTGCAGACTATAAAAAAGCGATAGAAATAGATCCAAAAGATGAAATTTCGTTCAATAATTTAGGATTGCTGGAAGAAAATTCCGGTAGATATAAAGAAGCTCAGGAACACTATAAAAAATCTAATGAAATTATTGGTTACGATCCCGAAACGAGGCAACAAAAAGATGAACAAGAAGAAATACCACTAACACCTAATGAACAACCTACTTTTGGAAGTGTATTTGCCAGCGTTTTTACCTCTAACGCTGCCCGTAAAGATTTTTGGGATTTTGTAAAAAAGATTTTTGGAAAGGGTTAATTTTTTCTTTCCTGCTCCAATTGCACACTTACGCTATCAATATGTCCGCCAAGGGGAACGTTGAGTTTAGAGACTTTAATTTTAATTTTATCTATTGTAGGAAATTCAGCAAAAAGAGCATCAATACAACGCTGAGAAACGTGTTCTAAAATTTTTGAAGGAATAGCCATTTGTTGTTTGATAACCTGAAAAACTGCCTGATAATTTACTGTGTCGTGGATATTGTCAGTTTGTGAAGGAGTCGTTAAATCTACATCTAACTCTACATTCACTAAAAAATTGGTACCAATGGCGGTTTCTTCTTTAAAACAACCATGATACGCGTAAATCTTTATTCCTTCAACAAATATTTTTCCCATAGTTATTAGTTTATCGCTTCTCGGTTTAGCAGTTGACAGAAAAACAGTGAACTGTCAACCGAAAACCATTAACAATTCACACATTTTCACATTTTCACATTTAAAATCTTCTCCATTCCCACATCTATCCTCCTTAAGGTTTCTTCTTTTCCTAATAATGCACAAATTTCAAACATAGAAGGTCCCATTCCCATTCCGGTTACCAACACTCTAAAGTTAGGCAATACCGCTCCAAAACCTAATCCTTTTTCTTCTATAAAGCTTTTAAAAGCTATTTCAATATTAGCTGCATTGAAATCCACAATATTTTCTAATACCGTTCTTAATTCTTTAATGATTTCAGGTGTTTCAGGCTTCCATTTTTTGTTTACTGTTTGCTCATCATAAGTGGTTGGAGCAATAAATAAATAGTCTTCAGCCAGTAAATCATTGATGAAAACGGCTCTTTCTTTCATTAATCCGCAATATTGTGATAGAAAACTATCACTAGGCATTGCAAAACCTTTTTCTGCTACTAATGGTTTAACAAATGCTGCTAATTCTTCGTTAGATTTATTCCTTAAATATTGAGCGTTAAACCATCTGGTTTTTTCGGGGTCGAATTTTGAACCTGATTTACCTACTTTTTCTAATGAGAAAGCTTGAATTAATTCTTCCATAGAAAAAATCTCTTGAGTAGTTCCTGGGTTCCATCCTAATAATGCCAACATATTGATGAAAGCATCAGGAAAATAACCACTTTCTCTGTAGCCCGAAGAAATTTCTCCTTCAGGAGATGTCCATTGAATGGGGAAAACAGGAAAGCCTAATCTGTCGCCATCACGTTTGCTTAATTTACCGTTGCCATCAGGCTTTAAAATTAACGGCAAGTGAGCAAATTGAGGCATTACCTCTTCCCAACCTAGATATTGGTATAACAATACGTGCAAAGGACCGGATGGTAACCATTCTTCTCCTCTAATTACGTGCGTAATTTTCATTAAATAATCATCCACAATATTTGCCATGTGGTAGGTGGGCATGCCATCAGATTTGTACAATACTTTATCATCTAAATTGGTGGTTTGCACTACTACCCAACCTCTAATTAAATCTTTAAATTTTACTTCTTCGTTTCTTGGAATTTTAATTCTCACCACATAAGGCTCGTTGTTGTCCAATCTCTTTTGTACTTCCTCAGCAGAAAGAGAAAGTGAGTTTTTCATGGAATTTCGGGTGTTGATGTTGTACTGTGGGGCAGCAACACCAGCTTTTTTAAGGTTTTCACGCATTTCTTCCAACTCTTCAGGTGTATCAAAAGCATAATAAGCATGACCCGATGCAAGTAATTGATCGACATATTTTTTATAAATTCCTGCTTCTTTTCTTTCGGACTGACGGTAAGGACCATACTCTCCGCCAACACCAACGCCTTCGTCTATAGTTAAGCCACTCCATTTTAATGCTTCAAGAATATAATCTTCGGCACCTTTTACATAGCGGGTTTGGTCGGTATCTTCAATACGCAACAAAAAATCGCCACCGTGTTTTTTGGCAAATAAATAATTATACAATGCTGTTCTAACACCTCCAATGTGTAAAGGTCCTGTTGGACTTGGGGCAAATCTTACTCTAACTTTTCTTTCCATTTGGCTAAAAATTTAAGGGACAAAATTAATATTTATAGCGTAAGAAAAGCGTATAAACAGGATAAAAAAAGAATGTGTTATTTTGGTGTTAGTGAGATTAATTATATTTGTTCTATTAAATTTATGAAATTAAGAATTGATAATAAAAAATGAAAAGAAAGTTTATAATATTGATTGTATGGTTAATTTGTTTCAATTGTTTAAAAGCACAGATACAAGATAAAGTTATTGAGAATAAAAGCTCGGCTAAACTAGAGTTTAATATTGAAGTTTTAGATTCATTATCAAACAATTTAAAAGATGTTCAAGCTAAGATTTACTATGAAGATTCTTTAATTCAATCTCATCAAATACCTGCAGAAAGTGTTTTAAAATTAAACTTTCATATTCAAAATAAATATAAATTAATAGTAAATAAGGAGGGGTTTGAAACATTTGTTTTTGATATAAATACTGAAATGAGTGATGAAAATGAAGAGGATGGAAAATATGGATGGGAGTTTAACACATCTTTGGTTTTAAAAAGGAATAGTAACCCTTTGAAGATAAAAACATTGAAAATATGTTTTGATTCGTTGACTAGGTATTTTGATTTTTGTGAAAAAAAGTATCCGTGTGTCAATAATAATATAGATGAAGAACAAGTGTTTACAATTGTGGATAGTATGCCAAAATTTCCAGGAGGAGACCAAGAAATGTATAAATATATGGGTAAAAATATATTTTATCCAATTGAAGCAAAAGCAAATGATGAACAAGGAAAAGTTTATGTGAATTTTATTGTTGGTAAAGATGGATGCATTTATAATGCAAAAGTTATAAAAGGAGTTTCCTCTTCTTTAGACAAAGAGGCGTTAAGGCTTATAAATAGTATGCCTAAATGGACTCCAGGTTATAAAGAGAAAGAAGCCGTGAATGTATCTATTAATTTGCCTATAAGTTTTGTATTGTTGAGTCAAAACAATTTAAGAATTTCAACAGATAATTATAAAAAAGGATTGAGATTTTACAAATCTGGAGATTACAATAAAGCCATAGAGTATTTTTCAGTAGCAATAGAAAACTATAGTCGTAATGTAGATGCTTATTTTAATAGAGGAATAAGTTATTATAAAATGAATAATATAGAAAAAGCATGTTATGATTGGAAGAAAGCTAAAAGCATGGGTGATAAAGAAGCAGAAAATATAATAGAGAAATATTGTAAATAAATCACACCGCCATACTTACGAGTGTAATGCGTAATATGTTTTTGCGTTTGCTCACCATTACACCCGTTCCATGCTTTTTCTTTTTTGTAAACGATTGGTTTTCCAATAAATACTGCTGGACTTCTTGTTGCATTTTTTCTAAATCAAAAGCTTCGGGAGAAGTTTCTAATACTAAACAATAAACTGATACCTGTTTTTTTATTAATCCCCACCATTTGCTAACAGTATGTGTTTGGAGTTCGTTTAGCAATACAGGGTCATCGGTTTCAGCTTTCAATTTTTTGTTGTAAGCTAATTTTCGTGCTGCTATGTTGGCTTGTTCGGTTAGTTTTTTAGAAAATTTGGAAGAAGTAGCTGCTAAAATTTCTTGTTCAAGCGTGTGTTGCAATTCATTTTTTACTTTATAAATATGAATCCGTTTAGGTTTTTCCGCTGTTTTGTTTGTAGATGTTGGAACAGGAACTTTTGTATCGGCTACTATTTCATTCCCTTTGTAAAAAATGCCTCTGGAAAAAACATTGGTTGCCCAAACGGTTCCTCCGTCATAAGTAAAAGCAATACCGTGTTTTTTATAATTCTCTGTCAACATGTTTTCATGATGACCAGGAGAGCCTTTCCACTGATTAAAAGCTGCTAACGCCATATTTTTGGCAATTTCTACATAGTTGTTGCCATAAAAACTGTAATTGTACAAACAATTTTCTCCGCCTGAACTGATATACACCTCTTTATCTGCTGCAGCAAAATCAACTCTTTCGCTAGGGTAATTTCCTGTAGTAAATTGAGATAAGTTTGTTTGATTCATGTTTTCTCTATGCGTTAAATCTCCGGCAGCCTTCATGTATAAATTATGATTTCTGGCGGCTATCCACATAATTTCATCAAAATCTAGTGCTTGTTTTCGTTGTTGCTTCCTGTAGTTATTCAACAAGTGGTGAAATTCAAAAGCTGCCAATCGTTCTATTTTGGCAATGGTATCAATTTCTACTTGATTTAAAATATTATCTAAATCGTTGATGGTGTTTTTTTGGGCGTTACCAATTTGTAGCAAACAGAAGATAAACCCAATTGATGTTAGGAAGTTTTTCATGTTTTGGAAATTATTGTGTGAAATACCAAACAAAAAACTTAACTTTTGTTAAAATATTGTTGGACAAAAAAATAATTGTATTACTTCAAAAATGATTAACTTTGTACTGATGTTCAAAACAATAAAATATACTTTTATTTACTTGGCAGCATTTATTGTACTGCTACATCAGCTTGTGCCACATGTTCATCAAAGTGAATTATCTGAGCAGGAACATCAACTCGTACACGAAAATGAAGCTACTGATTTTGTTGATGTATTAGCCCTTATTTTCCATGAGTTTACCGATGAAGGTGAAATGGAAGAAATTGTGCTTCGTCAGCAAGATGATGCAAATTTTACAGCTTCACAAGATTTTATACCACTTATTCCTTTTGGTTTAGATTTGTTGGAAATTAATCAACCAACCGTTACCACTACTTTTTTTATTCTTGAAAAACATCCTGTTTTTTCAGGAATACATTCCTCTTGGGGTATTCGTCCTCCTCCGTTTGCTTAATGTTTTTTTGCCTTTAAAGGCATGTCAACTCATTAAGTTTAAACGAAAAAAATCATCATGTTTGAAAAAATTATTGCTTATTCGCTAAAAAATAAGCTTATTGTACTACTGCTAGTTTTAGCATTAATTCTTGGAGGAATATATTCCATGAAGCATTTGGCGGTAGATGCAGTTCCTGATATTACCAATAACCAAGTACAAGTGGTTACTTCATCACCAACACTCGCAGCTGAAGAGGTTGAGCAATTTATTACGCTACCTATAGAAATGGCTGTAGCCAATATTCCTAACGTTGTTGAAGTAAGGAGTATTTCTCGCTATGGGTTGTCGGTTATTACTATTGTTTTTGAGGAGGAGGTAGATATTATGCTAGCTCGCC
This sequence comes from Flavobacteriales bacterium BRH_c54, assembly GCA_000961845.1. Lineage (GTDB taxonomy): Bacteria > Bacteroidota > Bacteroidia > Flavobacteriales_E > Vicingaceae > BRH-c54. The sequence goes on from LADZ01000017.1 coordinate 52,846, forward strand.
AATTTGTTAATGAGCAACTTACTATTGTTAAAGATGAAATTCCTGAAGCTTTCGGTTCACCTGAAATGATGCCTATTACTACCGGTTTAGGAGAAATTTACCAGTATATCTTACAGGTTAAGCCAGGTTACGAAAACCAATTTGACATTATGGAAATCCGTACCATACAAGATTGGATAGTAAAAAGACAATTAGCCGGAATGCCTGGAATTATCGAAGTAAGCAGCTTTGGTGGTTTGGTAAAACAATATGAAGTGAGCGTTTTACCTGAAAAATTATTAGCCTATAATGTTACCATTAACGAAGTAGAAATAGCGTTAACTAAAAACAACAGTAACAGTGGAGGAAGCTACATTGAATCGGGAGAAAATGCGTTTTATCTGAGAACAGAAGGTAGGGCTTCTAATTTTGAAGATATTGAAAACATCATTATTAAAAATGAAGGTTCCCCCGTTAGAATTAAAGATGTTGCTAAAGTAGGTTATGGAAGTCCGAAACGTTATGGAGCTATGACTATGGATGGTAAAGGAGAAGTGGTAGGCGGAATTACACTAATGTTGAAAGGAGCAAACTCTTCTGAAGCAGTTGAAAATGTGCAAAATCGAATGGAATTGGTGCAAAAAGCATTACCTGAAGGTTTGGAAGTTTATCCTTATATAGATAGGTCGGTATTGGTAGGAAAAACCATTAACACGGTTACCAAAAATCTTATTGAAGGTGGACTGATAGTGATTTTTGTATTGGTGTTGTTTTTAGGGAATTTCCGAGCCGGATTAATTGTTTCTTCGGTTATCCCGCTTTCCATGTTGTTTGCTTTTATCTTGATGCGGTATTTTAATGTCTCTGCTAATTTAATGTCGCTTGGTGCAATAGATTTTGGAATTGTGGTGGACGGAGCAGTAATTATTGTAGAAGGTGTATTGCATGTGTTGCATCATAAACATAGAGGAAAAACTTTAACAACAGCACAAATGAATACCGAAATTCAGTCTGCTACAGGTCAAATATACCGTTCAGCCGCTTTTGGAGTATTAATTATTTTGGTAGTTTTTGTCCCCATCTTTTCATTAGAAGGTGTTGAAGGAAAAACCTTTTTACCCATGGCTCAAACTGTAAGTTTCGCTATTTTAGGTTCATTACTGCTTTCCCTAACCTATGTTCCAGTGGCTTCAGCTTTGTTTTTAAAGAAAAAAATAAGCGATACAGATACTTTTTCTGATAAATTGGTAATTGCACTTCAAAAACGTTACAAACCTTTGTTGAGCAAAGTATTAGAACAGCCAAAAAAAGTAATAGCTTTTGCTTTAGCAGGGTTAATAGGAGCAGTTTTGTTATTTGGTACTATGGGTTCTGAATTTATTCCCACTTTAGAAGAAGGTGATTTGGCAATGCAAATGGCAATAGAACCAGGGAGTTCTTTAGAGAAAAGTATTGCTACATCAACTCGTGCGGAAAAGATTCTGAAAGATAATTTTTCTGAAATTAACCATGTGGTTTCCAAGATTGGAACAGCCGAAGTGCCTACAGACCCAATGGCTATTGAGGATGCTGACATTATGATTTTGTTAAAAGAAAAAGATGAATGGGAAAATGCCGATAATCGAGAAGATTTAATTGAATTGATGAAAGAAAAACTGAGTGTGATGACAGATGCTTCTTTTGAGTTTACACAACCCATACAATTACGATTTAATGAATTGATGACAGGAGCTAAAACAGATATTGCCATTCAGATTTTTGGCGAAGATCCTGCAACCTTAAAATCTTTAGCAGATAAAATCGCTTTAACTATAAAAGATATAAACGGTGTAGGAGATGTTAAAGTAGAACAAACCGAAGGCTTACGTCAGTTAAGTGTCGTAATTGACAGAAAAAAATTAGCCATTCATGAGGTAAATGTAGAAGAAGTAAACCAAATCATAAAAGCGGCTTATGCTGGTGTAACAACAGGAGTGATTTACGAAAATGAACGTCATTTTGACTTGGTGGTTCGTCTGGATAACAAAAACATCCAACAATTATCCCTCAACAAACTTTTTGTGAAAAATCCTCAGGGAGAAATGGTTTCGCTAAACCAGTTGGCAAAAGTGGAAGAAAAAATAGCTCCCATGCAAATTTCGCGTGAAGATGCCAAACGTAGAATTACTATTGGCGTAAATGTTAGAGATAGAGATATTGCTTCTTTGGTAGAAGAACTTCAAGGCACTATTTACAATAATTTAAAGTTACCTGCCGGATATACTATCAAATATGGTGGTCAGTTCGAAAATTTAGAAAATGCTCTAAATCGATTAATGATTGTTGTTCCGGTAGCATTAATGCTTATCCTGTTTTTGTTGTATTTAGCTTTTGGAACATTTAAAGAATCCATCATTATTTTTATGGCAGTTCCTTTGGCTTCCATTGGCGGAATTTTAGCACTTTGGTTAAGAGGTATGCCTTTTAGCATTTCTGCCGGGATTGGCTTCATTGCTTTATTTGGAGTGGCAGTGCTTAATGGAATTGTATTAGTAAATGAAATTGTAAAATTAAAACAAACCAATATGGACTTAAAAGATTTAATTATTGAAGCAGCAAATTCCAGGTTACGTCCGGTATTAATGACTGCCTTAGTAGCTTCGTTAGGATTTATTCCTATGGCATTGGCAACTTCTAGTGGAGCCGAGGTTCAACGTCCATTGGCAACGGTAGTTATTGGCGGATTAATTACCTCTACATTATTAACTTTATTGGTGCTGCCTGCTTTATACCTTCTTTTTGATAAGCGTAAAAAAATCAAGATGCCAATTTCAATGGTGCTGATAATCGGATCGTTAGGGACAACAGTTTCAGTAAATGCTCAAGAAAAACAATTGGATTTGGAGCAACTGGTAACAGCGGCTCAAAAAAATCATGTTAACATAAAACTAAACGAGTTAGAAAAACAAGTCTGGGAAAGCGAAAGTAAAAATGCTTATCAAATTCAACCGCTACAAATTGGTATGCAATATGGACAAATTAATGCTGAGTTGATGGATACTTATTGGGAGGTGATGCAAGATTTTGGAACTCCATGGACGATAAAAAGAAGGAAGAATGCTGCCAAATTGGGCATTGATTTTACTGAACAAAAAGCACAAACTATCCAACAAGAAATTCGGTATAACATTACCGCTGCATATTATAATTGGTTGTATTACAATAAGGCTTATGAATTACTCAGCGAGGTAAAAACGGCCATACTTCGAGCTGAGAAAAGTTTAAAATTAAAGTTAGAAGCAGGAGAAATTAGTCATACTGATTTTTTAATGGTTCAGCAGTTGAATAATGCTGTAAAGCAAAAAATGCAGCAATATTATTCAGGTAAAAACCAACAAGAGCAAGAATTATTATTTTTCTCTGGTTTAGATGGAACGATTAAAGATACACTTTATGAGAAAATTACTTTTCAGGCAGCACCAACACTAAGTACAAGTTTGTATGCTGAAAATCAGCTTAAAATTGCTCGATTAGAGCAACAACAAAAAGTGATAAAGTCAGACTTTCAACCTACTTTTCAGGCAGGGTATTTTCGCCAGAGTTTAAATCATGTTCAAGGATTTCAAGGGTTTAAAGCGGGGTTGGCTATTCCTTTGGTTTTTGGAGGAAAACGCAATGAGTTAGCAAAAAATCGTTTACAAATAAAAGCTGCTAAAACAGAAAATGACAACCTAAAAAAACTGTTGGAAAGTGAGTTGCAAACACTTACTAAAAACATTGAGTTTATGCAGCAAAATGTGGGCGACAATCAGCAATATTTTGATGATACACTTTTAGGCTTACAGCAGTTGCAACAACAATTGACTGTTGGAGAAATTAATCACTACGAATTTGTTCAGCTTACCAATATTATTATTGAAGGAGCTTTAAGCGAAATGGAAATGATTAACAGCTTTAATCAGGCAGTTATAAAACATCAATTTTTAACAACAACTAAATAAGAAAAGTTTATGAAAAATTTAATATACATCACCGTTGCCATGCTAATAGTTGCATGTGGTGATAACAAAACAAAAGAAACTACAACAGCACCGGAAGAAACAGTTGTGGAAACCACCGAAAAAATGGTAGTACCTACCAATAAAAATATTGAATGTTTCGGAACGATAGATGTTCCGCCATCGGCTATTTATGAGGTTTATACTAAAGCTGAAGGGTTTATTGCAAAATTAAATTTGTTGGAAGGTGAGCACGTAGAAAAAGGACAAGTGTTAGCAGAAATTGAATCACCGGAGTTTGCTCAGTGGCAAAAAGAATTGTTATCAGCAAAAGCAAATTATGATTGGCAACAACAGCATTTTGATAGAAACAAGCAATTGTATGAAAACAAAGCCATTTCTGATAAAGAATTTCAGCAAATAGAAAAAGATTATTTATTGGCAAAATCAACTTATCAAGGTTGGAAGGATCAATTAACAGCTATTGGATTTTCAGAAAATCAATTAATTAATAATAGCAATGTTAAATTACAAATAAGAAGTATTGCCCACGGAACGGTAGTGAAAATAAATACTAAAAACGGTGCGAAAATTTCTGCTGATACACATTTGTTTACCATATTAGATAAATCACATTTACATATTGAAATGAAAATAGCAGCTGCTGATATTCAAGGTGTAAAAATTAATCAATCCTTCTTTTTATTACATAACCAAGATACTATTAAAGGGCATGTTTATTTAATTAATGATTTAATTAATGAAGATAATACCGTTAGGGTTCATGGGCATTTTGATGATGAAAAAGATGAGGAAAAATTAATTGTTGGTCAGCAGTTTTTTGTAGAGGTTTTGAAATAAAAAAGCATTAAGAATGTAGCTACATTCTTAATGCTTTTTTATTAATGTGTTAGATGAAGTTAATGATTAAAGTATGCAATCCATTTTATCACCTTCAGCTATTAATTGGTCATTAGTGTATTTTCCTTCATCAATAGCTTTATCAATGGCATCATTAAATTTATCAATTTCATCATTCAATGCATCATATTCTGCATCAGATAAATGATCTGAGTTATCAAGTTGATTGTATAAGTCGCAAAGACAAGTTGCCGCACTAACTAGTTCAGATGCATCACATTTTTTACTATTGGTAGCCTCACCACATGAAGCTAAGAAGATGGCTACAAAAGAACCTAGGATAATTATTTTTTTCATGAGATATTGTTTAAAATTTAGACAAATATATAAAAATATACAAAGGATAACTAATTTATTATATAGATAATAGATAGGTATTATAATATAGAATAATTCAGTTTAAACTTTCCAAAAGTTATTTTACTTTTGGCAATATGAAATAGCCATGTGCAAAAGCACACAACCAGTGATGAAGATAACATGGTATATTTCATATGACCGATTTAATAAAATAAATAGCTATATATGAAGATCTCCTTTAAGTCAATTAAAAAATCGGATTTAACAGAAGTAACGGCTGTCTATAATTATTATGTAGAAAATTCTACAGCAACTTTTCATTTACAAGCTGTTACCGAGCAGGAGATGGAGCAAACGCTTTGTTTAGAACATCCAATTTATCAATCTTTTGTTATTCTATCTGATGATAAAATTGCTGGTTTTTGTTATTTAGGGCAGTTTCGTAAAAAAGAAGCTTACGATATTTCTGTCGAAGTAACCTTGTATATAAAGCCAGAATTTACCGGTAAACAAATTGGTGTTGAGGTTTTATCTTTTATGGAAAAAACGGCTAAAAACTTAGGATTAAAAAATCTAGTAGGGGTAATTACCTCGGAAAATGTAGGAAGTTTAAAATTATTTGAACGTTGCGGCTATTTTAAATGCGGACATCTTAAAAATATAGGAATTAAATTTGGCAGAGCGTTGGATGTGATTTCTTATCAGAAAGAGATTTGAAATCAAAAGAATAATCGAATTTATGTTTAAAATAAATGGGATAAATATTTTTGTGTTAAGATAATAACTATTTTTGTAAGTGAATACTAACTAACATTTTTTAATTGACTTTTTCTGATAGACAAATACAAATTATAGAAGCGGCTACCAAACGTATTGATGGGTATGGCATTCAAGAACTTACTATAAAAAATTTAGCTAACGATTTAGAGTTGTCAGAGGCAGCATTGTATCGTCATTTTAATAGTAAAAATGAAATTATGATGGGGATGCTTTCCTATTTTATTATTGGAATGAAAGAAAAAATAAATAAAATTATAGCTAATGATTCTAAAATTCCTTGTGAAATTCTTAGGGATGTATTTAATAATCAATTAAACACCTTTGTTCAAAATCCAGCCATTGTAAGTGTTATTTTTTCTGAAGGTATTTTTCAATTTAATAATGAATTGAGTAATAAACTTAGTGAAATGATGGATTTAATGCATGAAAATGTTACTAAAATTATAAAAAGAGGACAAGAGGAAGGATGTTATAGAAAAGTTTTAAGTCCCGATATTGCAGCAACCATGATTATGGGAAGTATGCGAATGGTAGTGTTAAAATGGAAGCTATCGGGGAATAAAACCAATTTAGTAAAAGATGGACAAACCATGTTAAATGGTATTTTAAAAATGATGGAAAGAAAACAAGCTCTTGCTTAAACAGAAAAGCAAATTAAGATGTTAAATATATTAAGAATAATCAACTCAATTGCACTTACATTTTTTGGAGGGCTATCTGTTTTCCTAACACTTTCAATTATTTTCGATTGGTTTGGCATTAGAGAAAAAGAAGGGAATTATGTGTTGTTTATTGTTTATGCGAATCTAATTTGTGGTATAATTTACTTAATTGCTGCTTATGCCAATTTTATAAAATTCAGAAAAACATATCTATTATTATCAGTTGCAATAGGGGTTTTGTTAGCAGCATTTATAGCTTTTTTGTTTTACATAAATTCAGGAGGAATTCATGAAGAAAAAACAATAGGTGCAATGCTTTTTAGAATAGGAATTACAATAGGATTCACCTTAATATCATTTTACACCATCAATAAAAATAAAAAACAATAAATAGTTATTTATGAAAAAATCATTACTTATTTTAGGTTCAATAGTTTTTGGATCGCTGGTTAATGTAAACGCACAAAATCTATTAGCTATTCCTGATACGCTTTCGGGTACTACATTTAACTTAAATTTGTTAGATACCAACAAAGTATTTTTTACTGGATTTACTACCAATACTTTTGGAGTAAATACTAATTATTTAGGGCCAACATTATTTCTAAACCAAGGAGATTCTATCCAACTTAATGTACACAACCAATTAATGGATACCACCACTATTCATTGGCACGGACTTCATGTTTCAGCAAAAAATGACGGAGGACCACATATTGTAATTCCACCAGATACCATTTGGAGACCATCTTTTAAAGTCAGAGATCATGCAGCAAGTTATTGGTATCATCCACACATGCACCACATGACTAATTTGCACGCAACATTAGGTGCAGCAGGGATGATAATAGTTAGAGATACTATAGAAGCAGCATTAACATTACCAAGAAAATATGGTGTTGATGATTTTCCTTTAGTACTTCAATCAAAAAGTTTTGACACGAATAAACAAATTGTTGTTCATGATGCTGCTGATAGTGTAATGATGGTAAACGGAACAATAGATGCTTATTTGCCAACACCTGCTCAAGTAGTTCGTTTTAGACTGTTAAATGCTTCATCAGAAAGAATTTTAAATATCGGATTACAAGGAAACTTATCTTTTTATCAAATAGCTACAGATGGTGGGTTACTAAATGCACCTGTTCAATTAACCAGATTAATGTTATCTCCTGGTGAACGTGCTGAAATTTTAGTAGATTTTTCAGGAATGACAGGTCAAAATATTAATTTAACGAGTTTTGCTTCCGAATTGCCTAATGGTATTTATGGAGCTCTTCAACCTGGTATGGGAGCCGGACAAACAATTCCGGGATATACCTTAAACCCATTAAACGGAGCAGATTTTCCATTAATGAGTTTTTCTGTTGTAACTCCAACTACAAATCCTGTAACTACTATCCCTTCAACATTAACAACAAATACACCTTGGCCAATTGCTAGTGCTGATGATTTTAGAACACTAACATTTACACCAGTTAATATGGGGCCAACAGCTATTCAAGGGCCATTTCTTATTAATAATACAAGCTATAACATGGGAGTTGTTAATTACCATATTCCTTTAGATAATATTGAAATTTGGACATTAACTAACCAATCACCTATAGCTCACCCTTTTCACATTCATGATGTTCAGTTTTACATTACTGAAATTGCAGGAGTTGCACCTCCACCAAATTTAGCAGGAAGAAAAGATGTGGTACTTGTAAGACCAGGACAAACCGTAAAATTCATTACTAAATTTGAATCATTTTGTGATTCAATGGGAATGTACATGTATCATTGCCACATGCTAACTCATGAAGATGATGGTATGATGGGTCAGTTTGTTGTTGATTGTCCTACAACTGTAACTGTTGAAGAAATTAATGTTGATAATAATGAATTACTTATTTACCCCAACCCAGCTGCTGATAAAGTAAACATTAAAATGGAAAAAGAGGTAGTAATTTCATCTATAACGGTATATGATTTTTCTGGAAAACGTATCATCTTCGAAAATAATATCAATCACAATGAAACAGTAATTGACCTTCAAAAACAACCTTCAGGCATTTATTTTTTTGAAATTAATAGCAACGATAAAGTATTCCGTAAAAAAATCAATCTAATCAAATAACACGTATGAGAAAAATATTTTTAATCACCACTATTGCCATTTCTTTTATTGCTTGTAAAAATGAAGGAAGCCACGAAACCCATGATGAACATGAACATCATGATGAAACTGTAGCCCACAAAGAAGATCATCATAATCATGAATCGGAAGCGATTTTGTTGAACAATGGTGAAAAATGGAAAGTAGTAGAAAATATGTCTGGCTACATTCGCAATATGGAAAAAGCGGTAAATGAATTTGAAGGGGAAGATTATCCAGCTTTAGCAAAAACTATTGATGAAAACATAAGAGAATTAACTTCTAATTGTACGATGGAAGGACAGGCTCATGATGAATTGCATAAATGGTTATTACCTTTTATAGAACTTTCCGAAGAGTTTGATGTAGCCACAGAGCTGGAAGAACAAGAACAAATCTACCGAGAGTTTAAAGCCTCTTTTAAAATATATAATACCTATTTTGAATGAATACTGTAATTAAAATAGTTGCGTTATCAATTCTTTTTTCTAGCTTGCTGCTTTCTTGTTCAGAAACTGGAAAACAACTAGAAGAAGATAATCTATTAGCAATTAATAACCAATCTGTAAATGAGGATAAAGTTCTATCCTTATTAAAAACAAATTGCTTCAATTGTCATAATCCCGACATGGGAGAAAGCCGTGTGGCACCTCCATTATTTAAAGTACGAGAGCATTATTATGATGAGGAGACCACAAAAGAAGAATTTGTAGTTGCAATTATTAACTTCATTAATAATCCCACCGAAGAAAATTCCATAATGCCAGGTGCAGTAAGAAATTTTGGCTTAATGCCTAAAATGAGTTTTAAAGAGGAAGATATACAGTTAATAGCTGAGTACTTATATGATAACGATGTTTCCTCAGACGAATGGTATGCCAAGTGGGAAGGATTTAAAAAATCTCCAGCAAGTACTCAAACAGATTTAAGTTATGAAGATTTAGGTAGAAATATTGTTAATGAAACCAAATCCAACATTGGCAAAAATTTGATGAAAGCAGTAAAAGAGAGAGGTGTAGCAGGAGCGGTTGAATTTTGTAACACAAGAGCAATTCCTATTACTGATAGTATGGCTGTAGTATTAAATACAAAAGTAAAACGTGTTTCTGACAAACCAAGAAACCCTATAAATACAGCAAATTCGGAAGAAATAGCCTACATTGACGGTTGGAGAAAAGCAAAAGCTAATGGTGAAAAATACCCTCCAAAAGTTACAGAAATGGAGAATAAAATGGTAGGATATTATCCTATAGAAATTAATCAAACATGCTTAAAATGCCATGGAATTCCCGAAAAACAAATAAACACTGAAACTTTAGCCAACATCAAAAAATTATATCCAAATGATAAAGCCACAGGTTATGCCGAAGGTGATATACGAGGAATTTTTGTAGTAGAAATGGATAAAAAATAAATACAATAACATGGACAAACACAGTTATAATATTTCCCTAACATGGAACGAAGGCAGAAAAGGCATACTGGAATCTCCAGAATTGCCTACAAAAATTGAAGTAGCAACGCCACCCGAATTTGATAAAGGTATACCTGAAATTTGGAGTCCGGAACATCTTTATACTGCATCAGTGTTAAGTTGTTTTATGACAACCTTTTTGGCTATAGCTGAATTTTCTAAATTAGAATTTAAAAGTTTTGATTGTGATGCAGAAGGAGTTTTAGATAAAGTAGAAGGTAAATTTTTAATGACAGAAGTAAACCTAAAAGCTCGTTTGGTGATAGATGATGCTTCTAAAAAAGAACGTGCCGAGCGTATTTTAGAAAAATCGGAAGCAGCTTGTTTAATTTCTAATTCAATAAAAACGAAAGTGAACTTAATTGCAGAAATTACTTCTTTATAATAGTTATAAAACGAAACACATCGTTTTTATTTTTCTGCAAAAGCAATTACATGCCCATCTGTATCGGCAATATAACCGACTTTGTCGCCCCAATTTCTTTGTTTTAATGGACTAATCATTTTTGCCCCCAACTGTATTCCTTTTTGGATGTAATCTTCAGCATTTTTTACTTTTAAGTATAACTCGCAACGTGGTATTCCATTTCCTGTATTAGGATGAGGAGTACTATGCCCTAAAATTGTAGCAATTCCGTTTTCGGGCATCAAACCTAATTTCGTTCTTTCTGAAAGTTGAAACTCCGTCATGCCCGGCACATGCAATGATGGTTTTAGGTTTAATAATTCCTCATAAAAATATTTGCTTTTTTCTTGGTTAGCAACGTAAAGGATAAATTCTGTTTGCATTGTTGTGGCAATTTAATTTTAAACCAAATGTAATTATTTAAACATTTATTGCAAATAAATTAGTTGCTAACGAGTTTGTTGAAAACAAAAACGAATATTACTCACTCGGTAAAACCGAGCGAGTGGTTAGGTGTTAAATAAAAGAGATTCCTGTTTCCGCTTCGCTGCACAGGAATGACGAAAAGATAGGTTTTGTGCGTTGGTAAAGTCCCCCTTCGGGGGATTAGGGGGCTTATCATTTCACCAACACCCTAATCCCTTCTGAATGAGAAGTAAATTCTGGAGCGTACATACATTGTATGCTAGTTACTCCATTAGAAAAATCTCCGCTCATATTTACTCTTAAAGGATATTCAAACACGTAAGTTCCCTTCGGCAAGTAATCAAAAAAGAAGTTGGTAGCAGCATCTTTGGTGCTTTCATAATAACCTAAACCATCTTGATAACGATATCCAGAGAAAACATTAATAGGCTCAAAACCTGCTGCACGCATATCTTTCATGTGTACATATTCCATGTTTCTATCAACACGTAATTCTATACGTACTTTAATTTTATCACCGGGTTTTAATGCAGTACCTTCTTTAATCAGTTCAATTACAGGACCTGCATCGGTATTGCGTTGTACAAACAGTTTTTTACTTAATTTTAATGGCGTTTCGTGTGTGGTAATTTTGTCTAATTGTTCAAAATATTGCCAATACATCGCTCCCCAAGCTACGCCTTCATCTTTTTTGGTAACGGTAATGTTGCCCATTTCGGGTTTAATTTCCGTTTTGCTCCACGAAGTTTTAAAGTAGCCTGTTCCAGCTTCTACTTTCACATCGTCCATTTTTTTAGGATCAATAAGCGTGTTGCCTACTTTTATTTCCACCAATTCATCACTTGCCAACAAATCTGTTCCTCTTAGCAATAAAGCGTAACAAGCTTCTGTAGTAGCTTTGGTAGTTCGCCAATCTTGCGTTTGTTTTTGTTTTAACAACCAAATTTTCATAGCTTCAACACTTTGGGCATCGTTAGTTACTTCATCAAAAGCTTCAATCAATAAGGCTTGTGTTTCAATTGGAGCTTGATACCAATAATAACCACTAATATTATCTTTCCAATACATGCCCAACTCATCGTGCAAAATGGCATTTTCTTTTAATGATGCAATAATTTTTTGCTCGGTGTGGATGCCTGTTTTTGGCTGACCATTTCTGTGTAAAGCCAATGCTATCATTCCTTGCATATAACGACTTTTAGTTAACCAAAAATCATTCGCTTGTTTCAGGTAATAATTATATGCTTCTTTATTACGAGAGCTGATTTCTACATCAGATAAGAAATAACTTCGGGCATATAAATACTGAATAATTTCATAATTCAAATGGTCTTTTGTCATGTCCACATTGTGTTTTTTCAGCCATTCATAATCTTCTCTAACACGGTTATCTAAATACAACACTGCTTTTTTAACCATGTTCCAAGTTTTGTAATCTTCGCGAATGTTTTTTACCCCTAAATGGTCTAAATGTCCCATTCCAGTTACAATATGTTGTGTGATGTATCTACTTTCGGGCATACCTTTAAACCAGGTCCAACCACCATTAGAAACTTGCAATTGTTGCAATTTCATTTCTGCTCTACCTAACTCATTACTCATTCTGTTTAAATCGAATAATAAACCTACACGTTTTTTACGTTCTCCTTCATTTTGAGCGTTTAATACCCAAGGTGTTTCTTCCAACAACAAGGCTTTTAGCTCCTGATTTTTCTCCAAATTAGATAAAAATGCTTCGGGAGTACTATTTTTCCAGCTTTCAAATACATTTTTAATTTTCGGATTAGAATTCGCAATATGTGTAGCAATAGAATTAGCATAGAAACGACTAAACGTTTGCTCGGCACATTCATAAGGATATTCCATTAAGTAAGGCAATGCTTGTATGGCATACCAAGCCGGATTAGAAGTAAATTCTAAGGTTAAACGATGGTTTTTCATTGTAGAAGAAGACCCGGAAGCCAACAATTTATTGAATTTAAAATTGGTTGTCCCTTTGCCTCTAACAGGCAGTGGAAGTGATTCGGTTACTAACATTCGGTTAGTTAACACCGGAATAGCCATTTCTTCACCATCGGTAAAGTTGCCCGATTTTGCAATTACTTTGTAAGTAATGGCTCCAAAACCTTCTGGGATGGCTATTTCCCAACTTACAGATGTACTTTTTCCTTTTTTAGTGGAGAAAGCTTGAGTGTCTTTTCCCGATAACAGTTTTTCTGAAATAGGTTTCATGGTAAGGGCATCGTAAAAGAAGATTTTGGATTCACCCTCAAGGTCTTTTTCAGAAAGATTGGTAATTTTTGTGCTAAAAGTCATTTTATCATTTTCTCTGAAAAAACGAGGAGCATTTGGATAAACCATCAGGTCTTTTTGCGTAACTGTTTCTTCGTAAATCATGCCTGTTTTCAAATCTTTGGTGTGAGCTAAGCCCATAAATTTCCATCTGGTAAGTGCTTCAGGAATGGTAAATTTGATGATGATTTCACCTTTGTCATTAGTTTCCAAATGAGGATAGAAAAAAGCGGTTTCATTAAAGTTGCTTCTGGCTTTTACTTCATCTAAACCACCAGAATCATCTTGTTTTTGCTCCGCCAATTTTTCTCCACCTGCCAATGTTTGTGAAACAGTTGTTTCATCCATATTTTTATCTTCATCATCTTTACTTGATCTGTTGGGTGATTGAGACCTTTCTTTTTTGGACATTACTTTGCCTTTTGGTGAATTTTTACTTATGGTAACAGCGTCCATCATTACTTCTTCTTGTTCCATCACATCTCCTGTAGCAGAAACGGAATACAAACTGTTCTTATAATATCCATAATTGTATCGATAATAGTTAAACCCAAACCAATTGAGTTGGTCGTAATAAATGGCTTTTTGGTTATACAAATACGGATTCCAATCTTTAGCTAACAGTTGAGCATTTTTATCGCTAAAACCATTGTTATTTTGCCAATATCGCTGACTGTAATCGTAATGATGCACGTTTAACCCCCAGTAATTCGGGCGGAAAGCATCCAACGAAGCATCATATAAAGCTGCTACCATTTCAGCAGCTATTTTTTCTCCTTTTTTGCCTTTAATTTTTAGTTTCCATTCTTCTTTTTGTCCAGGCAGTAATTTGTTTCTGAATGTTTCAAATTCAATATCCAATTGTTTGTTGGTGTGCGGAACAGTAACTGTACTTGTAAAATTAAAGTGTCGGTTATGTTTTACCATCATAAAATGCACATGGAAATTTCCTCTGTATTTTTCTAAAATTGGAATGCTTATTTTTTGCTGAGCAATACTTAGTTGAATGCGTTTTTGCTCAACAATTTTTCCTTTATGCTCTATTTCGTATAAGATTTCTACATTTTTGGCAGCTGTAGCTATTAGAAATTCTGCTTTTTCGCCTGGTTCGCCATTAATTGTTAATGGAGTAAACCAAGCAATATCGTTTGTGGAAGGATGTTTTTCTTGTTCTCCAAAAACATTAAAATACTTGATTTCTTTTACTTCCTGACCAAATTTATCTTTGGTAATGGCTTCCATTACATACCATCCTGAGCTCCATTCTGGCAGTTTAAACAAACGAAGCGATTTTTTGTTGGCGGTGTTAAAATCATGGTCGTAAACTTTGATGCTCTTTTCCCACTTATACACATTATTTTCATCCTCAAACTCATCCATAGGAAAATGTTGTTCAAATTCATTTTTACTCATTAAGTGAACATCTCCTTTGCTCCAATAGCGTTTTTTATAAATTTTGGCGGGCATTTTCAACGACCAAATTTTTACGTTTCCTGCCGCAGCTTCAAATTCTCCGTTGAGGTTGGTAGTAGTAAAACTAATGGTGTCCACATCATTTTTATTGATTTTATCATTCATTCCAATATTGATGTTTAAAGCTTTATAACCCACTCTCACATAAGTAGTAGAGCTATGCGTTTCGCCATTAATATCCGTAACATCGGCATAAACGGTGTAGGAGTAGGTGGGAGAATATTTTTTGTTTACCGATTTATCTGCTTTGGCAATAAAATCAATCTTGAACTCACCATTATCATCGGTAGTGGTGGTGCCATTGGTAATTTCCATTTCGGCAGATTGAGGCCAAAAACCCCAACGGTAGTAGCACCAATAAGGAAAAGAAGCATTTCTTACCACACGATAACTTACGGTAGCTTCATCTAATGCAGCTCCTGAATAGGTTTTGGCATTGCCGACAACATTCACATTTTCTTCTAATTTGTAAGTGCCTTTTATGGGTTCAAACTTCACCTCAAATTTTGGACGTTTGTATTCTTCTACCGAAATGTATTTCGAACCGTAGCTGTCGGAAATATACATTTGTCCGTTTAGTCCGTTGTTGGGAGCAACAAAAGAACCACTAAAAGTTCCGTATTCGTTGGTAGTTAATTTTAAATCAGCCACTTTCTGATTATTCACATCATAAAAAGTTACCGTTGACTTAAAATTAGTTTTGATTTTATTGTTTTTGTTGGCATCTGTTTCTAATACAATTCCTTTAAAATAAACCGTCTGCCCCGGACGATAAATGGCTCTATCAGTAAAAAATATAGTGCTAGTTTGGGTTTTATTATCCTCATAATAATGATATTGATAATAGCTGTCTTCAGTATTTAATCGGTCATCACCTTTAGAAAAATCGACATAAAAATTGCGGTATTCTTTACTGCTGCCTACACTAAAAAATCCATTGGCATCGGTAGTCTTGGTGGCTAAGGTTTTCCATTCATAATTACGGAAAGTGTAGTTGTATTTTTGATAATACAATTTTGCCGAAACACCTTGTAAGGGTTTCCCTGTGTTTCTATCCATCACAAAAAATTCCATGGATTCGTTGGTGTTTCTTCTAGTCAAGTAACTGATATTGCTTACCCAAAATGGCGAAATAGCAACGGCTTCTTTATCAAAATGAAAAGCATTGGTGGTGGAAGTCAACAATACATAAAAACCTTTTTCTAAGGCGTCTATTTTTATTTCTCCCGAATGTTCTCTGTAATCGCCATCATTTACCAGTGTAGTTTTCCATTCTTTAATCAGTTTGGAGGCAAGTAGTTTTTCTAGTCTTTTTTCACTATCATTATTTTCGTTCCATTTTTTTAAATCGTCATAATTTACTTTTACTAATTTATGAAAAACGGTATCTAAATTTTTGTAGGAAATCAATGCTTTTAGCGGTTCATTAGGAATATTGGCAGTTTCAGTTTTTACGTTTAGGGATTTTTTGTTCAATTCATTTTCCAATTGTTTGCATAAATCTGCTCCGTAAGTGTTGGGGTATTTTTTAATGGCATTTTTGCACATGTTCATGGCAGTTTGTAAATCCCATTTGTATTTTTCGGGTTCGTTGGGGTTAAAAGCATTTCCACGAGCTTGATAAACTTTTGCCATTTCATAAACTACTTCAGCTGTAGAAGTATCTTCAGGAAAACGTAAATATAATTTTGTTAATGCTTCATAATAAAGCGTATCGGCATTATCGAAAGCTGCATTACTTTTCACAAACTTCAATCGCTTCAACTCTACATCAATCAATGCGCTTGGGTTGGTATCATTAATATGAATATTGGTCAGATTTTGCAAGGTTTGCAACGCATAATATTTTAATGAAAGCGAATCTTTTGATGAAATTTTTAATTTAGAAAAAGTAGGAAAAGGTAAGATGTAAGAAGAATCATCTAAGGCAAATTCATATACCGGTTTGGTAATGTTGGGTTCTTCGTTCATAAAGAAATCGATGGCTCGGTGAGCTAAAAAATCATACAAGGTAGGACGGTATTTTCTACCGTTTTTATGGATAATAATTTCATCAAAAGTTTCTACGGGTGTTCTTTTTAGGCTATCGATATTTTTAATAGAAAGTTGATAATGTTTAATGGTTTCTGTGGTAATTTTTTTCAAATCCCAAGTAGCAATATCGTTGTTTTCAAAATTAGTAGTAGCCGAGCGGTTATAGAATTTCCAGCGGTTATTTTGGTAATACATCCAATACAATTCGCCAATAATAGAATGAAGCATTGGGTTTAAAGGATATTCAGCAGCTTTAGCAACGCTATCTAATTCGTTGAGGGTTTTTACAAAAGCATTTTCTTCTACATAACTTTGCAATTTAGCTTTTACAATAAGTGTTTTTACAATTTGTTCATGATTATTTTCAGCAGCCGCTTTTTTGGCAATATTTTCTACTTCGGTAAGTGCAGATTTGGTTAAGCCGTTTTGTTCTAAGGAATCTACTTTTTTCCATTCGGCTTTATATACATCACCTTTGGCATAAACCAACACAGGCTGACGCGTATTCTCGTCATCAGACACACTATTAGGAGAAGAACATTTAATTAATAAAACACTTAGGAAAACTACTATAAAAATGTAGCTGAATTTGAAAGTTAATTGTTGCATAAGTTTTAGGTTTTACGAGATAGATGCAATGAATTATAAAATTGCATAAAAATTAAGAAAGAAAGTAGGATTTAAAACTAAAACTTGCGTTTTCAGGAATTTAAAAATCACAATACCTATTGGTAATGGGGTGTTTTAAAAAGTACTAAGCCACACTAAAGAAATATTTATTCAGTATTTCAACACTGCTTACTCTTTGAAATAATTTATGTTCTCTCCTTGACATTTAAAAGTAAGCATATTGTCAGTATAAAAACAAGTAACAGTAGCTGGACCTATTTGAAAAGCATTTTCTCCTTTATTAACAATGTCATAGGTTACTTCATTTAAACTTGCTGTAGTATATGCAGTCTTTCCACTAATTGTTATTGTTTTCCCATAAGTTAAAGCAGAAAGTTGACACAATATTGCTGTTTCTCTTCTTGCATTGGTAAGTGTATAAGTTCCATTTGGTATTACCATTTCTTTGGGTGCTTCTACAGTTACACTTTTTTCTTGGTTAATGTAATAGAATACTGCGGCTCCTATTCCTAAAACTATTATTATCTATAAAAATTGATTGTTATTATTACTTGCCATATTATTTGTTTTTTGTTTGTTATTATTATTTGTATTATCGGATCCACAATTAGGACATTTACGTTTTCTTTTGGGTAAACGCTCACCACAATCATTACAACTTCTGTCGCTTAAAACAGGCACAGGTTTATTACAGTTAGGACACTTTATAGCATCTTCACTTACTTTATGTTTACAATGAGGGCAGTTAATTAAAGACATTTTTTAGTTATATAATTTTTAATTCTCTTTTTTATTTAAAATGATATAGAAGTTATTTAGGCTCTTCCAATAGCGGCACCCCTTGTTCTTCTCTAATTTTATTTTCTTCTTTAATAACTTTTTCTTCTTCCTCATCAATAAATTTAGTTTGTCCTTTTAACTTCAAAATATTTTTAATTCTATTGATTTTTGGTTTCATATCATAGAAGAAATCAACAATAGAAAAATTTCTGCCATCTGAAGCAATAGCGTATTTTTTACATACATCATTCACACATACTTTCAGTGGTTTAAAATATTTTTTATACAAAGTGTCAGCATTGTTATTCTCATTAATCTTTAAAGACAAATATGCATAACCTTTTATTACGGAATTATCATGTTCCAATAAAAAAATTAAATCTTGTTGATTTGAAAGGATATGGATTTTTTTAAATATCTCAAAACTATATGAATCGTCAATATAAAGAGTTGTATCAATTTTTGAAATACTATCCAGTTCATTAACTAAATCTTGTACTTCTTTTTTCAGTTGGTGATTATTGTTTGGTTGTCCATTGCAGGAGAATAAAACTCCCATCAAAAAGCAACATATTATTATCGATCTATTTTTCATTAGTATTTAGTTTTTAGGGGTAACATCTCCTTTATCAAATTTAATTGACTTTTGTTCTGGTATTGTAATTGTTCCATTCGAATTATTTGGTTCTATTTCAATTCCTTCGCTACCAGATGCGTCAATAATCTTAGGTAATAATCTTAAAGATAAACCTTGTTCTTGTCTAATAGCATTTTCTAATACTCTAGCATTATATTCTTCCACGTCCATAGTAGCCGATTCTTGATAATTATTATCTGGATCTATAAATATTAAATTATCGTCATCATTTTTTCCTATACCTGTCATATTAATTAACGCATGAAAACCCTCATGTGCTAATCCTATTTCCGCTGGTCGATAACTATTACCTTCTTCATCTAAACCACCTTCCGTTAAATTTGGATTAAAATTAATAATAGCATCTCCGTTTTTAAGAGGTTCGGTTGTGTTTTTACCAGTTGTCAAATTAATTGTAGCTGTTTTTTTATTATCAACTAATGCTTGTATTAATGCTGTCCCGTTTACTAAGTTTTTACTTGGGTTTTCATTTCCACTAATAACCGAAACAACACCTTCGGCATCTATTATTACTTTGTTATTTGTTAATTTTTGCAAAGCAACTCTAGCGGTTTCTCTTGCCTTTGCATCTCCTGCTACAACTAGAACTTCTCCCGATGGATCAATAAAAAATAATGGATTATTTCCAAAAGCAGCATAAGGACTTATTCCTGGATACATTTTGAATTTAGGGTCTATTTGCCAAGCAAAAACGACTAAATCCATAGGATAGTTGTTATAGGTGGTATCCAATTCTACCAATTCAGTAATTTTCTTTTGTTTGGTACCAAACATGGTTCTGTGGTATTGTTCTACTAGTTTGGTCAGCATTTGTTCATCAAATAATCCATTAGATAATGTAGCATATCGTTCTTCCTTTACACCTAAATCCTCAAATGGTTTTGGTGTATGGTTAGTCATGGGATAAGGGCTATCTTCTTTTCTTAACCTTGAAATTACTAAATCTTTCATTTCTGTTGGCATTTCTCTATATCCTAAATCAAATAAGTGTGTAATTAATTTTTCATATTCCTGAAATGTTTTATCTGATTGTAATGCTTTAACGGTTTTATCTTTTTTAATCAATCGTTCTTCTAATACTTCTGCTTTCAAAAGCATAGCATTAAGGTTCAATTCATCATATTGTAGAGCTAATTCAGCACATTCCATAATAAAATTATCATCTTTTACACCAAATTTATATGCGTATCCTTTGGCTAAATAAACGAGGTTTAAGGCAACTGATTGTTTTAAATCTAATTCCCGTAAAGAAATACCATTTTTTGTGGCTTCGTCTGTTGTATAAGTTAATGTTTCTAAAGAACCAGTCCCTGGAAAAGCTTTAGAGCCTAATTCTACATTGTAGTAAATTCCTTTATGGTCGGCATGGCGGATATAAATATGACCAGGAGCAGTACAAATAAATGCTTCTGAATTTAACCGCTCTGAAAAAATTTTGAATAAGGATGCTAACGCATAGCAATTTCCTGTTTTATTATCTAACAAATTAAACACTTGTGTGGTTTGCCAATTTACAGTACCTAAAGGATCTTCATAACTGTATTCATAAGGTAAATGATAAAACAATTGATTGTTTACTAAAAACAAGGTAGTGTCTGTGATGTAAGAATAAATTGCCCAATTGATTAACGCATTTCTATATTCTTCTTTTTGTTGTTCTTCTGTTTTATGTAAAATCCGTTCAATTTTCATTGCAGATTCATCATAATTTATTTCAATAATTCTATTTATGTTTTGAACATGAAAGTCAATTAATAAATTAAAATCTACCAAATTAACTTGATTTTCGTAGTATGCATTTTCAACAATTGTAATTGCTTTTTCATAACTCAATTCTTCCTTACCGCTTAACATGTCTTTGAACTGTTCTTTTGCAGCATAATAATGTTGTTTTGAAACAGTGGTTGAATCGGGAATATCTGCTGCTTTTATTGGAGCAGAAAATAATAGTTGTCCTATTACTAAGGTTATGAATAATTGTATTTGTTTCATAATGTTAAAGTTATTAAAAAGTTGTTATAAATAAATTTCTTTTTTCTTTTCCTGATACTTGTTGCTGAGTCCCTTTAAATTCATGGTACTTCATTAGTTGTAAATACATTTCTTCTGGCATGTCTTGATATCCTAATTGTTTTATTATTGCTTCATTTTTTAATAAGGCGTTATAAAGTTGAATGGCTTCGGGACTTTTGTTGATGTCTTTTAAATCAGTAATTCCGTATTGGTGCAATGTTTTTTCTAATAATCTGGAGAGTAAACTGCTGTACACAAAATAGCTGTAAATATTATTATTTTTAGGAAAATACTGAACGGAAGTTTGAATACAATCATTAACAAATATTGCATTGGCAGCACCATGTTTAGTCATGTAACCAAAAGCCAAATCGAGCATACAATTAGCAACAATTTGTTTTCTATTAAGAGTGTCTAAATATATACCATAAGCTTTTGCTTTTGGGCTGATAAACATATTATCTTGATACCATTTGTCGGTTATTTTCCAATTGGATGTTGGTTCATAACTATGAATATTTCCTTGATTATCTAAGTACTTTATAAATGAATGTTGTGGAGCAAATGAAAGATATGCTTTAGCTCCTAATCCTTCTGCTAAAACAAGATAGATAGCAGGCATACTATTACATTGCCCGCCTCCTGTTGCTAAAGATTTTGTAACGAAATAGTTTCTAAAATCTTTTGCTCCTTCAAAATCTTCATAATCATAAAAAAATGGCAAATGAGTTACTTTTTTGGTTAAGTTAGGATTGTCAGGGTTAGGAAGCTCTACAGTAAGTGTTTCACTCATAAACTTTTGAATGCCATAATGTAATGCATCCTGATTGTTTATGTCCAGTTGGTTTTGTATTATCCAAGTTTTTATAAACTTAACAGATTCTTGAATGATATTATAATACTCTTCTTTGTCTAAATAAGTATTTCCGTAGGCTTTCTCAATAGAGAAATAAGCATCTGCAAGAGAAATATTTTCATTTTTTAATTGGTGTTTAAGATGTTCTAGTGCATTATTATATGATTTAGTGTTTAGTTTGAATTCTGATGATTGGTAATAATCAAATGATTTTCTATGATTACGCTCATTTTGGTGTGCTTCGTTTAAAATATTAAGTACTTCTTTATGTTGTCTGTACTGTTTGTTACGATTAGCATATTCTTGATATTGTTTTTTAATAAATTCATGTCTTTTAGCGGGGTCAGTTGGTGGTACTTGTGGTGGGTTATATCCCATCATTTGTTGTTGAGTCGACTTTTGATTGACAATAATGTTGTTAGCATGATTTCCACTATAAACAGAAGGATTGTTACTTGTTTGATTATTAGCTATCAAGACACTGTTAGTATAGTAATTATCTGTATTTAGTGGTTGTGGAATTCCAAAAGTAGGTGCTTTTGGAGTATTGATTTGTCCAATAACACTTATAGAAAACAAAAAAGATGATATTGTAATTAATAATTTCACTATTAAACCTAATTAAAGAATTAATAGTCAAAGCTATATCAAAATGTATTAAAATCAAAGAAATGGTCAATCTATCTTACTAACGGTCGGTTTTGACCAACGAACGGTAAGCTTTTTAAAACGAACGGTTATTTTTAGTTTTAATAGGTATTTGATCTAAATATAAATGGTTGAAGAAACTTATTAAAGGAAGTTTTTAGTTTCACTTCTCTAAAAATCACTATACCTATTGGTAATGGCTGTTTTTAAACCAATAAAAAACATGTTGGAAGAAAGATCAGCATAATTATTCGTGAACGTTCTATTGGTTACTCCGGCTTGTAGTATCATGTTCGATTTTGGATTTAACACGTAAGAGATTTTTACGGTATTGTTCACAATGTTGGTTTTTAATCCGTTGAGGGTGTAATATCCATAGTCGTCTTCACGGTTATTGTAAGGTTGGTAAACATCCTGACCTAAAGAAAATCCGTTGGTGTCTAAACCTACTTTTGCCAATGTACTGTGCAGTTCAAAAATCCAACGTTTTTTAGCATAAAAAGCTGAGGCAGTTATTTCTTTAAAATTTGCTCCTATAGGATGAGCTAACGGAGCATTAAAATGTGCATAATTTTGAAGCGTGCTTACATTGGTACTTCTATAAAAATAGCTGTAAGTAAAAGGTCTTACTTCGTTGTATTCTAATTGCAAACGCAATCTTTTAATGTTGAGTGGTTCTATAAACTTTAATCCAGCTTGAACTCCGTACTTGTTTGCCCACCAACCGTTTCCTGCTTTTAATTCTTCTAACAAAAACTCATCAAATAATAATTGCCCATAAAAGATGTATTTTTTTAAGATACGCATTTTTATACTTCCACCCATTAGTGCATTATCAGATGAACCCAAGGCATACTCTGTAGAACGTAAAAAGATAATTGGATTTAAATAAGATAAATCATAGCCTCTGTAAAATTCTTTTTCTTGAGATTGAAAAACAATGCTTTCAAAAAAGCCTAAATTCAACCATTTGGTAACATTCATGCTTAAATAGTGAGTAGTAGCAAACTTTTGCATGTAATTGTTGTAAATTCCATCTGTAAAACGAATATCTTGATGATTGGAATACAAAGCCATGTATTTAATTTTCCAAATGTTGGCAGTAGCTTTTAAATAAGGATAACTGTTGGCAACATCCGATAATAAAAGTGAGCGATAGCCATCGCCAATAAAATGCTTGCCGTAACCTGCTTGTATGGTAAAAACATCGTTGGGTGTAAAGGTTAAATTTCCTTGAGAAAATATAGATGCATCATTTTTAGAGTAACCATACCCCGGACTAATATGCTTGGTTTGAACCATTGCATCAATATGGCTCGGATAAGTGGAATAATCGTAAAGAAAAGCAAATTCGGCACTCCATTTTTCGCCTAAAGCAGCTTGTAATTGAATTCCTGCACTGGTTTCTAATAAGTTTTCACTATAATTATCAGCTTTTTCTAAGGTACTTATGGCGTTAACAATAGGATTTACAGAAAAATAAAAACTACCTTGTTTTTCGATAAGGTGTTGATTGAATAATTTGTTTACAACACCTTTTGAAGTAGTAAGTTTAAGTTGAGAAATGGTAGTATCGTAAGGAATAATTTTATTAACTTCTTTTTTATTGTAGGGTTTTATAGCGGTGTGAAAATCAACAGCGGTATCTAAATGATTTAAATATAGGTATTCAAAAGTACGCTCGTTATTAACATTAAAATTTTGTGCTAATACAGATTGAAAAGCACTTAATAATAAGAATATGTAGAGGAGTACTCTCATTTTTTCTTTTTCAGTTTAAATAAGAAAGGAATTTGAGTAGATAGAATTACAAAGGCTATAAGTGTAATAAAAGCGTAACTTGGATTGAATTGTTGAGCAAAAACTGCTCCTCCAACTATTAATATATTAAACAAATAGATAACAACTACTGTTTGTCTGTGTGATAACCCTAAATCTAATAATCTGTGATGGATATGATTTCTATCGGCACGAAAAGGAGAAACCCCACTTAAAATTCTGATGGTAAACACCCTGATGGTATCTACTAAAGGATATACCAAAATAGACATGGCTAAAATGGGTTTGGAAATATTTTGTATAATATTAGGTAAGTCAGTGGCTTTGTATTCCACCATTTCTATTGCTAGCACTGCCATTAAAAATCCAATGGTTAGCGAGCCTGAATCTCCCATAAATATTTTTGCAGGATTAAAGTTAAACCTTAAAAAACCTAGTAAGCTTCCTGCAATAGCAAAGGAAAGCACAGCATAAATCCAATCATTGGCACAATAGAACCAACACCCGAAAAAAGAGGCAGCAATTAATCCAACTCCTGCAGCTAATCCATCAACTCCATCAATTAAATTAAAAGCATTTATGATAACAATGTAAGTAAAGATTGAGAGCATAATTCCAGCATATTCAGGAATTTCTCTTATACCAAACAAACCGTGCAAACTGGTAAGCTTCACATTTGCCATAAACACCATAATAAAAGCACAAAATAGGTGGGCAGCTAATTTTTTGGCAGGAGCTGTTCCTATAATATCATCTTTCATTCCCACAAAAAACATAATTAACATTGCAGGAACAAGATATTTAATAACCCCTATTTCTTTAATAGGCAACCAAAGTAAAAACGAAAAGAGTATTCCGGCAAAAATCATCATCCCTCCCATGGAAGGTGTTTTTTCACTATGAATTTTTCTACTTTCTGTTGGGTCGTCAAACAAATGCTTCATTTTAGCAATAGTAATGAAGGATGGTGTTGCAAGCAACACAATCAAAAAAGACGTAATTATCGGTAAAATGATTTCCATAATTAAATATCGCTGTATAAATTTCTTAATGAAGTTCTTAATGCAAAGTAAATATAATTTGTTTTATGTCCTCCAAAATCAGTTGTTAGTGTTCTTTGGGAGATGCCTAACATTAACGCCATATTATTTTTTGGGTTAATTAAAAAACCGGCATGTGCCTGAAGGTTTATTAAATCTGCTGTTTCCGGAACGATTGAAATAGTATTTTCGTTGCTTACAAATATGTTATTTCCTTCAGAGTTTAGTTTAGCATAATTTATTTTTGTTTGCACAAATAATCGTTTGTATTTATAATTCATTATCCCAACCATTTCGTCAAAGTTAGCTCCATAAGGATGAGCTAAAGGTTCATTAAAATGCGAATAATTTTGTAGTGGAATAGCATTGCTGTAAGTGTAGGGTTCTACATGGTTATATTCGGCTTGTAAGGTTAATCCCGTAATGCCAAAAAACTTTATCCCTGCCTGATAACCTGTTTTAGTATGATTTTTATTTCCATCATACAACAACTGACCATAAAGAATGGTGTTGATTGGCAATTTAATTTTTGCGTTAAGCCCCAATTGAGAATTGTTTTTACCATCAAAACCTGTAACCAACGTATTCGCAAATAATACAGGGTTTAACTGCATAAAATTGTAAGGTTTTGTGCCACTGCTGTCTTCTGTTTGCCATATTGTTGATTCAAAAAATCCTAAATGAAGCCATTTGGTAGCTATCCAACTTAAATAATGTACTGACATGCTTTTACGCATAAATAATTCTTCGGGAGTTGATCCTTGTTCTCTTCTTTGGAGACTTGATAATCCGGTATTTACTTTGGTATATTGAAATTGATTTTTTTTACCAAACCAAGCCGTGGCTTTGTAATACGGATAATGAAAAGCATAATCCGAAAGCAGAATTGAGCGATAACCATCACCTACAAATTGTTTGTCGTTACCCAGTTGAAAGTTAAAATGGTTACTAGGAGAGTAAGAAATATAAGAAGTTGCAGCGTTGTAATCAAAACCATTATCTTTAAAACGCTTTACCCTTCCTTGTCCGGGAACAACATTAGATGAACGCACATAAGCTGCCATATAATCGGGGAAAACAGCTTGGTTTTCATATAAAGTGGTTTGAAAAGAAAATTTTTCACCAATATGTCCTTTAGCAATAATTCCTCTTGTATTTACATAAAGTGTTTGGTCTTGCTTTGTATCTTCGCCATCTTGTCCCATTTCTATATTAAGCAAAGGATCTATGGTAAGGTAAAAATCTCCTGTATCGACTCTCACAAAATTTTCGTGAAATAGTTTTCTGGAAAACCACGATTTATCTTTTAAGTAAGTTTTATTTATATTGATAAGGTAAGCATCTTGCTCATGGTTTTTAAGCAAATAAAAGCTGTCTGTTGCTACTTTTGATTGAAGAATAGGATGAAAAGAAGTGTGCACATTATTTTCTAATGCATTAAATTCTTTTTGATTAACCAAGTTAAACTCTCGGTTGAGCGGTAAATTCAACTGCTGAGCTTGAGCCGACAAAAACCCAATTAACAAAAGAAAGAAGATGATGCGGTAATGCTTGCTCATTAGTTTTAGTACTCAAAATAACCTTAAAATCAGGCTCCAAAGCTAATCATCTTTTTTTAGATATGTATCAGCTATGTTGATTAATAATTTGCACTAACTGATTGGCATCTACCACACCTGATTGTCGCCAAAGCTGTTTGCCGTTTTTAAACAAAATAAGTGTGGGAACACCTCTCACCTGATATGCTGCTGCAGCTTGTTGGTTTTTATCTACATCAATTTTTAATACACGGGCTTTGCCTTGAACTTGTTTTGCCACCTCATCCAAAATTGGAGACATGGTTTTGCACGGACCACACCAAGTAGCAAAGAAATCTACTAAAACAGGTTGGTTGGAATTAATAATTTCGTTAAATGTTGCCATGATAAATTAATTATTTAAATGTGATGCTCCAAATTCCTCTAAATTCATCAATATTAAAATCAACTGCTTTATCGTTAGGATAAAGTGCTAAAATAGATTTGTAATCGGTTTCGCTTACCGTTTTTCCAACTGTTCCGTGGCAAGTAACACAAAGCGGTTGTAAATGGATAGGAGCGTAAAAGCTTACTGTATTATCGGTGTTTCGTTTTACTTCAGGAAATAAATCTTCGGTAATTTTTGAATCGTTCAGATAGTAATCAATCATTTCTTGTTCGGAAGCATTGGGTTTGTTTTTCTCATTTCGTAGTTTGTGGCTGGTTCTTTTAATGCTAACATCATAATGTTTTTCAAGCGAATCAACAATAACACTTTCATTTACATTACAGAATTTAACAGCATTGGTTACACCACCTTCGCTCATGGCTTTTTTTAAATTTCCGCTCAATGCCTTAAAAGTTTGTTGAGCAATTTCTTGTCCTTTTAGTGTGTAAGCTTGACTTTCTTCTATGGTAAGTTCTTCAACACCTTCAGCAATTTGCTTCGGTTGTTCTTCAGTTGATACTTCTACTTCTTTTTCAGTAGTTTTTTCATCGCTACAAGCAAAAAATGCAGTAGCTAAAACAAGGGCAATAAAGCTAAGTTTGTACATGGGTTTATTGTTTAAATTCTTGAGGAACATCCCCCGTTAAGGTTTTAAGGAAAGCAATAATATCATTGGTTTCTTTATCAGTCAATTCTTTATTCAGTTGTAATTTAGCCATTATCTTAACAGCTTCATCCAAATTCTTCATACTTCCATCATGGAAATAAGGATATGTTTTTTCAATGTTTCTAAGTGATGGTGATTTAAAGAAGTATTTATCTGCTTCATTTTGGGTAACTTCAAATCTACCTTCATCAATTTTTTCACTTTTGGTAAGTTCCCAATAATTACCAAACAGACCAAATTTTTGGATTAATTGTCCACCCAATGCATTTCCGCTGTGGCAAGTGATGCAGCCTGTGGTCATAAACGTTTCTAAACCTCTTTTTTCTTGTTCGTTTAATGCTTCGTCATTCCCAGCTAAATAATCATCAAATTTTGAAGGAGTAATTAATTTACGCTCAAAAGCACCAATGGCTTTTTGTAGGTTTTTGTAAGTAATTGGTTGTTCCTCTTCGGGGAAAGCTTTAGCAAAAAGTGCTTTGTATTCTTCAATTTCTGAAAGTCTTTCAATAACAAACTCTTCGCTTGGCATAGCCATTTCTACAGGATTTAAAATTGGTCCTCCAGCTTGTTCTTCCACATCTTTATTTCTTCCATCCCAAAATTGTGAAGTGTGTAGAGCAGCATTTAATACTGTTGGAGAGTTTCTTGTTCCATTTTTGCCATCATTTCCTGGCGAAGTTGGTAAGTTATCCACACCAAAAGTGTTCAGGTTGTGGCAAGTGTTGCAACTTTGTGTATTATCTTTTGAAAGTCTCACATCGAAATATAATTGTTTTCCTAAAATTACTTTTTCTTCCGTAATAGGGTTTTCTGGATTATCTACTAGTTCGGGTAATTCGCCAAAAAGTGTTTTGGCACGTTCTTGTAGTTCTGTAAGTTCTTTTTGTTCAACTTCTTTAGTCTCAGTTTTTTCATCACCACAAGCTATTAATGCTGTAAGAGCAACAGCATACGCTAAATAGGAAATTTTATTCATGGTCTGTTTTATTTTCTTGTTTGTTAAATTTATCGTTAGCAAAATCTCCCACTAACCAACCCATAAATGCTCCATAGGCAGCCGTTCTATACCAAACAGAAGTAATGGCACACGAGCCACTTTCGCAACCGATAAAGTACCAATAGGTATATCCGGCAGCAGCACCTATAAAAGCTACAAGAAAAGAAATTTTATGGTTTTTTATCCAGTTGAGCATAAGAAGTTAATTAATGATAACACAAAGTTACTCAAATTCCAATACCTATTAATTGTTGGATTTGAATTTAACTTATTTTAAAAGTTGTAAATTAGCCGACAAGATTTAAAACAACACAAAACAATAGTTGAATTTTCCGTTTTACATAGCAAAAAGGTACTTTATTGCAAAGAAATCGCATAATGTTATTAATATTATTTCATGGATTTCGGTGCTTGGTATTGCTGTAGGAACGTTGGCGTTGGTAATTGTACTTTCTGCTTTTAACGGACTGGAAGATTTGGTGGAAAAGCTTTATGCTTCATTCGATCCGGATATAAAAATTGAAGCTAATAAAGGAAAAACATTTGAAGTGGCCGATTTTCCTAAAGACAAAATTTTGCAATTAGATGAAGTTGCATTTTATAATCATGCTGTTGAGGATGTAGTGTTGGTGAAATACATGGAGAAACAAACCATTGCTACTTTAAAAGGTGTTGAACCGCAGTTTTATGAAATGACCGGTTTAGATACATTAATGATTGAAGGACAAGTGATGAAGGACGATTCCAATAAAATAGTATTGGGTTATGGAATTGCTGATAAATTGTCTTTGTATTTACATAATATGGTGGTGGAACAAGTGAGTATTATTGTTCCGAAAAAAGGTTTAGCAAAAGCTTTTATTCCAACGGATGAGTTTACCCGAAAATTTGCTATTCCAACAGGTATTTTTTCTGTAAATCCCGATTTTGATACCAAATATGTAGTTACACCTTTAAGATTTGCACAAAAAGTACTTTCTTACGAAGGAAAAATATCATCTGTAGAGTTAGGATTGAAACCAGGAGTAAATCATGAAAAAGCAAAAGAAAAAATACAAGTTATTTTGGGTGATGATTATGTAGTAAAAACCCGACATGAGCTGAATGAGTTAATATTTAAAACCAACAAAACTGAAAAATGGATTACTTTCCTTATCTTGACTTTTATATTGGTAATTGCTTCTTTTAACATTATTGGTTCACTTACCATGTTGATTATTGATAAGAAAAAAGATATTTGGATTTTACGTACCATGGGAGCTTCCAGAAAAACTATTAAGCGGTTATTTTTTATGGAGGGAATGATTATAAATTTAGCCGGAGCCATTTCCGGAATGGTGTTGGGAGCTATTGTTTGTTGGTTACAAATACAGTTTGGTTTATTAAGGTTGGAGGGTAGTGTGGTAGAATTTTACCCTATAAAATTAGAGTTGTTAGATTTTATTTACATTACCATTATTGTTTTGATAATTGGTTTTTTGGCTTCTTGGTATCCGGTAAGGGTGCTTACTAAAAAGCATCTTTAATAACTCAATGCAGTAGAAATTTCATCCAAGGTTTGAAATAAAATTTCGGGATTAGTTTCGGTAACTAATTTTATTCTGAATTCTTTTAAGTGAGGAATTCCTTTAAAATAATTAGCATAATGTCTTCGCATTTCAACAATGCCTAATTTTTTACCTTTCCATTTTATAGACATTTCTAAATGGCGTTTGGCAACATTTATACGTTGTTCTATGGTTGGCGGAGCAAGATGTTCTCTGGTAGCCATAAAATGTTTAATCTCATTAAAAATCCAAGGATAACCAATACTTGCCCTGCCTATCATTACACCATCAATACCATATCTGTTTCTATTTGCTATGGCTTTTTCGGGGGTGTCTACATCTCCATTTCCAAAAACAGGAATATGCATTCTTGGGTTATTTTTTACTTCGCCAATTAAGGTCCAGTCGGCTTCTCCTTTGTACATTTGTTTTCTAGTTCTACCGTGAATAGAGATGGCTTGTATGCCAACATCTTGCAATCTTTCTGCTACTTCCACAATGTATTTGGTACTTTCGTCCCAACCTAAACGGGTTTTTACGGTAACTGGTAAATGCGTAGATTTTACAATCTCGGCAGTCATTTTTACCATTTTAGGAATATCTTGCAAAATACCCGCTCCGGAACCTTTACAGGCTACTTTTTTTACCGGACAGCCATAATTAATATCAATAATATCAGGGTTGGCTTGGGTGGTTACTTCTGTTGCTTGACGCATGGATTCAATATCATTTCCGAAAATTTGAATTCCAATGGGACGTTCGTATTCAAAAATATCGAGTTTTTTTACACTTTTGGCGGCATCTCTAATCAGTCCTTCCGAAGAAATAAATTCGGTGTACATTAAATCAGCACCATTTTCTTTGCACAATGCACGAAAAGGTGGATCACTAACGTCTTCCATTGGAGCAAGTAAAAGTGGGAACTCTCCTAGTTCTATGTCGCCTATTTTTGCCATTGATAAGAATAATTAGGACAAAATTAAGGAAATAAAAAGGATGAAAGTTGAAGGTTTAACTTTGTTGAACTCGAAAATTTGTTTGAAGTTGGAGATTTTTAATAATTCTCACATTCACACATCAATTAATCCACACATTTATCAATCCTCTTTTTTCCTTAGAATTCCTAAAATTTCTATGATATTTCCATTTTCATCTAAGCGTGGGAACACTTTTTCTTGAATCCAAATGTATTTATCTTTACCAAGTGGTTTTACTCGATAATTGAACACAGCAGCTTTTTTATCATTAAAAAACTGATCTTTTTCTGCTTTAATTTTAGGCACATCTTCAGGATGATAAAGTTGAGCTACTTTTTCCTGAATCTCTTGAGAAACATTTTGGTGGGGTTTGATGCCAAAAATTTCTTCAATAAAAGGACTTACATATTCAAAATCGGGGATATTTCCTTTGGAGTAGTTTGCTAAATAGATGAATTCATCTAAATTATCTAAGATAAAACGGTATTTTTCGCTGTTCTTAGCTATTTTTTCATCGTACTTTTTCTTTGCATCAATATTTCTTATTTGTAACAAGTAGTAATTGTTTTTGGCTGCATTAAAAGGCGATAAGGATAAATATCCCCAAAAAATTTCTCCATCGATTGTTTTAAATTGTACTTCATCATTAAAATAACCGTAATCAGTAATTTGTTGTTTAATTTCTGTACGATGTTGCTGAATGTAATTATCATCCGCAAATAAGGTTTGGTAATTGGTTTTTATTACATCTTTGGCATTAGTAAGGTTAAAAACGGTTGAAGTTCTTTCGTTAGCATCTTTAATTTCTTTAGAAAAATAATCTACCAACAAAAATGCATCATTGGTAGTATTGGCGATAGATTTAAGTATAGAAGCGTTACTGTCTATTGTTCTAATTAGATTTCTTCGTTGCATGGTTATAATGAAGCTTAAAATAAAGGAAAACAAAAACAAACATATAATTAGCCAAATAAAGCTATAGCTTTGAGTTGAAAGTAATAAACTAACTAAAAGAAAAATGAAAACTACTCCGAAATAGATGGCCAGTTTTTTATTGGTTGGAATGATAAAAAGCGTAAGGTTCAAAATAACCATCATTAATACACTATAATTACCTTCAAAATTAATTTTGTAGCCAATAAATATAGTAAAACATGCCGAAATCATTAAAAAGTAAAGCAAAATTTCATAAATGGTTTTGCTAATTATATTGGTATAGGTAATTCCATAAAACACAATACAAGCCATAGGCAGACTAAAAGCCATTATTAAATTGGTGGTATCAGTTGTAAACATGCACGTAAAACTAGCATAGGCTATAGTGATAAAAAAAGCACCAATAGCACCCATTCTTGCCATTTTCTTACTTTTTGTAGCAAAACCACTACTATTATTGTTGGTTTGGAAAATGTTTAACGCCATAGTTTTTTTGTAAATTAGGTTTTAACGAGTATAAATATACATAATTCCGTTTTAAAAAGAAAAATTTATTTTTTAGAACTACCCTTACGATTAACAAATAACAATTAACACTCCCAAGTCTTTGTGGTAAGACTCCTAAACTTCTAAATTTTTAATCAAACCGAATGGCTTTTATAGGTGATATTTTAGATACTACTAATGATGGAATAATTAGCATTAAAACGCATATGAACAAAGTACCTGCATTAAGCAATAAAATATTGATAAGTTCAAGTTTTATAGGAACGACAGGCACAAAATAAGATTCTTCGGGAAGTTTTAAAAAGCCAAATTGAAGCTGTAACAAACACAAGCCAAGACCAATAATGTTTCCCCAAAATAATCCTCTTATAATTAAGTAAACAGCATTGTAAATAAAAATTTTTCTCACACTCCAGTTACTCATGCCCATAGCTTTTAGAATTCCTATGGTCCTAACTCTTTCTAAAATAAGAATAAGCAATGCTGACACAATGTTAATAATAGCAACTACTAACATTAAAATAATAATAATAACCACATTTAAATCTTGCAATTCCAACCAATTAAAAATATCAGGGTTTTGTTGTTGTATAGTTTTAGAATGTAAGTCATAGCCAATATTTTCATAAATAAATTCATCTAACTTATCTAAATCTTTAAATTTATCTATAGTAATTTCAAATCCACCTACTTGGTTGTTTGTCCAGCCGTTTCTTTTCTGAATATGAGCTATATCGGTGAGCACAATAATATTATCAAATTGTTCTAATCCCGATTGGTAAATTCCTGCAACAATAAAATCTTTCGGGCGTAACTGTCCGTTTTCCTGAATAAAATAGATGAACATTTTATCACCAACATCCAATTGCATTTTGTTGGCTATGGTTTCAGAGAGCAAAATACTATCAGCAATAACAGAGTCTCTAATACTAAAAGTTTTGCCTTTCTTTAGTTTGTCATTGAAAAAACTCCAATCGAAATCGCTACCAACACCTTTTACAACAACACCATAAATCTCTTCTTTGGTTTTAATAATACCTGCTTTGGTAGCAAAAACCTGTATATGATTAACTCCTTCCACTTCTTCTATTTCAGGATAAAAATCTTGGTCTTTATCAATAGGACTTGCTTCGTAGGTATTGTGCGAATCGTAACTGGTAATCTGAATATGGCTTCCAAAACCGATAATTTTATTACGAATTTCCTCCTGAAATCCTCTAACGATGCTCAAAGAAGTAATCATCACTATCATTCCCAACGAAATGGCAATAATGGCTATTTTTATTATTGGTTGTGTAAATTTATTGGACCTGCTGTCTCCCTGTATTATTTTTTTAGATATGAAATACTCCAAATTCATAATGGCGTTTTAAGTCTTTCTGTTTGTAGGGATGAGCAATTTAATTAACTTTACATCTTAAAGTAATAAACAAAAATAGTAAAACTTAGTTGATGTCTGTGAAACTAGCTACAGAAGTTGTTTAAAGTCTCTATAATAAATTAAAATAATCATGAAACAAACCTTTTACATACTGTTTTTTATCTTTTTTTATTCTAGTTGCGATGCTCAGCAAGATAAAAAGATGCCCGAAAACATGCAGGCAGTAACTATACCCAAAGCTATTGTAGAAAAACCCGATTTGCCAATTATTACCGGAGCTACCCAAATAGCAAGGTATTTGCCTTTATTGCAAAACAAAAAAGTAGGAATAGTAGCTAATCATACCGCTGTTATTAATAAAACGCATTTGGTTGATAGTCTTTTAACCTTAAAAATAAATGTGGTAAAAGTGTTTAGTCCTGAGCATGGGTTTAGAGGAAAGGCTGATGCCGGAGAAAAAGTAAATTCAGCAATTGACGAAAAAACAAAACTTCCTATTGTTTCGCTTTATGGAAATAATAAAAAACCTACCAACGAACAATTGCAAAGTGTTGAGGTTGTTGTTTTTGATATTCAGGATGTTGGAGCAAGGTTTTACACTTATATTTCTACCATGCATTATGTGATGGAAGCTTGTGCTGAAAATAATATTCCGCTTATCATTTTGGACAGACCGAATCCTAATGGGCATTTTGTTGACGGTCCAATTTTAGAAGAAAAATATAAATCGTTTATTGGAATGCACCCTGTGCCAATAGTTCATGGAATGACGGTAGGAGAATTCGCTCAAATGATTAATGGCGAAAAATGGTTGCAAAATGGCGTACAATGCGATTTAACCATCATAAAAATGAAACAGTACGACCATTTAAGTGCTTATGAATTGCCTATAAAACCCTCACCTAATTTACCGAATATGAGTAGTGTTTATTTATATCCTTCTTTGTGTTTATTTGAAGGTACACCTATAAGTGTTGGTAGAGGGACAGCATTGCCATTTCAGGTATTGGGACATCCAAAAATTAACTCAGAAAAATACAGTTTTACTCCCAAAAGTATGGAAGGAGCCAAAAAACCAAAGTTAGAAGGGGAATTGTGTAAAGGTTATAATCTATCGGAATATGGAATAACCTGTATGCGAGGACTAAAAAAACTAAATTTATTTTGGTTGTTGGATATTTACCAAAACTTTCCTGAGAAAGAAGGCTTTTTTACCAGTTCATTTAATTTGTTAGCAGGAACTAACCAACTACAAGAACAAATTAAAGCAGGCAAAACCGAAAAAGAAATTTATGCCTCTTGGCAAGAAGATTTGAAACAGTTTAAAAACATCCGAAAAAAATACTTGCTGTATAGAGATTTTGAGTGAGTTGATTTAAACTCTTACGCCTATGATGCAAACATCATCCACTTGTTCTTCGTTACCTTTCCATTTATCAAAGGCTTCGTTTAGTAATTCTTTTTGTTCGCTCATGGTATTTTCTTGTAAACTTAAAAGCAATTGTTTTAGTTGTGAAGTTTTAAATTTCTTGCCCTTTTCACCTCCAAACTGATCTTGATATCCATCAGTAAAAATATAAAGGGTGTCATTTTTAGTAAGGTTGATTGTATGTGTAGTAAATGGTCGAGGGTTATCAGTTTTTCCGATAGGTTGTTTATCAGGTTTGTATTCTAAAAGTTCATTATTTCTAATTATCCATAATGGGTTGTTGGCTCCTGACCATTGAAGAATTGCTTTGCCTGAATTATTCTGAAAGTTTGTCAGGTCTAATTTACAAAGTGATATATCCATCCCATCTTTTACATCTTCTTCACTTTTTTCAAAACGTTTTACTACTAATTCTCTTGTCCGGTCTAATAATTTTCCTGTATCAGAAATGTGTTCTTCTAACAATGCTTTAGATAAAGCATTAGAACAAACCACCGAAACCAGTGCCCCTGGAACACCATGGCCGGTGCAGTCGGCTGCTGCAAAATATACAATAGCTTCTTTATTAGAAGGATTAGATAAATTTTCTAGCCAATAAAAATCTCCACTAACAATGTCTTTAGGTTTAAAAAATACAAAGCCATTTTTGAGGTTATCTGAAATTGAGTAACGAGAAGGGAGTATAGCTTCTTGAATGCGTTTAGCATATTTTATAGAATCTGATATTTCTTTGTTTTTTTCTTCTAAGACTTCTTTTTGGTAAGTTATTTCAGTATTTTTTTGGTGTAATAATTTATTATGTTTTTTTCTTTGTTGGCTACTTTTAAAAATAATTAGTACTAATGTTAATAATATCACCCCTAAACCTAATGAGCCATAAAGTTGTAATGATTTTCTTTTATTTTCTTCATCTGCTTTTGCCAATTTCACATCTTTTAATGCGTTTGTTTTGTTAAGTAATTCAATTTCTTGTTGTTTCCTTTCGTTTTGATATTTTTTCTCCATTTCATTAATTAACGCTGTATTTTTAGTATTAGTAACACTATCATTTAATGCGAGGTATTGAGATTGGTGATAATAAGCTTTATCAAAGGTTTTTAAGTTTTCATAAGTTAACGATAATCCTTTGTGAGCTTTTATAGTATAGTCTACATATCCCGTTTCTTGTGCGTTACTCAAGGCATCTTGGTACAAAGCTAATGCTTGGCTATAATTTCCTTTTTTATTATAAATTTTTGCTGCAGCAATTTGAGAAATAGCTAGTTTGCCATGAGCTCCTATTTCTTTTTTAAGTTTAATTGACTTTAATGCATACTCTAATGATTTGTCATCGTCTCCTGTTAGTTCAAAATTGACACTAAGATTATTGTAACACTGAGCAATCATAGGTTTATCTCCTAGTTCAATAAGAATCTCCAATGCTTCAAAAAACAATTTTCTAGCTTTTTCATATTCGCCTAAATAATCATACGCAGTACCTAAGCTTGTTAAAGATATACCATATTGTTTTTGATCACCTATGGTTTGAGCTTCATTTTTTTGTCTTTCATAAATTTTTATAGCCTCATGGTAATTTTTTTGCCCCGAATAAATTAGCCCTATGTTAGACAATGTACCTATTGTCATTGAGGTGTCTTTTAAATTTTCGTATATATTTAGTGCTTGCAGATATAATTTAAGTGCTTCCGTTGGATTACCTGCAATATCATACATAATTCCTGTGTTATTGTAAGATTGACCAGCTCCTAAGCTATCTCCTATATCTATTCTTATCTTACCTGCTTTTTTAAAATGCTCACCTGCTTTTTCATAATTTCCTGAATAGTAATAAGCTACTCCTATGTCATTATAGCCTTCAGCTATTCCATTTTTATTTTTTAATTCTAGATGTACCTTTTGAGCTTTTTTATAATAATCAACAGCTAATGGGTAATTTCCTATTGACTGAGCAGTTAATGCATACTCACGATAAGCCTCTGCTAACCATTTTTTTTCTTTATGGTTTTTTGCTAAGGCTATTGCTTGGCTATTAAAATAATAAGCTGTATCTGGATTTTCTTTTCGATAAAATATTGCTAATTGTTCGTATGCAATAATCTTTGAAGTGTCTGACTCTGTTGTTTGTATGAAATTATAAAGACTATCTGATACATTGTTAGCATTACACCAAAATGGAATAGTTAGTAATACAATTAAGAGGTTTTTCATGGGGACTAAAATAGACATTTTTATTATTTTCTAACTAAAAACGGAAATTCTATAAAATTTTTATACTGTTGAACATCTCTATATGTTTTTATTTACAATTTCATAACACACTGTTAATTCTTGCATTACATTAAAAAAGGTAGTCTGTTAGTAGCTTTGAAATAAAAAAACAATGGACAAATTTGAAATTAAAGAGGATACCAATACTCCCTTAGTTTTAATCAATTTTAAAACGGGAAGCATCAAGTTAATAGGTTCTTCTACCCATTCAAGACCGGAAGAATTTTATCCTACAATTTTAAAAATGCTTAAAAAGTATTTTGAAAATCCGGCAAAAAGTACCAAAGTTTTAATCGACTTAGATTATTACAATGATACTTCTTTCAACTATATTTTTCAATTGGTAGAATTAATTGTTGGTTTAGAAAAATTCAATAGAACACAACTTAATTTAGAGTGGTATTGTCATCCCGAAGATAGAGGAATATTGGATGATATTAAGATGATTAGTTATCAACTTCAATATCCTATAAAAGTGTTAACCTATGAGTTGGTTGGATAAAGTGCCACCCCAATCCTCCCAAAGGGAGGGAGTTTCCATGCTTTGGTGTGGATTAAGTAAGAACTTAGACCTCACCCTATAAACTCATAAATTTTTAATTCAATAACCTGGCTATCAAAATTTCCAGTTGTAAGTATTGATTTCCAATAAACAGTTAGAAAGTAAATCGATACTTCCTTGAATATCGTCTTTGTTTGCCATTTCAATTACTTGGTGTATATGTCTGGTTGGAATAGAAATAGCTCCTGAAATAGCTCCTCCGGCACTCATTCGTTGTATTCCGGCAGTATCTGTTCCTCCAGCCGTTAAAATTTCTTTCTGATAGGTGATTTTATGTTTTTTAGCAACACCTTCCATAAATTTCACCATTCTGTAATCGCAAATGGTAGAGCTGTCCATTACTTTTATGGCTGTTCCATCACCTAATTTGGTAATCATTTCTTCAGCTTTAGCTCCTGGCACATCATAAGCAATGGTGGTATCTAATCCAAATCCAAAGTCAGGTTGAATTTTTAATGATGCTACACTTGCGCCTCTAATACCAACTTCTTCTTGAACTGTGAAAACACCATACACATCATAAGGAACAGCTTGTTTTTTTAAGTCTCTTAGTGATTCAATAAGAATAAAAACTGCTAATCGGTTATCCAACGATTTGCAATTAACACAGTTGCCCATTTCTATCAGGTTTCTGTCTCTTGTAATTGGGTCGCCAAGACTTACAATTTTTTCTACTTCTTTTTTGTTCATTCCTAAATCAATAAAAAAGTCGGTAGTTTTTAATTGTTTGGTTTTTTCTTCGGCCGTCATAACATGAATAGGCTTAGAACCCATTACACCAATAACATCTTTTTTCCCATGAATGATAACTCTTTGTGCAGTTAATGTTTTCGGATCGAATCCTCCTAAGGTATGAAAACGTACAAACCCGTTATCATCAATATGGGTAACAATAAATCCAATTTCGTCCATGTGGGCGCCAATCATTACTTTTTTGGATTCTTTTCCTTTTTTAATAGCATAAACGTTTCCCATATTATCTACAGAAACTTCATCAACTAAAGGAGTTACCTCTCTAATTACAATTTCTCTAATACGTTGTTCATGTCCGGGAGCTCCGGCAGCTTCGGCAATTTCTTTAAGTAAGGTTATGTTTAATGACATAGTATTATTTTTAATGTTTTTATTTTTTAATCAACAATGCTTAATTTCATCATGTTTGTTTGTCCTTTCTCACTAATAGGCATACTCGCTAAGTTGATGACTAAGTCTTTAGATTTAATTCTTTTTTCTTTCTTTAAGATGTATTTGATATCAGCAATAGTATGGTCGGTGCTTACAAACTTATCATAGTAAAAAACTTTTACTCCCCAAACTAAGCTCAACATGTTTAAGATGTCTTTATTTCCAGTAAAAACAAAAACACCGGCTCTTGGTCTAAAGCTCGATATTTTAAAACCTGTATAACCGGAAAAAGTCATGGTAACAATAGCCGCAGCATTTGTTCTGTGAGCTAATCTGCATGAGTTAAAACAAATAGAATCTGTAATGTATCTTTCTTCATTATTTTCGTCTGGCGGATATTCGTAATGATAAAGCGAATCGCTAGTTTCTACATTTTCGATAATGCTTGCCATTGCTTTTATTACTGCTACAGGATGCTTTCCAACGGAAGTTTCTGCACTAAGCATAACTGCATCAGCACCATCTAACACTGCATTTGCCACATCGTTAACTTCTGCTCTGGTAGGCGTAATGTTTTCTATCATGCTTTCCATCATTTGGGTAGCAATAATTACAGGCTTGGCAGCTTGCATACATTTTTTCACTATCATTTTTTGGGTAAGTGGTACTTTATGGAAAGGAATTTCTACACCTAAATCACCACGAGCAACCATAATGGCATCCGTTTCTTTAATGATGTCGTCAATTTCGGCTACCGCTTCAGGTTTTTCAATTTTGGCAACAATTTTAGCATTGCTTTTTGCTTTGGCAATAAGGTGTCTTAACTCAATAATATCTCTGGCATTTCTCACAAAGGATAAACCTATCCATGAGATATTCATTTTTAGGGCAAATTTTAAATCTTCTAAATCTTTTGCGGTTAAACTTGGTAATGAAACCTTGGTATTAGGTAGATTAACACCTTTGTTGGAGGATAATTTTCCGCCATGGATTACTTTGGTAATTACTTCGTTTTTTCTGTTGGTAGAAACCACTTCTAACGCCAACTTCCCGTCATCCAACAATATTCTTTCTTTTGGTTTTACATCTTTAGGAAAGTTTTGGTAGCTGATGTATGCTTTTTCAGCAGTTCCTTCGCATTTAGTTGTAGTAAGAATAAATTTACTACCATTTTTAAGCATTACACCATTGTTTTCAATTTTCCCTACTCTAATTTTTGGACCTTGTAAATCGGCTAAAATAGCTGTGTGTGTACCTAGTTCGGTGTTTATTTCTCTAATGTTATGGATTACTTGTTCGTGATCTTCATAATTTCCGTGAGAAAAATTTACCCTGCAAACGTTAACTCCTGCTTTAATAATTTTTTTAAGCATTGCTTTTGAGGAGGTAGCAGGACCAATGGTCGCAACAATTTTTGTTTTTCTGTAGTTCATTAAAATAATAAGTTTTGTTTCGATTTAAGTTCTTTTACATCTATTCTGTGAGCAATAATAACAACATCTATTTCTTTAACTTTTTTGGTTAAATTTTCAACAAGTTTGTCGGTAACACTGCCTTTTAATACAAGAAAATAATCAATACTTTGTTTTTCACTAACTAAATAACCTTCGCTACTTTTGTTGGCTATTACAAAATATTCTATGTTGTTGTCTTCGTCAATATATTCAAAAAACGGAAAGTTAATGATTTCGTTTTTTTTTTGTATTTCGTAATCTTCAATTCTTTTAAAGTTTGTTTTTAGGGCATTGTTTAATGACCAACAAATTCTATAATCTTTTGAATGACAACTAATTCCAATCAATTCAAAGTCGTATTCATTTTCAAGGCTAAACGTTAGTTTTGACATCGCTTTTTCCCTCTAATTTTAGATGTAAAGGTAGCAAATTTATGGGTTAATTCAGTATATTGTTATCGATTTTACCCTTATTATTTGAATGCAAAACCTACGTTGAAAGGTAAGTTTTAAGGAAGTTTTTTTGAAAATTTTCCCCCCTAGAGTTTAATAATTCTTTAAGTAAGCTATACATTTTAATTCTATGGCAATGGGAGAGGGAAGAGCACCTACTTCAATAG
This sequence comes from Flavobacteriales bacterium BRH_c54, assembly GCA_000961845.1. Classification (GTDB taxonomy): domain Bacteria; phylum Bacteroidota; class Bacteroidia; order Flavobacteriales_E; family Vicingaceae; genus BRH-c54. The sequence goes on from LADZ01000017.1 coordinate 94,548, forward strand.
TAGTTCTACATGGTTGATTTTCTTTAAAGTATTCAGCATAAACTTTGTTATAGGTTTTAAAGTCTCTTTTCATATCAGTAAGAAAAACAGTAACATCTACTAAATCGTTCCAAGTAGCACCGGACTCCTCTAAAATTAGTTTTACATTATCGAAAACCGATCGACACTGAGCCTCAAAATCGAAAATTTCATAATTTCCGTTTTTATCGAATTTTAATCCCGGAATATTAGCTTCTTCGCTACCAGAACCGGCAGCCCTAGGACCAACACCGGATAAAAAAAGTAAGTTACCTGCTTTTTTTGCATGAGGATAAAGCCCCATTGGTTTTGGGGCTTTATCTGTATTTATGCTGTTATTCATTTTATTTATACTATTTTTTATTCGTTACTAAGAATGATTTTTTGTAACTCTTTCAATTTATTATTTTCTTTCTTCAACTTTTCTGTCATTTCGTTGATTTTGTTTGTACTATTTTTTATGGCTTCATCAACTTTATTGTCATTATTGGCAGGGTCATTTTTTTGAGCTTGAATTTCTTCTAGATTCTTTTCTTCTTTTTGAATTTCTTCAACCATTGTTTGTATATTTTTTTCAACTACTTCTTTATCTTTTTTAGCTTGAACTTTAGCATTGGCAGCTCTATCTTGACCAAACTCTTTGCCTTCTAGATCTCCTTTATTCTTCCCATAAGCATTTCCGTTATTGTTTTTTTCTTCATTTTTATTGGTTGTTGCTTCTTTCTGTTTCTTTTCTTTTTTTATCTTAGTTTCTTTTTTTTCAACCTTTACTTCATTTTTAGAGGTTTTGTTTTGGGCATTAACATTCATAGTAAGAGAAAAAATTAATGCAGTTGCAATTACAATTGTTGTTTTCATATTGTTGTGGATTTAGTTTATAATTTGATTTCTAATTTTGGTTACTTTATTAGCAATATTAATAAAGTCTTCTTGATTTTTAATTATAAAAATTTCATCTAATTGTTTTAATTGATTGTTTAAGTTGGCAATATTATCACTTTTAAAACTTTCTAATAAGTTAATTAGCTCAACTAAAGATTGTTTTTGGGCGTTAATTTTTTGTTTAATTACACTATTATCAATATCTTTCGCAGATTGACGAGTTCCTAAATATAAACCTTCTATCCAACCTCCTGCCAATACTAAAGCAGCTAATTCTTCTTGTTGCGTTGTTTTTAGGTAAGCATCTGCTTGTCTGTAACTTTGCTCTGCAATGAATAGTACAGAGTCTTTTGTTTCTATGTTGTTTTCAATTCTTTCAATAGTAGCAACATCAAAAACATTGGTTAAACCTAACTCTTCAGCTAATTTTTTAGAGCAATTAATATAAAGCATGCAGGCTTGTGTTTGGTCGAAAATGGTTGCATAACTTAAATCAACACCATAAATACCAAAGTTTAGTGCTTTTTGAGTGCTGGTAGTGTAGCTATTTACATTTTCTACTGCATTAAGATAATTCTTATCATAAATAACACCTTCTGTTTTAAAGATTTCAGCAGCTTCTAAAGGTAGAGGAACTGTAGATAGTACTTTGTTTGAGGCTTCAACTCTTTTTTCGGTTCTAATTTCTATAGCTTCTTTATTTTCTACGATGCTTGTTTCTTCATCAGCACATGACGTTAGTAGTAACAAAAATAAAGTAGGAAGTAGTAGAAAATAGTAACGCATAGTTTTAGTGAAGTTTTAAACCATAACAAAGATAAAAAATTAAATGACGTACACAAATTTTGTTTTTAGGGATATAAAATAACAAAGCCCATTAATAGCTATTAATGGGCTTTGTATAATTTGTTAAATTAAAACCTATCGGCATTCATCACTTTTGTCCAAGCATTTACAAAATCGTGTACAAATTTCTCTTTGTTATCGTCTTGAGCATAAACTTCTGAATAAGCACGTAATATAGAGTTAGAGCCAAAAATTAAGTCTACTCGTGTGGCAGTCCATTTGGTTGCCCCTGTTTTTCTGTCGACAATGTTGTATAAATTATCATTAACGGGTTTCCATGCGTAATTCATATCGGTAAGGTTCACAAAGAAATCATTGCTTAAAACGCCAGGGTTATTTGTAAAAACACCATGTTTGCTTCCTCCATAATTTGTTCCTAAAACTCGCATCCCACCAATCAATACTGTCATTTCAGGAGCAGTTAAGCCCATTAGTTGAGTTCTGTCTAATAACAATTCTTCCGCTTTTACAGTGTAGTCTTTTTTCAACCAGTTTCTGTAGCCATCGTGTAGTGGTTCTAGTGCCTCAAACGATTCTACATCGGTCATTTCTGCTGTCGCATCTCCTCGTCCAGCATTAAAAGGAACTTTGATGTTTACTCCGCCTTGTTGAGCAGCTTTTTCAACTGCAGCAGTTCCTCCCAATACAATTAAATCGGCAATGCTCACTTTTTTAGATAACCCTGCTTGAATTTCAGTGAGTTTATTCAACACTTTTTGCAGTTTTTCCGGTTCGTTTCCTTCCCAATCTTTTTGGGGTGCTAAACGTATTCTGGCTCCGTTTGCTCCACCTCTGTAATCAGATTTTCTAAAAGTTCTTGCACTATCCCAAGCAGTAGTAATAAGTTCAGTCTGGCTTAATCCGCTGTTTAGTAATTTAGTTTTTAAGTCTTCAATTTCTGCATCAGATAAGGTATAATCAACTGTTGGAACAGGGTCTTGCCAAATTAGGTCTTCCTTTGGTACATCTGCTCCTAAATAACGACTTTTTGGGCCTAAATCTCTGTGCGTTAATTTAAACCATGCTCTTGCAAATACATCTTTAAAATATTCAGGGTCTTTATAAAATTGCTCTGAAATTTTTCTATACTCAGGATCCATTTTCATTGCCATATCAGCATCTGTCATTATTGGGTTTCTGCGGACATTTGGTATATGAGCGTCAAAAGGTTTATCTTCTTCCTTCATGTTGACAGGTTCCCATTGCCAAGCTCCGGCAGGGCTTTTTTTCAATTCCCATTCGTGATTTAATAATAAGTGAAAATAAGTGTGGTTCCATTTATTGGGAGTCGTAGTCCAAGCACCTTCTAATCCACTAGTAACAGTATCTTCAGCATTTCCTTTGCCTTTTGGATTTATCCAGCCAAAACCTTGCTCATGAATTTCTGCTCCTTCAGGACTTTCTCCTAAAATAGATGCATCACCATTTCCGTGTGCTTTACCAACGGTATGACCTCCGGCTGTTAGCGCTACTGTTTCTTCATCGTTCATAGCCATTCTTTTAAAAGTCATTCTAACATCTTGAGCTGTTTTTAGAGGATCTGGATTTCCATCAACACCTTCCGGATTTACATAAATCAATCCCATTTGTACGGCAGCCAACGGGTTTTCTAAAGACTCTCTGTCGGCATCGCTTGAATAACGATTTTTAGTTGCTGCCAACCATTCTTTTTCATTTCCCCAGTTAATGTCTTTTTCAGGATGCCAAATGTCTTCACGACCACCGGCAAAACCAAATGTTTTAAATCCCATAGATTCGTAAGCCATATTTCCGGCAAGGATGTATAAATCTGCCCAAGAAATTTTGTTACCGTATTTTTTCTTAATTGGCCATAATAACCTACGTGCTTTATCTAAGTTGCCATTGTCGGGCCAGCTGTTTAGCGGTGCAAAACGTTGGTTTCCTGTGTTACTTCCACCACGACCATCAGCAATTCTATACGTTCCTGCAGCATGCCAAGCCATACGAATCATCAATCCACCATAATGCCCCCAATCGGCAGGCCACCAATCTTGATTTTCGGTCATGAATTTTTTTAAGTCGTTTTTTAATGCCTCTAAGTCTAGTTTTTTGAACTCTTCGGCATAGTTAAATTCATTTCCTAACGGATTTGTTTTGGTATCGTGTTGATGTAAAATATCTAAATTGAGTGCTTTTGGCCACCATTCCATTGTTGTGTTACTTGTTTCTGTGTTTGCCCCATGATGAAAGGGGCATTTTCCTGTTGATTTGTCCATAATTTTGTTATTTAAGTTAGTTATTAAATTTCCCTGTTATCTGAAGTTTAACTTCTTGAATGTTAAAGTTTTTTATTTTATGTGTTTTAAAATAATTTTCAATGAGTTTGTTGAGTTGTTCATCTTCATAATCTTCAATACGGTCTGTTTCTGTACAATATAAATGATGATGGTTGGTTAAAACCGAATCGTAACGCATAATGTCTTTCTCTGTTTTTACTTTGCTTAGCAGCTTGTTTTCAACAAAAGAATCTAACACTTTATATACGGTACCAACTGAAATGTTAGGATGATTTTTTTTGATGTATGCTATTATATTTTCAGCTGTTGGATGATTTTTTAAATGGGTAATGGCCTCAAAAATAGCTACACGCTGAGGAGTTACTTTTAGTCCTTTTTCTTTTAATGCTTTTCTGAAAAATTCACTCATGATATTCACTAGTAATTATTCCTCAAAGATAATAATTCTTATTTAGGAATAGACATTATTAACATTTTTTATAGAAAAATAATTATAAAAAAACTCACCCAGAATGTCTGAGTGAGTCATGTGTTTTTAAAATAATTTATTTATGGAATTAATTATTTTTCAGCAATTTACTTTTCCACTGGGCTCCACTAATATCAGTAAGTGTAATCTTGTAAGATCCATTTGGAAGTTTAGCTAACGGAGCTTCATTTATTAATAAAGTGGCTTTAGCACCTAAAGGAATAATTAAGCTATGTTCTCCTGGTTTTACTTTTGCAACATAGTTATTTTTTATGTTAGTAGCTGGAAATTTAGCCAAATCATTTCCATTTAGATTTAAAATGGGATTACCATTTTCATCATCTAATCTAATTCCAATTAAAAATGAGCCATAAACATCTACTCCTTCAACTCGATAAACTTCAAACGAAAGTTGATTGTTAGAAAGTGTAGCGTTAGCTATTTCTATTTTTGGTTTTATAGATTTATTATGTAATGTACCCCAAACTCCACCATGGAAATATTGATTTGTAAATAATGTAAGGGATAAAATTCCTATTGAACCAATTAAGACTATTTTATTTAAAGAATTTTGTGCTAAAGGCAAAACACCAGAACCTAAAAGAACATACCATTTTCGGTTTTTAATAGTTGAATATTTGTTAGTTAACCAATAATCCAATGAGTATTTACTGCTGCCTGTAAAAAATATGGTAAAACCAGCTGCAATACCTAGTACGCCTATTTGCCATTCGTCAAGACATGTGGTTCCAATCCAGCCAGAACCTAGCAGAATGCCCATTGCTAAACTAAATACACCAATACTCATAAGTCTGGTAAACAAACCGAGAATTAAGAGTAAACCTACAATTCCTTCTACAATAGTAAAGGAAGCCATTGCCCACCATAATGATTCGGGATTAGTAACTAGGTATTCTATAATTGGTTTAATTCCCAGTGCATTGGGAAGGAAGTGATTAAATTTTTCTCCAATATAACCAGCAGTTTCTGGGTCAAGTTTGTTGGCAAGGAATAACCTTCTCCAAAATGCAGAAAAATAGATCCAGCCTACTACAAGGCGAAGTGCAAGCGTAAATAATCCAGCTAAGTGATAGGATTTATTTTCGTTTTTTATTTCAATATGATTCATTTTTATATGTATTAAGTTTTGCCTGATGATAATTTCAACAGGTAAAAGGTGGTTTAAATAAGTTTATTGTTGTAATGAAAGAAGTAAGGGGAGTTTATACCTTGAGTTTTAAGTTTAGGTATAAAATATAAAAAGGAATTTTTTCTGAATTAATAATCTTATTGGATAAGAATGAGAAATTAGTAACTGTTTTTATGAAATGAGTTAGTGCTGTTTTTGAAAAAGAAGGAATGGCATTATTGGAAAGTTCTACACCAAGTCTTTTTAAAGGAAGAATAAAAGATTCTTGTTCAAAATTTTCGCAAACTTCTACATTTGTTTGTATGGTTTTTGAAGGGTTGAGCTGTTTGGTAATAGGAATATCTAATTGAACTTGTATGGCTTTTCTTACCGTGCAAGAAGTAAAAAAAGTAATGATTATAAATCCAACCAAAAGGGTTAAAGATTTAATCTTACTGAAACTATTTAGAAAAATATTGCTCATTTATTTATTGAGGATGTAGAAATAGTTAGTATAACAATTTAAACAAATTCAAAATTAACCAATCGTAAACAGGATGCTTAATTTTAAGGGTTAATATTTCTTAACGTAAAAAACTATTAATTAAAAGGTGTGGTTATTAATGAGCCGCTAACCAATTGTCAGCGTGGTTCATTTCTATATCTAATTGGACGATAAGTATTACTTTTTATCTACCCAAGTACTTTTTTCTAATTTATACCAATTATGGATAGCTCCATCATAGGTAAATCTCTCGATAAAATTAAATCCCAGTTTTGTTAAAATTTTGTTGGAACCAATGTTATCTATATCAGCTGCAGCATAAATTTCATTTAAATGTAATGTGTTAAAACCATAAGTTAAGGAAGCTATTGCACTTTCTGTTGCGAAGCCTTTGCCCCAATATTTTTGGATTAACCTATACCCAAGGTCGTGGTAGTTTTTGTGCTTATTTATTTCTTCAGTAACAAATTTTAGTCCTGTCCAACCTATAAAATGATTCGTTTTTTTATCAATAATAGCCCAACGACCTATGCCGTTGTCAATATATTGTTGACGTATAAAAGTTATAATGTCAGCAATTTGCTTTTTATTCTTTACGGGTTTATTCCCTAAATATTTATGTACCTCAGGGTCAGAGTCGAGTTCAAACAGTCCTTCAATATCTGTAGGAAGAATTTCTCTAAGGATTAGTCTTTCTGTTTCAGCAAATATTTTCATTGGGCAGTTAAAAATATTAATGAGCTGCTAACCAATTGTCAGCGTGGTTCATTTCTACATCTAATGGGACACTCAATTTTACGGCACGTTCCATTTTCTCTTTTACAATTTGTTGCACTTGCTCCAATTCAGAAAGGTGCACATCAAAAACTAACTCATCATGTACTTGTAATAACATTTTAGATTTCAATTTTTTTTCTTCAAAAACGGTAAAAATGTTAATCATTGCCATTTTAATAATATCGGCAGCAGAACCTTGTATAGGAGCATTTATGGCATTTCTTTCTGCATGTCCGCGCACCACAGGGTTGTTGGAATTAATATCCGGTAACATTCTTCTGCGTTTCATAATGGTTTCTACATAGCCTTTTTCTTTGGCAAAAGCAATGCTGCTATCCATATAGCTTTTAATGCTAGGGTATTGTTCAAAGTAAGTATCAATAATTTCTTTGGCTTCTGTTCTAGAAATGTTGAGGTTTTGAGCTAGTCCAAAAGCAGAAACACCATAGATAATTCCGAAGTTAACTGCTTTTGCTTTTCCTCTCATGTTTCTATCCACGTCTTCTAACGCTACATTAAATACTTTTGCAGCAGTAGCGGTATGGATATCTTCACCTTCGTTAAATGCTTTTAGCATGTTTTCATCTTTGCTTAACGCAGCAATAATTCTAAGTTCTATTTGCGAATAATCGGCAGCTAAAAGCGTGTAGTTCTTATCTCTTGGTACAAACGCTTTTCTTATTTCTCTGCCACGAGCATCTCTTATCGGGATGTTTTGTAAATTCGGATTATTAGAACTCAACCTTCCTGTTGCGGCTACTGTTTGCATATAGCTGGTATGTAATCTGTTGGTTTTTGGATTTACCAAATCGGGTAGGGTATCTACATAGGTAGATTTTAGTTTTTTGAGTGTTCTGTAATCTAGAATTTTAGGAACAATCTCGTGTTCGTGGATAAGTTTAGACAACACATCCTCGTTGGTTTGGTACTGACCTGTTTTTGTTTTCTTCGGTTTATCAACTATTTTGAGTTTTTCAAAAAGAATTTCTCCTAATTGTTTTGGAGAGTCTATGTTAAATTGAGCTCCAGATAAATCCAAAATTTCTTTTTCTAAGGTAATAATTAACTCTTTTAGTTCTTCAGACATTTTTTTGAGGGTAGGAACATCTAAATTGATACCTTCTTGTTCCATATCGGCTAGTACGGCTACTAAAGGAGCCTCAATGTCATTAAAAACTTTTTGCTGATCTTCATCCATCATTTCCCACAAACGGTGTTTTAATTGGAGGGTAATATCAGCATCTTCACAAGCGTAATCTACTATTTCTTCGGGAGCAATATCACGCATGCTTTGTTGGTTTTTACCTTTCTTGCCAATAAGTGTTTCTATAGAAACAGGTTTGTATCCTAAATAAGCTTCGGAAAGTAAATCCATTCCGTGTCGCATATCCGGTTGAATGAGATAATGAGCTATCATGGTATCGAAAATTTTTCCTTTAGCTGCAATACCGTAATTGCTCAACACATTGATATCGTATTTAATGTTATGTCCGATTTTTTCTGTTGTAGGGTTTTCGAATAAAGTTCTAAACTCTTCTGCAATTTGCTGGGCTTCTTCTTGATTGGCAGGAAAAGAAACGTAATAAGCTTTGTTTGGTTCATAAGCAAATGCGACACCAACCAGTTCGGCTGCTAAAGCATTGATACTAGTAGTTTCGGTATCAAAACAAAATGATTTTTGTTGAGCTAGTTTTTTGATTAAATCGGCTCTTTTGGCAGGAGTATTTACAAAATGATATTCATGTTTGCTGTTACTAATGTCTTTTTGTTCAATGTTGGTAGGTTCGTCATCAGCTTTTTCTTCATTACTGTTGGTAGCATCAGCAAATAAATCCATCTGACCATTACCTTGTACATTTTTGGCTGCTGCCTGAATTTGAATTTCTTTGCCTAAAATTCTTTTAGCCAAGTTTCTGAATTCTAATTCGGCAAAAAGATTGGTGATTTTTTCTTCATCAGGACTTTCCATTTTCAAATCTTCAAAATCATACTCTAAAGGCACATCCACAATAATGGTAGCTAATCTTTTAGAAAGTAAGCCTTGTTCGGCAAAGTTGATTACATTTTCTTTTTGTTTGCCTTTTAAATCTTCAGCATTGGCAATTAGGTTTTCTACGCTGCCATATTCTGCAATGAGTTTTTTTGCGGTTTTTTCGCCAATTCCGGGAATTCCGGGAATGTTGTCTACAGCATCGCCCCAAAGTCCTAAAATGTCTATGACTTGCAAAGGATTTTCAACTTCAAATTTTTCACAAACTTCTTTAATTCCTAATATTTCAGCGGGTTTACCATAAGCAGCAGGTTTATAGATAAATGATTTCTCGGTAACTAATTGACCAAAATCTTTGTCGGGGGTCATCATATAAGTGGTAAAGCCTTTTTTTTCTGCTTCTTTAGCAATGGTTCCAATTACATCATCAGCCTCAAATCCATCTTTTAACAGTATAGGAATTTTAAAAGCTTCAATAATTTGTTTGATATAGGGAAGAGCAATTCTAATATCTTCGGGCATTTCGTGTCTTCCTGCTTTATAATCGGAAAATTCTAATTCTCTGTTGGTAGTGGTTGGTGCATCAAAAACTACAGCAATGTGTGTTGGTTTTTGTTTTTCCAATACTTCTAATAAGGTATTGGTAAAACCCAACATGGCAGAAGTGTTTAGTCCTTTAGAATTGTATCGTTGGTTATTGCCAAAAGCGAAGTAAGCTCTGTAAATTAGTGCAAAAGCATCGAGTAGGAATAGTTTTTTTTGTTCTGTCATGAGTTTTTGCTGTAAAGATAAAAATGTAAAGATAAAAAAAACACCTTAATTTTTGGTCAAGGTGTTTTCTATATTTTTAGTTTAAGAAATTAAGGAAATTATTTTTTCTTTCTCTTTTTCTCTTTTGTGTCTTTTTTATTTAAAACAAAATTTAGTGGAAGGTTGTATGAAACCCTTACTGTTTTACCTTTTTGCTTCCCCGGTTTCCATTTAGGAAATGATTCTACCACACGAACGGCTTCTTCATCTAATAAAGGATGAACACTTCTTAATACTTTTACTTCATTAATAGATCCATCTTTTTCAATAGTAAAATTGATATATACTTTACCCTCTACACCATCTTTTTTTGCTTTATTTGGATAGACAATATTAGCACCAAGAAATTTATACAAAGAATCTTGTCCACCCGGGAACTCCGGCATTTGTTCTACGATTACAAAAACATCAGTATCAATTTTTTCCTCTTCAATAGTAAGGGGTTCTTCCTTCTCAATTTCTTGGGCAAAAGAAATGCTGCCCACAAAAGTGAGCAGCATTATTAAAAATATTATTGGTTTTTGTAACATTTGTTGTTATTTCAACACGAATGAAATAGGGATGTTGTAAGAAACTCTCACAGATTTACCTCTTTGTTTTCCCGGTTTCCATTTAGGGAAACTTTTTACTACCCTCACAGCTTCTTTATCCAATAATTCGTGAACACCTCTAATTACTTTTACTGCAGTAATTGAACCATCTTTTTCAACAGTAAAGTTCACGAAAACTTTTCCTGAAATACCATTTGCTTTAGCCGCTTGTGGATATTTAACGTTTTCACCTAAGAATTTGTATAATGCTTGAACTCCACCCGGAAATTCCGGCATATCTTCTACAATGGTAAAAATTTCTTCTTCCACTACTTCTTCTTCTACTTCAAAAGTTTCTACAACAGTTTCGGCATCAGCTTCAGTATCAATTTCTATTTCTTCTTCTATTTCTACATCATCTTCCACAATTTCTATGGTTTCAGGAGCAGCAGGTGGAGGAGGAGGTGGTGGTGGTGGAGTGTTTTGTTCCGTAATAGGAATAATTTCCTCTTCAACTTCTTCAACAACTAAATCTCCAAGCTCACTTGCCTGAACATCATAAAATTTAAAATTTATCATTGCATAAATGATGAGCAAAGAAACAACAATACCACCAAGTAGTACAGTGCCTCTAAGTTTTTCTAAATCAGCATTTGGATTTTTTTTCGGTTCCATAATAAAAATAGTTTGGTTGTAAAATTATTTAACCAGCCTCAAAGTTAAAAATATTATTCGACATTTAGCAGTTAAAAAATCAAATAACTTTTAAAATTTTTAGCCTTTCTTTTCTCTGTCTTGATGCATAAACATAAATTATTCCATAAAAAAGCTGTTTTTTTGTACTATAAAATTTTACAATGCAAGTAGGAGCAATAATATTGGCCGGTGGTAAAAGTTCCAGAATGGGAGTTGATAAAGGATTGATGTTGTTGAACGAAAAACCTATGGTGCAACATGTTATTGATACGGTTAAATTGATTGCTGAAGAGTTAATAATTGTCGCTAATAATGAGGAATATAAACAGTTGGGGTATGAGGTTATTCCTGATGAAATTGAAAATGTGGGACCTTTAGCAGGAATTTGTATCGGATTAAAACAAGCCAGTTATCATTATAATTTTGTTTTGAGTTGTGATGTCCCTTTTGTTACGAAAGAGATGCTAAGCTTGCTTAAGCAAGAAGTTGTTGGTTATGATGCTGCTATTTTTGAAAAAGCGAATTATCTTCACCCATTAATTGGTATTTATTCCAAAAATTGTTTACCAGCGTTTGAAGTTGCTTTAAATAATAAGGAATTGAAACTTAAAACTGTTCTTCATCATGTAAATGTTAAAAAAATAGAAGGAACTTTGTTTAGCGATAAGTTTTTTAAAAATATTAATTCAACATTAGATTTGTAGTTATGGAATTGAGTTTAAATTATTTCGGAATGATAGCAGAAGTCACCAATGTTCAGCAAGAAAAGTTGGACATAGATGTAAAAACTATTAATGATTTAAAACTTATGTTAATTGAAAAATATCCTGCTATTACTAAACTAAATTATCAGTTTGCGGTAAACCAACATTTAGTTGAAGATAGTTTTCAATTGAACAATGGTGATGAAATTGCTTTGTTGCCACCTTTTGCCGGAGGTTAATCTTCGGATTTTTCTTTAAGACCTTCATTTTCTAGTTCTTCTGTATTTTCTTCCGGAGGAAATAGAAATTCTAATGGTTTGGTAAACAAATGCACAAATAAATATTTAAGCAATAAGCCAGTTTTATTAAATGCTACTCTTCTAGATTGAATGGCTATAAAAATGGCTAATCCAAAACTTACTGTAAAATTCATAAAGCCAACACCAATAATACCAATAACGGTGTGAACAAAAGTCATAAAATCTATTTGAGAACCTACTGAAACTAATGAAAGACCAAAATTACCTGAAGCAAAAGTAACGTGCTGAATGTCTATTGGTAAGCCTAAAAAATGCCCTAAAGTTCCCATAGAACCCAAGAAAATACCTAAAAAGAAGTTTCCTGCCAAACTACCTAAGTTATTTTCTATATAATAGCTTAGTTTGTTTAACCAAGATTTAGGCATTATAAACTTCAGAAAAGGTTGATGTTTTAATCTTTCCGGCACTTTTTGAAACATTACGGCATTATCGTAATAACCGGAAATTATTCCTGAAAGAAATAAACATAGTCCGGCAATTGCTCCATGCATTAACGAAAAACTTTCCCATGGATGGAGATTCTCAATAATTTTAAAAGCTTTAGCATCTCCCAAAATATGGCTTCCGACAATCCAATAGTAAATAATAGCAATGGTAATAGCCACAGGGAAAGCCACGAACATGTTACCTACAAAAGCTACAAACTGGCTTCGGAAAGTTTTCACGATAAGTGCAGAAAGGTTTTTTATGGCTTCTTCTACAGAGCCTTTTATATCTAATGAAGCAGCAATTTTAGAGGCTGTCATTGCAGGTTGCTTGGTTGCTAAAGTAGAGTGGGTAAGATGAATGCCAATAAATCCGAAAGAATAATTCATGCTATACAAAAACGATTCGCCAAAGGGAGCTAACTTTAAGTAATAAATAGCGGCTTTAAACCAAGTAAGAAAAGCGACTATAAATCCACCTCCCATAGCGGAATAGAGCATTTTAATGTATTCTTTTTTGTTGTTGGTGATGTAATGTTCGCCTGTTTTTCCGGCATGTTCGGTAATTTGAAAAGCAAGAAAGCCTATATTTTTTAGGAAAAGTTCTTTTATACTGTTTTTCTTGTTTTCATATTGAACTATATTTTTCAAGAAGACACTTATTGGTTTCCATTTTTCTTTGTTTTCAAAATGAGATAAGATTTCTAACAAAGTTAAAATACGAATAAGATGCTGATGCATACGTTGCAATAAATAGGTTAATGCCAAACTGGCTCCTTCATTATGTTGATTATTTCTAATTTTTTTGGAAACTCTATCACATTCTTTTATTAAAGCAACACAATGTTTTAGCTTTTCTGTATTTACCGAAAAATTATCCGAACTTTCAATGTTTTGAAGTAAGTCTATAACTTCTTTGTTTACTATTAAAAAGGGTGATTCGGGGTTTAATAAATCAGGGTGCCGTTTTATAATTTCAGGATCTAAACCAATAGCAGTAACTCTGTGTATTAGAATTTCAATTGCATTTAATAAAGTAGTGAAGTTTTTAGTTGCAGTTTCTTTTGATGGATGTTGAAAGATTGTTATAAGCAATTCTTCAAGTAGTTTTGTTGGAATAGTTTTAAGCCAAATATAATCGGATTTTTTATTAAAAACCATATTGACTATATCTCTCAATACATTTTCTTGAGGGACAGGAGGAAGAAAAATATGAGCTACTTTTCTAAAGCTTTCGCTAAAAAAACCTTCACTAGATAAAATTCCTGATTCGGTAAGTAAGGAATGGCTATCACTAGTACTAAAAATAGTATTTAAATAACGATTTAGTCCTTTTTGGTAAGCTTCATTTTCTTTCAGTAATTCAATAAGCTTATTAACTCGTTTTATTATAATTTTGTTTGACCTGAACATGGTCGGACGCAGCTTTTTTACCAATTGTTTTAATAGCTCTATATCAACTGTATCTGCATTTTCGGCTATGTTATGTAATATCTTTTCCATTATTTCTTAAGCCTTAGGAATTTCCATTATAAATGAAGTTGTTTCATTTGGAGTAGACTCAAAACGGATAGTACCATCTATATTTTCTATTATGTTTTTAACCATAGCTAATCCAAGTCCCATTCCTTTGTTTTTGGTTGTAAAACTTGGTGTGAAAATATGATTTTTTTGTTCTTCATTAATGCCAATACCGTTATCTTTAACAATAATTTCAAAATTATTGTCTTTTGTAGTTACCGTAATTTCAATATTGCCATTTTTTTCGCTCGGAATTGCTTGAACAGCGTTTTTAATAAGGTTAGTAAATACCCTAATTAGTTGATTTTTATCAGCGACAATATTTGCTGACTGAACTGTTGTATTTAACTGAATGGAATAATTTTTTTTATCGTCCTCATCAAATAAATTAATAGTGTTTTTAATAATAGGGATTAGGTCAATTTTTTCGGTATTGGCTTTTGGCATTTTGGCGAAGTTGGAGAAAGCATTGGCAATATTAGCTAGTGTATCAATCTGCTCAATAAGCATATTGGTTGTTTTTTTAATTTTTTCTTGTAATTCAGCCGGGTTTTCGTTGGTAAATCTTTGCAGGTGTTGTACGCTAAGCTTCATTGGCGTTAATGGATTTTTAATCTCATGAGCCACTTGTTTGGCCATTTCTCTCCAAGCACTTTCTCTTTCTGACTTGGCTAATTTTTGTGCATTTGCTTCTAATTCCATTACTTTTTTGTTGTATTCTTTTACCAATGCACCAATTTCATCATTAGAATTCCAATTAATTACCTCGTACGATTGTCCGAATTGTAAAGCACTAATTTTCTGACGAATTAATCTCAGCGGTTCGGAAATGTAGTTAGCAAAAAATACAGCAATAATTACAGAGATTAAAAATAGCATTCCATAAATATTAATAAGAGCTGTAAAGAATTCCGAGAGTTCATTTTCAAACTCATTTTGTTTAGCAAAGTAAGGTAGGTTTACATAAGCCAAAAACTTATTTTTTCTATTGGTAAAAGGTACATAAGCCGATAAATAATTTAGTTCACCAATATTTTCATTATTTATAAAAGCTACTTTCTTTTGTAAATGTATGTTTTTGTAAGCATTTCTGTCCATTCTGGGGCTAAGTAACCCTGCATCGTAGATTTCTGAACGAGAGGTAGCAAGTAATTCACCATTTTTATCAAACATATTAATGTCGGTATAAAAAACATTAGAAAATTTAACCAAATAATAAGTCATTTCATCTAAATTGGCATTTGTAAGCTCTTTGTGTTCGCTAAATTTTTGGTCTAACTCAATTATTAACGATTGTACTTTTTCCCGTAAGATTTTCTTGTTTTTGTTTACATATTGTTTTTCAATGTAATATGTTGTTCCCCAACCATAAAGTAAAAATGATAGTAAAATTGTGGAGATAATAAAAAATTGAATTTTAGAACTAAAATCAGTTAACGATAGCAACCAACTGAATGGTGGAGTTTTAATAAAAACACTAATAACAAAAAATACTAAACTGGTTATTAAAAATAGGTAAGAAAAAGTAGTAACGTAATCTATAAAATCTTTCTTTTTAGCACTAACAATGATGGTGGTAAACCTGTCGCTTTGGTAGATTAGATGTTCGTTGTTGGTTGTTATTTGTGAGATGAATCCAAAGGTTTTAGGAAGTGAAAATTTTCCTGTCCATTCCGAAGTATAGTTCATGGTTCCGGAGTTACTCACCAACTTGCCTTTTTTGTATTTGGCATAAGAATATTTATTTAGTTGCAACGACTTTTCAATTTCTTTTTCATTTAGCAACAATTCAGGATAACCTATAGTTTTTGAATAAGATTGAGGAAAAAACTCTATAAAAAGGTAAGAATCTTTGCGTTTATTGTTAGATGAATCTTGAACAATTAAACTACCTAAATAGCTGCTAATTCCATCATTTGAATAGAGGAAATTAATATCATCATTAATATTTTCAGGATGATAGGACTGGGTTTTAATTTTATTTTTAAAAAAGTCTAAACAGTTAGCGTTTTCATTGTTTTCTTTTATAAAAATAGTGTCGCTGTCTGAGCATTGATAAATATTTACAAAGTAATTATTCCAAAAACCACTAAAATATTTGTTGGAAATGTAATTATCAAATTCGGTTTTTTTGTCCCAATATTCATTTAAGTTATTTTGAAGAAAAGTATCTGCTTCCATTTTGGTCTTTACCTCTTTAAATAAATACTCGGTAATGGGATCTTGTTCTTTTGCAATGTTTTTGGCAACAAATTGTTTGTCAGATAGTTCTTTGTCCACACTAAAATTGATAAATCCATAAGAAATAGACAGAGCTATTATTAAGGTGATGAAGATTATTTTATTAAATTCTGCTTTTGAAGAAGTGTCTTTATAGGAAAAAATTAGGATAACAATTAATATCCAAGCACCATGTAAAAACTGTAGTTTGTAAACTAACTGACCAATAATTAATGCTAATAAAGAGAAAAGTAAAATAATGCTTACAAATTGTTTTTTGGTAAAAATTGAGGTCGAGAATCTGGTAAAAGCTGTTTTTACTAAAATAATAGTGCTTACATATAGCATTAGCAGTGTAATGATACCAACAAAACTGTAGGCGCTCAAATCTAGAATGTAATTAATATCGAAATTAATTTTAGAGTTTTTAATTAATCCTTCTAGCAAATCGGTAATTAAGAGAGGTAAAAAAGCAATAAAAAGCATAAAAATAAATGCTGACCATTTGTTTTTTTTCTGAGAAGTGTTTTTAAATTTTACTGTGAAATAAATTAAAATAAAGAAAAACACGATGTGAATTAAGAAATCTCCCAAAGAGGGGAAAAATACAGAGTGAGCATAGATTAGAGGACTAAAAATTTCTTGATTAAAAACACTTTCGGGGAAATGGTAATTTAAATTTAAGAACCTGAAAATGGCTAAAAAAGCAAAAACAAAAATGTAATTAAATGGTTTTAAAACTTTTGTATTGATGCAAATGATGTTGATACAAGAGGTGATTAATAGTACACTTATGAAGAATAACAACAAGATAATCCAGTTGGTTTTTTTGTAGCTGTTTGGGCTGGTTGGTTTTTCGCTTAGGTAAACCAACGTTTCTCCGGCTAAATTTAAAACAGGGTAATCTCCATTTTCATGGGAAACATCAAAATTGTTCTGAAAATGAAAGCTTTCATGGAATTCGTTTTGGAGGTACTTATTTTCAATATTAAATTCCTTTTTAATGAGAATTAAAGCTAAGTAGATTTTGTTGTTTTCCTCTTCTTTAACATATTGATACCAACCATTTGCAAGTAAAATTGCTCCTGATTTTTTATTAAATAAAGCAATGTCTTCGGGTAAAACTATGGTTCTATCAGACCAAAAAGTAAGTTGGTGTTTATTAAAAATAAACATAGCAATACCGTCAGACTCGTAGAGAGCACTTAGTTTTTCGCCATTAAGGTATTTTTCACCGGAAATTTTGTCTACATCTTTTAAGGATTTAATTAATTCTGCTGCCTTTTGTTCTCTAGTATTGAGGTGTTCATTAAAGTGCTTAGGATTGTTAGATGTAATGGAAAAAAACGTAGGTTGAAATTGCAAAATCATCAGGATGGCAATTCCTATAAGCAGCTGAAGGTAGGCACTATGTTTTTTAGTTAACATCATTGGTGATGTAAAAATACAAAAGCTGGAGGTTAAAAATGAAACTATCTTTTAAAATCCTTTTATAAAAGCTCTAAGGAATGTTAAATAGATTGTAATTTTAATTAAATTAGTAGTTCATTTTGAAAAAATATGTAGGTTTGCTATATGGAAAATCAAAGAATTGCTGTTTTAGGAGGAGGTAGCTGGGCTACTGCAATAGTAAAAATACTAACAGAAAACCTATCTCTAGTAAATTGGTGGATGAGAGATGCTGAGGCTATTCAGCATATTAAAAAGTTTGATAATAACCCCAGATATTTGCCGGCTATTCAGTTTGAAACTGAAAGGTTAAATATGAATACTAACTTACAAGAGATTGTAGATCAATCGGATATTTTAATAGTTGCAGTTCCTTCAGCATTTATAGCTAAGGCTTTTGATGAAGTGAATATTAAAGGTATTGAAAACAAGATAATTATTTCTGCTATTAAAGGCGTAATTCCTGAATACAATCAAATTCCGGCTGAATATTTTCATCTAAACTTTAATGTTCCTTATAATAGAATTGGAATGATTGCCGGACCTTGTCATGCTGAAGAAGTAGCTATGGAAAGACTCTCATATTTAACTATTGCTTGCGAAAATCAAGAAATAGCTGAATATTTGGCAGGTGCTATGTCATGTAGATATATAAATACGACCACTTCTGATGATTTATTTGGAACAGAGCTTTCGGCAATTTTAAAGAATGTGTATGCCGTTGCTAGTGGTATTTGTCATGGTTTGGGTTATGGGGACAACTTTCAGGCAGTGTTAATAGCTTGTGCAACCAGAGAAACTAAAAACTTTATAGATGCGATTCATCCTATCCACAGAGATGTAAATTCCTCAGCATATTTGGGAGATTTGCTAGTTACCGCTTATTCTCAATTTTCTCGTAACAGAAACTTTGGAAGTATGGTAGGTAAAGGTTATTCGGTACGTTCGGCTCAAATAGAAATGAACATGGTTGCTGAAGGGTATTATGCTGCCAAAGGAATTTATGAAATCAACAAAAAATACAATGTTGAAATCCCTATTGTAGATGCAGTTTATCATATTTTGTATGAGAAAATTTCGCCCATTATGGAGATGAAAATCCTTACGGGAAAATTGTCTTAAACTCATTTTTAAATTTACGCTTATGAGAAATGTTTTGTTAGCTATACTTTACATCACATTTCCGATGTTTTTATTTTCTCAAAATCAATTAATTATGAGTGAAAATTTTGCTATTGTAATTCACGGTGGTGCGGGTACCATTTTGAAGAAAAACATGACTGATGAACAAGAAAAGGCATATCAAGAAAAACTTCAAGAAGCACTAGATTCCGGTTATGCCATATTAAAAAATGGGGGTTCTGCCATTGATGCGGTAGAAAAAGCAATAGTAGTTATGGAGGACTCACCACTTTTTAATGCCGGCAAAGGAGCTGTCTATACCAATGTGGCTACCAATGAATTAGATGCTTCTATAATGGATGGAAAAACACTTAATGCTGGAGCTGTTTCGGGTGTAAGAAATGTGAAAAATCCTATAAAATTAGCTCGAGTGGTAATGGAAAAATCAGAACATGTAATGTTAAGTGGTAAAGGTGCTGAAGATTTTGCTAAACAATATAAAATAGAAATGGTTGATTCAGCTTATTTTTATAATGAACATCGATTGAAGCAATTGAATAAGATAAAGGACTCCGAAAAAATTCAACTCGACCATTCTGATAATGATGATGAACAAGGAGATATAACGGAATTTAAAGATAGTAAATTTGGAACAGTAGGAGCCGTTGCGTTAGATAAACATGGCAATTTGGCTGCTGCAACATCTACGGGTGGTATGACCAACAAAAAATTTGGTAGAATTGGAGATTCTCCCATTATTGGAGCAGGTACTTATGCTAATAATGCTACTTGTGCCGTTTCTTGCACCGGACATGGAGAGTTTTTTATCAGAAATGTAGTAGCTTACGATGTAGCTGCTTTAATGGAATATAAAAACTTGAGTTTAGTAGATGCCGCTAATTATGTAGTGAATGAGAAATTGGTTAAATTAGGGGGAGATGGTGGTTTGATAGCCATTGATAAAGACGGAAATATTGCCATGCCTTTCAATACTAAAGGAATGTATAGGGCTTACAAAAAAGCTAATGGAGAAAGCAAATTTTTGATTTTTAAAAATTGAGATTTGAGTATAAAATCTACGATTGCATTTCTTCTTCAATGGCAACAACACCTTTAAGCTCAGGAATGAATTTTTTTATAGATTCTTCTACGCCACCTTTTAGGGTCATGGGACTCATTGAACAAGATTTACAAGCACCCAACAGTCTTACTTTAACTACAAGGTCATCAGTAAGTTCAATGAATTCAATATCTCCTTCATCATCCTTTAAAAAAGGACGAATTTGCTCCAAAGCTTCATTGATTTTTGATATTAATAGTTGTTTATCCACTTAATAAATTTTAAGGCTAAAGTACATAAATTTAATTTGTTGAACAACCTTTATTATGAGTAACTTCAACTTTAGCAGTTGGAGCTAATGCTTCGTTTCTTTTTTCTACTTCTTTAATTACATTATCAGCAAAATCCATAAAGGCTCTAGATTGAGGTGTGTCCTCTTGCATTACAGCTGGTCTTCCGGCATCTCCGGCTTCTCTAACACTTTGCACTAAAGGAATTTCTCCTAATAATGGTAAATTGAATTTTTCGGCTAAGTTTTTAACACCTTCTTTACCAAAAATGTAGTATTTATTTTCAGGAAGTTCAGCAGGAGTAAAATAAGCCATATTTTCTATAAACCCCAACACAGGAACATTAATTTGTTCCAATTTAAACATTCCAACTGCTTTTCTAGCATCTATTAAAGCAACATTTTGTGGAGTACTAACAATTATAGCTCCTGTTACTGGTACTGTTTGTACTAAAGATAAGTGAATGTCTCCTGTTCCGGGAGGTAAATCAATCAGCATATAATCTAATTCACCCCAATTGGCTTCGGTAAAAAGTTGTGTTAACGCTCTTGTAGCCATTGGTCCACGCCAAACAACTGCTTGGTCGGTATTGGCAAAAAACCCGATAGATAATAATTTTACACCGTGACTTTCTATTGGTTGAATTAAGTTTCTACCGTTAATTTCAACAGGCATGGGTTTTTCTTCTTCCACATTAAACATCATGGGCATAGAAGGACCATAAATATCAGCATCTACTAAACCAACTTTATAGCCTTTTTTTGCTAAAGCAACTGCTAAATTAGCTGTAATGGTAGATTTCCCCACCCCACCTTTACCTGAAGCAATGGCAATAATGTTTTTTACATTGGGCAATACTTTGTTTTGTTTAGGCATATCAGCTTCTTTTTTTATGGGCTGAATGTCGATATTTAATTCTACGGAAGTGGCTAACACTCTATCTAAATGTAACTGACAAGCTTCAATAATTCTTTTTTTGTTGTGTAATGCCGGATTGTTAACTTGTAGGTTAAAACTAATGTTGTTTCCTTCTGTTTTAATGTTGCTGACTAAGTTAAGTTCAACTACATCTTTTTTTAAATCGGGCTCAACAACAAAGCTTAGTGCGTGTAATATATCTTTTTCTGAGAAACTCATAATGATGTAAAATTTTAGACAAAATTAAACATAAAAAACCCGTTTACAGTTCCAATTCTGTTAAAGGATTCCAAAAATGCTTTTCAAAGTTGATAATTTGGTTGTTTTCGATTTTTACTCCTTCTTTTTCAAGTAATTCTTGCATTAAAAAAGGTGTTTCAAAATGATGTCTGCCCGTTAATTGTCCATTTCTGTTTACCACCCTGTGTGCAGGAACTTTTTTTTTTTGATGGTGGGCATTGTTCATTGCCCAACCAACCATTTTTGCTCCGGATTTTGTCCCTAAATAATTAGCAATAGCACCGTAAGAAGTAACTCTTCCTTCAGGAATTTCTCTGGCAACAGCAAAGACCATTTCAAAAAAATCGTGGGATTTAGCAGTCATTATTTAATGTAGTTTAGGATTATTTTGATGTCTATCTTTATCGCGTTGGGTTTTCTTTTCCAAATTTTTCTCTAAGGCTTTAGTTAAATCTACTCCCGTTTGGTTGGCAATGCAAATCAATACAAAAAGCACATCAGCCAGTTCATCATCCAACGATTTTTCTTTGTCGGAGGTTTTTTCAGATTGTTCTCCATACCTACGGGCAATAATTCGTGCAACTTCACCTACTTCTTCGGTAAGCATAGCCATATTGGTAAGCTCATTAAAATAACGAACACCTACCTTTTTAATCCAATTATCCACTTGTTGTTGGGCTTCTTCTAAAGTCATTTTTTTGATTTTTGCTTGATTTTTAACTCCCAAATTAATTATTATTTTTACACCTACAAAAAAATAAAAATAGTATGGCAACAATTTTAATCATTGATGATGAGAAATCAATAAGAAATACGTTAAAAGATATTTTAGAATACGAAAAATATGTTATTGATGAAGCAGAAGATGGAGAGAGCGGGTTGGCAAAAATAAAAGCCAATAAGTACGATTTGGTGATGTGTGATATTAAAATGCCAAAAATGGATGGATTGGATGTATTGAAACAAACTATTGCTGTTGGCATAGAAACGCCTATGGTAATGATTTCCGGCCATGGAACTATTGAAACCGCTGTTGAAGCTATTAAAAATGGAGCGTTCGATTTTATTTCTAAACCATTTGATTTAAATCGTTTGTTGATTACGGTTAGAAATGCCATAGATAAAAAAGAGTTGGTGCAAGAAACCAGAAAACTTCAAAAAAAGGTTGGAGGTAAAGGGAAAACGCAAATTATTGGCGAATCGGAAGCTATTTTGAAAGTCAAAGAAATGATAGACAAAGTAGCGGTGAGTGATGCTCGTGTATTAATTACTGGTGGAAATGGAACAGGAAAAGAATTGGTAGCCCGTAGTTTGCACGAAAAATCTGAAAGAAGTAAAGCACCATTTGTGGAAGTAAATTGTGCTGCTATTCCATCAGAACTGATTGAGAGTGAGTTGTTCGGACATGAAAAAGGAGCGTTTACATCAGCAATAAAACAACGAAAAGGTTGTTTCGAACAAGCCGAAGGCGGCACCTTATTTTTAGATGAAATTGGCGATATGAGTTTATCGGCACAGGCAAAAGTATTGCGTGCTTTGCAAGAGAGCAAAATTACCCGAGTAGGTGGCGAGAAAGAAATTAGTGTAAATGTTAGGGTGCTGGCAGCTACTAATAAAGATTTAATGAAAGAAATTGCTGAGGGTAATTTCAGAGAGGATTTGTACCATCGATTGGGAGTAATATTAATTCATGTACCTGACTTAAACGATAGAAAAGAAGATGTACCTTTATTGGCAGATTATTTTTTGACACAACTTTGTGAAGACCACGGAATTGCCAAAAAATCTTTTGAATCATCTGCCTTAACTGCTTTAAAAGAGTATAATTGGACAGGAAACATCAGAGAATTGAGAAACATCGTAGAACGATTAATTATTTTAAGCGACAAAGTAATTACCGTTGATGATGTAAATATGTATGCTAACCCAGGGAAGAAGTAGAATTATGCCTTATACATTTCTCTAATAATTACTTTTTGTAATTCTCTTTTAATAATTAAGTCTGTAATAATTTCAGTGGTATCGGCATGTAGGTTTTCTTTCAGTTTTTTATTGAGAAAATCTTCTTCAATATCTATGCGATACAAAAGCGAAAGTAATTTAGCGTAATCATCGTTGAGCAATTCATCTACATAAGGTAAAATTTGCTGAAAAAGCTCTAAATAAGGAGTTGCAGCTTTACCTTCTATCACAATGTTATAACTAAACCAATTAAAATCTTTTTGGATTTGCTCAACCACTTTATTTATTAAATCTTCTCGATTAAAATAAACTGTAAGCTCGTTGAGTGTAGGAATTGGTTTAGACATATATTGATGTTAAAACAATTCAGCTAATTTGTTATGAAGTTCTTCTCCTCTAAGGTTTTTAGCAATAATTTTACCTTCTCTGTCTAACAGTACAGCAAAAGGAATTCCGCTAATATTGTACAAAGGAACAACAGAGGAGTTCCATCCTTGAAGGTCGCTAACATGATTTTTCCAAATTAAATTATCTTTTTCTATGGCATTTATCCAATCTTGTTTAGCATTAGGTTGTTGTTGCATTCCATCAAGAGAAACACTAAATACTTCAAATCCTTGTTTATTGAATTTTTTGTAAGCTTCAACCACATTTGGATTTTCAATTCTACAAGGCTTGCACCATGAAGCCCAAAAATCAACCAATACCACTTTACCTTTTAATGATGATAGTGAAATAGGATTTCCGTTTACATCACTCAAAGTAATATCCGGAGCTTCAGAACCGGGAGCTAAAACACTCATTTTACTCACTTTTTCATTAAAGTTTTCGGTATAAATAGAGTTAGGCATTTCTTTTTGAAGGGCATCATTTACTTTTTTATAAAGTTCAAAATTATCTTCTGCATCCATCATTTGTACGGCAGCTAAACTCACCAAAGAACCCGGGTTCTCATTAATAATGCTTTTAAAATAATTGTTCATCTTAGCAATAGCCGAGTGAGAAGCAATCTGCATTTCAATAAACAATTGTTGGTCGGACGGATTTTGTTGGTATAATCTGCCCAACGAATCTTGTGTTTGAGCATTTACTTGGTAAGCTAGATTGAATTTCCTTAATTTTTCTGACTCTTCAGAACCTTCTATTTTGTACGTACCCATAATGTTACTTCCATCTGCTTTTAAAACAGGAGTTTCACCTTTATTTAAGATAAGATTTACAAAGTTCTGATTGTTAATTCTAATTCTGTAATAACCTACCTCTTCTATTGGGTAAGTAAAAGCAAAAATCCCATCTTTATCAACGGTAGCAGTATCTTTAGGGATTAAATTAGTGGGGGTTAAGTAATCTAAATATACAGAAGTTCCAAAAGGAGTGTTGGTTAAATTACCTGTTATGGTTGGTGTTTTATCAGCATCTGTATTTGGTTGAGTATCATCTCCACAAGCAAAAAATGTGAATATAAGTAAGTTGATTAGGAAAATGTTTTTTAAAGTTTTCATAGTTTATTGTTTTAATTTTTCTCTTAGTAAACTGTTTGCTTTTTTAGGATCGGCTTTACCTTTGGATGTTTTCATTAGTTGTCCCATAAGAAAACCGATAAGTTGTTGTTCGCCATTTCTAAAACGTTCAATTTCTTTAGGATTATTTTCAATTACTTGTTCAATGTAAGATGAAAGATCATCATCATTACTTTCTTGAATAAGGTTGTTTTGTTCGGCAATAGCGAGTGGTTCTAGTTCAGGTTGTTTTACCATAATGGGGAAAATATGTTGAGAAGCTACGGTATTACTTACTTTACCATCATCAATTAATTGAATAAGAGCTGCGATTTTTGCAGGTTTTATAACAAAATTTTCTATGGTAATACCATTTTCGTTGAGGTAAGATTTAATGCTGCCGTTTAACCAGTTGGAAGCAGCTTTGTAATTTTTGGTATATTGAGTTAACTCATTGTAATAAATGCCCAACGGTTTTGATTCGATGATGAGGTTAGCATCATATTCCGATAATCCAAATTCTTTTGTATAAACCTTATAAAGTTCATTAGGTAAAGTTGGTAAAGTAGTTTTTACATCGTTAATATAGTTTTGAGAAACTATAACAGGTTGTAAATCCGGTTCAGGGAAATAACGGTAATCGTGAGCTTCTTCTTTGCTACGCATAGTAAAAGTAGTACCGTCAACAGCATTAAAGCTTCGGGTTTCCATTTCTATTTTCCCACCATTTTCTAAGACATCAATCTGACGAATAATTTCGTGTTCTATGGCTCTTTTTACATTACGGATAGAGTTCATGTTTTTGGTTTCCGTACGTTCACCAAATTTTGAAGCACCTTTTAGCATAACAGAAACGTTGGCATCGCAGCGTAAGCTACCTTCTTCCATATTACCATCACAAATTTCGAGGTAACGCAACAATTTTCTAACTTGGGTAACATATTCGTAAGCCTCCTCAGCCGAACTAATTTGCGGTTCAGAAACAATCTCTACTAATGGAACTCCGGCTCTGTTTAAATCTACTAAAGTATTAAAAGGGTCTTGGTCGTGAATGCTTTTTCCGGCATCTTCTTCCATGTGTATTCGGGTAATTTCAATTTTTTTCTCTTTAGCTGTATTTGGGAAAAGAGTGATAAATCCTCCAGTGCAAATAGGTGTTTTATCTTGAGTAATTTGGTAGCCTTTAGGTAAATCGGCATAAAAATAATTCTTACGAGCAAATTCGTTGTTTTCTCTAATAGTAGCACCAACAGCAAGTCCGAGTTTTACGGCAAATTCAATATTTTTTTCGTTTAATACGGGTAAAGTTCCCGGATGTCCTAAAGTTACAGGGCTAATATTGGTATTAGGTAAGTCTCCAAAAGTAGCTGAATCTGAAGCGTAGGCTTTACTTTTAGTAGAAAGCTGGGCATGTATTTCTAGTCCTATTACGGCTTGATATTTATCGTAAACACTCATGTTGAAGCCTTAATTTAGTTATGTAATTTGGCAAGTAATTCTTTAATAATAAGTGTCATTTTAGGCTCAGCTGCTTTAGCAACTTGCTGTACTTCTTCATGACTAATTTCAATAATTTTTCCATCAACACCTAAATCAGTAATGATAGAAAGTGCCATACAAGGAATATCCATGTGGCGAGCCACAATAACTTCTGGAACAGTACTCATTCCTACTGCATCGGCACCAATAATTTGTATAAATTTATATTCAGCAGGCGTTTCAAATGTTGGTCCCGATAAAGCAGCATAAACTCCCTCCTGAATTTTAATGTTATTGTCTTTAGCAATTTGTTTTACTGAGGCAATCAGGTTTTTAGCG
This sequence comes from Flavobacteriales bacterium BRH_c54, assembly GCA_000961845.1. GTDB lineage: Bacteria > Bacteroidota > Bacteroidia > Flavobacteriales_E > Vicingaceae > BRH-c54. Next base: position 121,006 of record LADZ01000017.1, read on the forward strand.
TAAGGTTCACTCATGTCAGGAAAACGAGGACCGAGTTCACTAATATTTTTACCTCTAAGTGGATTATCGGGTAATAAATTAATATGGTCGGTAATTAACATGATATCACCCACTTCAAAATTAGCATTTACGCCACCACTAGCATTACTTAAAAATAGCTGTTCAATTCCTAAAGCTTTCATAACCCTTATCGGGAAAGTACATTCTTGTAAAGAGTAACCTTCATAATAATGAAATCTGCCTTGCATAGCAACAACAGGAATACCGTTAAGTGTTCCAAAAAGTAATTTCCCTGAGTGACCTTCTACTGTAGAAACAGGAAAGTTTGGAATTTCTTCGTAAGGAATAGCCGTTTCAATTTTTATTTCAGTAGATAAATTTCCTAATCCAGTTCCTAAAACAATACCTGCCTTAGGTTTTAATTGTGTTTTGGAAGCTAAAAAAGCTTTAGTTTGTTGTATTTTTTCTAACATAGTTGGTTATTTGTTGATCAAAATTCTTTTTGTCATCACCATGAAAATTAATTTCTATCGGAATATAAAATACCGGAAGATCATTTATTAATGATGAAATTTTCGGCAAAGATAATCGCATTAAATCTTTTTCTGTAGTAATGATTAATTTATTATTGCCAATAAGGTTGCTAAATTTGGTTTTCAATGTTTCCATGTCGTTTTCTGTAAAAGCATGGTGGTCGGGAAACTTCATGTGTTCAACAACTTTGTAGTTGTTTTTAAGATAATAATATAAGGGAAAAGAGTTGGCAATTCCTGTGAGGAGTATTACAGAAGAATTTTTATTATCTAAGGTTAGATAATTTTCGGCAGTAGTATTAAAAGGTGTGAGCTTGTTGTAACTTACGTAAGAGAAATATATGTCCTGATAATTTTTAGGTTTAATTTCTTCAATAATTCTTCTTCTATCTATAGGTGATAAAACGATAGGACATTTAGATACTATAATAATGTCGGCTCGTTTATAACCATAAATAGGTTCTCGCAATCTTCCTGAGGGAAGAACATTATCATATATAAACAGGTTAGAGTAATCGGTTACTAAAATATTTATGTCAGGATTAACAGCCCTGTGTTGAAAAGCATCATCCAATAAAACCACCTTAGTTGATGGGTATAGTTTTTTAATTTGCTGAATACCCCTGACTCTTTTTTCATCGACAGCGATTAGACAATCGTTAAACTTTTTTTTATATTGTAGTGGTTCATCACCAATATCTTCAAAAGAAGAAGTTTCATTGGCAAGTACAAATCCTTTGGTAATTCTTTTATAACCTCTACTTAAAATAGCAATATTATAATTGGATTGAAGTAATTGAACTAAATAAGCTACATGAGGAGTTTTTCCTACGCCACCTATATTAAGGTTGCCTACATTAATGGTAACAACATCTTTAAAGTTCATAGAACGAAATATTTTAAGGTCGTAAAATTTATTTCTCACTACCATAGCTAAAGCGTAGAGCCACGAAACAGGCAGAAGAATTATTTTAACTAAACGTTTCAATAGATTTGTTACCTTATATTAATGTCTAAATTTATAAAAGAGTTTATGCAAACATAGTAAATTCCAAAATTAAATTAAAAAATTTTGCAATATAGGAAAGCTATTTATTATTAGATGTTAAATAATGTTATTAATGTTTAAAGTTTTTTAAAATAAAATTAATGTTAAATAAGCTGGTTTTCACTATGTCTTTGCTGTGTTGCTACATTTTATTTATGATTTTCTTTTAGGTAAAAATTCATAAAAAGTAAGATTAGTTTTAGTTGAAATAAATTTTTTAGTAAAAATAATTTGGTTTTAAATCTTAATATTAATTACTTTTACGCCTCATTTATTTGCACTAATTAAAATAATTTAAAGTTTAAACTGATAAAATATGTTAAAAAAATTAGCTGTTTTTGTAGCCGTAATATTTTCTATATCAATTGCGTATGCTCAAACCGGGCAAGGAACTATTAAAGGTAAAATGCTGGATAAACAAACGGGGGAGCCGCTTCCATTTGCTAACGTAGTAGTAATGAAGGGAGGTCAGCAAATTGCTGGTGCTCAGACCGATTTTGATGGAAAGTTTACTATTCCAGCTCTTAGTCCAGGAAATTATGATTTAATTGCAAAATATGTAGGGTATCAAGATATAAGAGTAAATGGGGTTGTTGTTAATAATGGTCAGATAACCTTTGTGCCAACTTTAAAAGCGGGGCAAGGAGTAGATTTGGCAGAATTTGTAGTGATAGAATACGAGGTGCCACTTATTAGTAAGGATCAAACTTCATCAGGAGGTACAGTAACAAGAGAGAATATAGCTAAAATGCCGGGTCGTTCTGCAGTTTCTGTAGCACAAACTGTTGGTGGAGTATTTTCAAAGGATGATGGTAGTACAGATTTAAATATTAGAGGTTCAAGAAGTAATGCCACAGATACATATATAGATGGTATTAAAGTTAGAGGGTCTCAAAACCTTCCAAATTCAGCTATAGAACAAGTAACTGTAATTACAGGTGGTTTGCCTGCTCAATTTGGTGATGTTACCGGTGGTGTTGTAAATATTACCACTAGAGGTGCTTCTTCGGAATGGTTTGGAGGAATTGAATATCTTACTTCTGGGTTTAAAAATGGAGAAGATGGAATTGTAGGGCTAGATGATCATGGATTTAATTTGTTAGGATTTAGCTTGTCAGGACCTATTATGTTCGCTAAAGACTCTACAGGTACTAAAAAAGATGCAAAATTGGGTTTCTTTTTATCCGGTGAATTAAAATATGATGTTGATCCTAGACCAAATGCAATGACAAACTATAAGGTGAAGGATGATGTGATGGAAGAGTTAAATGCAGTGCCATACTCTGTCAATGAAGCTCAAGGTTCAGGAGTTGTTAATAATGCTCAATTTATTAGAGAAAGTGATTTAGAAGAAATACCTTTTAGACTAAATACTTCTAGGAAAGGAATGAATTTGGCTGGAAAAATTGATTATACTGTTTCGCCAACTATTAATTTAACATTTGGTGGTTCGTTTGATTATAATGATAGAAATAGTTTTAATAGAAGTAATGCTCTTTTTAATTCGCAAAATAATTTACAAGATGTTGATAAAGCTTGGAGAGCTTATGCAAGATATACTCAAAGATTCAGAAATAGTGAAGATAAGGATAATCCGTCAGTAGTTAAAGATGCTTTTATATCTTTCCAAGTGGATTATTCTGTAACAGGAAGAACAGTTCAAGATAGAAATCATAAAGATAATTTAAGCCATTATGGGTATATTGGTAAGTTCACATCGGAAAGAGTAAATACTTTTGATACGGTTGCAACTACTGTTGAGATTGTTGATCAAAATGGGAATGTTGTAGATACAATTACCGGAATGATGTCAAACCCTAATACAGTTAGTTATTCTTTTGAAGCAGGAGAGTTAAACCCAATTCTTGCTAACTATACTTCAGCATACTATGATTATTTCGGAGATGATCCTGAGGCTGTTAAAGATAGAGAAACAGTGCAAGGTGGAGGAGCTTTGTTGAATGGTGATCATCCATTTGATTTGTATAATCAAATGTATAACCCTATGGGGAGAAGTGGGGATACTTATTTTCAACAACAAACTACTCAATTAAGGTTTACAGGAGCAGGTAGTGCTAGTATTGGAGATCATGCTATTCAAATTGGTTTCGAATATGAGCAAAGAGATGAAAGATCTTATAACATCCAACCATATACTTTATGGAGACTTGGTAGACAGTTGGTGAATGTTCAAATAGAAGAAAGAAGTTTTGTTGAGGGTACTTTTATCGAATATCCGGGAGCTGGTGGTAGTGGGTTTTCCCAATTTTTGTTTCAACAAGCTTATAATCCGGATGTTCATAGTCAGTTTGATAAGAATTTAAGAGAGTCTTTAGGGATGTCAGAGACAGGTTTAAATTGGATAGATTTTGATTCTTATGGTCCTGATGTGTGGAATATAGATATGTTTACTCCTGATGAGATTTATACAGGAGCTAGGGGGTTGTTAAGTACTTTTGGGTATGATCATACTGGAAAAAAGCTATCAGGGAATCCTAGTTTAAATGATTTTTTCACTAAAAAAGATGAGGATGGAAACTTTACAAGAGAAAATCCTTCCTTTCAACCAATTTATATAGCAGGTTATATACAAGATAAGTTTGCTTTTGATGATTTAATTTTTAATGTTGGTGTTCGTATTGATAGATATGATGCAAATCAGTCTGTGTTAAAAGACAAATATTCATTGTTTCCTGTAAAGACTGTAGGAGAAATTGAAGGAATATCTAATAAACCTTCTAATATTGGGGATGATTTTGTGGTGTATGTAAATGATGTTTCAGATCCTAAAGTTAGTCAAATTACAGGTTATAGAGATGGCGACACATGGTATAACGCTGATGGTGAAGAAATCTCTGATCCGGCAGTATTAAGTTCTTCAGGAATTCCAAGTCCTTGGTTAGTTGATCCAAATAAAAATGATGTGTTTAGAGATTTAGATGAATCATCATTTAAAGATTTTGAGCCACAAGTAAATATTTCTCCTCGTGTGTCATTCTCTTTTCCAATATCTGATGAGGCTTTGTTTTTTGCACATTATGATATTTTAACCCAAAGGCCATCTGCTGGAAATAGAATGGATTTGTTAAGTTATTTGAATTTTCAGGGAGGAGGTTTTAGTTATTTTGGAGTTAATAATCCTATTAATAACCCTGCTTTAAAAGCTGAACAAACTATTGATTATGAGTTAGGTTTTCAACAAAAATTAAGTAATTATTCAGCATTAAAATTATCTGCTTTTTATCGTGAATTTAGAAATCAGGTGCAAATGACTCAAGTTGTTGGTGCTTATCCTGGTAACTATTTTACTTTTGAAAATATGGACTTTGGTACTGTAAAAGGAATGACAGTTAGTTTTGATTTAAGAAGAAAAGGAAATATTACTATGAGAGCTGCTTATACTTTGCAGTTTGCGGATGGAACAGGTTCTAGTGCTACTACTTCTTTAGGGCTTGTATCTTCAGGAAATGGTAATTTAAGAACGTTGGTTCCTCTTTCGTTTGATCAGAGACATGCTGTGTTAATTTCTGCTGATTATAGATATGGTTCAGGAAAAAGTTATAATGGACCAGTATTGTTTGGAAAACAAATCTTAAAAAATACAGGAGCTAACCTAACACTTCGTTCTGGTTCGGGAACACCTTATACTAGAAATGCTAGAATAGTAGGGACTCAAATTGCAGGACAACCAAACTCTCCTCAGTTAGGACAAATGAATGCTTCGCGTCTACCATGGACTAATACGGTTGATTTAAAAGTTGATAAAAATATTGATATAAAATGGGGTAAAGGAGAGGATGAAGACAAGAAAGAAGCTTCTATGAATGTTTATGTTCAGGTATTGAATTTATTTGATGCTTTAAATATTATTAATGTGTATAGTGCCACTGGAAATCCTGATGATGATGGATTTTTGGATGCAGCTGAATGGCAGAATTTAATATCAACTATATCGGTGGATGAACAAGCATTTAGAGATTTATATATGATTAAATTGGCTTCAAACCCAAATAATTTTGCTTTACCTAGAAGAATTAGATTAGGTATCCAATTGAATTTTTAAGAAAATAAGATTTTAAATTAAAATAAATTATGTTAAAATATAAAACAATGAAAAAGCAGTTAATTTTAACTTTTATAGCTATAATAAGTGTTATTACCACTGAAGCCCGCAATGTAGCTGTATCAGGAGGCGGTAATAAAGGAGGCGGTAATGGACCGGTGAGTTCAGCAGGCTGTGCACCAGCCACAGCGATAGCGACTTTGGAGTTAAACAATATAAGAGCCAGAGTAGAAGGGACAGGAGGAAGTATGTGGATGGACAGACCCAATGGTATATCAGCGTATAATGTACCCAAGCAAAAGACAGGAGACGACCCTAGATATACCTCCATATTTGCCGGTTCTTTGTGGATGGGTGGAAGAGACGTAAACGGGCAGTTAAAATTAGCAGCAGTAACCTTTAGAGCAGATGGAAACGATTTTTGGCCAGGCCCCTTAAAGTTAGCCAATGCAGATATAGATGCAGCCACCTGTTCAAAATTTGATGAATTTTTTGGAGTATCCAGATCAATGATAGATTTATTTGTAGCATGGTATCAAGCAGGACAAGACGATATCATAAACGG
>LADZ01000063.1 GCA_000961845.1 Flavobacteriales bacterium BRH_c54
GAAGTTAGAAGCTGGAAGTTAGAAGCTGGAAGTTAGAAGCTGGAAGTTAGAAGCTGGAAGTTAGAAGCTGGAAGTTAGAAATTAAAAGTTTGAATATAAATTAAAAAACATAATTATGATAAAGTCCTATAAAGATTTAGTGGTTTATAAAAGGTCATTTAAGCTTGCTATGGATATTTTTTGGTTGACAAAAAAATTTCCAAAAGAAGAAACCTATTCTCTTACTTCACAAATTAATCGTTCTTCAAGGTCGATTACTTCAAATGTGAGTGAAGGATGGGCAAAGCGAAAGTTTGAACTTGTATTCAAACAACACTTAATTCATGCTTTGGGTTCAGCTAGCGAAACGGAAACATGGTTAGAATTTGCTTTAGAATGTAAATACATCGATGAACCTACTTATAAAAAACATACGGATGAGCTCGAACAAATTGGAAAAATGCTTAACAAATTATATCAAAACTGGAAGAGTTATGAAAAATAGAAATTGGAAGTTTGAGTTTAGTGTTAAAGGTTGGAGGTTAGGGATTGAAGATTGGAAATTCAGAAGTTGGTATAAGAAGTTTCTAATTTCTATCTTCCAACTTCTAACTTCTATTTTTCTTCTAACATCCAATTTACATGCACAAACCATAGATGATTATTTTAAAATAGCATCAGAAAACAACCCTGAACTTAAAGCCAAACACAAAGAGTTTGAAGCGGCTTTGCAAAGAGTGTCACAAGTGAATACTTTGCCTGATCCTACGTTTTCTTTTGGATATTTTATTTCTCCGGTTGAAACACGTGTTGGACCTCAACAGGCAAGGTTCTCTCTTACACAAATGTTTCCTTGGTTTGGAGCTTTAAAAGCACAAGGTGATGCTGCTGCATTAATGGCTGAAGCAAAATTTCAACTTTTTATGGATGCTCGGAATAAACTATATTTTAAGGTAGCTGCTGCTTTTTATCCTTTGTATGAATTAAATGATTGGATAAAAATTGAAGCCGAAAACATCAGTATTCTTGAGTCATATAAAACCATTACAACCAAAAAGTTTGAAAACGGAAATGGATCTATGGTAGATGTTTTACGGGTAGATATTATGCTGAAAGATGCACAAACTAATTTGAAAATTTTAAAAGAGAAAGAAAAACCACTTATAACTATTTTCAATAAATTACTTAACCAACCAGAAAATGAACCTGTAGTAATGGTAGATTCTTTAAAAACAGAAAGCCTCCCGGAGAATTTCCGTAAAGACTCTTTGCTTGCTGCCAATCCAACTTTAAAAGCATTGGATTTAAAATTGGAAGCAAGTAAAGCCACAGAATTAGCGACACATAAGCAAGGTCTGCCAAAATTTGGAATTGGGTTGGATTATGTTATGGTGGGTAAACGCAGTGATGTAACCATGCCTGATAATGGTAAAGATGTAATAATGCCAATGGTTACAATGACTATTCCTATTTTCAGGGGGAAGTACAACGCTTCTGTAAAAGAAGCTCAATTGATGCAGGAAAGTTATGCGTATCAAAAAGAAGAGATGACGAATAACCTCCTATCTAATTATGAAATGGTATGGTTTGAAATTCAACAACAGCAACAACTTTTAGAGCTTTATGAACAGCAAATACAAACAGCAGAACAATCGTTGAGTTTGCTTTTTACTTCCTATGGAAATTCGGGGAAAGAGTTCGAAGAAGTATTGAGAATGCAGCAACAATTATTGAAATACCAGAAAATTAGAGCCACAGCCTTGACTCAATATCAAATTGCTGTAGCAAAAATCAATTATATAACATCAAAAACTTATTAAAATGGGAACAATAGATAAAAAAACAGTAGTAATAGCCGCAGCTACTTTGGTAGTAGGACTGTTAATAGGTTGGTTCATTTTTGGAGGACAGAAAAACACTCCTAAAGACGAACATCAACATACTACCCAAATAGCAGGAGAAACCATTTGGACCTGCTCCATGCATCCCCAAATTCGAAAAAACGAACCGGGCGATTGTCCTATTTGTGGTATGGATTTAATTCCTCTCGAAAATGACCAAGATAGTGAAATTGACCCGATGGCAATTAGCATGTCGCCAACTGCTATGCAATTAGCCAATGTGAGTACTGCTCTTGTAGGAAAGATGAAACCTGTAAAACAAGTTCGGCTAAATGGAAAAGTACAAGTTGATGAGCGTTTAGTATATTCACAATCATCCCATATTCCAGGCAGGGTAGAAAAGTTGATGGTAAATTTTACTGGTGAATTTGTAAACAAAGGACAAACCATTGCAAGTGTTTATTCTCCTGAATTGGTTATGGCTCAAGAAGAATTGTTTGAAGCTCAAAAAATGGTGGAAACTCAGCCGCAACTTTTTAATGCAGCCAAAGAAAAATTGAAAAATTGGAAACTTTCAGACAATCAAATTGAAGGGATATTAAAGAAGGGTAAAATACAGGAAGAGTTTCCAATACAAGCAGATGTTTCTGGTTATGTTACCAAAAAAACAATCAATTTGGGCGATTATGTTCGTAAAGGACAAACATTATATGAAATCGCTAATCTTTCAAAAGTATGGGTGTTGTTTGATGTGTATGAATCAGACATGACATGGATAAAAAAAGGAGATAACATTAAGTTTACAGTTTCTTCGCTTTCGGGAGAAAGTTTTGAAGCTTCCATTACCTACCTCGACCCAGTAATAGACCCTAAAACAAGAGTGGCAAAAGCACGAATAGAATATAACAATACAACTGAAAAATTAAAGCCAGAAATGTTTGTATCAGGGGTAGTTGAAGCAAAATTAACCAATAAGTCGAATTCGCTAGTTGTGCCAAAGACGGCCGTGATGTGGACGGGAAAACGTTCGGTGGTTTACGTTAAAAATACCAATGCTAAAGGGGTAAGTTTTATAATGCGTGATGTAACACTTGGGGCAGCATTGGGAGACAGTTATATTATTAAAGAAGGTTTGGAAGAAGGCGAAGAAATTGCTGTTAACGGAACATTTAGTATAGATGCGGCAGCTCAATTAGCAGGTAAACCAAGCATGATGAACCCGGAAGGAGGTGTTGCAATGACAGGACACAACCATGGAGAAACGAAAATGGAAGATGGTAAAGCTCCTGAAAAACAAAAAGATGTAAAGGCAAACAAACCCATCTCTATCAGTAAGGAAGCAAAAAAAGCACTTCAGCCTGTTTATGCCGATTATCTTAAATTCAAAGATTTTTTGGCTACAGACAATGTGGAAGGTGCCAAAAAAGTAGCTGTATCTATGCAAGATAATCTTGCAAAAATTAATATGAGTATATTTACAGGAGAGTCTCATACTGCTTGGATGAAATTCAACAGTAATTTAAAAAATACCTTACAACATGTACCTCATTTATCAAGCATTGAAGAAGTGAGAGAGAAGTTTCGTCAAATTTCCATCACTATGATTGAAATGACCAACACTTTTAATCCTTTTGACAAAACACTATACATTCAATATTGTCCTATGGCGGACAACGATAAAGGAGCCGATTGGCTAAGTTCGGAAAAGGAAATTAAGAATCCTTACTTCGGAAAGTCTATGCTTAAGTGTGGGGAAGTAACGAAAGAAATTAAATAATAATTAAAATTAGAAAATCATGAAAAAAATAATTTTTATAATCACCTTAACCTTTATTTTATTTCAAGGATTTAGCCAGCAAACCGATGTTTATCATCCATGCTTGTTTGATGAAACGATTAACAATAAAAAATCTTTACTGGAAACAGAGCAAAAGATACAGGCAGCCATACAAAAAAAATTCACCGAGTCATTTAATAAAGCATCCTCTCACGGCATATATATTATACCAGTAGTGGTACATATTATTCATGATGGAGGAACAGAAAATATTTCTGAAGCTCAGGTGCAAAGTCAGATACAAATACTCAACGAAGATTATGGGAAATTGCCCGGAACCAATGGAGATGGTAATGGAGTAGATACCGAAGTGAGATTTTGTTTGGCAAAAAAAGATCCCAACGGTAATTGTACAAACGGAATTGTACGAATAAAATCTTCTCTTACTAATCATCAAACCTACCAAAGGGGGCTTTTAAAAGAGTTGAGTTTTTGGGATAATGCTCGATACTTAAACATTTATGTGGTAAAAAGCATCAATGGAAATGTAGCAGGTTATTCTTCCTTTCCAGGAGGTCCTCCAGATGAAGATGGGGTGGTAGTCAGACATGTTTATTTTGGAAATACAGGAACAGCTTCTTCTAGTCTTGGACGAACAACTTCGCATGAACTGGGTCACTGGTTTGGACTTTATCACACGTTTAATAATGGTTGCGGAATAGATACTTGTACTGATGGTGATTATGTTTGTGACACCCCTCCACAAGCATCTCCAAGCTTTAATTGTAATACGTTGAATACATGTTCAAATGACATCCCTGACTTAAATGACCTCAAGGAAAATTATATGAACTACACTCCCGATGCTTGCAAGGACATGTTTACTGCAGGACAAAAACAACGTATTCAGGCAACGCTTGATACTATCCGTACTCAAATTTGGACAACATCTAACCTCATTGCAACGGGTTGCGATAGCAATTATATTGCTCCAACTAATTGTCTGGCAATTGCCGATTTTGTAACACTTACTCCAAATATATGTGTTGGGAATAGTGTGTATTTTATGGACAGGTCTTTAAATAATCCATTTAATTGGCAATGGTCGTTTCCGGGAGGAACACCATCTGCTTCAACCAGTCAAAACCCTACAATTACCTACAGTTCAACAGGCACTTATGCTGTAAAATTAGTGGTAACAGATAGTACAGGAAGTGATAGTTTGGAAGTTGCAGGATATATAACCGTTAGTCAGCCGGGAATTGGTAACTCGGTTTCGTATAGTGAGGATTTCGATTTAGGTATTTATCCACCTTCTTCTCTTACCATTGTTAACTATGATGGAGGTGTAACTTGGGAATTGGATTCGCTTGCCTCTGTTTCGGGAAACTATTCCATTAAAATTAACAACTTAATTAATACCAACTATGGTTCATCTGATGAACTAGTGTTGCCTTATTTTGACCTTACTTCTTCTGACCCGGATTCTAATGTATATATGAGTTTTAAATGGGCTTATGCTAAATCAGACCCTACTTTTTCAGATGAACTTTTAGTATTGCTATCAACTGATTGTGGGGTGAATTTTACGCAAGTGTTTTATAGAACACAAACTGCACTTGTAACAGGCCCTACACAGACAACACCTTTTATACCCGATTCAACACAATGGAAAAGCGCTTTTATTTTATTGAATAATTATAGAACTTCCACTTATGTTCAACTTAAAATAGTGAATGTAACAGATGGGGGTAACAATCTTTATCTTGACAATATTTATGTTGGTGATAACATAACAGGAATAACCAGTATTCAGGAAACGGAATTTGAGACGGATTTTTTAGTTTATCCCAATCCATCCTCCGGTCAAATTACCATCAAATTTCCTGAAAAGCAAGAAGGAAATGTTAGGATAACTATTACAGACATAAGTGGAAGAGTTTTGAAAAACGAGCTTATATCAGTTGATAATACCTACCAAAAAACGTATTCTTTGACCAACTTCTCAAATGGAATTTATTTTATTTCAGTTGAAGCTAAAGGAATAAGAAGAACTCAGAAAATAATCTTTAATAACTAACCAATTAAAATCAAAAGTCATGAAAAAGAACATTGTAAAAAACGGGATCCAATTATTAGCCATCCTTTTGCTAGGTTATGGAACCTTAATGGCACAACACAATCATGGCAGCCATAATCATGGGGGAAGTTCTCAATCCCATCAACCGCCCCATGGCGGACAAATGAAAGAAGCAGGTAAATACCAAATTGAAATGGTTACTAATTTATTTTTAAAAAAAGACCAACTATCTTTTTACCTGCTTAAGAGCAATTTAAAGCCAATATCTAATGAAGGAATTACCGGGACTATAACCATTGAGTACAAAGATGGCTCAACAATAACTGATACTTTGCTTGCAAATGGAGATGATCATTTTGTGGCACAATTGAAAAAAACAGAACCTTTTACTTGTACATTAAAAATTCAGGTAAAAGGAAAAATAGTTTCAGCCGTTTTTTCTCATTCAGGATTAGGATCAAATACAGCTAATGTTTACACCTGTTCTATGCATCCTGAAATAAAACAAGACAAACCAGGAACATGTCCGAAATGCGGCATGAAATTAATTGAAAAGTAACAAAAAAATTATAATCAAATATTATGAAACAATTTCATTTAAAGCTCATAACAATAATTGTTATTCTTTTTACTACTAACACTATGGCTCAAGACGTCTATAGAACTCTTAATGGAAAAATGCTAATAACAGTAGTTTCTAATGATTCTATTTTAAAAATCAAAAATGATGAGTTAGTAATCCAGCTTAACTATGAAACAGCCAGATTTACAATGAAAATGGATAAGTCAAATTTTAAGACAGGGATTGATTCTCTTGATAAAAAGCTAGCCCAACTAAAATATGAAATTATTGAGTACAAAGGTGTATTGGGTGTTCAAAGTATTAATACAGAAGGTCACCCCCCTTTAGATTTTAATGTAGAAGGTGTTCTATCAACAAATAATAATATAATTAAAGGTACAGGACATTTAGAGCACATTGCTAACCGAGGTCTTTTTTCATGTGTATTAACACTTAAATTTAATATCAATAAAAATGATTTAGGTTTAAATATAGAAGGATTAGTTATTGAAGAGAATATTCAAATAGAAATTGTACAGAACGTATTAAACAAAATATAATAATCAAACAGTAAAAACTATTTATAAATAATTAAAATCAAAAAACAATGAAAAAACAAATTTTAAAAGTCGGAACAGTAGCAATTATGCTATTCAGTGTGTTAACTGTTCAATCAGTAATTGGTCAGGAAACTAGTACTACAATTACTCAAGAAGAAAAAGAAGAATTAGTGAATGCCACCTTTACTGTTTACGGAAATTGTGGGATGTGTAAAAAAAGAATTGAAAAAGCAGCACTTAGTGTGGATGGAGTTAAGGAAGCAAATTGGGATGTTGAAACCAAAGTATTATCGGTAAAATTTAGCGACATCACTTTTGGCGAAAATAATTATTCCATTAATACGGTTAGTGAAAAAATTGCAGCAGTAGGTCATGACACTCAGTTTAACAAAGCTTCGAAAGATGATTATAATGCACTTCCAGGTTGTTGCCAGTATGACCGACCTGAAAACAAAACAGAGGAACACAATCATAATCACAAGCATTAATCAATGAAAAGTTGTTGTCAAACAGGAGATTCAGTACCACCATCACCTTTTAATAAATGGTTTAAAAGGGTGTTGTGGGGTGTTATTTTGATTCTCCTATCAGTCATCATCTTAACTAATTTGTAAACAATTAAAACTCAAAAAAATGAAAAAAGTCAATTTAAAATTAATGATTGCCTTAATTAGCGGAAGTTTAATAATGGCAAGTTGCGAAAACAATTCCAAACCGGAAAATGATACCCATCATCATGAGGAAGGGACGGAACACGACCATTCCAGCCATGAGCATGGAAGTACAGATGAAGACAGGAATGTATCTGCCAATACTGGTGAAATGAAGGGCGACCTTTCATTTGTCCTAAGCGATTATTTTGCTTTGAATGAAAGCCTTGTTCAGGATGATGCAGCCACTGCAGCAGAAGCCTCTGAAAAGTTAGTGGCTTCCTTAAAGGGATTTACTGGTTCTGGACTTTCAGAGGATGAACAAAAGGAAGTAGATGAGATTATGGAAAGTGCTCTCGAAAACGCAGAACACATTTCCGAAAATGCAGGCGAGATTAGCCATCAACGGGAACATTTGGTTTCTTTAAGCACAGACATTAAAGATTTGATAGCCATTATCGGAACTTCTCAAAAATTATATGAAGATTTCTGTCCAATGGCTAATGATAATAATGGAGCAATTTGGATAAGCAATAAAGAAGCAATCAGCAATCCATATATGGGAACTAAAATGCCAACATGCGGAAAAGTGAACAGAATAATCAATTAAATGAAGAAGTGGTTGAAAAAAATAGCGATTGTTTTGGTGGTTATATTAGTCGGGATGCAATTTATCCCGACTGATGTTAACCGCCAAGAAGAGATCCCAAAAACTGATATTCGCTATGTTTATGATGTTGCGAGAAATGTATTGAATATTTTGCAAACTTCCTGTTACGATTGTCATAGCAACAACACCAATTACCCTTGGTATAGCCAAGTTCAACCTATCAGATTGATGATGGATCATCACGTTGAAGAAGGAATGAAGGAATTGAACTTTAGTGAATTTGGAAATTATTCTGAACGTAGAAAACGAAACAAATTGCGTGCAATATCTGAACAAATTGAAAAGGGTAAAATGCCTTTACCGTCATATCTATGGTTGCATTCAGATGCAAAATTATCTAACGAAGAAAAAAAGATATTAATGGAATTCATTTCATCTTTAAAAAACTGATAAATATCAAGTGAACACGTAATGTATATCATTATTTATATACCTATATACAGCTACTATTTATCAAAAGAATTAATTATGGAAACAATTACACAAGAGTTTAAAATAAAAGGAATGATTTGCGGCCGTTGTTTAAAGGTTCTAAACAATGAGTTGAGAGCAACCGGAGCAGAAGTGGTCGAGATACAGCTTGGTAAAGTTGTAATTAGCTACAGTCCCAACAAAATAAGTCATTCTCTGATTGATAAAATTATTCAGGAAAATGAGTTTGAGATTTTATGGGATAAGGAAAGCATTCTTGCCGAGCAAACAAAAAGATGGGTCATTAACTATATCTGGAATACTAAGCACGATGAAACGCTTTCGGACTATCTGGTAGAGAAGGTGAATAAGAACTATGATTTATTGAGCAAAAACTTTTCAAAAATATTTGGTAAAACCATTGAAAGGTATAGCATCCTCCTAAAGATAGAAAGGGTTAAAGAATTGATTGAAAATGGCGAGTTGAGTTTTAGTGAAACAGCCTATGCGATGGGATATCAAAATTTATCCGCCTTATCACGACAGTTCAAAAGAGAAACGGGAATGACCTTGAAAGAATATAAAAATCTTGACAAGGGGATGCGTATTCCTATTGACAAAATATGATAACTAAAAGATGAAATATGGTAATAATAAGTATGTGCATAGCTATATACTTGTATAGTAATAAATAACAAATGTTTAACCTTAAAAAACAACTATTATGTGGCACTATGACGGACACCGTTTTTGGGGAATGCACTGGTTCTGGTGGATTCTTTGGCTCATCTTTATCTTTTGGATTTTTGCGATCCCTTATGACATTCCGGGTCAGCGAAAAAAGAAAGAAACTCCTTTGGATATTCTCAAAAAGAGATATGCAGCAGGGGAAATAAATAAGAATGAGTATAAGGAAATGAAGAAAACGTTAGAATAAGACAATTAATGTTATTGTGAACAAAAACTAAGAACAATGAAAAAACACGCTTTTTGGATGATTATAGGGTGCGGACTTCCTCTGCTACTGATATTTTTTGCTCCAGCACTAGGTATAAGTGGAGATGTATCTTTATTCATTTTTATCATTGCTATGTTTGCCTGTCATCTGCTGATGCCCATGCACGGAGGACATAAGCACGGTCCACATGAAAAACATACTAAAACTTTTAAAACTGAAACAAATGAATCGCATCAACATTAAAAAATTCGGATTAGCCTTTGGTTTAACTGGAGCATTACTCTATACGGGCTGCATACTTTTAATGGCCACTGTTGGTCATGCGGGTACAGTCAAATTTTTCAATAGCTTGTTACATGGTTTGGATGTATCTACTATCATTCGTATGAATGTTCCACTTTGGGAAGCAGGTATAGGTATCATTGAAACATTTATACTTGGATGGCTGGTTGGAGCCTGCATAGCGGGATTTTACAATGTAACAATAAAGGACAAATAATGCAATTGCGAACACACATATATATTGGAATAAACTAATAAAAACAAGTAAAAATAATGACGCCTATGCAAACATGTAGAATAGGAGATGAAATCTGTTTACCAGACAGTTCTCTACCTAGAGTGGTGGTAATTGGTGGCGGTTTTGCAGGTATTTCTCTTGTAAAAAAACTCAAAAACAAACCTGTTCAGGTAGTTGTGCTGGATAAGAATAATTTTCATCAGTTTCAACCCCTGCTCTATCAGGTTGCTACTAGTGGCATTGAACCCGATAGTATTGTCTTTCCGCTCAGAAAACTATTTAATGGGTACAAGAATGTTTTTTTTCGGATGGCAATCGTGAATGAAATACAGTCGGAATCAAATACAATTGTTACAGATATTGGAACGGTTGAATACGACCATTTGGTAATAGCTACTGGCAGTACCACTAATTTTTTTGGACTGCAAGATGTGCAGCAACATAGTGTTGGGATGAAAACCATTCAGGAAGCCTTAGACATTCGGAGTCTGATTTTACAAAACTTTGAAAAAGCTGTAGTAACTTGTGATGAAGCTGAAAGAAATGCTTTGACCAATTTTGCCATCGTAGGTGGTGGACCAGCAGGTGTAGAAACCGCAGGAGCAATGGCTGAATTTAAAAAATACATCCTTCCGAAAGACTATCCTGAACTAGATGCTTCCATGATGTCTATTTATCTAATTGAAGCTGAGGACGAATTATTGAATGCCATGTCTGATAAATCTTCAGAAAATGCTTTAAAATTCTTAAACAAATTAGGTGTAGATGTACGGTTAAATACGTCAGTTCAATCGTATGATGGATTAAATATCAAAACAGATAAAACTGTATTATTGCAAGCGAAAACTATGATTTGGACAGCTGGAGTTAAAGGAAATGTCCCAACTGGCATTAATAAAGAAAACATAGCAAGAGGTAATCGCATTTTGGTGGATGATTATTGCAGCATAAAGGGGTACAAAAATATTTATGCCTTAGGAGACATTGCAGCAATGGTGTCTGACCATTATCCTTCGGGACATCCTATGGTAGCACAGGTGGCTATTCAGCAAGGAAAGCAATTGGCAAATAACATATTGCTGCAATTACAAGGCAAAGGGCGGAAAAGATTCTCTTACAAAGATAAAGGTTCTTTAGCCACCATAGGGAAACGAAAAGCAGTTGCTGATATAGGGAAATTAAGGTTCGGAGGTTATATCGCTTGGCTGTTATGGTCGGTTGTACACTTACTGTCTATCAGCGGGTTCAGGAATAAACTATTGGTAGGGCTTAATTGGGCGTGGAGCTATTTTACTTATGATAAAGGAAACCGGTTGATAATAAGGAAATTTAGAATTTAAAATTAGATATTATGAAGCGATTACAGGAACTTACAAAGGAAATCAACGACCTGACCTTGAAGATTGAACAGGAATATCCGGAATTGTACCAATTCCTGAATGAAAACCCAATCACTATTCCGTGCTGCGACCATCCAAAGGTGGATACTAAGAATTTTTCGGATTACCTGGATAGCTTGAAACAATTGCTGAAACATTATATTGAAAGCCATCAAAATAAACAAAATAACTAATGGAAAACAAAGGAATAACCATAGTAAAAATGACTGGTGAAAAAGAAGAATTTGATCAGTCCAAACTCAAGCATTCATTAGAGCGTTCAGGAGCTAGTGATGTGGTAATACAACAAGTTATTGATGAAGTAGAAGTGTCGTTGTATGAAGGTATTAGTACCAAAGAAATATACAAGACAGCGTTTGCGCTATTACGCAGAAGTAACCGCCCCACCGCAGCTCGTTATAAGCTGAAAAAAGCCATCATGGAATTAGGTCCTACTGGCTTTCCTTTTGAAAAATTTGTTGGAGAAATCCTCAATTATCAAGGTTTTAGAACTAGGGTGGGCGTGACTGTGAAGGGTCATTGCGTCAATCACGAAGTGGATGTAATTGCTGAAAAAGAACAAAAACACTTCATGGTGGAGTGTAAATTTCACAGTGACCAAGGCAGGCATTGTAATGTAAAAATTCCACTGTATATTCAGTCACGGTTTATAGATGTTGAAAAACAATGGAGCAAAAAAGATGGACATGACACCAAATTTCACCAAGGATGGATATTTACCAATACACGGTTTACTATCGATGCCATACAATACGGCAACTGTGTAGGTTTGATGCTAGTGGGTTGGGATTATCCGAAAAAGGGCAGCCTGAAAGAACGCATTGATGTTTCTGGTTTGCATCCCATTACCTGCTTGACCACGCTAACAAAAAACGAAAAACAACAATTATTAGAAAAAGATAAAGTGCTATGCATGGAATTATGCAATCAACCTGAATTATTGAAATCAATAGGGATAAGTGAAAAACGACATAAAAATATATTAAAAGAAGCACATGAACTGTGTAATAAGTAACCACTAAATCAAAAACTATGAACAATGATAATATTACTATCCATTTCTTAGGAGCAGCCGGAACTGTTACAGGATCAAAATACCTGATTGACACAGGCGATCGGAAAATTATGATAGACTGTGGTTTATTTCAAGGATTGAAAGAACTTCGTTTAAAAAACTGGGATTATTTACCTGTAAATGTTGCTGAAATAGATACTGTTTTATTAACTCATGGACACATGGATCATACTGGTTATTTACCTCGATTGGTAAAAATGGGGTTTAAGGGTTCTATTTTAGCTACTCAACCAACTTTAGCCATTGCAAAAATTATTTTATTGGATAGTGCAAAAATTCAAGAAGAGTATGCCGAACAAGCCAATAAAGAAGGGTTTACGAAACACAATCCGGCAGAACCATTATACACCATTCAAGATGCTGAAAGAGCTATTAATCATTTTAAATATCTTCCTGAAGGAGAATGGATAACGCTTTATCCCGAAATTAAAGTATGTTTTCAATACAACGGACATATAATTGGAGCTACGTTTATTGAATTGGATGTTCACGGAAAACGATTTGTCTTTTCAGGGGATGTTGGACGTAAAGAAGATTTGTTGATGAGATCACCTAAAAAACCAAAACGAGCAGACGTGCTTTTTATTGAAAGTACCTATGGAGATAAAGTTCATCCTATTGATAATTTAGAAGAAAAACTTAAAGCCATCGTAAACGACACTGTTGAAAAAGGTGGAACATTGATTATACCTAGTTTTGCAGTGGAGCGGACACAAACGTTAATGTATTTATTGTGGCAGTTACATGATAAAAAAGCGATTCCTGATATTCCGATGATTATGGATAGTCCTATGGGGGCCAATGTCCTTGAAGTATTTCATAATTATCGGGATTGGCATAAATTACCTATTGATGATTGCACCAAAATGTGCAATACTTTTCGGGTGGTACAAGAATACAAAGAAACATGGGAAATAATTGATAATAAGACCCCTAAAATTATAATTGCTGGTAGTGGAATGATGAGTGGAGGGCGAGTATTAACTTATCTTCAACAATACATTGGTAGACCTGAAACAACAGTTTTATTAGCCGGATTTCAGGCAGAAGGAACCAGAGGAAGAAAACTATTAGAAGGAGTAAGAGAGGTTAAAATTTACGGCAAATATTACCCTGTTAAAGCTAAAATTGAAAATCTACAGGTGCTATCTGCTCATGCTGACCAAACAGAATTATTAGACTGGATGAGTGAGATTAAAAATACTCCCGAAGAAGTGTTCATAGTTCATGGAGAGACAACATCAGCAAAAGTTTTCAGTGATAAAGTAACCGAAACCTATGGGTGGAATTGTGAAATACCAGAATTGTATAGTATTGAAGATGTTTTATTAAAAAAAAATGATTAAGCGTGTGAACTACATACCATTCCTTTTACTAATTATGCTTATCCAGTTGAGTAGTAAACAGCTTGCTGCTCAGGTAAACAAACAAATGTTCATGTTTCAGGTGGATGGGAATAATTATACCAAAAAAAGCTATAATAATAAAAATGAACTGATTAGCTATCAAATATTTAAAGTAGGGGAAATAAAGAATGAAGAGGGTCTGCGTACCATGAAATTGAAAGTCTATTCCTATGACAAAAACAACAAACTAAAGGATAGTGCTGAAACAAAATATACCTGTAAGCCATCAGTAGGAGAAATATTTATGAATGTTATTCCTTTCGCTGAATATAGTGTAAACAAAATTGTAAAAATAGAATTAGGTAGTAACGATACGTTTTATCCAACTACATGGCAAATTGGTAAGGAAATGGATGATATTTCATTCTCCCTTTCTTTGGAAGGTGGTGTATTAGGTACATTTGGATCTAGCAGCAAAAATAGGATATACGATCGAAAAATAACGGCATACGATACGCTAAAAAATACTTATACCATTACATCCAATATCGAGATAAAAACTTATATGTTTGGTTTACGTATGGACACCATTGAATATACTTTAGAGGAAACCATACATCCTCAAAAGGGTATTGTAAAACAATATTTCAAAGAATCAACAGGAGAATATTTTATTATTAAACTCAATAATAAATGAACGAATTAAACCACATATCAACCCTTCCACCTAAAGAAGCAACTAAGGGGGTGTGTAAGGATAATCTAACTACATTTCACAAACAATTGTTTGAGTTGCAAAATGTTTTTTATGCCGATGGAAGATATGGTCTGCTTATTATTTTGCAAGGCATGGATACCTCTGGCAAAGATGGGACTATCAGGCATGTAATGACCTGCATGAACCCAATGGGGGTAAGGGTACAATCGTTCAAAAAGCCTACGAAAGAAGAATTAAAGCACGATTTTCTTTGGCGGATTTACCCTCACATTCCTGAAAAAAGTATGATACAGGTATTTAACCGTTCTTATTATGAAGATATTATTATTCCTACTATCAACAATACTTTAACGGAGGATAAATTCAAACACCGCTGCTTACTAATTAATAAAGTAGAACAACACCTTGAACAGAACAATATTCTTGTATTGAAATTCTTCCTGCATATCTCATCAAACGAACAAGAAGAAAGAATTAAAGAACGCTTAACTAAACCCCACAAACGCTGGAAGTATAGCAAAGAAGATAAACAAGCAGCCAAAAAATATGAGGAATACATAGAGGCTTATAACCAAATTATAGGACAGTGTAATAAAGTTCCTTGGCATGTTATTCAGGCGGATAAACGTTGGTATCGGAATTATTCCGTTGCCAAAATACTAACAGAATACCTTAAAAAACTCGATTTAAAATATCCAAATAGTTAACCTTTAATATTTAATGATATGAAAAAAGAAATAAAAACAAATTGGAATGTAATTACAGGCGGACCATGTACAGGGAAAACAACTGTTGTTGACCTTTTAGCTAAAAGAGGTTATAAAACAACTATTGAGCATGCTAGGCACTATATTGATACACAAAAAATACAAGGTAAAACCATTGAGGAAATTAAGGAGAATAAAAAGGTTTTTCAGAGGGGTATTTTAGATATGCAAATTGAACAAGAAGCAGCATTAAACCCTGATGATATTGTTTTTTTAGACAGAGCTTTGCCTGATGCAATGGCATATTATCAATTTTTAGATCTTGAATATGATGAGCGATTAGTTGAACAGTGTAGCAAATATTGCTATAGTAAAGTATTTATTTTAGATAGGCTTCCTTTAATTAATGATTATGCCAGATTAGAAGATGAAGAAGAACAAATTCGTATTCACAACTTAATCATCGAAGTGTATAAAACATTTCCTTGTCCGATAGTTTTTGTTCCTGTAATTCCTCCAGAAGAACGGGTTGATTTTATATTGCAAAACATGCAATAATGAAATATCTACAAGTAAAAAAACATCCAACACAAATAAATTAAAACCCATTAAATAATTATATATGAAAACAATACTAATCCCCACAGATTTTTCAGAATGTGCCAATAATGCAGTTATTGTAGCATTCGAAATGGCAAAAAAAGCAAAAGCAACATTGCATTTTATTCATTTTTTAAAAACTCCTGTTGAATGGAAAAAACTGAGAAAAGAACAGGAGAAAAATTTTCCAGAAACACTACATGAAATAGGTAAGGCAAGAGCCGCTTTAACAAACCTAGAAACAAAAGCAAAAAAATTAAAGTTGAAAATTCAAACAACCTTAGTTTTTGATAATGGAGATATTTCAGAATTGGTTAATAATTATAAAGCAGACTTTATTGTTGTTGGTTCACATGGAACACAAGGGTTTAAAGAAATTATAGGGTCAAACGCTCAACGAATTGTTAGGTATGCAAAATCACCGGTTTTGGTGGTAAAACAAGAACCAAAAAACCTGAATTTTAAACAACTTGTTTTTGCTTCAACTTTTGAAGAAGACGTTCACCAACCTTTCCTGAAAATTTTAGCTTTTGCAGCTTTGTTTAAAGCTCAAATACATTTGCTTTATGTAAACATGCCTTTTCAATTTAAAGAGACAGATGAAATAGAGGCACAAATGCAACAGTTTTTAAAGAAATGTCCAAAAGGAACATGCACTATAAATATCTATAATGCATTAAATGAGGAAAGAGGAATTCAAAAATTCTCAGAAAAAATAAATACAGATATTATAGCTTTAACTACCCATGGGAAAACAGGGTTTGTAAAAATGATTGCTCCCAGTATTACTGAAAGCTTAGTTAATCATTCTAAATCACCTATTTTGAGTGTAAACATTAATACCAAATAAATTTTTTACAACTAACAATATCAAAACATAACAATATCAAAACATAACAATATCAAAACATAACAATATCAAAACATAACAATATGGAACATCACAATCATCACCATCATCATCATTCAAATGATAAAAATTCAGATAGTCACGACAAACATGCAGGACATAATGTTTCTGATTTTTGGAAGCGATTTATAATTTGTACCATAATATCCATTCCTGTGCTTGCATTGTCACACATGGTGCAGCAGTGGCTGGGTTTTGAATTGGCTTTTCCTGGAGATAAATATGTCTTAGCTATTCTTTCAACCTTTATTTTCTTTTATGGCGGCTATCCTTTTCTTAAAGGACTTTATGATGAAATAAAAGACAATGCGATTGGCATGATGACCTTAATCGGTGTGGCTATTTCTGTAGCTTGGGCATATAGCGTTGCCATCACTTTCGGATTAAAGGGTATGGATTTTTATTGGGAAATGGCTACCTTGATAGATATCATGCTGATTGGACATTATTTTGAAATGAAATCGGTTATGGGTGCATCTCGATCATTGGAGTTATTGGTGAAGATGATGCCTTCAACTGCACACCATTTGGTAGATGGAGAAATTCATGAAATGTCTGTTGGAGATTTAAAAATTGGGGATATGATTCGAGTTAAACCGGGAGAAAAAGTTCCGGTTGATGGTATTGTTACAGATGGAGAAAGTTACCTTGATGAGAGCATGCTTACAGGCGAAAGTCAACCCGTTAAAAAAGAAAAAGACAGCAAAGTGATAGGTGGAGCAGTTAATGGAAATGGTTCACTTACTATAAAAGTAGTAAGCACCGGAAAGGATAATTACCTCAATAAAGTAATTAAATTGGTGGAAGATGCTCAAAAGGTAAAATCTAAAACACAAAATTTTGCTGACCGTGCAGCAAAGGTGTTGACATTTGTTGCGTTGGGTGGTGGTATAATTACACTTGTTGTTTGGTTATTATTGGGTTTTCCCTTTGTATTTGCATTAGAAAGAATGGTTACGGTAATGGTTATTTCCTGCCCTCATGCTTTGGGTTTGGCTGTGCCTTTAGTGGTAGCTATATCTACCTCTATTTCTGCCCAAAAAGGGTTGCTTATTCGCAACCGAACAGCTTTTGAAAATGCACGATTAATTACAACTATTATTTTTGATAAAACCGGAACACTTACAAAAGGCTCACACGAATTGCAAGAAGTAAAAGTATTGGATTCAAATTTTGATGAAAATGAATTATTACGCTTGGCAGCTGGTATAGAACAACATTCTGAACATTATATTGCAGCTGGTTTGATGCGAAAAGTAAAAGAGTTAAACATCGAAATTCCGACATCAGATAAATTCAAATATCTCCCAGGTAAAGGGTTAGAAGGAATTGTAGAAGGTAAAAACATTAAAGTAGTAGGGCCTAATTATCTGAAAGAACAGAACATTAGTATCACAGAAAATGAAGATGAGTTTACAGGAACGGTAGTTTATATGTTAATAGAAAAAGAAGTAGTAGGATATTTTACTTTTTCCGACCAAATAAGAGAGAGTTCTTTTGAAGCTATTCAAATACTTAAAGAAGCGGGAATAAAAAATTTACTACTTACGGGCGATAACGAAAAAGTAGCTCAAAAAGTAAGCGAAGAATTAAAAATGGACGGGTTTTTAGCCAATGTTTTGCCACATGAAAAATTAGAAAAAGTGAAAGAGCTGCAAGAAAAAAGAGAATTTGTAGCAATGACAGGTGATGGAGTAAATGATGCTCCTGCATTGGCACAAGCAGATGTAGGTATTGCGGTAGGCTCAGGAACAGATGTGGCAGCAGAAACAGCAGATATAATATTAGTAAACTCCGACCCAAAAGATATTGCCAACCTGATTTTATTTGGTAAAGCCACTTATAATAAAATGATACAAAACTTATGGTGGGCAGCGGGTTACAACATTCTTGCAATTCCTTTGGCAGCAGGTGTTTTGTATCAATGGAACATCATGCTTAGTCCAGCTGTGGGAGCGGTATTGATGAGCTTAAGTACTATAGTAGTAGCTATTAATGCTCAACTTTTAAAAGTTAAAATGAAATAAAAATTTTAATAATATAATACAAATAGAATGAAGATAACTAAAAATATAGATAAATTGGGTACGGTTGGACTTTTCATTACAGCTATTTTTTCGCCTTGCTGTTTTCCGTTGTTTGCTTTTGTTGTATCAGCTTTAGGCCTTGGAAGTTTTGAGCTTTTTGGAGGGTGGACGATGTGGGTATTTCAGGCGATGGTTATTGTTGCAATTTTTGGACTTTATATTTCATATCGCAAGCACAAATGTTTGTATCCATTACTGACTGCAATACCTAGTGGACTTCTTATATTTTATGGTTATCATCTCAACGATAGTGATTATTGGACGTATTTTCTATATACAGGAATGTTTGGATTATTAGCCGCAACAATATGGAATTATAGAAGGAATAAAATTCATGGAAAATGTGATACCTGTGTAATATACGAAGGAAAAGAAGTAGAATTAAAATCAATTATTACCTGTCCAAAGTGTGGACACAAGAAAGAGGAACTAATGCCCACAGATGCCTGTCAATATTTTTATGAATGTGAAAAGTGTAAAACAGTTATAAAACCGAAACAAGGTGATTGCTGCGTGTATTGTAGTTATGGTAGCGTTAACTGCCCACCCATTCAAGCAGGTAATAACTGTTGTTAAATTACTTTAAGGAAAAAAAAGTATAAAAAGAGATTTAAAAAATTATTAATTTTATATACTATAAAAACCAAAGAAAGATGAAAAAAACAATTTTAATTATCGGAACAGCAATGTTATTCATTGCAGGAAGCACCATGTTTTCAGCTTGTGGAAACTCAGAGACGAAACATCACGAGGATATGAATCATGATGAAAATATGGAAATGACAGGTGAACATGCAGAGCACACACATTATCAGTGTCCGATGAAATGTGAAGGAGAGAAAACGTATGAAGAACCTGGTACTTGTCCTGTTTGCGAAATGGATTTGAAAGAAATAGAGAAATAAACCTTATTTCTTTTCTTTTTTAGAGTAGTCTAACTTTCCTCCCCAAAATCGCATTTGTTGGAGGGTCCAATTTATTCTTCCATTTAAATATGGACTAGGGTATTTTGCGTTATATTTTAAAGGACTAGGTAAAATAACCGCCAAGGTGGCTGCTTGCCTTTTATTTATTTTTGCCGCTGAGGTCTTGAAATAAGCTTTAGAGGCAGCTTCTGCTCCATAAATGCCTTTGCCCATTTCGGCAACATTCAAATAAACCTCCATAATGCGTTCTTTGCTCCAAATCGTTTCTATTAAAAAAGTAAAATACACCTCAAAACCTTTTCTTATCCAGCTTCTTCCTGGCCATAAAAACACATTTTTGGCTGTTTGCTGACTAATAGTGCTGGCTCCTCGTTTGCGTTTGCTTTTTTCGTTGTGCTTAATGGCTTTTTCTATCGCTCCAAAATCAAACCCATGATGCTTTAAAAAATTTTGATCTTCGGTGCAAACTACTGCTAATTGTAAATCAGAAGAAATTTTTGATAAGGGTTTCCATGTTTTTTCTAATTTCATGGGTTTACCTTCCATTTTTTGCTCTACAACTCTAATTACCATTAATGGCGTAAAATAAACCGGCACCCAGCGGAGTATAATTACCATTCCTATAGTGATGGCAAAATACCAAAGTAATAATTTACCTAACCAACGGAAAATTTTTTTCATAGAAATAGGTCATAAAATGTGAGGCAAAAGTAATACAAATAAACATTGTTTAACAAAAACTATGAATTAGCTTTTACTCAAAAAATTCAATAGAAACACATTCTTTTTTGCTATAATTTCTTACTTTTATCCTACTTAACAAAAAACAAAAATTATGGCTGTTCAACTTCCTTTTAATTTTAATCAGTGGATTGAAGAAAACAAAGATAAACTTAAACCACCTGTGGGCAATAAAAACATGTATCCTTTAGGAAAAGATTTTATTGTGATGGTTGTTGGCGGACCAAATGCCAGAAAAGATTATCATTATAACGAAACTGAAGAGCTATTTTATCAGCTAAAAGGCGATATAGAAGTAACCATACAAGATGAAGGAAAAGCAGTAAAAGTCCCTATAAAAGAAGGCGATATGTTTTTACTACCAGCTAAAGTACCTCATTCTCCTGTTCGTTCGGAAGGTTCTATAGGGTTGGTAATAGAGAGAGTAAGAAAAGGAACCGATTACAAAGACGGTTTAATGTGGTTTTGTGAAAAATGTAACGACAAACTTTACGAAAAGTACTTTCCGCTTACCAACATAGAAAACGACTTTTTGCCTGTTTTTAAAGAATATTACGAATCGGAAGATTTAAGAACTTGCAAGAACTGTGGTCATGTGATGGAGGCTGATAGTCGATTTGTTGAAAAAAAGTAAGTCTTTTCGTTACTAAAATTTACAAGAACACTTTGTTTATTTACCTTTGTGGGAAACCAAAAATTGAGGTAACTAATGAAGTACATCGTATCGTATCAACAAGCAGCAAATCATTTTATAGATATCGAGTTTATTGTTGAAAATTCACAACAACAAGAAAAAATAACTGTTCAACTTCCTGCTTGGCGTCCGGGTAGGTATGAGTTGGGTAACTTTGCTAAAAATATCCAGAAATGGCAAGCTTTTAACGAAAAAGGCAAACCACTTTGCTTTGAAAAAACTGCCAAAGACACTTGGAATGTGTTTACCAACAAAGCCAAACAAATTCACATTAAGTATAATTATTATGCCAACGAAATTAATGCAGGGTCATCTTATTTAGATGATAACCAACTTTATATTAATGGTGTAAATTGCTTCTTGTATGTTCCCGAACAAATAAATACGCCTTGTACGTTGGAATTGAAATTACCAAAAGATTATCAAACAGCAACAGGTTTAAAAGCTAAGTCTAAACACCAATTTGAGGCTAAAGACTTTCATGAATTGGTTGATTGTCCATTTATTGCCAGCAACTCCTTAAAACACCATTCTTTCGAAGAAAGCAATGTGCTTTTTCATATGTGGTTTCAAGGTGAGTGCAAGCCTGATTTTAAAAAGTTGGAAAACGATTTTAAAAAGTTCTGTAAAAAGCAAATTAAAGATTTCGGAAGTTTTCCGGTTAATGAGTACCATTTTTTATTTCAAATACTTACTTATAAAACCTACCATGGTGTAGAACATAGTAATTCAACTGTAATTTCTTTAGGTCCATCTTATGAAATAATGGATGAAAAAGGTTGGTACAATGAATTGTTAGGCGTAAGTTCTCATGAACTCTATCATACATGGAATGTAAAACAAATTCGACCGATAGAAATGTACCCTTACGATTATACCAAAGAAAACTATACAGTTTTGGGTTATTTGGATGAAGGTGTTACCACTTATTTTGGTGATAAATATTTGTTTACTTCAGGCGTTTTTGATTGGACACAATATAAAAGTACATTTGATAAATTGCTAGAAAGACACTATACTAATTTTGGTGTAGAGAATTTATCGGTAGCATCATCATCTTTCGATACTTGGTTAGATGGTTATGTAAGGGGTATTCCTAATAGAAAAGGCTCTATTTATACAGAAGGGGCTTTAGTTGCTTTTATTACTGATATTTTTATCATGAAAAATACCAGTAACAAAAAAGGATTAAAAGATGTGATGAAAATCCTTTATACTAATTTTGCTCAAAAAGGTAAAGGAGTAAGTGATGTTGATTACAAAGCAGTTGTTGAGAAAGTAGCAGGTTCATCTTACGATAAAATTTATACAGAATTAATTCATGGAACGGCAGCTTTTACGCCTTGGCTTAAAGATGCGGTTAGTTATATTGGTTGTGAATTAAAAATAACACCATCAGACAGTTATAATGAAGCTAAGTTTGGGTTTAAAGTACGTTATGAAAATAATAGTTGTATCATTGATAACATAGCACCTAATGCTATTGCTGAAAAATTAGGACTAGCGGTTGGTGATGAAATATTAGCCATCAATAATATTAAGTTGGTAAATGATTTAGAACAGTGGAGTAATTATTTTGGTGGTGAAAAACAAACCATCACTATAAAAAGAGCTTTAGGAAAGATAGAATTGATTAATTTAAAGCCGGCTGAAACAAAATATTTCAACAAGTATCAACTTTTAAAACAACGAGAGAAAGACGCTAATTTTAATGCATGGAGTAAAAAGTAGTTGTTTAGATTAAGCCTATTTTTTCATAGATTGTTAATAACATTTTTTAGACAAAAGTTGCATTTTTGATTATTTGTTCTATTTTAGTTCCTTCAAATTAATTAAATATTAACTAAAATTAAAAATTATGAGTGAAGAAACTACAAGCGCAACAGTTGAATCTGGAAAAAGACCAGGACTTTTAACTGTATTATGTATTTTAACTTTTATTGGTAGTGGTTTAGCTACTTTATTTAGTCTACTGGCTACTATCGGAATGGGATCATTAATGGAAAGCATTCCTGGAATGGCTGGAATGGGTGGAGGAACAGCTTATTTTGCTGTTGCAACAGTTTTAGGAGCTGCTTCTTTATTTGGAGCTATCCAAATGTGGAAGTTGAAAAAAATGGGATTTTTCATCTATGCCGGAGCAAATGTTGTGGCGATTGTTTTACCATTAGCTTTTGGTATGCCATTTAGCGCAATGGCTGCTATCTTCCCAATTTTATTTATCGTTCTTTATTACTTGAACGTAAAACACATGCATTAAAAATGACTAAATTAAAAGGTTAATAACTATTAGCCTTTTAATTTATTTTTTACAATTATGGAAAATCAAAATTTAAATACACCACAAGCCCTACCAAATTCAACAGCAATTTTAGTGTTAGGTATCTTATCAATTGTTTTATGTTTTTGTTATGGTATTATAGGTCTGGCTTTAGGGATAGTAGCTATAGTACTTGCAAACAAGGCCGGTAAACTGTATAAAGATTCTCCTAGCCTATATACAGAAGGATCATATAAAAATATGAAAGCAGGTAGAGTGTGTGCAATAGTTGGAGTGTCTTTATCAGCATTATATTTATTGTATTTTATAATAGTAATTATTTTTTATGGGGCAATTTTAACATCAATGCCTTGGGATCAAATTATGAACCCATAAAATAAACAGGTTAAAAAAACCTTCTTTAACCCTCTCGGTGATTTTGGCTTATCATCGGGAGGGTTTTTTTGTGAGATAAATTAATCAAAAGTTAACATGGTTTTGCTTTAAGTAGTCGTTAATTAAAATGTAAATTTGCGGCTTAAATTCATACGTTATGAAACATCTTTTTTTAGCTATTTTCCTTACTTTAAATGCTTTTTTTGCTTGGTCGCAACAAAAACAACCTAAATTGGTAGTAGGTATCGTAGTAGATCAAATGCGTTACGATTATCTTACTCGCTTTTGGGATAAATTCAGTGAAAACGGTTTTAAAAAGTTGGTGAATAATGGCTTTAATTGTGAGCAAACGCACTTTAATTATATGCCTACCTATACCGCTCCGGGTCATGCTTCTATTTATACCGGAACAACCCCTGCCAATCATGGAATAATTGCCAATACTTGGTACGATAAAACCAATAAGATAAAAACCTATTGTACATCTGATGAAAATGTTCAATCTGTTGGAACTACTACTGATATGGGAAAAATGTCTCCAAATAAACTATTGGTTACTACCATTGCCGATGAGTTGAAGTTGGCTAATAAGCAATCTAAAGTAATAGGAATTTCCATTAAGGACAGAGGAGCTATTTTACCGGCCGGACACCAAGCAGATGCTGCTTATTGGTTTGCCGGAGAAGATGAAGGAAAGTGGATATCTAGTACCCACTATATGAAACAGTTGCCTAAATGGTTAAACGAATTGAATCAAAAAAATACCGCTAATACTTATTTACAACAGCCTTGGGAAACACTTTTGTCTATACATGATTATACTGAAAGCATTGCCGACAATAATCCTTACGAAGAAGTTTTTGAAGGCGAGAAAGCTCCTGTTTTTCCACATAATTTGCCAGAATTAAGAAAAGCCAATAAAAATTATGACTTAATAAAATCAACTCCTTTTGGAAATACCATTTTAAAAGAGCTGGCTTTTGAAGTGATTAAAAATGAGCAATTAGGTAAAGATAATAGTACAGATTTGCTTGCGGTAAGTTTTTCTTCTCCCGACTATATCGGACATCAATTCGGACCTTATTCGGTAGAGATTCAAGATACGTATTTGCGTTTAGATAAAGAAATTGCGGAACTATTAACTTTTCTGGAAAAACAAGTAGGCGAAAACGAATTTATGGTTTTCCTAACTGCCGACCATGGTGTAGTAGATATTCCTCAACATGCTATTGATAATCAACTTCCTGGTGGTTATTTTGAAGAAAAAGCTACTTTACAAGTTCTAAATGAGGTACTTTTTGAAAAATTTAATGTAGAAAACTTAGTAGAAAATTTATCGAATTATCAACTATTTTTTAATCATGATTTGATTAAAGAACATCAATTAAATTTAATTGAAATAGAAAATGTTGCGGTAAACTTTATGTTGGCACAACAAGGTATTGTAAAAGCAGTTTCGTCAACCAATTTAAAAGCAGCTGAGTTTACAGATAAAATAATGGGAAATGTACAAAGAGGTTTTCATCAGGTGCGTTCCGGAGATGTATTATTTGTGCTTGCACCGGGTTGGATAAACAAATGGACTAAAAAAGGAACCACACATGGCTCACCATATAACTATGATACGCATGTGCCATTGTTGTGGTACGGCACCAATATTAAACAAGGAGTAAGAACAGAGCAAGTAGCTATTGCAGATATTGCAGCAACGCTTTCTGTATTACTAAATATCGCCCTACCTAGTGTTTGTGATGGAAAAGTGATTGAGGAGTTTGTGAAGTAAAATAATTAAGATGAAAAAGTATAAAATAGTAGCGGCAGTAAGTTTTTTAATTTTGTTTGATGCCTGCTCAGAAACAACACAAAGTGACAATAATGCTCAAGAACAACAACAAGATACAGTTGTTAATGTAGTAGATACATTAATAACGGATGGAGTCAAAAAACAAGCCGATACAACTAGTTTTTTGCAATTTTATAAGCAATTGGTAACAGCAATTGAAACTAAAAACGCAGCAGCGTTCAATCAATTTTTTTATAAAGATTACGGTTTGTATATTATAGAAAGTTCGGGAGCTATGCCTCAAGTAAGTAAGGTTTACGAAATCGAAAACTACCAAACATCAGGTACTAAACTAGATTTTTTTGATTTGCCCTTCGATTCATTAAGTTTAATGCCTCTTAAAGAAAAGCTACCAAAAGTAGTTTGCGAAAAAAATAGTTATGACAAACAAGGTTGTTTTCAGGAAAATATAAACCCTTTAAAAGACAGTCAAATTTGGCATTATGCTAATTTAAACGAAAAAGAAGTACAAGCCATACAATTTATTAGCGAAACCATAAAAATTACTGTTGTAAACACCTATAATTATACCTTTTATTTTTCACAAATAAATGGTTCTTGGCAACTTAGCTTTATTGATTTAAGAATTCCTTGTACTGCCTGAAACTGTTAATTGAATTGTTAATAAAAAACATCAATTTAAATTGTTTATAGGCGTTAATAGCTTTGGCTAATGCTTATATTTGTTTTGCTTAAAAAAAGCTTAAAAAACACATAAAATATGAGCGAAGAAAAACAGAAAAATTATTCGGCCGATAGTATTCAGGCATTGGAAGGAATGGAGCATGTTAGAATGCGTCCATCCATGTACATTGGTGATGTAGGTATTAGAGGGTTACATCACTTGGTTTATGAAGTAGTAGATAACTCTATAGATGAAGCAATGGGTGGTCATTGTGATGAAATTCAGGTTTGGATTAATGAAGACAATTCTATTGGAGTTAGAGATAATGGTAGAGGTATTCCTGTTGATATGCACAAAAAAGAAGGTGTTTCTGCTTTGGAAGTAGTAATGACCAAAATTGGTGCGGGAGGTAAATTTGATAAAGATTCTTATAAAGTATCAGGTGGTTTGCACGGTGTTGGTGTCTCTGTTGTAAATGCACTTTCTGATGATTTAAAAGCCACCGTTTACCGTGATGGAAAAGTTTATGAACAAGAATATAAGAAAGGTAAAGCACTTTATCCCGTAAAAGAAGTTGGAACTACTGATATTAGAGGAACAGAAGTAACCTTTAAACCAGACGGAACCATATTTGAAAACACAGAATATAGCTTCGAAACTTTAAAAGATAGAATGAGAGAACTTTCATTCTTAAATAAAGGGGTTAGAATAACCATTACCGACCATAGAGAAAAAGACGATGAAGGTAATAGTGTTTCAAACGAATTTTATTCAACGGAAGGACTAAAAGAATTTGTTAAATATATTGATGAAACTCGTGAGCCATTAATAGGTGAGGTAATTCACATGGAAGGTGAAAAAAGTGGTATTCCTGTTGAGGTAGCCATGATTTATAATACTTCGTATGCAGAAAATATTCATGCTTATGTGAACAATATTAATACACACGAAGGAGGAACGCATTTATCCGGATTTAGAAGAGGGTTAACAGCAACATTAAAAAAATATGCTGAAACTTCCGGAATGTTAGATAAATTGAAATTTGAAATATCGGGAGATGACTTTAGAGAAGGATTAACAGCTATTATCTCTGTAAAAGTTCAGGAGCCACAATTTGAAGGACAAACGAAAACTAAATTAGGAAATAGAGAAGTTACCGCTCCTGTTAGTCAGGCAGTAACTGAAATGTTAACTAATTACTTAGAAGAACATCCTGCTGATGCAAAAACCATTGTACAAAAAGTTATTTTAGCTGCAACAGCTCGTCATGCTGCTACTAAAGCTCGTGAAATGGTTCAGCGTAAAAATGTGATGTCAGGTTCCGGTTTACCGGGAAAACTTTCTGATTGTGCCTCAAAAGACCCTGCAGTTTGCGAATTGTATTTAGTAGAGGGAGATTCTGCGGGTGGAACAGCAAAACAAGGAAGAGACAGACACTTTCAAGCCATTATGCCACTTAGAGGTAAAATTTTGAATGTTGAAAAAGCGATGCAACACAAAATTTTAGATAATGAAGAGATTAAAAATATTTACACTGCTTTAGGTGTAAGAATAGGAACAGAGGAAGATGCAAGAGCATTGAACATTGAAAAATTGCGTTACCATAAAGTAATTATTATGTGTGATGCCGATGTGGATGGTTCTCATATCGAAACACTTATTTTAACATTTTTCTTTAGATATATGCCCGAGTTGATAGAAAAAGGCTATATCTATATTGCTACACCACCACTTTACTTGGTTAAAAAAGGTAAAGAACAACGCTATTGCTGGAACGATAAAGAACGTGATACAGCGATACAAGAAATTAAAGGTGCAGGTAAAGAAGGAAGTGTTCATGTACAACGTTACAAAGGTTTAGGAGAAATGAATGCTGAACAATTATGGTCAACAACTATGAACCCTGAATTTAGAACATTAAGACAAATAAATATTGAAAATGCAGCTTCTGCTGATCATACATTCTCAATGCTGATGGGTGATGATGTTCCACCGAGAAGAGAGTTTATTGAAGCCAATGCCAAATATGCAAAAGTGGATATTTAATAAATGAATATTAATTGTTTAAAAATGCCTGAAGTTATCTCTTCAGGCATTTTTTATATCCAAAATTTTTTTTCATCTATTCTTCCAGCTAATGAGGTAAAAAGCATTCTATAGCGTCCTTTTGGTAATTCACTTATATCAACAACTATAGGTTGTTCTTTTGTTTTTTCAAGTACTTTAATGTCTTTCCTGATTTGAGAAATATTATATAAATCATAAACTACTACTTTTATTACACGACCTTTTTCCAAATCAGCCTTTAGCGTTCCATAAATGTTTTTTGCTTTGTTAGACACCATTCCTGTACTATCGTTGGGCATATATTCAATAGAATACCAAGGTGTAACTTTGTTTTCTTTATATGAAAGAAATTCTTGTAACCCAACAATAGAATCTCTATTTTCATGAAAAATAGATGCAACAGGTCTGTTATTAGTTAATGTCCATACAGCATATTGCATAGCTGAAACAGGGTATTTGTTTTTGTTTAAATGTTCGGCTAGTTTTATAATATTGGCATCTTTCATTTCACCAATAAGGTATTTTTCTCCTTCACTGGGGGAACTTTTATGAGCCTGAGAACAAAACCCAAATAAGTTTTTAGCACTACTTCCCATAGGTGTTAGAGTAAAAAAAGCTTCTTTAACAATTAAAATATCTTGTTTATTAGTGTCAATAGAAATTAGATTTCTACCTAGTTCAATCATTAAATTTAAAGTTCTTGAGGTTTTATTTTGTAAATTTATTGTAACACATTCTCCTTTGTGAGAGCCATTGTTTACTATTTCATAAGAGATTAAATCATATTTTAAAGCACTTTCTATAGAAATGGTATTGCTACTAATAGAATAATTTTTTTGCGGATAATGGGAGCTTAAAATTAAGCAAAGAAATGCTGCTGTGCCATAAAGGCACATTTTTTTTAATGCTTTCATAATAAAGGAGTTTTGTTAGACTTGTTAGAAAGAATAACGCTCCTTTATTATGAAATATTGTTAAGGGGATTTTTTGGATTTATTTTATAATATTAACCTTACCAATATTTTGGAATTTTTTACCATTAGTATCTTTGTAGTTAAGTTTCCAGATGTAAGTACCATTTTGCACGACTTTACCTTTGTAGGTTCCGTTCCATCCATCAAAAGGGCTGTAAGACTCAAAGATAACTTCCCCCCATCTATC
The DNA here is from genome assembly GCA_000961845.1 of Flavobacteriales bacterium BRH_c54. Lineage (GTDB taxonomy): Bacteria > Bacteroidota > Bacteroidia > Flavobacteriales_E > Vicingaceae > BRH-c54. The sequence goes on from LADZ01000063.1 coordinate 29,565, forward strand.
GAAGATAAGGAAGGCGTAGCCCTCCGGACTAACCCCGAACCCTTGAGGAGCGAAGAATTCATTTAAATTATCGCCATCCGGAGTAAAAGCATTAGGGACAAAGACCCCCGTTTCGCCATTAATTTTCAC
>LADZ01000056.1 GCA_000961845.1 Flavobacteriales bacterium BRH_c54
TATGATGCAGCAAAAGGCAAATACAATGAAGCATTAGGAGTGAAACCAAGTGAAAAATATCCCAAAGATAAGTTGACAGAAATAGATAGCATTTTAGCAGAGATAGCGAAAAAGAAAGCGGAAGAAGAAGCTGCTAAAATGGCTGATAAAGAAAAAGATGAAAAGTATAATAGCCTGATTGCCTTGGCTGATAAGGCTTTTAATGATAAATCTTATGGCCAAGCTAAAAGTAAATACAATGAAGCGTTGGGTGTAAAACCAAATGAACAACATCCAAAAAATAAGATTAGTGAGATTGATGGTATTTTAGCTGAATTAGCAGGTAAAGAAGCTGCTGAAAAAGCTAAACAAGAAAAGTATAATGCTCTGATTACTGCTGCTGATAATGCTTTGTCGAGTAAAAATTATGAGACTGCCAAAGGTAAGTATAATGAAGCATTAGGGGTTAAATCTGATGAACAATATCCTAAAAATAAAATCAAAGAGATTGATGATTTATTAGCAAAATTAGCTCAACAATCCGCTGAAACTGAATTAGAGAAAGAAGCAGAGAAAAAGAAAAGAGAATATTATCAGGCAGTAATTGCTCAGGCTGATGCCGATTTTTATGGAGATAAGTTTGATAAAGCCACTCAAAAGTATCAAGAGGCATTAATGATTTATCCGAATGAAGAATATCCTAAAAATCAATTGAAAGCCATAGATGTAGCTAAAGCAAAAGCATTAGCAGAAAAAGAGAAAAATGATAAATACAATGCTTTAATTGCTACTGCTGATGATGCTTTTAAAGCTGAAAATTACGATCAAGCTAAGGTCAAGTATAAAGAAGCTCTTGCTGTTAAGTCTTCAGAAACCTATCCTAAAAACCAAATTGATGAAATAGAAAAAATATTGGCAGCCAAAATTAAGGAGCAAATTACTGTTAAGCCAAATGCTCAGGATCAGAAAAAAGCAGAGTATGATAGTTTTATAAAAATGGGTGATGATAATTTAGGCTCTAAATCTTACGAAACAGCAAAAAGCTTTTACAAAAAAGCGTTGAGCATTATGCCTAGTGAAGCTTATCCACAACAAAAAATTGAAGAAATAAATAATATTTTAGCTCAAATTGCTGAGGAACAACGTAAAAATAAAAGTGAAGCGTTGGCCTTAAAGGCAAAACGAGAAAAGTATGACCAACTTATTTTTGATGCAGACAAATTGTTCTTATTGAATAAGTATGAAAACGCTAAAGATAAATACAAAGAAGCATTAGTACTATTTGAAGGGGAACAATATCCTAAAGATCAATTAGTGAAAATTGAGGCAATGTTGGATAAGTTAGCTAAAGAAAAAGAGGAGAAAGAAGTAGTGGTTAAAAACAATACTCCACCACCGGGTAGCAGAGCTAAAATTGATGATAAAAGAGAGAAAGAGATTGAAGCAATGATGAAGAAGATTTGGGAAGATAAAGAAAAAGACAAGGATAGAGTTTTAGCTGAAGATAAAGCTATTTACAATAAACAAGAAGAGATAAGAGTATCAACAAGCAAAGAAAAAACTAATAAGGCTCAAGATGAAATTTTAGCAACTTACGAGCAAATAAGTAAACTAAAGGAAGAAGGAGATAAGAAATACCTTGAAAATGAAAAAGAATTACAAGCTGATAAGGAATCTTATAACAAACAAGAGGAAATTAGAATAAAATATAATGTTGATAAAACCAATAAAGCGAAAGAAGATATTTTAGCTACTTATGAGCAAGTTGAAAAAATGCAAAAAGAGGGCGATAAAAAATATTTAGAAAATGAAAAACAGCTTCAAAGCGATAAAGCATACTACAATCAGCAACAAATGAATAACATAAAATTGGCTAATGATAAAACAAAAGAGGCCCATACTTATGCCAATAAGCAAAAAGAAAACATGGGTAAATATGCTAAAGACAATGAGCCTAGATACCAACAAAAAGTAGAAGATTTATATACTTATAAAAGTGATATTCAAGAAGACAGATGGATAATGACAGAGAATGCAGATAAGAAAAGACAGAAAAATCAAGAAACAATAGACAATCAGCAAGCTACTATTCAACAGAACCAAAAAGATTATGAAGCAAAAAGAAAAGATAGAGAGATAGATGTGAAAAAATATAGTAAAGATTTAGCAGCTTTAGAAGAAGTTAGAATAAATGCATCCTTACAAAAAGTAGAAGATAACAGAAGAGAACTTCAAAAATATGCTGACCAAATTGCTTTGATGCAGATAGAGCAGACAAAAAAACATAAAGTTAAAGCAGAAAAATTAGCTGCTGATAAACTGCTTTATATGCAATACAATGAGAAAAGAATAGCTGAAGAAAAACAAAAAAATGATAGAGCAACTGCTGAATTAAAAGACTATAAAACTCAGTTAAATAAAGAGCAACAAAAGTATCAGAAAGATGCTGATTTTAAACGTTCTAAAAATGAGCAAGAAGCTATTGCTCAAAAAGAATTGTTGAATAAGCCAACAAAAGAACAACAACAAAGAAGCATTAATGCTGAAAAAAGATTACAAAAAGAAAAACAGTTTTATAGCGATTATCAATCTCAACTAAATGCTAAACAAATTGAAAAATCAACAAAAGCATCAGAGGAAGTATATGATGTTTATGTTGGAGAAAAGAAACTATCAAGCAACTTAGATCAATTTGATAAAAAATATCCTCAGGGAATTACTGAAGAAGAAAGAGAAACAGGAAATGCTATCATAATAAGAAGGATTAAAGTTACCGGAGATCATGCAGATGTTTATGAAAGAATTTTTTATAAATGGGGTGGAGTTTATTACTCTAAAAATGGTGTTAGTATTTCAAAAAACATTTGGGATAACGAATCTATTGAGAAATAGAAATTAATAGTTGCTAACAAACCCATCAATCATTTTTTTAGTTCCACAATTTATTTTTACATTTACGCTTCATAAAAATAGTTCATGGAGTCCGTAAAAAAACCAAGTTTATTTCAAGCATTAATCCCTATAGTTGTATTAATATTGCTTTTAGTGGTGAACGTGGTGTTGGTTTTTGGAGATAATGCTTTAGGTGGAGCAAATCAAATAGTATTATTAGTTGCCGGAGCAGTTGCTGCTGCCATAGGAATGTACAATGGATACACTTGGAACTCCATTCAAAAAGGAATTGTAAAAAGTATTAAATCTGCTTTACCTGCACTTATTATTTTGTTATTGATTGGTGCCTTAGCCGGAACATGGATGGTAAGCGGAGTAGTACCGGCAATGATTTATTATGGACTGGATTTATTACATCCAAAAATATTTTTAGTAGCTACTTGTATTATTTGTGCGGTAGTTTCTATGGCAACAGGCAGCTCGTGGACAACTGCAGCAACAGTTGGTATTGCCCTAATTGGAATTGGAGATGTATTAGGCTTTAATAAAGGTATGGTGGCGGGAGCAATTCTTTCAGGAGCTTATTTTGGAGATAAAATGTCGCCTTTGTCGGATACTACCAATCTTGCCCCTGCAATGGCAGGAACAGATTTGATTACCCATATTAAATACATGGCATTAACTACGATTCCTTCTATTGTTATTACGTTAATTATATTTTTAATTATTGGGTTTACATTTGAGTCAGCAGGTAACGTTACTGATGTAAACGAACTAAAAACAGCAATAGCATCAAAAATAGTAATCACCCCTTGGTTGTTTATAGTTCCTGTTGTTGTAATATTACTGATTGTAAAAAAAGTGGATGCTATTCCAGCATTGTTTATTGGTAGTTTATTAGGTGGTTTGTTTGCCCTCATTTTTCAGCAAGATTTAATTGTTGCTTTGGCAGAAAGCACTTCACTAACTTTTGAAGCAGCTTATGAAGTTATTGTAAATGCTATGACAACAGATATGAGTATTCCCACAGAAAATGCACTAGTAAATGAATTGCTGGAAACAGGAGGAATGAATGGCATGTTGGGAACCATTTGGTTAATTATTTGTGCCATGATTTTTGGTGGAGTAATGGAAAAAACAGACATGTTAAAAACCATTACCAATACCTTAATTCCATTAGCAAAATCTACAGGCTCTTTAATAACAACTACTACTGCTACATGTATAACTTTTAATGTAACCGCTTCCGACCAATATTTAGCCATTGTTGTTCCAGGAAAAATGTTTAGTAAAATATACAAAGAAAGAGGGCTTCATCCAAAAGTGTTGAGTCGTACGTTGGAAGATTCAGGAACAGTAACCTCTGTGCTTATTCCTTGGAATACATGTGGAGCTTACCATTCAGGAGTGTTGGGCGTAGCGACAGGCGATTATTTTATGTATTGTTTCTTTAATATTTTAAGTCCAATTATGACAATGATTTTTGGTTTTTTTAACATTAAAATTGCTAAACTTGTATCTACAGAAAAACATAACCCAAATGAGATAAATTCCGTAACAAAAAAATAAAATTCAAAAACTATGAAAATATTTTACACTACCTTATTCACAATTTTATTAGTAAACACATCAACTTTTTTTGCTCAATCTAAAAGTTATGCTCCGGAAGAAGTAATTGATCAAAAATTTGGAATTCAAATGTATGAGCCATTAAATATGATGCTTGGGAGAGATACTGTAAGGAATGATGAAAATGGCTATGCTGCTAATGGTTTTATTGAAGATTTTTATAGTAGTGGACAATTGCTTCACAAAGGTTTTTATGTTGATGGCCAGCTAAAAATTTACAAAAACTTTTATCCAAACGGAACGGTAGAGAGAAACTTTAGAGTAACAGACCTTAAAAAAAGTAAAATGTCAATTTATTATAGTGATGGTAAACCAAAATCTGAAATTGAATATGTAGAAACAGAAGCTCAAAAATGGACAGATTACTACCCAAATGGAAATGTTGAATTTGTTGAAGAGTACCATAAATCTTTTTTATATTATATTTTTAAAGCCAATTATTTTGAAGACGGTAAGCCCGAAAATACCTTAGAATTAACAGATAAAAAGAAGTTAATTTATGATCAAAAGTACTACCATAAAAATGGCAACCTTAAAGAAGAAGGTGAAATGAAGTACAACAAAGCTTTATTTGATTATGAAAGAATCGGAACCTGGACTAAATATGATGAAAGCGGAAAAGCCATCAAAAAAGTAAAATATGCTAGCGGTAAAGTTCAAAGTGAAACCGATTTATAACCAATGCTATAATGCCAAATATGAACATTCATTTTATTGCTATTGGTGGAAGTGCCATGCACAATCTTGCTATCGCTCTTCACAAAAAAGGGTATAAAGTTACAGGCTCTGATGATGAAATTTTTGAACCCAGCAAAAGCAGGTTAGCTAAACATGGTTTATTACCCAAAACAGAAGGTTGGAAAGAAGAAAATATCCATACCGATTTGGATGCTGTAATCCTTGGAATGCATGCAAGAAATGATAATCCTGAATTAATAAAAGCCAAAGCATTAGGACTAAAAATTTATTCCTATCCTGAATATATTTATGAGCAATCTAAAAACAAAACTAGAGTAGTAATAGGAGGGAGTCATGGAAAAACCTCTATTACAGCTATGGTGTTGCATGTGTTACAAAAAACCAATGTTGATGCCGATTATATGGTTGGAGCCCAACTTGAAGGATTTGAAACCATGGTAAAAATTACAGACGCTCCGGTTATTATTTTAGAAGGAGATGAATACCTTTCTTCACCAATAGATAGAAGACCAAAATTCCATTTATACCAACCAAATATAGCCTTACTTAGTGGTATTGCTTGGGATCATATTAATGTTTTTCCAACATTTGAAAATTATGTGGAACAGTTTAAAATATTTATTGATTTAATTGAAGAAAATGGCTTTTTGGCGTATTGTGAAAACGATAAAATACTAAAAGAACTAGCCGAAACAAGTACAAAAAATATTACCAAAGTAGCTTATTCAACTCCTGAATATTATATTGACAACGGAACTACCTACCTGAAAACAGCTGATGGAGATATTCCGTTAATCGTTTTTGGAGAACACAATTTACAAAACTTAAATGGAGCAAAATTAATTTGCAATCAGTTAGGTGTAAAAGATGCCGATTTTTATAATGCTATTGCTACTTTTAAAGGAGCAGCAAAAAGGTTGGAGTTAATTGCAAAGAACAATACGGTTGCAGTTTATAAAGATTTTGCACACTCACCCTCTAAATTAAAAGCAACTACCAAAGCTGTTAAACAACAATATCCCGATAGAAAAGTAGTAGCTTGTATGGAATTACATACGTTTAGCAGTTTAAATAAAAATTTTTTAAGCGAGTATGAAAATGCTATGAGCGATGCTGATGAAGCTTATGTATATTATAGCGAACATACCTTGGAGCATAAAAAATTAGAACACATTACACCTACCGAAGTTAAAAAGGCTTTTGCATCTGATAATGTTGAGGTCATTAATGATTCCAAACAATTAGTAAGCTTATTAGAAAATAAAAACTGGAACAATAGTGTGTTGCTACTCATGAGTTCAGGAAATTTTGATGGTGTTGATTTAAACGCTTTTGGCGAAAAAATAGTTGGTTAGTTTATAGATTAAGAGTTTAAAGCTTATAAAGTTGAAAGTTAGTTATAACTTCCAAATCGCCTGTCTCTAGAACAATGTTTTTCATTCCCTGAAAACAGATACAGAACCCTATAGTCATTCAGGAGGAACCTTGTTAAATAGTGTAATGATGCACCAATTAACAAAATATGCAATTTGAAAGGAAAGTATAAATAACTCTTTTGATGGTTTGAAAGAAAATCAATTCCGCTTATCAATTCCCCACATCAACTTACTTCTTAGTGTTGTTAAGAAAGTATGATTATTTAATCTAATCAGTTTTATGGTGTGAGGTGTTTTGGTAATTTTTAAAGTAGCATCTAATGGTAAGCTATATGAGCGTGAGTCTAATGCCACTACATAATTTTCTGAACGAGCATCAATTTGTATTTTCAGTACCTTTTCATCATTAATAACTAATGGTCTCACATTCAAATTATGAGGAGCAATAGGGGTAATAATCATATTTTCCGAATCGGGTAACAATATAGGTCCATTACAACTTAGTGAATAAGCTGTAGAGCCAGTAGGTGTAGAAATAATTAACCCATCAGCCCAATAAGAGTTTAAAAATTCATCATCTAAATAAGTATGTACCGTAATCATCGTAGAACTATCTGTTCTATGGAGTGTAATTTCATTTAAGGCGTAATTATTAGCTCCAAAATCAAAATTATTGGCTTCAATACTTAACATACTTCTTTCATCAATATCGTATGCTTTATTGATTAAGGCATCAATAGCCTCAGCAATTTCATCTGTTTTTACATTCGATAAAAAGCCTAATCTGCCGGTATTAATTCCTAAAACAGGAATATCATTGTCTTTAACCAATACAATGGTTTCCAAAAAAGTACCATCGCCACCAATGCTAATAAGGTAATCTACTTTTCCTAGTTCTTTACTATCATTAAAGAGGGAAATATTATCTTCAAAAGAAATATTTTTTTGTTGGAGGTAATTATGAAAATTCGCATCAATAGATATGACGATATCCTTTTGCTTGAGTTCATCAAACAAAAATTGAATATTGGCAATGTAAATATCAGCAACTTTTTTTCCGTAGATAGCTATTTTCACAATTGAAAGACTTTGAATTTATAATGCAAATTTAAACTACTATAAAGAGTTTTTTATTTTTTTATGCTATTTAATTGCTTAAAGATACCAATTTTAAGATTATTAAGCTAATTTTATTGGTGAATCATGCAAGAAAAACCTCCCATAATTTTATATGACGACCAATGCAGTTTTTGTAGCTTTTGGGTGAATTTTGTATTGAAAAGAGATACGAAACATGTTTTTCTTTTTGCAGGGTTATCCAGTCAAACAGCTAAAAGAGTTTTAAACCAATATTCGTTTGCTCAAAATGTAGATACCGTTATGTTGCTAACAAATAACAAATTGTACTTAAAATCTAATGCTGCGTTAGAAATAGCTAAAATCTTGGGAGGCTTATTACAACTATTTTATGTTTTTAAAATCGTTCCTACTTTTATTAGAGATTATTTTTATGATGTTATTGCCAAGAATAGAAAACGATTATTAAAAGGGAATGGATGTAATATTCAGCTCTATCAAGCAAATAGAAATAAATTTTTAACGTAACTTTGCCGCATTATGTATGCAGTAGTTGATATTGAAGCAACAGGAGGAAATTACCTTAAAGGTAGAATAATTGAAATAGCGGTTTATGTTTTTGACGGTACTCAAATTGTTCATGAATACTCATCTCTTATAAATCCTAAAGTTAGTATAGATTGGTATGTTACCAAACTTACCGGAATTACCAATAGCATGGTAAAGGATGCTCCTACTTTTATGGATGTAGCTCAAGAAATTCACCAATTAATTAGCGATAAAATTTTTGTGGCTCACGATGTAAATTTTGATTACAAAATATTAAAATCTGAGTTAAAAAGAACCGGATTAGTAATACAACAGCCTAAACTTTGCACTATAGAGATGAGTAGAACTGTTTTCCCAGAACAATCATCATACAGTTTAGGAAAGTTGTGTAAAGAACTAGGAATAGACATTCCACAAGAACAAAGACACCGTGCAGCCGGAGATGCGTTGGCTACCACCAAGTTGTTGCAACTGCTGTTGGATAACTAATATCACAAACATCACAAACCATTTTATTTTCTATTTCTATTTTTACAGTTTGTTTTTTATAGCATGATTAATATTTTTATGTTAGTTTTGTTATCCTAAAATATGTTGAATTAATGGCAATACATAATATCCAGATGGTTGATTTGCATAAGCAATATTTAGCCATCAAAAACGAAGTAGATGCTGCAATAGCAGGAGTTATAGAAAGCACACAGTTTATCAATGGTGATGAAGTAAAAGCTTTTCAGAAAGAATTGGAAGACTACTTAGGAGTAAAACATGTAATTCCATGTGCTAATGGAACTGATGCACTTCAAATAGCTCTTATGGCATTGGGCTTACAGCCCGGAGATGAAGTAATTACTTCAGATTTTACTTTTGCAGCAACGGTTGAAGTGGTTGGGTTATTAAAACTAAAAATTGTATTAGTAGATGTAGATCCTAATACGTATTGTATAGATACAGATAAATTAAAAAAAGCCATTACATCAAAAACAAAAGCCATTATTCCTGTTCATTTATTCGGACAATGTGCCAACATGGAAGCCATTATGCAAATTGCCAACGAACACCAAATTGCAGTAGTTGAAGATGTTGCTCAGGCAATTGGTGCATCATATACTTTTAATAATGGGATAACCAAAAAAGCCGGAACGATAGGTAAATTGGGGACAACTTCATTTTTTCCTTCAAAAAATTTAGGTTGTTATGGCGATGGAGGAGCTTTATTTACTAATGATGATAATTTAGCTGAAATTGTACGTTCTATTGTAAACCATGGAATGAAAGTACGTTATTACTACGATAGAATAGGCGTGAATTCTCGTTTAGATACCATTCAAGCAGCAATTTTAAGGGTTAAACTTCGTCATTTAGATGAATATGTCGCAGCACGAAACAAAGCAGCAGCTTATTATGATGAAGCTTTTAAAAATCATCCGAATATTAAAACACCTGTTAGAGATGAAAAATCAACTCACGTTTTTCACCAATATACATTAGTAGGTTGTTCTGTAGATAATTTTGAACTGCAAAAAAGACTTACAGAAAAAGGAGTGCCTTGCATGATATATTATCCGGTACCACTTCACACGCAAGAGGCTTATCGTACTCTAGAAATGAAAGATGAAGATTTTGAAATTACCAATGGGTTATGTAAGTCGGTGTTTTCATTGCCAATGCATACAGAATTAGAAGAAGATGAGTTGGCTTTTATAACCAAAACAGTAAAAGAAATAATTGAAGATATAAAACAGTAAAAATAAACAAATGAAAATAGCAGTAATAGGAACAGGATACGTAGGTTTAGTTACAGGAACTTGCTTTGCCGAAACCGGTAATGATGTAGTTTGTGTAGATATTGATGCCAAAAAAGTAGAAAAAATGAGAAATGGAATAGTACCCATTTACGAACCTCATTTAGATGTTCTTTTTGAAAGAAATATAAAACAAGGCAGATTAAAATTTACTACTGAATTGAAGGGTGCTGTTGATGATGCTGAAATCATATTTTTGGCACTACCAACTCCCCCGGGAGAGGATGGCTCGGCTGATTTATCTTATATTTTAGGTGTAGCTGATGAATTAGGAAAAATTATTACTAATTATAAAGTTATTGTTGATAAAAGTACTGTTCCTGTTGGGACTGCCGAAAAAGTAACCGCAGCAATTGCTAAAAATGCTAAAGTTGATTTTGATGTGGTTTCTAACCCTGAATTTTTAAGAGAAGGATTTGCTGTAGATGATTTTCTTAAACCGGATAGAGTAGTAATAGGAACATCTTCTGCTAAAGCTAGAAAAATTATGGAGCACTTGTACAAACCTTATGTTAGACAAGGAAATCCTATTATTTTTATGGATGAGAAATCTGCTGAATTAACTAAGTACGCAGCAAATTCGTTTTTAGCTACTAAAATTACTTTTATGAATGAGATTGCTAACTTTTGTGAAAAAGTAGGTGCTGATGTTGATATGGTTAGAATGGGAATTGGTTCAGATACTAGAATTGGTAAACGTTTTTTATTTCCGGGCATTGGCTACGGAGGAAGTTGTTTTCCTAAAGATGTTCAGGCATTAGCAAAATCAGGTAAAGAATACGGTTATGAATTCAGTATTTTAGATTCAGTGATGCGTGTAAATGAAGAGCAAAAGGTAATCATCATGCCTAAGATTAAAGCTTATTTTAACAATGATTTAAAAGGTAAAAAAATTGCCTTGTGGGGATTAGCATTTAAACCGGATACTGACGATATTAGAGAAGCTCCGGCTCTTTATATTATTAATGAATTGCTGAAGTTAGGAGCAGAAATTACGGCTTACGATCCTGAGGCAATGGATAATGTTAAAGAAAAATATGGTAATAAAATAAATTTTGCTTCAGATAGAGATAGTGCTTTAGATGGAGCAGATGCCTTAGTTATTGCTACAGAGTGGCAAGTATTCAGAAATCCGGATTTTAATAAGTTAGCGAGTAAGATGAATCAAAAAGTAATTTTTGATGGAAGAAACCTTTACGATTTAACAGAAATGAAAGAATTAGGTTTCTATTACAGCAGTATTGGTAGAGAAGTGATTCAGTAAATAAAATACTTTAAATAAACAAGAAAGGCTGTTCAATTGAACAGCCTTTCTTGTTTGGTATCATTGATTAATTTTATGCAAAAATCTCATTTGCTTTAAAATGAAAATCGCCTTCAATTTTAGCATTTTCATCACTATCAGAACCATGAACTGCATTTGCAGAGATAGATTCAGCATAAATTTTTCTGATAGTTCCTTCAGCAGCTTCAGCAGGATTAGTAGCTCCAATTAAAGTTCTAAAATCTTCTACAGCGTTATCTTTTTCAAGAATTGCTGCTACAATTGGTCCAGAAGACATGTATTCTACTAATTCCCCGTAAAAAGGACGCTCTTTATGCACTTCGTAAAAAGCACCGGCTTGTTCTTTAGAAAGTTGCGTGTATTTCATCGCTACAATTTTAAAACCAGCATCATTAATCATTTTTAAAATTCCTCCAATGTAGTTTTTTTCAACTGCATCGGGCTTAATCATTGTAAAAGTTCTGTTTGTTGCCATTATAAATATTTTTTATTGGTTACTTATTTTTTAAGTCGGCAAAAGTAGCTAATAAAAGCGTAATAAGTCAATAGACTAATTATTTTTTAAAAGAAAAAAAACTCCAAGCAAATTGATGCTTGGAGTTTTCTTTTAGTTTTTGGTATGTATTTAAAATTTCACTAATTTTTCTGTTTTAAGTAGTGTAGCATCTCCAGAAACTTTAATAAAATAAATTCCAGCAGGGTAATTAACATTTACTTGTAAAACATTACTGTTGTTTATGGTTTTACTTAAAATAGTTTTTCCAGTTATATCAAAAATTTCAACGCTTATGGTTTTGTAATCATTATTTTCAATAGTAATATTAACTACTTCATTAAATGGATTAGGATACACTTTTATAAGGTCAGTTGTTTGTATTTCATTTACGGAAACTAAAGCAGAATCATGAACAAAAAAACCATCAAAACCAGCTTCAGCTATATGTCCGGCACCTTCATCAGTAGCTTTTACGATAAGCTGCATGTTAGCGGTAAGTGGTAAATAATTAGTTATTTTATATGATTTATGTACCCAAGTAGAAAAGTCTGGAGTATTTGCATCAGCATAATCTAATCTAGCTTCATTTGTACCATTAGTAAGAATAACTACCATAGAATCATCAGGGTTTCCTGATCCACCTCCATTAACAAACCATCTATCAAAATGAACGTAAGGATCTGTTGAAGAAGATAAATCAAAAATAGGAGAAGTTAAAATTACAGTTCCTCCATCAATATCATCTGTTCCTGACTGTCCGCCACCATTTCCGGTAACATAAGCTTGATTTCCACAATCAGTAGTAATATCATTACCAGGGTTTACAGGAACACCACTTAAAAAAGTACCAATAGGTATATCTCTTACCCAAAAACCGGAAGAAGGTCCATTTTGTGTTGAAGCTGTCCATCCTAAATTAAAATCAAAATCATCGTAATAACCTACTCCCATAGAGTAAGTATAAGGATTTCCTGTTGAATTAATATTTTGGGTACTTAAGCAAACTGATTGATGCCCCCAATGAGCAATATTTACATCATAAGTAGCAGGAACAAAATTGTTTATGGTAAAATTACCTGAGGCATTTGTAGTAACAGTAGTAGAGAATTGTGAGTTGCTAAAACGAATTTGAGCGTTAGCAATAGGGGTATTTGTGGTGTTTTCAATTATTTGTCCACTAAGGTTAAAAGGCTGGATAGGCTCTAACTGAACGTTAACCGTAGTGGTTTGTCCGGAAGTAAGTACAACATTAAATATAGTATCAGGAATAAATCCAAATTTAGAATAAACAACATCATAAGTACCGGCATCAGCTATACCTGTTCTATAATCCCCATTAAGGTTTGAAGTAGTATTATTAGTTGTTGTTAGGATTTCAACATTTGCTCCACTAATTGGAGCAGAAGTGTTTAAGTTAGTAACGTTTCCTATTAAATAAGCTGCTCTAACATAGTTTGGACCTAAAACAAATAAACCATTTTCAATATCACTTGCTAAAATAACTCCTGAAGGTAACCATGGATAAGCTCCCCAACATCCGTTAAAACCATCTCCACTAAATTGTGGGGAAGTATCATAATGCCCAACCTCTATCATGTTTGAAGGGTCGGAAACATCATGAATGGTTACGCCATCTCTATAGTAAGAAGTGATTAAATAATTATTGAAAAAATGAGTATTGTGTGGAATCACATCTTGTCCCGGACTTGACTGTACCTTATCTAAAAAGGTTATGTTGGCTAGATTACTTACATCATAGGCATCTATAAATGAGTTCTTTTTTTCATCAGTTGTAAAAACATACTGTCCATCATCTGAAAACCAAATATTATGAGTAAAAAAGTTAGATGTTGGTTGGGTAGCCATAGTTGTAGGAGCATTTTTATTAGCAACATTAACAACTACAAAAATACCATCATTAACAGCTGCTCCCCAAAGTGTATCTCCTCTGGCAACTGCATCATGGAAATAATAAGTATTATACCTTCCTAACTCAACAGGAACTTTTGGATTATTGGTTAAATCTAGCATAATTGCACCACCAACTCCATTGTCAGCACCTAAAATATAACAAACTCCATTTTCATCAATATATAAGTTATGAGCAGATTGAAAAGGATATGTACTTCCTCCGTAACTAGTAACATTGGCAGCACTTAAAGCTCCCGGTAGCGGATTAATGTCAATAATCATCATTCCACCTGTATTTTCGTTTGTTATATAAACGTGATTATTCCATGTTTTTAAATCTCTCCAAGTTGAGCTGGCACCCGGAGCAAAAAATACTTCTACCGGATTGGTGGGAGTAGTAACATCAATAATGGCAACACCTGTTTCAAAACCTACTAGAGCATACTCATTAACGCCTTTTTTTACCCCCCAAATATCATTTAAATCACCACGGTTTCCCGGAAATGTTAAGTTAGAGAGTAAATTTATGTTTTTACTAGATTGAGCATTAGCAGTTAAAGCTAAAACTAAAATTAAAAATACAATAGAGATTTTTTTGAACATGATTTTATTTATTTTTTTAAAACTTTGTGCAAGATAAGATTATTAATTTTCAAAATAAATATAATTTAAAGGTATCTTTATAATCTTAAATGTATATTTGATTTGTAAAAAGCAACAGAATAAAAAAGTTATATGTGCGGTATTGTAGGCGTAATTTCTTCTAAACAAACAGACCTTAAGCAGATAAAAATTGCTACAAATTTATTAGATAAAAGAGGTCCGGATTGTCAGGCAACAGTTGCTTTTGAAAACATTGCATTAGGTCATGCCCGCTTATCTATTATAGATGCCTCAGAAGGTGCTAACCAACCATTTTTTGATATTACTAAAAGGTATGTTATCATTTTTAATGGAGAGATTTATAACTATAAGGAATTAAGAACTGAATTAGAACAGTCAGGAATTGAGTTTAAAACACAAAGCGATACAGAAGTGCTTTTGTATCTGTATATTAAGCATGGAAAAGATTGTCTGGAGATGTTGAATGGATTTTTTGCTTTTGCTGTTTATGACAAAGAAAAGAAAAGTCTTTTTATTGCGAGAGATAGGTTTGGAATTAAACCTTTATTGTATTATTTTGATGAAGAAAAATTCATTTTTTCATCGGAGTTAAAAGCTATCTTACAGTTTAAAATTAATAAGTCCGTAGATAAATTAAGTTTGTTTAATTATTTGCAGTTTAATTACATACCATCAAATTCATGTATGCTTGAGCAAGTAAGTAAATTAGCTCCTGGAAATTTTATTTTTATTAAAAATATTGATAAAATAAAAGAGGTGCAAGAAGTTGAGTATTATTGCATTCCTTATACAGAAAAAGAAACCATACAAAAATCGGCTTTAAATTATGATAAATCTAAAGAAAAACTTTATGAGCTATTGCATGATGCGGTAGAGAAGAGATTAGTAGCTGATGTTCCTGTCGGTACTTTTTTAAGTGGTGGAGTAGATTCTTCTATTATTAGTTTGATTGCTAAGAAATATAAATCAGACTTAAATACATTTTCTATTGGCTATAAAGATGAACCTTTTTTTGATGAAACGATTTATGCTAAAGCTGTTGCAGATAAGATAGGGAGTAATCATCATGTCTTTTCACTTACTAATGCTGAAATGTATGAGCATCTTAACGATATATTAGAAAGTATTGATGAGCCTTTTGCAGATTCTTCTGCAATTGCAGTTTATATTTTAAGTAAATACACCAAAAAACATGTTACAGTTGCTCTCTCTGGAGATGGAGCTGATGAATTATTTTCTGGCTATAATAAACACATGGCGGAATATAAAATTAGACATTTAGGAATGAAAGAGGCTTTGGTAAAGTTAGGATATCCGTTATGGAAAAGGTTGCCAAAATCTAGAAATACAAAAATCACTAATTTAAACAGGCAATTGTATAAATTTAGTTCAGGAGCAAACATGTCTCATAAAGACAGGTATTGGTTATGGGCATCTATTATTAATGAAGAAAAAGCCAATTATTTATTAAAAGAGGAATTGGTTTTTAATCCACAGCGACTAACAGATGATGCGTTTACTTACAAAAAACGTAAAGATGAATTGCTTAAGTATATCAGAAAAGATGGAGATTTAAACGATGTGCTTTATACAGATGCCAGAATGGTTTTGCCCAACGATATGCTTAGAAAAGTAGATATGATGAGCATGGCAAATAGCTTAGAGGTTAGGGTGCCTTTTATGGATCATAGAATAGTGAATTTTGCTTTTAACCTTCCTAGAGCTTTTAAAATTAATGAGAACATGAAGAAAAAAATTCTTCAAGATGCTTTTTATGAAGAGTTACCGGAAGAAATCTATAATAGACCTAAACATGGCTTTGAAGTGCCACTTTTAAGTTGGTTTAAAAATGAACTTAAAGCTACCATTTGCGATGATTTATTAAGTAAGGAATTTATTGAAAATCAAGGAGTTTTTAATGTTTCGGCAATAGACGAATTGAAACAAAAATTATTCTCCAATAATCCGGAAGATACTCCGGCAACAGTTTGGGCAATTGTGGTTTTTAATACTTGGTGGAGAAAGTATATAGCAGTATAAATTTAACTTGATAATTAATTGAAGGAAAAAATAAAAATACTAAGAATAATTAATCGCTTTAATTTAGGAGGCCCCACTTTTAATGCAGCTTATTTAACTAAATATATTGGTGACGAGTTTGAAACATTATTAATAGGAGGAGAGAAAGATGAAACAGAAGAGAGTTCAACTTTTATATTGGATAGTTTACATTTAACACCAACCATTATTCCTGAAATGAAGCGAGAAATTGGTTTAAAAGAAGATAAAATAGCGTATAAAAAGTTAAAAGATATCATTAAAGAATTTCAACCCGATATTGTGCATACCCACGCGTCAAAAGCAGGTACTTTAGGGAGGATGGCAGCTTATAAATGCAAGGTGCCTGTAATTGTTCATACCTTTCACGGACATGTTTTCCATTCTTATTTTGGTAAAACAAAAACTGTTTTTTATAAAAATATAGAACGTTATTTAGCCAAAAAATCTACTAAAATTATCGCTATTAGTGATATTCAAAAAAATGAACTAACTCAACGACATAAAATTTGTGATAAAAATAAAGTAGCAGTTGTTCCTTTAGGCTTCGATTTAAGGAGGTTTCAAGAAGATTATGAATCGAAGAGAAATGATTTTAGAAAACATTATTTACTTGAAGATGATGAAATTGCCATTGGAATTATTGGTAGACTGGTTCCAATTAAAAACCATACTTTGTTTTTAAAAGCAATAGATCAACTTCTTAAAAAAACCACAAAAAAAGTAAGGGTTTTTATTATTGGAGATGGTGAAGAAAAAGAGAATTTAATCCAATATTGCAAGGAATTTAATATAGATTTTACTGAATTTAATAAACAGAAAAAGAAAGTTACCATTACATTTACCTCGTGGGTTAAGAATGTAGATTGGGCAAATGCAGGATTAGATATTATTGCTTTATCTTCTTTAAATGAAGGTACACCTGTAAGCCTAATTGAAGCACAAGCAGCAAATAATCCGATAGTAACAACCAACGTTGGTGGTGTTGAAAACGTAGTGCAGAAAGACAAAACAGGGCTTGTTGTTCCATCGGGAAATAATCAAGCTTTTTCTGAAGCACTCTTAAAATTGGTTGAAAACGATGCGTTGAGAAAGCAAATGAGTGAAAAAGGTTGGGAGTTTGTGAAAGAAAAATTTCATTACGAAAGATTAGTGAATGATATGAGAGAACTCTATTTTTCCTTGTTAGAGAACAATAAAAAGTAAATTTATCAATTTTTACAATCAATTTTTATAGTTTTGTCATATAGTGTAAGTTAAGAATTTATCATTAACAATTATAATTTGTTAAATATCTAGATATGAAATTGAATATTTTAAAATGGACATTAGGTCTGTTGGTGGTAATATCATTTGTGAGTTGTAATTATAACTCCAACAGGATGTTAAAAACTCCTAAAGATTATAAGTTTGCAGCACCGCCAACCGATAGTAATCCTTTATATGTAATTGCAGTAAGTGATATCTTAGAGTTTAAACTTTATACTAATGATGGAACTTCTTTGGTAGATTTTACCGCTATTGATGGAGGTGGAGCAGGAGTAGCAAGACAACAAGTAGGTCAAGTTCAATATTTAATAGATTATGATGGTTTTTGTAAATTGCCCATAGTAGGAAGAATTGAATTGAGAGGAAAAACACTAAGAGAAGCAGAAAAACATTTAGAAGAAATTTATTCGAAATATTATATCAAACCATTTGTTGTTTTGAGAGTCCAAAACAGAAGAGTAACTGTCTTTACAGGTGGTGGAGGAAGTGGAAAAGTGGTGCCCCTTAATAATGAAAATGTAACTTTAATAGAAGCACTAGGATTAGCAGGTGGTTTAACTAACGATTCTAAAGCTAAGAGAATCAAAGTTGTAAGAGGAGATTTAAGTAATCCGCAAGTATTTTTATTTGACTTGAGTACAATTGATGGATTAAAAACCATTGACTTTCCGTTACAAGCAAACGATATAATTTATGTTGAGTTTAGAAATAATTTTGTGAGAGAAGCAATTAGAGATATAGCTCCAATAGTAAGTTTAATAACCAGTACATTAACGCTTATTATTGTTATAGATAGGCTAGGTGCTGAATAATTAAAAATTAATGCAAGAAGATCAATTTGCACACAAAAAAGAGGTAGTATCTAACTTTAATACAGAGTTAGATATTATTTTATTATTGAAAGTTTTTAAAAAGACTTTTATCTATTTTGTGGGTATTATTGCTATATGCGTTACATTATCACTTATCTATTTAAGATATACGGTACCTATTTATCAGTCTAAATTAGTGTTGCAAGTAGGAAGTGAAAATACTGCCAACAAAGTACTTCAGGTTGATAATTTTAGTAAAACAGAAGATGTAGCCAAAGATGTAGAATTGTTGAGGTCTAAACTATTACTTAAGAGAGCTTTAAGTAAACTACCTTTAGAAGTTAGTTATTTCAACCAAGGAAAAATTTTAGAGTATGAGTTGTATAAAAACTCGCCTTTTAAAGTTTTTTTTGAAGTAAAAGATTCTTCAGTTTTAGGTAAAAAGTTCTATCTAGAAAAAACTAATAACGAAAAATTCAATTTATTCCAATCTGAAAAATTAATAGGAGAGTTTAGCTCTAATGTGCCAATTGAATTAAAAGAGGTTACTTTAAGAATTGTTTTTGATAACTATAATGAGTTTGGTGCTGACAAAAACAATTCTATGTTTTTTGCGATAAACGATTTAGAAGCATTAACCAATAAATATATTCAACAATTAGGAGTCTTTCCGTTAAATCCATCTGCTAAAACTATTAGTATTTCATTTAATGATAATAACGCATTGAAAACATCTGATGTAATTACTTCTTTAGCAAACGAATATATTTTGTATGATATTGAAGAAAGAAGTAAAAGTTCTAAGAAAATTATTCAGTTTTTGGATGACCAATTAGATAAGTATTACAATAAAGTAAAACTTTCAGAAAATAGAATTCAAGATTTTCAGACCTCTAAAAAAATTGGGAATCCCAATGAAGTTTCTTCTATTTATTTAGATAAAATAAATCGTTTCGAGAATCAATTAATAGATATTGATTTTCAGACGAGTGTGTTAAAAGAAATAAGTAAATCGGTAACCGGAAAAATTAATACGATAGATATATATAATTTATTGCCAACCCTTACCGGAACAGAATATGAAGCAAGTATTACAGCATTAATTACAAATCTTCAAAATTTAATGGTTCAAAAACAAAACTTGCTTAGTGAGGTAACTGTAAATAGTGGAAGTGTTAAGTCTTTAGAAAATCAAATTGATGTTCAAAAACAAATACTATTTACAACCATAAACTCGCTAATTAGTAAATTAGAACTCAGAAGAAAAGAAGTAGTTAAAAAAGTAAATGAAATACAAGCCAAATATTTAACAGTTCCGGCAAATGAATTAGAATATGCTCGTTTGCAAAGAGTCTTATCTATAGATGAGAAGTTCTTTACTTTATTAATGGAAAAACGAACTGAATATTCTATTTCGGAAGCAGGTTTTGTTCCTCAGCATACTATTTTAGATAAAGCAAATGTGCCATCAGCTCCTATGTCGCCAAATAGAAATATGATATTAATAACAGGAGTGTTGTTAGGAGTAGTAATTAGTTTGATAGTATTAATTATTAGATATGTATTTAAAAATACCATTTCTACTATTGATGAAATAAATAGATATGTTAGATCTTCAGTAGGATTTTTAGGAAATATACCATTATATCAGAATAAAATACCAGTTTCTCAATTGGTTATAAACAGAGAGCCTAAATCAGTTATTTCTGAATCTTTTAGGTCGGTACGTTCTAATTTACAGTTTATATCAACCAAAAATGAGAAGAAAACCATAGCGGTAACATCAACTATATCTGGAGAAGGGAAAACATTTTGTGCTATCAACTTAGCAGGAATTGTTGCAATGTCGGGGAAAAAAGTGGTGATTATCGATTTAGACATGAGAAGACCTAAAATACACATGGGGTTTGGGGTTAAAAACACATGTGGGATGAGTACCATTTTAATTAATAAAAGTACTATTGAAGAGTGTATTTACCATAGTGAATTAGAAAATTTAGATTTTATTACTTCAGGACCAATACCACCAAATCCTTCTGAATTAATTATTGGAGGAGGAATTGAAAAAATTATTAATCAACTAAAAAATGATTTAGGGTATGATTATGTAGTTGTTGATAATCCCCCAATAGGCTTGGTTTCTGACGCTATGGAGACGTTAAAATTTGCTGATTATCCTATTTACGTGTTTAAAAGTGAATATTCTAGAAAGAATTTTATCAATAACATAGATAAGTTAGTAATTGAAAACGAAATTTCTAAATTATCTATTATTCTTAATGGAGTAGATTTTAGAGATAAATTCTATAGTTATGGTTATAATTATAGTTATAGCTATGGAAGTAAAAATAGTTACTATTATGATGGAAGTGAAGAGTCAGCTTCATTTTTTAATAAGCTGTTAAAGAAAGTTGGGCTAAAAAAATAAAGAGTAGAATTAGATGAATTTTATTAAAACAGCCATTGAAGGTATAATAATTATTGAGCCACTTGTTTTTGAGGATGAAAG
>LADZ01000038.1 GCA_000961845.1 Flavobacteriales bacterium BRH_c54
CAATAGTAACACTTAATTTAACTATAAATAATAGTTCTGCTGGAACTGATATTGTTAGTGCTTGTAATAGTTATACATGGATTGATAACGTAACCTATACATCAAGCAATAATACCGCTACGCATACCTTAACTGGAGCAAATGTTAATGGTTGTGATTCTGTAGTAACACTTAACTTAACTATAAATAATAACACAAATGGAATTGATGTTATTAGTGCTTGTAATAGTTATACATGGATTGATAATGTAACTTATACATCAAGTAATAATACAGCAACACATACCTTAACAGGAGCAAATGTTAATGGTTGCGACTCAATAGTAACACTTAATTTAACTATAAATAATAGTTCTGCTGGAACTGATATTGTTAGTGCTTGTAATAGTTATACATGGATTGATAACGTAACCTATACATCAAGCAATAATACCGCTACGCATACCTTAACTGGAGCAAATGTTAATGGTTGTGATTCTGTAGTAACACTTAACTTAACTATAAATAATAACACAAATGGAATTGATGTTATTAGTGCTTGTAATAGTTATACATGGATTGATAATGTAACCTATACCTCTAGTAATAGTACTGCAACTCATACTTTAACAGGGGGGAATGTTAATGGATGTGACTCTATAGTTACGCTTAATTTAACTATCATAAATATTGATAATTCCGTAACCAATAACACACCTATTATAACAGCAAACCAAAGTGGTGCGAGCTATAAATGGTTAGATTGTGACAATGGTAATGTTGTAATAATTGGAGAAACTTCTCAGAACTTTACAGCAACAGTAACTGGAAACTATGCTGTAGAAATAACAGTAGGAAACTGTGTTGACACATCTGCTTGCGAGAACATTGTTGTTGTTGGAATTGATGAAGAATCAACAAACTTTAATGTTTCTATTTTCCCTAATCCAACAAATGGATTAATTACAATTAATTTTAATGATGGGGTAAGTCAGGAAACTAATTATACTATAACATCTATTGAAGGTAAAGTTATTACTAATCAAACTAATATTGTAACAAATAATGTAATTATAGACCTAAGCAATGAAAGTAAAGGAGTTTACTTCTTAAAAATTAACAGTGAAAATAATAATGCTGTTTATAAACTTATTAAACAATAGTTACAATTATTATAGCTAAAGCAATTATCAAAAAGAACCTTCTTTAGAAGGTTCTTTTTTTTTACCCCTTCAATAAATTAGTTAACATTACAAACTCTTCAACCGAAAGTTGTTCGGGGCGTTTGTCTAAAATAGGGTGTTGTTTGGTTTTTTCGTTCAAAAAAACTTTTACTGAATTTCGCATGGTTTTTCTGCGTTGGTTAAAAGCCGTTTTTACTACTACTTTAAAGAAAACTTCATCGCAATCCAGTTTTTCGGTATTGTTTCTTGTTAATCGAATTACGGCAGATTTTACTTTTGGTGGCGGATCAAAAACATGTTCATCTACCGTAAATAAATATTCAATATCGTAATAAGCTTGAAGTAATACACTAGTAATGCCATAGGTTTTATTGCCGGGCTTGGCGGCAACTCTTTCGGCTACCTCTTTCTGAAACATACCAACTAACTCAGGTACTTGGTGTCGATATTCGTACACTTTAAATAAAATTTGTGTGGAGATATTGTAAGGAAAATTGCCAATCACCGCAAAAGGTTTATTGTTTACAATTTCATTTAAATCTATTTTTAAAAAATCGCCATAAATAATGTTGCCTTTAAGTACAGGAAATTTATCCGCCAAATAAGCAATAGACTCTCTATCCACATCTATAGGAAAAGTAGTATAGTTTTTTTGTTGAATTAAAAATTGAGTTAGTACGCCCATTCCCGGACCAATTTCTAAAACAGTATCGTATTTATCTCTCTGAACAAGACTGTTTACAATATCTTCAGCAATGGATAAATCTTTAAGAAAATGCTGTCCTAAGTGTTTTTTGGCTCTAACGGGTTGCAATAATTTTTAGTTTTGTAGGTTAATGTGTTTATGTACTTTTGGCAAAAGTAATCATATCTGTTACTATATGCGATTTTTTTATCTTTTCACCTTATTAATTACCCTCCAATCTGTTGTTGGATTTGATGTAAATCACTATGCAAAAAGCAATGTTACCAACATCAATACATTTAACAGAAGTGCTATCCATGCAGATCAAATCCTTATTGAAATGCCTTTCGCCAAAGAAATTATTTTAAACAAAGAGCAAAAGAAACAGCTTCAAAAAAGAGTTGTTATTAAAATTCAATTGATTTATACGCAATACAGAACATCGGAAAAATTTAACCAAATTGAGCTGAACAAAAAACGTTTGTTGGAACTTAAAAAATTAGTTCCCGAAGTGTTTGATTTTCCAGTGTGGGAGTACGAACTTATTAGTCAAACCGATGGAAACTCTAGAGAAGAATGTAATAAAATGTTCCATGGTTTTGTGGTTACTTTTCGTCCTAATACTACTTCAGATTTTATAGCTGAGGAAAACGATTACATCAATACTCTACTGACTAATTTTTCTAAAAAAGATTCGTTAGAAAATGATACAACCCCAAAACCATTTTATATAGAAACCCGATGGGATAATGGGTATGTTTACGATACCATTTGGGGCGAAAAAATAGAAATAGATTTATATCCTCCACTTCCCCCTAATCCTTATTTATCAAGTTTGCACAAAGATTCTACTGTGTTAAATGCATTTAAGCGGATAGCTAATGCACAAGATTTTATTATTGTAACCGATGCTACAGGAAGCATGATGCCATTTTATAGTCAAGTAATAATTTGGTTAAAAGAGCAAACAGCTAATGTAAATGCAAAAGGTTGTTTGTTTTTTAATGATGGCGATGCAAAAAGTTCGGATAAAAAATTACCATTAGAAACAGGAGGAATTTATGTTGCTAAAAGCTTACAAAGCGAAGAGATTAATAAATCACTTAACAAGTGTACTTCTGGTGGTAGTGGAGGTGGGGAAGCGAAAGAAAATGATGTAGAAGCAATGTTGTTGGGACTAAAGTATTTTCCTGAAGCTAAAAGCATAGTACTTATTGCAGATAATTATGAAAAAATGAGAGATTATGAGTTTATTGATAAAATAACTGTTCCGGTGCAAGTGTTTCTTTGTGGAGCAAAAAGTTTTGTGAATACTCAGTATTTAGATTTGGCAAGAATTACTAAAGGTTCTGTTTATGTTGAGCATGAAGAAATTAACAATTTACATTTACTGCAAGAAAACGATATTATTACTATAAATAACAGAGATTACATGCTAAAAAATGGCGTGTTTATTTATTATTATGCAGAAAAAGAAGTGCTTTAAATTCTTTGTTTTAATGCTTCGTACATAACTACTGCAGCAGCCACAGAAACATTTAAAGAAGCTATTTCATTCACCATAGGAATTTTAGCTTTAGCGTTAGCAGCTTTTAGCAATTGGTTGGCAATTCCGGTTTCTTCATTGCCCATTATGATTGCGGAGGGTCCTGTAAAATCAACGTTATAAATGGTATCATTGGTTTTTTCGGTACATGCTACCACTTGTAATCCGCTTGCTTGCAAAAACAAAACCGTATCTGTTAAGTTATCTACCTTACAAACAGGAATGTAGTTTAAAGCTCCAGCTGACGTTTTCATGGCATCAGCATTAATTTGTGCTGATTCTCTTTTAGGAATTACAATGGCATCCACCCCAACACAGTGTGCCGTTCTGGCTATGGCTCCTAAATTTCTTACATCAGTTATTCTATCAAGAATTAAGATTAAAGGTGTTTTTCCATTCTCAAAAAAAGTAGGCACTAATTGTTCTATATCACAGAATGGAATAGGCGAAATAAAAGCAATTACGCCTTGATGATTGCCTTTTACGTGCTTATTTAGTTTAAAAATAGGCACATGAGAAAAAGGAACATTGTGTTGTTTAATAGCTTTACGCAACTCTGTTATTCCTGATCCTTTTATATCTTGCTGAATATAAAGCTTGTCTATTTCTTTTCCTGAAATAATTGCTTCAATAACAGGGTGGATTCCAAAAATTAAATGTTCCTCTTTGTTCATGCGGTAAAATTAACTCATTTTTTGTTATGCATAACGATTATGTTCTAAACCTTAATTCCCATTACTAGAATATCGTCCACTTGAGGCTCTTCTTGTCTCCAGTTGAGCAATACATATTGCAAATAAGCTTCTTGTTCTTCCATTTCCATTGTTTGTGCAGCCAACAACAGTTCTTTAAATTGCTTTCGGTTAAATTTTTTCTTTCGTTCGCCTCCAAACTGATCACAATAACCATCTGTAAAATAATAAAAAACATCATTTTGCTGTATAGATATGGTTTGAGTAACAAACTTTTTTTCTACATCAGCATAAAAACCGATTGGGTAGCGATTGGCTTCCAACTCAATTATATTTCCTTCTCTCACCAACAATAATGGACGAAAAGCTCCTGAGTATGAAAATGTTTGTTCTGCAAAATCATAAACGCCAAGGGCTACATCCATCCCATCATTTGTTACTGCATTTGGCGAATTTTTGTTTAAAGCCAAAAACAATTCTTCATCTAACGCATATAAAATTTCCGCAGGATCTTCCAATCCTTTTTTTATGATTACTTCTTTTAAAATTCCATTAGCTATAAAACTCATTAACGCACCTGGAACTCCATGTCCGGTACAATCTACTGCCACCACTATAGCTTTATTTTCTTTTTGATAAAAAAAATAATAATCGCCACTCACCACATCTTTTGGCTGGTACAAAACAAAAGCATCCTGAAAAGTGTTTTTTATTTTCTGCACATCAGGTAAAATGGCTTCTTGAATTCTTCCGGCATACTGAATACTATCTAACATGTCTTTATTGTGTTGCAACAATTCAACATTTTTTTCGAGCAATTCTTGTTCTGCTTTTTTTCTGTCTGTAATGTTGTGTCCTATTCCAACCAATTTATTATCATTACTTTTAGAAATATTCCACAGCACCCAGCAATCTCCGCCAGTTGCATTTTTTAGCAAGCGTTCATAAGGGATCGTTTCTATTAAAGATTCTTGTTGAAGTTGTTTTAGTGCCAATGATTTAATGCTCAATCTTTCTTCAGCATCATCACGGGTTAAATTCCACCAGCCTTCTCCTAATAGTTGTTCGGGTTCAAAACCTAAAATTCTTTTTGCTGATGGACTAACATATTCCACGCTTCCTGATTGATTTACTACAACTATCAAGCTATTGAGCTGTTCTAATATAGTGTCTGTTATTAACGACATAACGAATATAATTTTTGGTCGAAAACTGACCTTGTAAATAAAAAAATAAAAATTGATTGTTGTTTTTTGCTCTAAAGCAAAGTGGTATTACCTATAAATTATCCAGGGATGGATGCTTGAAATAATAGGCATACAATGACACATTCGTCCCCAATAATTTGGAGAAAAAACATAATTGTTAACAATATTTAATTGTGCCTTCATAAGAATTTCAGGTGACAAAACTAACATTATTTTGTTATATAGCAAGTATTAAAATTATATTTTATGTTGTTTTTTGAAATTTAGAAACAATCTAATTTTTAACTTTCTATTTTATAAACGTTAAGCTTATTACCTTTGCTACTTTTAATTTGATAATATTATGACAAAAAAAATAGTATTCATATCTGGGGCAACAAGTGGTTTTGGTAAAGCGACTGCTGAGCTTTTTGCAAAAAACAATTATAGTTTAATATTAACAGGAAGAAGAGAAGACAGGCTTAAAAAGATAGCCAAAGATTTATCGGAGCAATATAATGTTGAGGTTTTACCACTTTGTTTTGATATTAGAGACCAAAAAGCGGTTGAAAAAGCCGTATTATCTTTAGGTGAATCTTGGAAAAGTATTGATGTGTTGGTAAATAATGCAGGTTTGGCTAGTGGTTTTGGATTAATTCAAGATGGTGAAATTGATGATTGGGAGAAAATGATAGATACTAATGTGAAGGGTTTGTTATATTTATCTAAAGCTATTATGCCATTAATGATAGCCAACAAATCCGGACATATCATTAACATTGGCTCAACAGCGGGGAAGGAAGTTTATTTAAATGGTAATGTATATTGTGCTACCAAACATGCTGTTGATGCTATTTCCAAAAGCATGCGTATAGACTTATTGCAACATGGAATTAAAGTAACACAAATTTGTCCGGGAGCTGCCGAAACAGAATTTTCAGAGGTTCGTTTTCATGGGGATAAAGAAAGAGCAAAGAGTGTTTACAAAGGTTATCAACCTATGATGGCAGAAGATATCGCATCATTGATTTATTTTGCAGCTACTCTTCCTCCACATCTTTGTATAAATGATTTAGTGGTTACTTCGTTGGCTCAGGCGAATAGTTTTTATTTTGATAGAAAATAACTAAATTAAAATATAGTAACTTTGTTACTTTAAATCTTATATCTTATATTAAAATATGAAAACACTTATTACCACCTTTATTTTAGTAATTTCTACAACACTTTTTAGTCAAAACTGGACAGGAAATGTTGATGCTGATTGGAATAATTCGGCAAATTGGTCTAGTTGGCCATTAAATGGAGCAAGCATTGTTATTGATCCCATAAATTATACTGGTAATGCTGCCCTTCCAATAATTGGTGTAAATTCTGTATTTACTCCAAACGATATTACCATACAAAATGGTGGACAACTTACTGTTCAAGCTAATTTAACCACAATCCAAGACTTAGAAATTTTAGATGTTAGCTCTAGTATGACTATTCAATCGGGGGTAGTAAATGTTGGTCCGGGAAACAGTGGTAGGTTAATAGTTGATTTAAGTGCTGCAACAACAATTTCCGGTGGGACATTAAATGTTGATCAAAGATTTATTGCAGGAGACAACACTACTATTAATATTAGCGGAGGAAACATAAATGTAGGACAACGATTTATTGTTGAGTTAGGTGCTCAGTGTAATGTTACAGGCGGCACAATAAACATTACCGAAACTCTTGCTATTGTAGATGGAAATGCTAACCAATCGAGTTTGTTTTTCTTAATAAACGGAGATGTAACTGTAGGAAATGAAATTAGCCTTGAAAATGAAGTGGGAAATTATACCCCTACTTTTTTTATGGATGGAGGAACATTAACTACAGGTGATGTTTCTTGGTTTGGTACCGCTCCCGGAAGCGGAAGCCCAAAAATGCGTTTATTATCAGGTAATGCTACTATAAACGGAGATATTATTAATATGGTAGGAAGTACAGTTGATATGTATTTAATTATAAGTGGAATTGCTAATGTTCAGTTTAACGGAAGTTTAATTGAAACTATACAAATAACAGATACGATTACTCAGGTTGGAGCTTGTACATTTTCAATAAATACTCCTACTACTTGGAATAATGCAGGGGTTTTTTACGGCTATTTTTCTACCATAACGATTAATGGAAATACTACTTTACAAGGCACTGGTGTTTACGATTTTCATAGTATAGCTATAAACAACGCTGTTACACTGAACCATGTTGCTCCTACAAGTATTAGCATTAAAGGAGATATAACTAATAATGGTGCTTATACTCATAATAATAATACAGTAAACCTTACCGGAACTGCAGCTCAACAAATTTCAGGGCCATCATCAACTACTTTTTATGATTTAGTGGTTAATCATACCTCAACAGGAATTACATTAAATCAAAATATTCAGGTAAATAATAGTTTAACACTTACTAGCGGAAAAATTATTAGTTCAACTACTAATTTAATTACGTTAATTGATAATGCTACTTCAACCTTGGGAAATGATTCTAGCTTTGTTGATGGTCCGTTTAAAAAGATTGGGAATGATGTGTTTGTTTATCCAATAGGTAAAGATACGCTTTGGAGAAGATTGGTCATTTCAGCTCCTACAAATATAAACAGTGAGTTTGTTGCTGAATATTTTGATGCACCATACAGCTCACTTACTCCTGTTAATGCCCCCATTTCAAACGTAAGCAATACGGAATATTGGGAATTGAACAAATTTAATACTACCGATAATGTTCAGGTAACACTTCATTGGGAAGATGCTACTTTAAGTGGAATTACCAATTGTAGTATTTTATCTCTTGCTAAGTGGGATGGTTCTGTATGGGATGATGTTCCTTCAACTGTTAGTGGAGCTTGTACAGCTAATAATGCAGGAAATGTACAATCGAATAATGCAGTAAGTAATGGCTCTATTTACACTTTTGCTTTCTTAGGAGTTGGTACAGTACAAACACTTTCTGAATGTTTAGGAGATAGTGTAACTGTTGGAACGAATACTTATGGAGCGACTGGTACTTATGTTGATACCTTAACTAACATCAATAATACTGATAGCTTAGTTACTACTATCCTTACCATTATTCAACCTGTTGATACAACAATTAATACTATCGGTTGTGAGGGTGACACCATTTACATTGCCGGAAAAATGTATTACCAAACAGGAACTTATTTTGATACTGTTCCGTCAATTGCTACCGGTTGCGATAGTGCTATGACTATTAATTTAACTATAATTGTTATAGATTCTTCTACCACTCTACAAAACGATACTATTCTTTCTAATCAAAGTGGAGCAACTTATCAATGGATAGATTGTGATGGAAACACCATCATTCCTAATGAAACAAATAGCTTTTATGCCCCTATCGCTTCAGGAAGTTATGCTGTTATTGTTTCTAAAAATGGTTGTAGTGATACTAGTTCTTGTAGAAATGTAACGATAACCAACATCACAACATTAAGTCATAAAACTAGTATAGATGTAAATGCTTATCCTAACCCTACAAATAACATCATCCATTTTGAAACCAATTTAATGGAAGGAACAATAGAAATTTATAACATTTTTGGAGCTTTAATAACTACTAAAATCATCAATAATACGATAACTTCGGTTGATACAGAAAATTTACCGTCAGGAAACTTTATTTATAGAATTACGGATAGTAGCAATAATTCTGTTATTGGTAGGTTTATAAAGCAGTAAGTAGTTCTAATTTTAATTCATGCAGAAAAACAGCAATAAAATAGTACTTTTTTTAACGGTTATTTTAGCGTTGTTTTCATGCAGGAAAGATTTTGAACAACCTGAATGGGATGTTGACTTATTGGCTCCGTTGGTTAAAACTACACTGAATATTGGGGATTTACTTCCTGATTCTGTGTTACAAACCAATCCTGACACTTCTTTAAAAGTAGTATATGAAACATCTATTTTTGATGTGGATATGGATTCTTTATTTAGAATTCCGGATACCACCATTAATGAAGTTTTTCCCATGTCATTGTCTGTATTAGCAGCTCCCGGAAATACTTTTTATAGTGTGGATAGAGAAGTTACACTTAATGTTACCAATAATGTACAATTGAATTATGCACTTGTAGAATCAGGGTTTATTGATATTGAAATTTGGAGCGAAATTCAAGAACAAATTATAGTTACTTATACCATACCAACAGCCACTAAAAATGGAGATACGTTGGTGCTAACAGAATTAATTCCTGCCGGAAATGGTTCTCAGCCCGGTTATTTTACTACTCGAATCGATATTAGCGATTATGAACTTAATCT
The DNA here is from genome assembly GCA_000961845.1 of Flavobacteriales bacterium BRH_c54. GTDB lineage: Bacteria > Bacteroidota > Bacteroidia > Flavobacteriales_E > Vicingaceae > BRH-c54. Next base: position 9,599 of record LADZ01000038.1, read on the forward strand.
TACAGGAATAAATAATAATAAAGTAAATACCTTTGTTACTAGGGCTGTTGCTGTAGTTGATACGAATGCAACACAATCTGTATTGGTAAGTGCCGGACAAGAAATAGCTATTACCAATAAATTGGTTGATGTTGTTCCTGCTTTTGTAAGAGGGTATTTTGGAAATCAACAATTTCGTTTTGGACCTGAAAGTACCACCTTTGATGTGTTTAATAGAATAAGCGGAGGAACTTTAGATTTGGATCAAGTGAATGTAAACCTCACTTTCGAAAATGGTATTGGTGTAGACGCTAGATTAACCATTAACCAATTAGAAGCTGTAAATACTAATACATCTACCAATAGTGCTTTAAATCATACTATTATTGGAAATGCTATGAACATTAATAGAGCCCAACGAACCTTTAGTGTTCCGGAAGTAAATTATACTACACACACAACTGCTATTACCACCGCAAATTCTAATATAGATCAAATGATAGAGCTTTTCCCCAACGAATTGGTTTATGACATTTCTTTACACATCAATCCTCTTGGTAATATCTCCGGTAACAATGATTTTGTTTTCAAAAAACATCCATTAAAAACAAACTTAAATGTAGAATTTCCTTTATCTTTAATTGCTAATCAACTTACCTTAACCGATACTACCGAAATTAATTTAAGTAATGATAATGAAGGAAACATTATTGATGGAGATTTAATTCTCTATGCCGAAAATGGTTTTCCTTTTGATGCAACTATTTCACTAAGTTTATTAGATGCTTCCAACAATCAGTTAGTTGCCATAAACCCATCAGGAAATATATTGGCGGCTCCTTTAAATAGTAATTTAAGGGCGACAACCAAAAAATCCTCTAAAATTGTTTTTCAGCTTTCTGAGCAGGATATTACTCATTTATACAATACTGAAAACATAATAATTAATGTGAGTTTTACTACTATAGGTCAACCACAGTTTATTAAAATTTATGAGGATTATGAGTTGGATTTAAAAGTAGTTGGAGATTTTTCATATACCGTAAATGCTAAATAAGATGATGCGGTTTTTAGTCTTAGTAATAACCACAATATTGTTTTTTGAGAGCTCCCAAGCTCAATATAATACGCGTTATTTTCAAGATTCTATACAACGTCTTTCTTTTAGCACTGAAGCAGGTTTTATTTATGGATCATCGGTAATGAATAATGATTTTATGAATAAGTTTATTTACGGTGGAAGAATAGACAGAAGCATGAAAGATGATGCTTATAATAAACTCAATACAGATAATAATAGGCTAGGAGGAGATTTAACGTTTAATATAAATGCTACCATTCCTGTTGATACTCTTTTAAAAAAAACAAATTTAGCATTAACTGTTGGAGTTAGCCATATCGAACATATTGATGCAGTTTTTACTGAAGATTTATTTCAACTTGCTTTTGATGGGAACAAACAGTTTGCAGGCGAGGAAGCAATACTTTCCGGAACCAACATGAATTATTTTGCTTATCAAAAAGTATATGTTGGAATTAATGCCATCACTCAAAAACATGGCGTAATATTATCAGAAGGATTTAATGTAGGAATTATCAAAGCTCAAGAACATATTGCACTAACTATTCCAACAGGAAGTTTATTTACTGAAACAGATGGGAAGTATATTGACTTAACCGTAAATTATGCTTTTAACCAAACAGATACTTCTAAAAACAATTTTTCAGCATTTAATGGATATGGTATTGCTACACAGATTTATAAAGATTTTGCACTAAAAAATGGTGATAAACTCCATGTGGAAATTAATGATATTGGCTTTATCAGAATGTCTAAAACAGCATTAGAATATAAAGCAGATAAAACTTTTCATTATGATGGTGTTGAGGTCAACTCTATTTTTGATATTAATGATTCTATTACCAACAGCATTTCTCAAGATTCTTTATTAGACAATATCTACACCTCTAAAAAACAAGGCAGTTATGGAATTGCTTTACCAACAACTGTTAACATAAGCTATACTAAAACATTTAATCAAAAATGGAAAGCAGAAATAGGAGTTTTTAATAGATTGTTAGCCAATTATTTTCCTTATATTTATACCAATACCACCTATTATTTTTCTTCTAATTTTTTAAGTCAATTGCATCTTTCTTATGGGGGTTATGGCAAACTAAATATTGGACTGTCTACTGCTGTAAATATTAAAAATAAAATTCAATTGTGTGTAGGAACCAATAATTTAAACGCTTATGTTGTTCCAAAATCAACATTTGCCAATAGTGGCTTTTTAGGGATTAAAGCACTTTTTTAAGTATTTTTGTTTAGGTTAATTATAAAAATGTACAAACTAATCAACATATTATTTTTACTTCTACCCTTGGTCGGATTATCTCAAAAAGATACGCTTGCTCATTTATATGCTATTGGCGGTGCAGGAATAGATAAAGCAGAAGAAATAATTGCTACTGTTGATGGAGGTTATGTGCTAGTTGGTTCTACTACCAGTAATACTTCAGGAAATACAGATGTTTATTTGTTAAAACTTGATTCCCAAATTAATGTTGTTTGGAGTTGGGCAATGGGTGGTAATAACAACGACTGGGGGTATGCGGTTAAGGAAACTTTTGATAAAGGGTTTATTATAGCCTCAACTACCAATAGTTTTGGGGTAAATGGCGATTATAATGCCCGATTAATAAAAACCGATAGTTTAGGAGTAATTCAATGGCACAATATCTATGGAGGAAATGATTGGGATTTAGTTTATGATGTTGTTCAAACTGCTGACAGTGGCTTTGCTTTTTGTGGAGAAACTTACAATAATACCAATGGAGAATCGGATGTGTATATTGTTAAAACAAATAGTTTAGGGGATACCCTTTGGACTAAAACCATTGGAGGAAACTTGGTTGACAGGGGAAACAGCATTATGGAAACGACTGATAGTAGTATTGTAGTGGCAGGAATGACAACTACCTTAACAGACTCTGTTCAAATGTATATGATAAAACTGACTGCTACAGGTAGTTTAATTTGGGACATTGCTTTTGGTCCTTCAGGTTATGAAGAAGCCAATGCAGTTATAGAAACAGCTAATGGAAATTATGTTTTAGGAGGAGTAACCACTAGTTTTACCCCAAATAATGATAAAGATTTTTACATGATTAGAACCGACAGTAGCGGTAATGCTATTTGGGGAAATTATTTTGGAAATATTGGTGAAGAAGTTATTTATGACTTGGTGGAATTGGCTAATGGTAATTTTTTTAATACCGGACATACAGCCGCTGCCGGAAATGGTGGAAAAGATGCCTTAGTATTTTTAATTACACCGGGAGGCTTTTGGGGAGGTAGTTCTTCTACTTTTGGAGGTACTAAAGAGGAAGAAAGTAAAAGTATTTTGTTAGAACCTAATGAAGCCTTAAAAATTGCAGGGTTTACAAAAAGTTATGGGAATGGTCTTGAAGATGTAATGCTTATTGAAATTGATACTGTTGTTACTAATCATCAATTTACTTTAGATACTATAAATGATTTTATGCCTTTAAAAATAGATGACTTAACCTCTTGGAAACCTGATTCTGAAAAAAAGGTGCTTATTTTCCCCAATCCCTCTACTTCTTTTGCCAACTTTGATATATCTAAAATTGAAGTTGAAAAAATATTAATTACAACTATTTATGGACAAACTGTGTACGAAGCAAATGTCTTAAATAAAGAATTATTGCAAATTAATTTTGAAAAATTTTCATCAGGAATTTATAGTGTGCAATTTTATAATAAAAACAAGCTTATTGAAGCACATAAATTAATTATTAGCAATTAACTTATTATTGTAATAAATGCCTTTCCACCGACATTTAATTAAATACAGCTATCTATTTTTATTGTATCCAATATTTGTATTGTCTTATGTCGTTTCAGAAAAAACAGGAAAATCCTTTATACCTGAAAGAATCATTTTTTTGCACCTGCTTTTGTATTTTGTTGCTTATTTTATTTCTAATAAAAAACTAAGCTCTATTTATGTGCGTTTTATATATCTTAGCACATTAGTAATTACTTTTTTTGAAGTTGCTTATGTTTCTATTTATAAAGAACGAATTACACCTTCAACCGCATTTATATTAATAGAAACAAATTCTTCTGAAACTTCTGAATATTTAAAAGAATATTTCAATACAGAAATTTTTATTTGGTTACTAATATTGCTAATACCATCTGTTTTTATATTAATTGGAGTTAATAAGGCGATTCAGCAATATACACTAAAAAGTTCATTTAAGGCCATTTTTAATGACTTTCGTAAGTTGGTTTTATTTATAGAGTCTCTTTGGGTAAGAACACAAAATACCGTATGGAAAAAAGTAGTTTTAGGGTTAGTTTTATTTGTTATTGGGATAAGTCTTTATTTTAATGCTAATCACCATAAATATCATGCTGTTTTTCAAATTTTTAATGGATATGAAAGGTATAAAATTGAAGTTGAAAAATATAAAAATTTCTTTGCTGCATCTAAAAAAAGTAAGCAATTAAAAACAGTTGTAAAAAAAGAAGATGATTTAAAAGAAACAATTATTATTGTTATTGGCGAATCCACTACTAAGCATCATTTAGGAATTTACGGTTATCATAGAAATACCACACCAAATCTGGCAAAACTGAGAAACGAACTGTTAGTTTTCAACGATGTTATAAGTCCGCATACGCACACTATTCCCTCATTAGAAAAAGTACTTACCTTTGCAACTACTGCCAACCCTGAAGCCAAAGAATATGGAAGTTTGATTCAATTAGTAAAAACAGCAGGTTACAAAACCTATTGGATATCTAATCAAATTCCGGTTGGGATAAATGAAACTATGGTTTCTATTGTGGCAAAAGCAGCAGACTATTCCTACTTTACGAATTTAGGTGGAGAACAAGAATTGCGTTCATTAGATGAGCGTGTACTGCCAATTGTAGCAAAAAGCTTAAAGACAAAAGATACTAAAAAAGTACTTTTTGTTCATCTTTTAGGAACACATACACAATATAAAAATCGTTATCCGGAAAATTTTAATCAGTTTAAAGATACTCCTTCAACTCCATTTGGAACACAACAAGCTTTTGATGCTATTAATCAATACGATAATGCTGTTTTATATAACGATTTTGTAATTAGTGAGATTATTTCGTTGTTAAAAGCGAACGCTACCCCAAATGAAAAACAACAAATGATTTATTTGTCCGACCATGGTGAAGATGTTTATCAAACTGTTGATTTTAATGGACATAGTGAAGCCATAGGTAGTTATCCTATGTTT
>LADZ01000015.1 GCA_000961845.1 Flavobacteriales bacterium BRH_c54
GTAGTAATGCTAATAATTGGATTGCTTCTAATCATCTTGATGGAGGAACTCCTGCAGCACAAAACTCGGTGTATAACCCAACTCCCGATATGCAAGCCCCTAATATTATTGGTATTGATGTTTTATCTGCTACTACGCTTCAATTAAGTTTTAACGAAGTGATGGATTCTATGAGTTTGACTACAGCTACTTATGCTATTAATAATGGAGTCACCTTTACTAATACAGTTGTAAATAGTAGCTTAGAAAGTGTAATGCTGACTTTCACTCCTACGTTAGACTCTTCTTTAGTTTATCAGGTTACAGTTTCTGGAGCAACTGACTGTTCTGGAAATACATTAAACCCGACTACTTTTAGTTTTGGTATTGGAAAAGCACCTCAAAAATTTGAAATTATTATTACCGAACTTTTTCCGGATCCGTCACCAACAGTAGGCTTGCCTGAGCAAGAGTTTATAGAATTGTTCAATCCAACTAATAAGGTGATAGATTTAACTAATTGTTGGATATCCGATTTAACTTCTATGAAACAACTTAATCCCGGAAAAATATTTCCCGGAGAGTATGTAATCGTTTGTAAAACAACTAACGAAAATCAGTTTGCTCCTTTCGGAAAAGTGATAACTATAAGCGAATTACCTTCATTAAATAATACGGATGATGTCATGACCTTATATGCTCCTGATACTACCATCATTCATTCAGTGCATTATTTCGATTCGTGGTATAAAGACGATAATAAAAAAGATGGTGGTTGGACCTTGGAAATGATAGATCCTGCCAACCCTTGTGGAGAATATGATAATTGGGCAGCTTCAAATCAATGGTTTGGAGGAACTCCCGGAGCCCAAAATTCAGTTTTTGCGGCTAATCCTGATGTTACCTTACCTCGTTTGTTGGAAGCTAATGCTACTTCAGATTCTACGGTAATTTTAACTTTTAGCGAAATTATTGACAGAGATGGGTTATTAGCAGCTTCATACAGTGTTAACAATGGTATAAACATTAGTAACATTGTAATTATTGATAATAAAAATGTACAGTTAGATTTGGCTAACAAACTTACTTTCCAAATAAAATATACAGTAACTGTTACGGGAGCTTATGATTGCGTAGGAAATGTAATAGGCAGCAACAATTTTGCAATTTTTGCCTTGCCCGAACAAGGGTTTAATGGCGATTTAGTGATCAATGAAGTGTTGTTTAACCCTTTTACCGGAGGCTCCGACTTTGTAGAGTTGTATAACAATTCTAACAAATTTATTGATTTACAAAATTGGTCATTAGCAAATACTGATAATAATGTTGTAGCTAACCTTAAACCTATTACAACAACACCAAAATTAATTTTACCGGGAGAATTTGTATTGCTTACTAAAGATGTTAATAACATTGCTACAGAGTATATCAATTCTAAAACCGAAACATTTATAGAAATGGCAAGTTTGCCTACATATAATAACAGCGAAGGAACGGTTGTGTTGGTAAATAACTTAAACCTTATGGTTGATAGTTTTTATTATGAAGAAGACATGCATTTCTCCTTATTGAATAGTGTTAAAGGTGTTTCGTTGGAAAGAATAGACTACAACCGATTAACCAATGATAGAACCAATTGGCATTCGGCAGCAGAAGAAGAGGGGTTTGCTACTCCGGGTTATGAAAATTCTCAATTCCAACTTGCTAATACCGATGGCGGAACCATCACCATAGATCCTAAAACGTTCTCTCCCAACAACGATGGAATAGATGATGTGTTAAACATTTCTTACGAGTTTTCTACCCCTGGTTTTGTAGCCAATGTAGTAATTTATGATGCCAAAGGGCGACAAATTCGTAATCTAATAAAAAGCCAATTATTAGGAACAAAAGGAACATTTAGTTGGGATGGTATTAACGATTATAATGAAAAAGCTCGTATAGGTATTTATGTTATTTTTATAGAGGTTTTTGACTTAGAAGGAAACGTAAAATCTTTTAAAGAAACTGCTGTTCTGGCAGGCAGGTTTGATTAGGTAAGAAAAATGAAAAAAAAATATCAAGCACACCCGTGGCACGGGATTTTTATCGGAGAACAAGCTCCTGAAATGGTAATGTCGTTTATAGAAATGACACCAAGTGATTCCGTAAAATACGAAGTAGATAAAGCCTCCGGCTTTTTAAAAGTAGATAGACCTCAAAAGTTTTCTAACATTGTTCCAGCTTTGTATGGGTTTGTTCCGCAAACGTATTGTGCTGAGCAAGTAGCTAATTTTTGTATCGAAAAAACAGGTAAAACCAACATTTTAGGAGATGGTGACCCGTTAGATATTTGTGTGTTAACAGAAAGAAACATTACGCATGGAAATATTATTGTTCCTGCTATTCCTATTGGCGGTTTCAGAATGATAGACAATAATGAAGCGGATGATAAAATTATAGCCATACTTAAAGGTGATGAAGTATATGCCAAGTGGAACGATATTTTAGAATGTCCGCCATCATTAATCAACCGATTAAAACATTACTTTTTAACCTATAAATCTATTCCCGGAGAGGAAAAAGCCAATGTGGAAATTAGCCATGTTTATGGAAAAGAGGAAGCGTTAGAAGTAATAAAAAGAAGCCAACAAGATTATCATAAACATTTTAGTAAAGATTAGTGGTAATATATAAATAATCCATTTCTTTTAGCAAAAACAAATTGTAACTTTGGCAAACTTTTAGTTTAAAAACCTGCTTATTAAAAGCAATTGTTTAATCAATGAGAAAGGCACTTTTATTACATATTATTTTTTTATTTAGCCTACAGGCTGCTGTTGCTCAGTTGGTGTTCGATAAATCCACACATAATTTCGGAGAAATTAATAAAGAAGATAAAAAGTACGTTGATTTTACAGTTACCAATGCCGGAAAAGTTGCAGCCGAAATCACCAAAATTGAAGAACCTTATGGTGTTGATGTAAAAGTAACCACTAAAACCATTCTACCCGATAGCTCAGTAATTATCAGAATAAAATATACGCCCAAAAGAAAAGGAGCTTATAAGGCTGATATCCCTGTTTGGACAAGTGTTGAGAATCATCCCATTACATTTACTATTGAAGGTGTTGCTAAAACAGCTGATATAAATGAATCCCTAGAATGCCCTGATTTTGAAACACAAAAAAAACCAGAAGACTTAAATACAGATATTACTATAAAAGTAATTGATAATGCTACTAAACAACCTATTCCTAATGCATTGGTAGAGATTATTTGGGATGGGTTAATTTACAAAGAATTAAGAACAAACAGGGTGGGAGAAACCAATCAAACTCTAAAAAATGACATGTATTATATTGTAGCAAGTGCTAAAGGTTATGGTTCTAGCGAACAAGCTGTTGAGGTACACCAAGATAGTTTAAGAGAAATAATTTTCTATTTGGGAGAACCTTCGGAAGAGCCTATAATTGTTGAACAAATTGATACCATTGTTGAGCCTGAAATTATTCTGGCACCTGAAGATACTATTTCAACAGCAGCAATGCCAGTTGGATTATATGCCGAAAACAATATTGTCTTTTTAATTGATGCTTCAGTTTCGATGAAGTTAGAAGGCAGAATGGATTTGCTTAAAGCTGCTATGATAGAATTGCTAAACGGATTACGTTCTATTGACAGATTGGCAATTGTAACTTACGCCTCTTCTGTTGATGTTGTTTTAGCTTCTCAATTTGTAAAAGACAAAGCCCAAATTACCCAAATTATACAAGATTTATCTGCTGGAGGGAGAACAGAAGGTGCTCAAGGTCTTGAAAAAGCCTATGAAATAGCATATCAAAACAAACTTACCGAAGGAAATAACCTTATTATTATAGCAACAGACGGTGTATTTAACCTAAGTAAAGAAGATAAAGCGAATGTTGAACAAAACACAAGCAATGGAATTAATGTTTCGGTTGTTGGTGTAAAAAATGAAAAATGGACTGAAAAATCAATGTTAACTATCGCTGAACTTGGTAATGGAAGTTACCTTAACATAAAATCTTATAAACAAGCAAAAGAAACATTACTTAACGAAATCAAGCAAAAATCGTTAAAAAAGTAAGTTTATAATTGAAAAAACTGCATCCTTGCGTCTTTGCGAGAAAAATATGAAAAAGAAAATTGCCATTTTAGGTTCTACCGGTTCTATAGGAACACAAGCCCTTGAAGTTATAGAAGAACATGCTGATAAATTTCAGGTAGAAGTACTTACCGCCAATGGCAATGCTGATTTATTGATAGAACAAGCGATAAAATTTAAACCTAATGTGGTAGTTATTGCTGATGAAGCTAAGTATAAAAAAGTAGAAGAAGCTCTTTGGGAACATGACATTAAGACTTACGCAGGTAATGATGCCTTGGCTCAGGTTGTAGAAATGGACGATATTGATGTAGTGTTGACAGCCTTGGTAGGTTATGCAGGGTTACTGCCCACCATTAATGCTATAAAAGCAAAAAAAACCATTGCCTTGGCTAATAAAGAAACCTTGGTAGTTGCCGGAGAGTTAATCAATAAATTAGCCATTGAAAACAAAGTAGCTATTTTGCCGGTAGACTCAGAACATTCAGCTATTTTTCAGTGTTTGGTAGGAGAGTTTCAAAATAAAATTGAGAAAATTTATTTAACTGCTTCGGGTGGACCGTTTAGAGGAAAAAAACGTGAAGAGCTTCAACATATTACCAAAGAACAAGCTTTAAAACATCCTAATTGGGATATGGGTGCAAAAATCACCATAGACTCGGCAACATTGATGAATAAAGGGTTAGAAGTAATTGAAGCCAAATGGTTATTTAACTTAAAACCCGAACAAATTGATGTTATTGTTCATCCACAATCTATTGTACATTCTTTAGTTCAATTTGAAGATGGCAGCATGAAAGCTCAACTTGGCTTGCCCGACATGAAACATCCTATTCAATATGCACTGTCGTTTCCTCAACGGTTGAGTTCAAAATCACCAAGGTTTAATTTTATGGATTACCCTGAATTAACCTTTGAAAAGCCGGATACCGAAACATTTTTAAATTTGCAATTGGCATTTAATGCCTTGGAAAAAGGAGGCAACATGGCTTGTATTTTAAATGCTGCCAACGAAGTAGCTGTTGAAGCTTTCCTGAAAGACAAAATTAAGTTTTTAGACATTGCCGAAATCAATCAAAAGTGTATGGAACAAGTTACTTTTATTGCCCAACCAACTTATGATGATTATGTAGCAACCGATAAACAAACCAGAGCTTTTGCCGAAAGTTTGATATAGTTTATTCGTTAGTGAGTTGGTAGTTTTTATTGGTGACTAAATCATAATAATCAAAAGTAGCTACGTTGCCTTTTTTCATTACAATTTGAGAAACGCTAACGGTTTGTAGTCCGTTGGTTCTTTCCATCACAATATCATTAAAAGCATCTTTATCGTGTTTGCTTAAATGAAATTTTAATAAAAGGTCTTTATTAAGTCGTTCGTTTTTATCCAACAAAAGTTGAAACCATTTTTTTCTTTGTTCTCGAGTCGATTTATCATACAAAGCACTTGATGACCAAATGTGTGGTTGAGTTGCATCTATTTTTGAAACATGTTTTTTGGTTTCATCCCACCTTAATTCAGTTATTTCTATAGTATTTTTAGTATCAAATAATAATAAAGTAAACGGTTCAACACCATTAAGATTTACATCATTTATAAAGTCTGTAACGTTTGCATAGGAAAAGCTTTCCAGTAAAACTAACCCTCTGCTTCTTGAGTAGCGTTCTTTTCTTTGATGTCTTTCAAAAGCACCGTTTAACAAACAAACGGTTTTTGTGTTGTTGTTAGTAGCAATCCATGTTCCTCCGGCAACTTCATCTTTAGGGAAAGTTATTTCCTGATTGTTAATAGTGTATTTTTTTGGAGCTAAGGTAGGACGATGCTTCACTTCATCTCTGTTGGAAGTTAAGATATATTCGTTGTTGTTAGGATAAAAAGTTACGGTACACATTTTTTAAAAGGAGTTAATTTTTAACCTTTTTTTCGGGTATATTTTCTATAATTTCTTTGATGGTAGACCTATTTTTATAGTTGGGATCAAAGTGTCTCCAAACAATTACTTTATTCGTATCTATAATAAAAGTGGCAGGAATTGGTAAACGCTCAGCATCATCGGTATGAGCTTCTTTTAATTTGGCACCAAGTACCGTATTGTAAATTACTTTGGTTTTTCCGCTAGGTTCAAAAGTTACATCAAAAGCATTAGATATTTTCTGATTTTCATCGTAAAGTATGGTAAACTGAGCGCCTGTTTTTTCAATGGTTTTATTAATATATTCAGGCTTTTCAGGAGATATTACCACTACATTAGTACCTTTTTTGTAAACGGCTTGCAGGCTGTCTTGTAGTTGACTCATGTGTCTGTTACATACCGGACACCATTGACCTCTTATAAAAATTAAAACGATAGGTTCTTTTTTTATCATTTCATTAAATACATATAGGGTACTATCAGCATCAATGGCTTGAAAATTCTGAACAGTATCTCCAACGGCTAAGCCTTTAGGTTCTTGTTTGTCTTGAGACTTTACCATTACAGATGTGATGAGTATAGTTACTAATAACAGATAAAATTTTTTAGTTTTCATGGTTATTATTTTTTGTAATGGGTTAAAACAAAAGTTCCTCATTTATTAAATGGATTTGCTATGGCTAAAATTACGATAAGATAAATCAACTTTAAAATGCTTTGCGAAAACTTTGTTTCTTTGCGTTTATCCTACCTTCAAATGTCATTCCCAAAACTTTGCAGGACAACGGAAAAATTATTGGGATAAGCTGGTTTAAAGTTAGTGATTTATAAGCTATTTTTTATATATTTGGAAATAATATAGGTAACCAAAAAGTATATATATACACCCAAATTTGGTTAGTGGTAAAATATATATAAGTTGTACATCATTTAATCATCTTCAAGAAAATCATCTATCCATTAACGAAAATTGTCCATTTTAATCCATTACATTCTTTATCAAATTTGTAGCGTCAATATTGACAAACAATTTTAAAAAATAAAAAATGGAAAATGTAACTGCAACGGAATTTAATGTTCCAACAAGAAGTGAAGTATCTCAAACCAATCAAGAGATTTTTGACAATCTAGATAAAGCTTTGGGTTTTGTGCCGAATCTTTATGCAACTATAGGGTATTCAGACAATGGTTTAAAACGATTTTTAGACTATCAAAATGCTAAAACGTCATTAAGCAACAAAGAGAAAGAAGCAGTAAACCTTATTGTAAGTCAGGTAAATGAGTGTGTGTATTGTCAAAGTGCACATTTAGTATTGGGAAAAATGAATGGATTTAATGATGAACAATTATTAGATATCAGAAAAGGAAGAAGTGAAAATGCTAAATTGAATGCATTAGTAAAATTGGCAGCAGATATCACTCAAAACAGAGGTAAAGCTAGAAATGAAAATGTAGAAGACTTCTTTGCCCAAGGATATACTAAAGAAAATCTTGTAGATGTAATACTTCAGGTAAGTGATAAAACAGCTATGAATTATTTACACAACCTTACTAAAGTGCCTGTAGATTTTCCTTTAGCTAAAACCATTTAAAACAAATAAAGGAAATATGGGTTTTCATATTTCCTTTATTTTTAATTATTAAATTAGATATGAATCAAGAAAAAAAATATCCGCTTCCTCCATTTACTTTAGAATCTGCACTCGAAAAAGTTCAAATAGCAGAAGATGCTTGGAATTCCAAAGATTCAATAAAAGTCTCAAAAGCATACACCATAGATTCTGAATGGAGAAACAGAACACAGTTTATTAACGGAAGAGAAAATATTGTTGCGTTTTTAACCAAGAAATGGGAAAACGAGAGAAATTATAAACTAAAAAAAGAACTTTGGGGTTTTAGAGAAAATAGAATGGCTGTAAGGTTTGAGTATGAATACCAAGATAAAAACAACCAATGGTATAGAGCCTATGGTAATGAACTTTGGGAATTTAATGAAAACGGGCTCATGCAAAAACGCTATGCTAGTATAAACGATTTAAAAATTGCAGAAAACGAAAGAAAACTAATGTAAAATTAAATCATGATGCAAAACAACAACTTCACGCTCATTAATCCGCAAACGGGTAATCTAGCATTTAAAATATATCATTTAGAAAAAGACAATCCATTTGACCATATCCAAAGGCTAAATTATTACTCGCTAATTTGGATAAAAAAAGGTAATGGAACCCTAAAAGCTGATTTTTCTGAATACGATTTTGATGAGAATGTATTGATGTCTTTTTCACCTTATCAACCATTTATGATTAATGCTAATACAGGTATAAGTGCCGTGGTAATTTACTTTCATCCCGATTTTTTCTGTATTCATAAACACCAAAAAGAAGTTGCTTGTCATGGTGTGTTATTTAATAATATTTACAATTCACCAATAGTTCAAGTGGAAGAAAAAGCTACAGCAAGTTTTGAAATGATAATAGAGCAATTCAAAGACGAAATGAAAAAGTCAGCTTTAGCACAATATGAGTTATTAGTATCCTATTTAAAGATATTTTTAATAACGGCATCAAGATTAAAAACAGAACAACAAACAGAAACACAAAAAGCATTTACCAATAATGAAGAACCCTTCATTTTACAGAATTTAAAAAATTATATAGAAAAACATTATAAAACAAAGCATTCTGCTAGTGAATATGCTAATATGTTAGCAATTACGCCAAAAGCATTAACAAGACTAACCAAAGTTCATTTTAATAAAACCTTAACTGACTTAATTTCTGAACGTATCATTATAGAAGCTAAAAGAGAATTATATTTAACTAATAAAACAGTAAAAGAAATTGCATATGAGTTAGGCTATAATGACGAATATTATTTTAGCAGATTTTTTAAAAAAAATGCAGATGTATCTCCACAACTTTATAGAGAAACTGTTGGTTTTGATAGAGCTTCTGTTAGTTAACGAACGCACCACTATTACAATATTTAGCATTTTATTTCCTAGCAATTTTGAGCCAAAGAAGCTAGAGACAGAATAAAAAAACCTTTTAAAAGATCCAACATTTGATAGAAATATTGATAAGAATGTTACTAAGATTTTTGACATAGTTAAAGTTAGTGTAAAAGGTAAGACAATCGGAGACGAGAGAAGTTCCCTCTCCTTAGTCTGAAGGGAGGCAATGAGTGGTAGGGATTAAGGACTTATTTCTACCATAACTAAGATAATTCTTACTTTTGGTTTATGTCAGAAAGAGGATATAGGTATGATTGATTCATGCATATTAGTTAGCCACAAGAAAAAAACAATGCGAATAGCTTTAACCATATTGATTGGAATACATGGGATTATCCATTTATTTGGATTTTTCAAGGCATTTGGGATATCTGAATTTAATGCGATTTCACAACCAATTTCAAAAACTTATGGAATATGTTGGTTCTTGACATTTCTACTTTTTGTTATTACAATCATTTTAATACTTATTCATTCGGATTATTGGTGGTTAAGTGGTTTTTTGGCTATGATTATTTCGCAAGTGTTGATTTTTAATTATTGGTCTGACGCAAAATTTGGTACAGTATTCAATGTAATTATTTTATTGGCGACAATTATTGGATATTCCAGTTTCAACTTTAACAATAAAATTAAAGGAGAAAGAATAAGTCTGTTTGAAAATTCGGCACTCAAAAATCAAGAGATTGTTACCGAAAAAGCATTGTTTTATTTACCACCAATTGTTCAAAAATGGTTGTCTAATAGCGGAATAATCGGAAAGAAATTCATTTCTAATGTGCATTTAGTTCAAGAACTAAAGCTCAAAATGAATCTCGAACAAACAAGTTGGAACAATGGTACGGCAGAACAATATTTTACTATTCAACCGCCAGCGTTCAATTGGAATATTAATACTGAAATGAATTCAATATTGAGTGTAGTAGGTAGAGACAAATTTGAAGATGGTAAAGGCGAAATGATAATTAAACTTCTTTCACTTATTCCGGTTGCAAATGCAAAAAATCACGAAAAGGTAAACCAAGCAACTTTACAACGATATCTGGCTGAAATCGTTTGGTTTCCTTCAGCTTCTTTAAGTCAATACATAAAATGGGAGGCTATAGACGACTATTCTGCCAGAGCAACAATGGAATATAAAGGAACTAAAGGTTCAGGAGAATTTCATTTTGATAAAGAAGGAAATTTTGAAAAATTCGTAGCAATGCGTTATCAGGATTCAAATGCAATCAAACCTACTAAATGGACTGTGATTTCAACAAGAACAGAAGAACGGAATGGAATTAAAATACCTATTGAATGCGAAGCAAGTTGGGAAATGGAGAATGGTAAGTGGACTTGGTTAAAATTAAGAATAACGGACATTCAATACAACGTGAATAAAATGCCAGTAGCTAACAATGTATATAAAAAATAGACGAATGTTTGGCACTTCTAAATTGCCTACTTTTCATATACAAACCGCTACCCTACCTTCATAAAAAAATCCGCTGATGCTCAGCGGATTTTTTTATTTTGTTAAACGATTGGGGAATTTATTTCATACTTCCAATCATGTCTTCAGGTTTTACCCATTCGTCATATTGTTCTGCTGTTACGTAACCTAAACGGATGGCTTCTTCTTTTAAGGTAGTTCCGTTTTGGTGTGCTGTATTAGCAATTTCGGCAGCTTTGTAATAACCAATTTTGGTGTTTAATGCTGTAACCAACATTAATGAGTTATTTAATAATTTCTCAATTACAGGGTAGTTGGGTTCAATGCCAACAGCACAGTTATCATTAAACGATACACAGGCATCACCAATTAATTCTGCACTTTGCAATAAGTTGTAAGCCATCATTGGTTTAAACACATTTAGTTCATAATGTCCTTGTGTTCCACCAACGGTAATAGCTACATCATTACCCATTACCTGAGCACAAACCATAGTCAATGCCTCACATTGTGTTGGGTTAACTTTCCCCGGCATAATAGAAGAACCAGGCTCGTTAGCAGGAATAATTAATTCACCAATTCCGGAACGTGGCCCTGAAGCCATCATTCTAATATCGTTAGCAATTTTATTTAAGGCTACAGCTAGTTGTTTTAAAGCTCCATGTGTTTCAACAAGAGCATCGTGTGCAGCCAATGCTTCAAATTTATTTTCTGCTGTAATAAAAGGTAAGCCCGAAAATTCAGCAATTTTTTTAGCAACCAATACATCATAACCGGCAGGAGTATTTAATCCTGTACCAACAGCAGTACCACCTAAAGCTAATTCTGCTAAATGTGCTAAGGTGTTTTTTAATGCTTTTAATCCGTGGTCTAATTGAGAAACATATCCCGAAAATTCTTGTCCGATAGTTAGCGGAGTGGCATCCATAAGGTGAGTTCTACCTATTTTTACTACATCTTTAAATGCCTCCGATTTTTCTTTTAGCGTATTTCTTAGTTTTTCTACTCCCGGAATGGTTCTTTCTACCACCATTTTATAACAAGCAATGTGCATTCCTGTAGGAAAAGTATCGTTTGATGATTGAGATTTATTTACATCATCGTTGGGTTGAATCGCTTTTTCTCCTTCACCAATTTTTCCTCCTGCTAATTCTTGAGCTCTATTCGCAACAACTTCATTCACATTCATATTACTTTGTGTACCGGAACCTGTTTGCCAAATCACCAACGGAAATTGGTCATCGTGCTTTCCGGCAAGAATTTCATCGCACACTTGGCTTATTAAATCTCTTTTTTCTTGAGCTAAAACGCCTAGCTCGCAATTAGCATGAGCAGCAGCTTTTTTTAGATAAGCAAAACCATAAATAATTTCTAAAGGCATAGAAGCAGTCGGTCCAATTTTAAAGTTATTTCTAGAACGTTCTGTTTGAGCTCCCCAGTATTTATCTGAAGGAACTTTTACTTCACCCATGGTGTCTTTTTCTATTCTGTATTCCATTTTTTTATTTTTTTAATGATTATTTTGAGATATTATTGGTTATTTTTTTACTTTTACACGCACAAATTAAATTAAACATCGAGTTATGCAAACATTAGGTTGGATTTTCTTTTTCTTTATTCTGTTATTAGCCATGTGGGTATTAATGTTTTTATTCACTGTTGTTGTTCCGGGGTCTTTAAAATTATACTTTTTGAACAAATTTGCTCCTAAGTTTGTTAGAGAACTTGCCGGAATGGAAGACGATAAAGCAGCGTAATTGTTTTTACAATAACGCTTTTATATTTTCCGGTGGTCGTCCTAAAACGGCTTTATTTCCTTTTACCACTATTGGTCTTTCTATTAATTTAGGATATTTTATCATAGCGTCTACCCATTGTTCGTTAGATAATTTTTTTCCTTTAAAATTTTCTTTGTAGTCTGTTTCAGTTTTACGGATAATGTCTTCAGCATCAAGCTTTAGCTTTTTTAGTATATCCAACAATTCTGTTTTTGATGGAATGTCTTTCAAATATTCAATTATCTCAACATCTACACCTTTATCTTGAATAATTTGTAAAGTTTCTCTGCTTTTACTACATCTAGGATTGTGGTATATTTTCATAATTTATAGTTTAATTTTTTCCAAACATCATTAAATAAGCTTTCAGAAAACCATCTAATTCTCCAGACAATACTTTATCGGGATCGTTAACGGTATAATTGGTTCTATGATCTTTAACTCTTCTGTCATCCAACACATAACTTCTTATTTGAGCTCCCCATTCAATTTTCATTTTACTATCTTCAATTTCAGAACGAGCTTCCAATTTTTTTCGCATTTCAATTTCATAAAGTTGCGATTTTAATAACTGCATAGCTTTTTCTCTGTTTTTTAGTTGAGAACGCGTTTCTGAGTTGGTAATCATTATTCCTGAAGGAAGATGTTTAAGAATCACTTTTGTTTCTACCTTGTTTACATTTTGTCCTCCGGCACCTCCCGAACGAGCAAAATCCCAAGTAATATCTGCAGGATTGATTACGATATCAATGGTATCATCAACTAATGGATATACATAAACAGAAACAAAGGAAGTCATTCGTTTACCTTGAGCATTAAATGGACTTACACGCACTAAACGGTGTACACCATTTTCACCTTTAAGGTAACCAAAAGCGTAATCGCCTTCTATTTCTATGGTAACGGTTTTTATGCCCGCAACATCTCCATCTTGATAATCGAGTGTAGTAAGTTTGTAGTTGTTTTTTTCTGCCCACATTTTATACATCCTTAGCAGAATGGAAGCCCAGTCGCAGCTTTCGGTACCACCAGCACCCGCAGTAATTTGAAGTACAGCACTAAGCTTGTCTTCATCAGAGCTAAGCATGTTTTTAAACTCTACATCTTCAAATTTTTCTAGTGTAAGGTTGTATTGATGGTCGATTTCTTCTTCAGTAGCTTCGCCCTCTTTATGAAATTCATAAAGCACCTCTAAATCGCCTAACATGGTTTTAAGCTCATTAAATGCATCTACCCAAACTTTTATATTACGAACTACCTTGAGTTGCTTTTCAGCTTCATCAGGGTTGTCCCAAAAGTTAGGATCTTCAGTTTTTTGCTGTTCTTCTTCTAATTGTATTGTTTTCCCGGGTATGTCAAAGATACCCCCTTAACGCTTCCAGGCGATCGGCTAATTTTTTTAATTGCTCTTGTGTTATCATGCGCCAAAAGTACTACTATCCTAAAAAACTTTAGAGATTTTTTTAATGTAATTTTTCATAAGAAAAACAAAAAACTTTCCTGAAGTTTTAAACTTCAGGAAAGTTGAATTAAGTTAACTAAAAGAATTAAAATTTAAGCACCAAACCAGCTAAAAAGTTGGTTCCTGCTTGTGGATAATAAAAGTTTTCGGTAATTAAATCATTATAAATATAGCTGTAAGTGTAGCCATTGCTGCTATACATGGTATCGAAAATATTGTTGACCATTAAATGGAAAGAAAGTTCTCTCATCTTTTTTGGCAATAAAATAAAGCTGATTCTTGCATCAACAGTTTGGTAAGCAGCTATAGCTCTATCGTTGTTGGAGGTATTATCTAAAAACTGTTTGCCAACATACTTGGTTTGCACCATTAGGTTTACTTGTTTAATAGGACTGTAATGAATGCTTGCTGCAGCAATAACATTTGGAGAGAAAGCAATATCGGTATTGGTGTAATTGTTTTCAATAACATCAAAATCAGTAGTATAATCATATAATACTTCCGTAAAGTTTTCAATTTTATTCTGAGAGAAGGTAGCGTTTGCATTCAACACCACTTTTTTACTGATTAAGAAGGTTCCTTCTAACTCAATACCTGTCCTGTAACTTTTATCCACATTAGTTCTTATAGAAGAACCTACATCATTTAACTCTCCTGTTAATACCAATTGGTTGGTATAGTCCATGTAGTAGAAATTGGCATTTAACCATATTTTTTTGAGTTTAAGTCCAACACCTGCTTCGTAATCTACCAACATTTCGTGTTTAGGTTGCTCATTAGCAGGGTTGTCAATAAAATCGGTTCTTACAGGCTCTCTGTTGGCAACACTTACCGAGGCATAAGCTCTTAACTTATCATTAAACTGAAAGTTTAAACCACCTTTTGGATTAAAGAAAATAAAATTGGTATCAACATCAATTTCTCTTAAATCGCTATCAATTCCTTTAGTGGAATAAGCTATGGTTCTAATTTGTAAATCTCCAAACAGGGTTAATTTTTCACCTATAAGGTAATCCGCTTTTAAGAAGGTGTTAAAATCCGCTTTTTGTGCATTATTGTCGTAATATTTATCTCTAATGTTGGTGTTTTTAGCATATTCCATCCAAATAATTTCTCCAAAATGGTCGCCATCATAACTGTTGTAACCACCACCTAAAACCATAGCAAGTTTAGAGGAAGTATAATTTAAGCTATAAGTTGTACCGTAAAAATGGTTGTCGAGCCAACGTCTTCTGATTACATCTGTTTCAGTTATAGTATCTGTTCCGACAATAAAAGGATCTAAGCCATAATCCGAAAAATCATCTTGTTTTCTGAATTGCTCATAATAACCTCTACCATAGGTGTAGTGCAATGCCGCATTAGCACTTAGTTTAGATGAAAACTGATGAGAAAATAATAGCTGAAAATGATCTTGTTGGTAGTTATCTGTTTCATTATCGTATTCATAATAGTTGTACGTTCTGCCTGAATTAAGTAAATTGTGGGTTTGAGCAGAATCCAACCCATTATTCATGGCGTGGGTTTCCATATCTTTTTTATTGCCTGTAATTCGGCTTTCGGGAGTTCCCCACCACGATTGGTAAGTTTTTTCTTTTCCTGCAAAATGAATGATTTTAACAGAGGTTTTCTCTGCATAATAACCTGCCGACAAGTAATAACTTTTTAGGTCGGAAGTAGCTCTGTCTATATATCCGTCAGATTTAATATAAGATGCTCTCCCATCAAAAGCCCAGTGTTTATTAATTAATCCTGTTCCGAATTTGGTAGTATATTTTTGCGTATTAAAAGAGCCGTAAGAAGTGGCTATTTCTCCGTAAGCTTTTTCTTTTAAGGTGGTAGTTTGTAAGTTAACTGTTGCTCCAAAAGCTCCTGCACCATTGGTGGAAGCCCCCACACCACGCTGAATTTGGATGTTTTCTGTGCTTGACGCAAAATCGGGCATGTTTACCCAAAAAGTTCCTTGAGATTCCGCATCATTAATAGGAATACCATTTACGGTTACGTTAATTCTTGTTCCATCAGAACCTCTAATTCTAAAACCTGTATAGCCAACTCCTGCACCGGCATCACTTGTAGAAACTAAAGAAGTGGTGTTTTGCAACAGAAAAGCAATATCCTGTCCTAAGTTGTTTTTTTCAATATCGCTATAAGCAATGTTGGAATGAGCTATTGGGGCATTTTCTTTTACCCTAGTAGCAGCAACAATAAGCTCGTCTAGGTTTTGCTGACTTTCTTTTAAGATAATCTTATATTCACGATTTTCTGAGAGGTTTTCAATTGTTAGCTTTTTAGTTTCATAACCAATATAGCTAATTTCAATAATGTAACTCGAAGTGTCTAAGTTATTGAGTTTAAAATAACCATTATTGTCCGAAAAAGTACCTTTATAAGTATCAGTAATTTTAATGGTTGCTCCAACAACAGGATTTGCTGAGGAGTCTTTAATTGTTCCATAAATGGAAAACTGTGCGAAACTACTTGCTGCTGTAAGCATTATAGTCGCCAAAAACATTATTTTTTTCATAAAAAATAAATTTTGACGAAAGTTAAGGGGCTAAACAATCGTATTTGTTTAATTTAATTTTTATTATCCTACCTACGCCAGCATTATCCGGATCAGGTTTATTTTCTTGAGTGCTTAAGAAAAATGGGTATAATCTCAGCCTGAAAAGTAAGGCACCCCAATGAGATTGGGCAAAGGTAGGTAAAATTATAATTAAAAAGAGAATAGGCAGGTTTTTACTTTGTAGATTGGTTGTTGGAGATAAATTCAAAGGTTTCTTTACACTTTGCTATTCTCTCATCTAAACTTCCCGATAAAATAGTGTAGGGATATTGATGTTTTTCTAATAAAGATAAGTGGAGTTGAAATAATGTTTCTCTATCTTTTTCGTTAGGATGTTCTCTTAAGGGGTCTGTTTCCCAAGGAACATCAATAGCACACAAAAAATAATGTTTGTTTGGCTGATTAGAGATAGCTTCATCTACCCAATCAATAGTAATATTGTATTTCACTTTTAGCCAAATGTAATAGGTAATAAGGTCGGTATCCAAAAAAAGCATAGAAGTGTTTTGCTTTATGGCTTCTTGCTCCATTTTTAGTTGTGTTGCTGCCATTTCAATTACATTGTTAAAAGTGTAGCTTTTGTTAAGGGCTTCTAAAAAAGTACGAGCATATTCTTCTACCAAAGGAGCATTATATGTTCTCGAAAAATGATTGGCTAAAGTAGTTTTCCCTGTAGATTCAGGTCCTGTAAATACAAAAATCATGTTATTGGTCTCCGTCTTTAAGAATATTAGTTTCAGCAATATTAAAAACTTATAGGTTGGCTTTTACGGTAAGAGCCGTAAAATTTATTCACAACAAAAAATAAGGGTAAAAAAATTATATAATTTATTTGGTTTTAATTGAAAAATTAGTAGTATTTTTAAAGTACCAAATGACACTAGGTTTTTCAGGGGTCATAATAATCATTATCAAGAAAAATCTAATAGTCAACACTAAGGAAATGAAAATATTAATAAAATCAATTTTTCAGTAAGAAAATAAAATAAATAAAAACAATGCAAACTATTGAAGCTCCGTTAACGGACTATTTGAAGAAATTTTTTGGATTTAATGGATTTAAAGGAGAACAAGAAGATATTATCCAAAATCTTATAGACGGAAATGACTCTTTTGTTATTATGCCTACAGGTGGTGGTAAATCACTTTGTTATCAGTTGCCGGCATTAATGTCAGAAGGTACTGCTATTATAGTTTCGCCCCTAATTGCCCTAATGAAAAACCAAGTTGATGCCATAAGAGGTTTTTCTGATAAAGATGGGATAGCTCATTTTTACAACTCTACCCTTAATAAAACTGAGGCTAAACAAGTAAAAAAGGATGTACAAGATGGTATAACAAAATTGCTTTATGTTGCTCCTGAATCGCTTACTAAAGAAGAAAATATAGAGTTTTTAAAAAGTTTTAAAATTTCATTTTTTGCTATTGATGAGGCACATTGTATTTCTGAGTGGGGACATGATTTTAGACCGGAATATCGAAGGTTAAGAACCATTATTGAAGCTATAGACAGAGTACCAATTATTGCACTTACGGCTACTGCTACTCCAAAAGTTCAGGAAGATATTCAGAAAAACCTTGGAATGACAGAAGCAAGAGTATTTAAAGCATCTTTTAATAGAGATAATTTATACTATGAAATTCGTCCGAAAAAAGATGTTAAGAAAGAAATTATACGTTTTGTACGTCAACATCAAGGAAAATCGGGAATTATATATTGTTTGAGCAGGAAAAAAGTGGAAGAAATTGCCGAATTACTTCAAGTAAACGGTATAAAAGCATTACCTTACCACGCTGGTTTAGATTCTCATTCAAGAGTAAGGCATCAGGATATGTTTTTGATGGAAGAAGCCGATGTAATTGTGGCAACTATTGCTTTTGGAATGGGAATTGACAAACCGGATGTGCGTTATGTAATTCACCATGATATTCCTAAAAGTTTAGAAAGTTATTATCAAGAAACAGGTAGAGCCGGAAGAGATGGAGGCGAAGGTATTTGTGTTGCTTATTACAGTTACAAAGACATTGAAAAACTAGAAAAATTTCTTCATGGTAAGCCTGTTGCTGAAATGGAAATTGGTATGCAGTTAATTTTCGAAATGGTTTCTTATGCTGAGACAGCCGTATGTAGAAGAAAACAATTGCTGAACTATTTTGGAGAAAAATACGATGAAAGCGATTGTCAAGACCAAGGAATGTGTGACAATTGTTCTAACCCGAAAGAAAAATTTGAAGGAAAAGATGATGTGAAGATTTTACTAGAAGCAGTTTTAGGCTTAAATGAAAACTTTAAATCTAAATATATTGCTCATTTTGTTGCAGGAAATGCTACATCAGAAATAAAATCTTTTAACCATAACAATCATCAATTATTTGGTACAGGAAAAGATACTGATAAGGATGATAAATATTGGGAAGCAGTTGTTCGTCAGTGTACTATAGAAGGACTTTTAACAAAAGAAATTGAAAATTATGGAATACTAAGAGTAAGTGAACAAGGTAAAGCATTTATTAAAAATCCTACGTCTATTACCTTAATAAAACCAAATGATTATAGCGATGTTGATGATGGAGATGTAATTGTTCCTCAAAAAAGTAGTGGAGCTGCCGATGAAGCCTTATTTAATATTCTTAAAGATGTTAGAAAATCATTAGCAAAAGAACTTAAGCTACCACCTTATGTAATTTTTCAAGATCCTTCCTTAGAAGATATGGCAACCCGATACCCAGTTACCACTGAAGAATTAACTAATATAACCGGTGTTGGACAAGGAAAAGCTGAAAAATATGGTGAAGAATTTTTAGAAGTAATTGCTCAATATGTTGAAGATAATGATATTGATAGACCAATGGATTTGGTGGTAAAATCTGTAGTGAACAAATCTGGTTTAAAAGTATATGTTATCCAAAGTATAGATAGAAAAATTGCTTTAGATGATATTGCAGATGCTAAAGGCATTGAATTAGGAGATGTAATTACTGAAATTGAGCATATTGTTCAATCAGGAACAAAAGTGAATCTTGATTATTATATTAATGAAGAAATTGACGAAGCCGACCAAGAGGAAGTATTTGATTACTTTATGGAAGCAGAATCTGATAGTATAGAAGATGCTTTGTATGAATTTGATAATGTATTTACTGAAGAAGAAATGCGTTTACTTAGAATCAAATTTATGTCGGAAGTAGCGAATTAACTTTATAGCGATTATAGCCGCATAGATGATATCCAAAATTGAATTAAAACAACTGTTTACCAATATTCGATTTTGGATATTTCTTTTTTTTATAGTTAGGCTTGTAGGAATTACTAGTCCACCATTAGAAACAGGGCATAACTGGCGACAAGTAATTACCAATATGGTTGCTAGAAATATGGTAGAAAAAGAAGCTAAATTCTTTTATCCTGAAATTGATATGGCAGGGGATTTATCCGGAATTAGTGGTTCAGAATTTCCATTCTTTAATTGGTTAATTTATTTGTTTTCACTGTTATTCGATTATTCGCATTGGTTGGGAAGACTCATAAATTTAGTAGTATCTAGCATAGGGATTTTCTATTTCTATAAATTAATAAAGTCTTATTTCTCAAAGGAAATTGCTTTTAATGCTGGAATCATTTTATTGGCTTCGTTATGGTTTTCTTTTTCAAGGAAAATTATGCCCGACACTTTTAGTGTTTCGTTGGTATTTATAGGAATGTATTACGGAGGCAGCTTTTTAAAGTCGAATAACAAATTACAACTGCTACTATTTTTTATCTTTACCACATTAGGAGTACTTTGTAAGCTTCCTGTTATTTATCTTTTTGGGTTATACGCATTGGTATTTTTCTCAAAAACTATTGATAACCAGAAAAAAATAGCAATAGGAATTAGTTTAGTACTGACAACTGTTTTAGCTTATATCTGGTATTTCGTTTGGGTAGAATACTTGTTTCAAACCTATCATTATCAGTTGTTTTTTCCTAAGTCATTTCAACAAGGGTTAATGGAAATAAAAGCATTTATTCCGGAAACTTTTGAGCAGTTTTATTTCAGTGCATTGAGGTCTTACCTTGCTTTATTGTTTGTTGTTGTTGGATTGTTTTTCTTTTTTAAAAAAGAAAAATTATTATTGAAATCCACTTTTTTAATAGTAGTAATGGTGTTTGTTGTTTTTATTATTAAAACAGGAAATGTTTTTCCAACGCATAATTATTACGTATTGCCTTTTGTGCCTGTAATGGCATTTTTGGCGGCTTATGGATTAAATAAAGTATCACTAACGCTAAGTTATGTGTTATTAGCAGTTATTGTGTTTGAAGGCGTTTTAAATCAGCAACATGATTTTTTTATAAAAGACAGTGAAAAATATAAATTAAAATTAGAGCAAATTGCAGCCACATCAATTGAAAAAGATGCATTAATCATTATTAATGGAGGAGAATCTCCACAAGAATTATATTTTACCAACCGAAGAGGGTGGACAGTAGAACATTCAAAGCTTTTAGTTCCAACTTTTATAGATTCATTGGCAAATAGAGGAGCTGCTTATTTAATTCTAGACAAGAAAAAAGAACCAAAAGTAACAACCGAATATCCAACAGTTTATACAGACGATTTTTTTGAAATTGTACAGCTAAAAGAGTAGTTATTCGTTTTTTTGGTAAACCCTAACATAATCTATTTCAAAATAGTTGGGAAAAATTGCTTCTTCAAGGTTCATTTCTTTCATTTCGCTTACAGCATTACTAATGATAATGTGGATAGGAAAATTCATGGTTTTAACCCCTCTTTTTGCTGTTCTAAATTTTTTATTGTTGTAGTACCAAGTGATTTTTTTTGGTGTCCATTCTACGGCATAAATTTGAAAATCTGCTGAAGCATCATCATCAATTTTATAGTTTTTGGTTTGACGTTTATTTTTTCCTCCTTTGGTTTTCCAATGTTGCGAAGTACTCCAATTATTGGGGTGACTTGTATAAAATTCAAAAATATCTATTTCTGGAGGCCATTGTTCGGTGCTTACCAACCAAAATGCCGGCCAAAAACCTGTGCCTGTTGGGTTTTTGCTTCTAATTTCAAAATAACCATATTGTTGCTTAAAAGAAAAATGGCAATCTATTAGTCCGGAAGTATATGGAATACCGCTTTTTTCTTCTTTTTTTTCAGCTTTAATCAATAAGGATGAATCAGAAAATTCAAATTGATTTTCCCCATAATAAACAATGTCGTTTTCGTAGTTTCTTCCTCCCCAATAAAAAGAAGTCTGCCATTTGGTTTTGTCCAACACCGTATCATTAAATTCATCATTAAAAGTAAGTGTCCAACCTTTTTTTTCTATTGGGTTTTGGGCAAGTAAGGTAGTTGTATATAATAGTAGGAGAATAAGGTTAGAAAGGTGTTTCATTTATTGTTGGGTTAAATAGTACTACAATGTTAATTAAAATTTTACTTTGCTTGCAACACTATATGTTGTAATTTCGTCTCTTTTAAAGGAAATTATTAAAAAATTTAACAAACTCATTGATGAAAAAAATATTAACTATAGCATTGGCAATTTTTATTAGTAGCACTTTATTTTCTCAAATTACTATTTTAGAAAATGATACTACTATTTGTTCGGGAAGTTTAACTTTTAACGCTAACGTTTTAAACTCATCTAACCCTACTTCTGTAAGTTTAAGTGATGATGAGCATTCAGGAGTTGTTCCTATAGGTTTTACATTTAATTATTATGGAAATAATTATACACAATGTGTAATTTCATCCAACAATTACATTACTTTTAATTTAGCTAATGCCAATAATTTTTCACCATGGTCAATTAATTTTAATGTTCCTGATGCTTCTACAACAGAAATTCAAAATGCAATATTAGGTCCTTGGCAGGATATTAATCCGGGAGCTGGTGGAAATGTTCGATATGCTACAGTTGGAACAGCTCCTAATAGAATTTTTGTTGTAGAATATTGCAACATCCCCATGTTTAGTTGTACTAATTTACAGTTCTCAAGTCAAATTCAGTTATATGAAAATGGAAGTAGAGTACAAACCCATATTATAAGCAAACCATTGTGTACAACATGGAATACAGGTCAAGCTATACATGCTACTCATAATAATGGAGGAACACAAGCAACGGTAGTAACAGGCAGAAATGCTAATTCACAATGGACGGTAAATAATGAGGGTAGAGAGTTTTTATGGAATGGAACTACTTATACAGAAAATGTTATCCCGTTTTCTCCGGTAATTTTAGGAAACCCTAATAATATTCAGTGGACAGAAGTAGGTAGTTCAACTGTTTTAGCAACCGGACCAACTGTTACGGTTACACCAACTTCAACAACTGCATATGTAGCTTCTGTAACCGGAGGTTGTGCAGGAATACCTTTTACAGATACTGTTTATGTTACTGTTGGAGCAGGTAATTTTAATTTTGGAGGTTCTGTTGTTACTAACCCACCTTGTACGGCAAATACAGGTTCTATTACTGTTAATATAAATGGAGGATCTGGAACTTATGGTTATTCTTGGAATACAACTCCACCTCAAACTACTCAAACAATTTCAAATTTAGCTCCTGGGAGTTATATGGTTACAGTAACCGATAGTATTTCCGGATGTACTAAAGATACTACTTTTGTTTTAACTAATGGTAGTAGTTTACAAGTAGCAATAGATAGTTCTGTTAATGTTAGTTGTAACGGAGGAAATAGTGGAGTTGCTTATGCAAGTGCTTCAGGTGGATTGGGTTCGGTAACTTATTCTTGGAATACTAACCCAATACAAACAAATCCAACAGCTACTGGACTTTCTGCTGGAACATATAACGTAACTGTAACTGATAGTGTAGGATGTATTTCTGTTGCAACTGTTGTAATTACGGAGCCTAATGCGTTATTAGTAAACCCTACCATGACAGGTATGCCTTCTTGTAATGGAGGTAGTGATGGAACAGCAATAGCTAATGCAAATGGAGGTGTATCTCCCTATACTTATAGTTGGAATACTACCCCTATTCAAACAACACAAAGTGCTTCAGGGTTATCAGCAGGTCAGTATAGTGTAACGGTAACAGATGCAAATGGATGTATTGCAACAGGAAATGTGTTAATCACTCAACCAGCACCTATTTCAAATAATATTCAGATAACTAATATTACTTGCCATAATGGGAACGATGGAGCCATTACATTAACCTCGTCTGGAGGAACTGCACCATATTCTTATTCTTGGTCAACTTCGGCCAATACTTCCAATACCGAAACAGGATTAAGTTCAGGAACAGTTTATGTTACAACTTCCGATAATCAAGGTTGTTCAGTAACTGACACTATACAAATTACTAATCCAGACTCAATGAGTTTAGTACTTACACATACATCTGCCAGTTGTAATACTGCTGATGGAACTGCAACAGCAAATGTTACGGGAGGAAATGCTCCTTATAGTTATTTTTGGTCGGTAAGTAATCAAACTACACAAACGGCCGACAGCCTTCCTGGAGGAATGGTTTCTGTTGTAGTTATGGATGCTAATGGATGTACTGTTTCAGGAAGTATAAATATTGATACAGTAAATATTCATACAGCTGTTGCAGGTGCTGACCCTACAACCGGAATTGCTCCTTTAAATGTTAATTTTTCAAATAATAGTCAAAATACAACTACTTATTTCTGGGATTTTGGAGATGGAAATACAAGCACCGATTTTGCTCCAACACACACTTATTTAGAAAATGGAACTTATGTCGTAGTGCTTACCTCTATTAATTCGGGAGGCTGTATGGCTTATGATACATTGATTATTGATGTAATAAATGAATTGATAATTCCAAACGTATTTACTCCTAATGGTGATGGAGTAAATGATAATTTAGTATTTAAAAACTTACATGCTTTTCCTGATAACCGTTTGGTTGTTCTTAATAGATGGGGAAAAACGGTTTTTGAAAAAACAGGCTATCAGAATGATTGGAATGGTGGAGACCAAAATGATGGAACTTATTTTTTCATTTTAGAATTGAATGATAAAGAAAATACCGTTCATAAAGGGACAATTACTATTTTGAGAGATTAAAACTTAATCAATTCTTCATAAACTTCTTTTACAGGCAACCCCATAACATTGAAATAAGAACCTACAATTTTTTCAATACCAATGTAGCCTATCCATTCTTGGATGCCATAACTACCCGCTTTATCATAAGGTTGGTAATTATCAATGTAATAGGTAATTTCTTCTATGGTAAGGGGTTTAAAGTACACCTCTGTAGAGACAGCAAAAGAGTGTTGTTTAGTTATTGACGTTAACGTTACAGCAGTAATTACTTCATGTTTTTTGCCGGATAATTCTCCAAGCATTGTTATAGCATGTTGTTTGTTTGTTGGCTTGCCCAGAATTTTTTTACCTAAACAAACAATGGTATCTGAAGTAAGTAAAATTTCGTTAGTTTGTAAGTCATTTATAAAAGCTTTTGCCTTTAACTCGCTTAAAAATAGGGCTACTTCTTTACCTTTTAGTTCTGACGGATAAACTTCATCAACCTCTTTTAGTCGTATTTCAAAATCAACACCAATATCTTTAAGTAATTGTTGTCTTCTTGGAGATTTAGAAGCTAAAATAATATGAAGTGTACTGAGTTTTGTATGCATTAAAAAGAAGTGATAACGTAGTTAAAAACAGCAAGGTAAATAATACCAAACAACATAATTAGTTTCATGATTTTGCTAATGAATGTATAATCTTCTTTTTTAGTAGCTTTTTTAATTTTGACAAACAAATAACCTAAAGGAAATTGTACCAATACCAAGAAATAAAATAGAGAAAAAGTATCGCCCATTAAAATTTGTCTGTATTGTAAATAAGCCAAGAAGACCATCATTATAATGATAATAAATTGACATACTTTTTTGGCTGTGTTAATACCATATATAATAGGTAAGGTTCGGCTATAAAATTTTCTGTCGCCTTCATAGTCTTCAATATCTTTAATTATTTCTCTAATCATGGTGCTAAGGAAGGCAAATAAAGTAAATCCTAACACCCATTTCATAATAATAGAAAAGTTTTGATGAATTAAGTTTTTGATATCATTTACATCTAACATGTTTTCGTAAAAGGGTAATAATTTAGCTATGGTAATATCAATATGTTGATATTGTAATAACATTTCATATAAACCTGCTACGAAAGGAACTAAGGCTGCTAAACAAGCAACAACAATGTTTCCGGTAAGTAATTGTTTTTTAAAAGAAACGGAATAATACCACAATGCTCCAACTGCCAACACCTGAATAGCTGCTAATTTTATCATTCCCATAGTATAGGCAACATAAATAGCTATCATAATTGCCAAGAAATTAATAACAATGTGAGCTCCCATTCCTACTCTTCTTCTAATATGCTTTCCTATTATCACTTCTTTAGGGTTATTTACCCTGTCAATTTTCACATCAAAATAATCATTAATAATATAGCCTGCTGCTGCAATAAGCACAGTAGATAAGCTTAATAGAAAAAAATTGAGTTCCGATAACAGAAAGTTAACTGCTCCGGTATCTGTCATGTTGGTTATGATAGCATAAATAAGCCCATATCGAATAGCATATTGTGTTAATACAATAATTAATAAGTTAGGTAAACGAATAAGTTTTATAAATGCTAAAAATGAGCTCATTGCTTCGTTGTTCAATTGTATGTAAAAGTATAAAAACTTCTGTAGAGTTTTACACTACAAAATAAATGATTAAAAATTGACTATATTTAAAAGCTCAAGATTCATTTTAATTATTTAATTTACGTTTATGTATTTTTACAAAAGCAAATACAGCTAATGTAGTTTATGGACATTCATCAAATCTTACTAAAATATTGGGGATATTCAGCATTTCGACCTTTACAGGAAGAAATAATTAATGCTGTATTAAAAGGTGGAGACACATTGGCTTTATTGCCAACAGGAGGTGGAAAGTCTATTTGCTTTCAGGTACCGGCATTAGCTAAAGAAGGTATTTGTGTTGTAATCTCTCCACTTATTGCTTTAATGAAAGATCAGGTGGAGAACTTGCAAAAAAGAGACATAAAAGCCGTAGCTATTTATTCGGGGATGACTAAAAGAGAAATAGATACAGCTTTAGACAATTGTGTGTATGGTAAGGTAAAGTTTTTATATGTATCTCCCGAAAGGTTAGAAACTGATATTTTTAAAGCTCGGTTGGAAAAAATGAATGTCAATTTATTTGCCATTGATGAATCGCATTGTATTTCTCAGTGGGGTTATGATTTTCGTCCGTCTTATTTAAATATTATAAAACTTAGAGAATTAAAACCTGATGTGCCCTTTTTGGCACTTACCGCAACAGCAACACCTGAGGTAGTGGTAGACATCCAAAAACAATTGGGTTTTAAGAAAGAAAATGTATTACAAAAAAGTTTTGAGCGTAAAAACTTATCTTACGTAGTGCTTAATGAAGAAGACAAACTGAATAGGCTACTAAAAATTTTAAATAAAGTAAAAGGGACTTCTGTGGTGTATGTAAGAAGTAGAAAAAAAACCAAAGAAATTGCTCAGTTTTTAATTCAAAATAGGGTTTCTGCAGATTTTTACCATGCCGGATTAATTAATGATGAAAGAAGTAGAAAACAGCTCGATTGGATAAACAATAAAATTAGAGTAATCGTTTCTACCAACGCTTTTGGAATGGGAATAGACAAGCCTGATGTTAGAACAGTAGTGCATTTGGATTTGCCCGACTCTTTAGAAGCTTACTTTCAGGAAGCAGGTAGAGCAGGTAGAGACGAAAAGAAAGCCTTTGCTATTTTGTTGGTTGAACAGGCCGACAGAATGGATTTAGAACAACGAATCATCAATAGTTTTCCGCCCATAGAAACCATAAAACAAGTATATCAAGCATTAGCAAATTATTATCAAATACCTATTGGAGCAGCTTTGTCGGAGAGTTATAATTTCGATATTGTAGCTTTTAGCAAACAATATAATTTACAAGTAACTACCGTTTTTAATTGCTTAAAATTTCTAGAAAAAGAAGGGTATATCATCTTATCAGAAGCTTATTACCAGCCTTCACGAATAAAAATTGAAGTAAACAAAACAGTTTTGTACGATTTTCAGGTAAAAAATTCTAAGTACGATTTTTTCATTAAAACCTTGCTACGTTCCTATTCAGGATTGTTCGAAAACTATACTAAAATTGATGAAAATGATTTAGCTAAAAGGCTTTCTACCGATAGGAAAACCATAATTAAAGCCTTAGATTTTCTCCATAATTCTCAAATTATAGATTATATAAAGCAAACCCAATTGCCTCAAATAACTTATACCACCCCAAGGTTAGATATAAAAGAGGTAACCATTTCCGCAGCCAATTATCACGAAAGAA
This sequence comes from Flavobacteriales bacterium BRH_c54, assembly GCA_000961845.1. Lineage (GTDB taxonomy): Bacteria > Bacteroidota > Bacteroidia > Flavobacteriales_E > Vicingaceae > BRH-c54. The sequence continues at coordinate 27,650 of LADZ01000015.1, forward strand.
AAAAAGTAGCCATTAAAAAGATGGAAAGCGTAATTTATTATTCGTCTGTAACGCACAAATGCCGAAGTGAAATGTTGTTAGCTTATTTTGGCGAGAAAGACACTTATAGATGTGGTGTTTGTGACATTTGTTTAGAAAGAAATAAATTAGAGTTAAGTGATATGGAATTTTCTACCGTATCTAGCCAAATAAAAGATTTTTTGCATGAGCAGCCGCTAACATTAACAGAGTTGGTAAATAAAATTCAAGGTGTTCGTGAAGATAAAATTGTAAAAGTATTACAATGGTTAATAGATAATAGTAAAATAAAAACCAACTCAGAAAACTTGCTCGAATGGAGAAAATAAATTGGAAAATAGCTACTTTTTATGAATTGACTAATGATGAATTATTTGATGTTTTTGCTTTACGCACCGCTATATTTGTGGTGGAGCAAGACTGTCCTTATCAGGAAGTAGATGAAACAGACAAAATTGCTTTTCATGTGTTGGGAATAATAAATAAGGAGTTAGTAGCTGTTGCTAGAATTGTTCCTCCGAGCCAACCCAACAATGAAGTTAAAATTGGTAGAGTAGCGGTAAAAAAAGCCTTTAGGAGAAAAAAAATTGCCGATAAAATGATGGAACAATGTTTTCGTTTTATTGAGCAACAATGGGAAAAACTACCGATTGCTATTTCGGCACAACAATACCTTATTGATTTTTATACTAACCACAACTTTAAGGTGGAAGGAGAAGTATATTTAGAAGATGGTATTCCGCATGTGAGGATGGTGAGGGGGTAGGTTCAAGGTTTGAAGTTTGAGGTTTTTATAAGCGTCATTCAATTTCATCTCTTACTTGTTCTCTAGCTTGTTTTATAATTTTGCTATAATTTCTTCTAAATGGTTCACTTAATTGTCTTTCCAATAAAGCTTCTATATCCCATAATACTTTTTCTTCCGCTTGGTCTTCAAAAAGTTCTTTTTTATCACTTTCATTGAATCTGCTTAGGAATTCGAAAAGAACAAGGGCTTCATTTTTAGTCAATACGATATTCATTTGGTTGTTTTCTTTTTCCATTGTTCTGTCCTCGTTAATTGGTAACCATTTTCGATTAAATCTTTTTATTAATTCAGAGAATCTATTAGAATAGTCTTTTTTGTCGAAATTTACACAAACTATTTTAATATTATCATAGTCTGCTCTATCTGGTAGACAAGTTGCTCCATAATTTTCCCAGAAAGCATTTGCTAAATCGGTGTCATTACTACCAGTTGTCATTATTTCAATTTCAGAATGTCCTTCATCAATTTCCATTTTTACCATTTCCATATCAAATGCATTGTGAAGATACTCTCCAAATAGTCCAAACCCTTTAAATTCAAATAAGTCATTTTTAATTGAAGTTCTAATAAATTCAGAAAGAACTTTGTCGTCAGGTTTTTCATTAGCAATTGCAAAACATATCCAATTCGATATAGGTAGCTTATCTTTAAAATCATCTGCGATTTCAAGATAAAATGTTTCTCGGTTCATATGTTGTCCTAAATGCTTCATTTTTTCTTTCTATGGCACACAACGGTTTGCAGCTTATTTTTTTCTAGCTTAATTTGTTTTTTATCATAGAATGCGGCAGCGGTGGGGAGTGCGTTTTTCATTTTTAAAATCGTCTTCTTCTAATCGTTTTTCGTGTTTGACAATTAAGTAAATTATTTACAGACCTATTTGAAATGCTTCGTTTATATTCAAGTATTATATTTTGAATATTTGGTATCAACTTGTAAACCAATTCATCGAATCCATTATTATTATGAACAGTAACAAATTCTTCCCGAGAGAAACGAATTAGGTAAGCCTCTTCTTTGATGTTTAAAGGAAGTAGAAACCATAGAGTTGATTTATTAAGTTCGTAAAAATCAAAAAAGACAGGAACTCCGCAATTCAGCCATTCTTTTAAAAGTCGAGATTCTTCTGGGAAGTTTACCTGTCGGATATTTACGTTTCCAACAGGTGCTCTTGAACTTTCTTCCAAAACTTTTTGAAATTGTACTTTATCAGTTTTTCTTCTTAATCCATTTATAACCCAAACCAATTTTGAGTAAAATTTGTTTCTAGAATTGCGTTCTTCAGGATTAATAAACGAATGTTGAAATTCTAAGACCCAATCTTTATCTGTTTTTATGTCTGCAATATGTTTCTCTCCTCTTCTATCAAAATGTACTATTTCTTGCCATTCTTTTGGGAAATGGTTTTTCCATTGTCTATGCCATTCAGTTTCGTTTTCCCACCAAATGTCACAATTTCGAGTTCCTTTATGTGCCCAATGATTTATATTGACTTCACCGCATTTAGCTATTAACTCTGAACCACAACTAGGGCAGATGCCTTTAACTCCTTTTACAGCTTCAATTTTATTTCCATTGACCAAAGCATATTTCATTGACAAATGATTTTAATTTTTCTTTTTAATTGGAGCTAATAAAAGGTAAAATATCCAAGCAAACCAAGAGATAAAAAGTACAGCGAGAATCCAAGCAAATTTTTCGCTCCCCGTGGTTTTTCTAGAAAATAAGATTGACATTAATGGTATTAGCCAAACAAAGCCAATAGCAATTAATATTAATAAAATAGCTCCTGACGAATCTTCCATTTTATATTCTACTTTTTGATTCTATGTTTGTTCTGTGTCTTTATCACCGTGGTTGTTTTTAAATGCACCACAACGTTTCTTAGCTGCTGTTGGCGGTATGTGCTTTTTCTTATTCATTAAAACATTACTCTAGCAATGTCGTCAAATTTTGTTACTGTAATATGTCCTGAGTCCATGAGCTTTTGTTCACCATTTTCTCCTTCACTAATTTTTTTTAGTTCTTCAGCACGTTTTTTTTCTTCTTCATTCATGTTTGGTTTCCACATTTCTCTAAGTCCTTTGCCTGTATAGTAAACTACTTCATTGTCTGTAACCCTGATTACTCCATAGTTAACAGTTCTGCCGTCTTTCAATTGCATTGCTCCTGCATGATTGAAACGTAGCAACTCAAATCCTTGTATATTATTTTTATCACTCATTTTTTAATTGTGTCAGTTTTAACGTTAACTACGGTTGAAGTAGTTTTTATTACTGTGATTGTGTCCATTATTGTTGTCGTGTCAGACTGAACATTTGAACTCATTTTGCTATTCTTAAAGCCTGATTTGATAGGGTCGCTTGTTTTCTCCTTTTTTTGTCGGTCAACGATATTGATTATGTTGAACGCAACATTTAAAACCAATGCTACAATTGCAACCAATAATGCATTTCTTGTTGTCCGCCATTGTCTGTTTGCCCTAACTTCTTCTCTTGTTAAAAAACCGTCTGAAATAAACTTGTCAAGTTCGGGTGTAACGAAAATTTCTCTAATCGAGTACTCGCAAAACATCTTTGATAGGCGAGGGTCAGGAAAATGGTAAGGAATTGACGGAACATTTACAGCTGCTTGTCCAAAAGTAAAAGGGTTTGGAGGTAACTGATTAGCATTTATAAATGTGAATATGTATCCATTATCTTCAAATAGCTTTATTAGATTTACGGCTTGAATTACGATTGTTTGTATTTCTTCTAATCGGTCTATTAGATTGAGTTCTGGATTTGCTTCAAAAATGAAGTCGACACTTTCGGTCTGCGTATTAACCTGAAAACTGACACCATTTATCCAAGGGTCAATAAGACTATAAAGGTTTCGCCCTTGCCCGTCCCTTATACGTCTCAATAATATTTGTTCGTCTTCTGTAAATACTCTCATCTAATTCTATGATAGTCGTTTTCTTGCATTACCGACAACTTGTATATATATACCTTTTAGGTGTGCTTATATTTCCCTCAAACATACAAAAAATAGTTTATAAATCAATTAGCTGTTAGTGTTTTATATTTCTATTTTAACTTCGTTGAACTCGCAAATTCATTTGAGGTTTTCTTAAACGTTATCCAAGATAGAAATCATCAAATTAAAAAATAAGAAAACGTAAAAGAAAATAAGTTGTTTTTATGAAACAAACCCTAACTTTGCAGTCTTGTAAAACGAAATGAACATTAATAGACCAAAAGTTATTGAAAATATTTTTTAAATTTTTGGTCAGGTTTAAAAAAATGTCGTAAATTCGCAGCCCCATTTTAGGGGACATATTGTATTATTCTAATAATCAAAATAAAGATACGTGGAAACATTAAGTTACAAAACAGTTTCAGCAAACAGTGCTACAGTTAACAAAAACTGGGTATTAGTTGATGCTCAAAATGAAACGCTAGGGAGATTAGCATCTAAAGTTGCTAATTTAATAAGAGGAAAACATAAGCCAAATTTTACTCCTCATGTTGATTGCGGTGATAATGTAATTGTTATCAATGCAGAAAAAGTAAGATTGACAGGAAATAAATGGGATGATAAAAAGTATATTACTTTCTCTGGATATCCTGGTGGGCAAAAATCAAGTACAGCAACAGAAATGATGGCTAAAAAACCAATATTTATGGTTGAGGCTGCAGTAAAAGGGATGTTGCCTAAAAATA
>LADZ01000028.1 GCA_000961845.1 Flavobacteriales bacterium BRH_c54
CAATTAAGCAAAAAATTATAGATAAATTGAAACCTAACCTCATTTTGTGTAATGTTTCCAGCAATCATCCTGCTGCAAGTTTTATAAAAAAAGCAGGTTTTCATGCTTTACCTCACAACATTAGTTTTTTCACTTATGCTATTAATAATCAATTATCTAATTTATTAAAAAAAGAGAATTGGATTGTTACTGCCACAGAATTTCATCGATATTAAAAAATGAAAAAACTTATCCGAAATATTGTATTATCTACCACTGGGCAATTTAAATCGGTTGCTAATGGTATACATATATTAAACAGCCACTATATTGGAAGAAATGATTTACCAAAGGAAGTATTTCATGATTTATTAAAAAAACTTTCTAAACAAGCCGATTTTATTCCTATTAAGGATGCTGTTGTTGCTATTAAAGAAAAGACTCGCCAAAATCAAAAACTAATTGCTTTTACTTTTGATGACGGATTTGAAGAATGTTATACCAAAATAGCTCCCGTACTTTCTGATTTCAACACCAACGCTGCTTTTTTTATCAATCCCGGATTTATTGATGGTGATAAGGAGTACCGTAAAAATTTTACTGAAAACATTGTTCATACCAACAAAGCACCAATGACATGGGAAATGATAAAAAAATTGCACCAGCAAGGCTTTGTTATTGGTAATCATACCTTAGATCATGTTAGGTTAGTTGGATTAACCAATGAAGAATTACAACGTCAAATTAATAATGCTAAAAATCGTATAGAAGAACAGCTACAAAGCTCTTGTGATTATTTTGCATGGACGTATGGCAGAAATTCAGATATAGATGAAAACGCTTTAAATTATTGTCTTAACGAACATCAATATGTTTTTGGTGGTGATAATTACACCAACTATTTTTCATTTAATAATAGCGTTTTTAACCGAAGACATATTGAAGGAAACTGGCCTGTATCTCATATCAACTATTTTTTATCTAAACAAAAAAAATATTAATGAAAACCACTATCCTCATATTCATAGATTGGTATAAACCAGGCTACAAAGCAGGAGGACCTATACGTTCGGTGAGTAATGTGGTGGATGCGTTGAAAGATAATTTTCTATTTTATATTGTTACCCGAAACACCGATTATTTAGAAACTACCTCCTACTCTAATATCAATACCAACCAATGGAATGAAGTTGATAATGCTCAGGTATTTTACATCTCTAAAGAAAACACCAAACGAAGTACAATACATACTCTAATAGATGAAGTTCAACCCGACATAGTATATTGCAACAGTTTTTATTCCCCCTATTTTTCGTTAATCCCAATTTATTATGCCAAAAAGAAAAACATTAAAACCATTTTGGCTGTAAGAGGTATGCTATCAAAAGGTTCATTGGGAGTAAAAAAGACAAAAAAGAAAGTTTTTACTCAATTTATAAAATGGGTGAGATTATTCCGAAACATTACTTTTCATGCTACTACTAATGAAGAAAAAAAAGACATAGAAGCAGTTTTTGGAAAAAATACACAAATTGTTGTTGCTAACAATCTTCCTAAACAAAAAATAGGAGCTTTTACTAAAAAAACTAAACCTAAAAATACCTTAAAACTTATTTCAATTGCCCGAATAGCTCCCGAAAAAAACATCTTGTATGCCATTAAAATACTAGAAAACTGTAACCAAAACATACTTTTTAATATTTACGGCCCCATCTACAATCAGGAATATTGGAACGAATGCTTGAAAACTATTAACGAACTACCCGTTAATGTTAAAGTAAATTATAAAGGTGCTTTGCCTCACCACGAAATTGACGCTACCCTACAACAATACGATGCACTATTGTTACCGTCAACAGGTGAAAACTTTGGACATATCATTATTGAAGCCATGGCAAATGCTTGTGTACCGATAATTTCCGACAAAACCCCTTGGCGAAACTTAACAACTCTAAATGTTGGTTTTGATATTAATTTATCTAATCCTGAACAATTTACTACAATTATTGATAAAGTAGCCAGTATGGATGAAATTACTTTTAATGAAATGGCTAAAAATGCCTTTAATTACTCGCAACAAGTAACTAATAATCAATCATTAATTGGACAATATAAACAACTTTTTCAATTGTAAAGGGAATTACTAATTTAGCAACTCAAATAGTTAATATAAAAAACAGTTGAAATTTGCATTAATATGCAAATTTTGCAGGAAATAATAAAAAAATGTACATATTAGGAATAAATGCATATCATGGCGATTCATCCGCCTGTATTTTAAAAAATGGAATTATAATTGCTGCCTCTGAGGAAGAAAGATTTAGAAGAATAAAACATTGGGCAGGATTTCCCTCAGAAGCTATAAAGTTTTGCTTGAGTGAAGCTAATATTGATATTACTCAGGTAGATTACATTACTATTTCTCGTGACCCCTCGGCTAATATCCATAAAAAAGTATTTCATGCTTTAAAAACGATTTTAACTGTAAAATCACTGAAAGCTCGTTTAGAAAATTCTAAAAAAGTAATTAGCACCAAAGCCGAATTGAGTAAAGCATTAAATATCCCTGAAGATGCTATTAAAGCAGAAGTTAAAAATATCGAACACCACAGAAGTCATATGGCTAGTGCTTTCTTCGCTTCGCCTTTCGATGAAGCAGCTATCCTTTCTATTGATGGTTTTGGTGATTTTACTTCCACTATGATTGGAACTGGTAAGGGGAAAAAGATTGAAGTTCTAGATCAAGTTATTTATCCTCATTCTGCCGGTATATTTTATACCTCATTAACTCAGTACTTAGGTTTCCCACATTATGGCGATGAATATAAAGTAATGGGACTAGCTCCATACGGTGAACCAAAATTTGTGGATGAATTAAAAAAAGTTATTATTTTTAAAGACAATGGCCTTTTTGAGTTAAATACTAAATACTTTACACATGCTAAAGAAGGTGTTAGCATGAGTTGGGAAAATGGTGATCCACATATTGAAGCCATTTTCTCAAAAGAATTAGAAAATTTATTAGGTCCAGCTCGACAAAAAGGTGAAGAATTAACTCAAAAACATAAAGATATTGCTACATCTGTACAACGAATTACCGAGGAATTAATTTTCCACATTCTAAACCATTTACAAAAAAGAACAGGGTTAAAAAACATTTGTATTGCCGGTGGAGTAGCTCAAAATTCGGTAGCTAATGGTAAAATTTTAGAAAAAACTACTTTTGAAAATGTCTATATTCCTTCTGCAGGACACGATGCAGGAACCGCTTTAGGTTCTGCGTTGTGGTTATATAATCATATTTTAGAAAATGACAGACTTCCTGCAATATACAATGCTTATACAGGTGCAAAATCAAGTAATGAGCAAGTAGAAGCTTGCCTAAAATCGGAGAACATTGAATACACTAAATACAATGATGAAGAATTATTAGAAATTGTTTCGAATGCCTTAGTAGATGGAAAAGTAATCGGCTGGTTTCAGGGAAGAGCAGAATTTGGTCCTCGAGCATTAGGACATCGTTCTATTATTGTTGATCCAAGAAGAACAGATGCCAAAGAATTATTAAATGCAAAGATAAAGCGTAGAGAAAGCTTCCGGCCATTTGCTCCTTCTATTTTAGAGGAATATGTTTCTGAGTATTTTGAAAAAACAGACAAAGTTCCTTTTATGGAAAAAGTTTACCCAATAAAAAAAGAAAAACATGCCGAAATTCCTGCTGTTACTCATGTTGATGGAACAGGACGTTTGCAAACTGTAGAAAAAGGTGATCGATATTACGATTTAATTGAAAAATTTCGCCAAAAAACAGGAACCCCAATTTTGTTGAATACCTCTTTCAATGAAAATGAACCTATTGTAAATACACCAAAAGAAGCATTAAGTTGTTATTTACGAACAGAAATGGACATGTTAGTAATGGAAAACTGTGTAGTATCCAGAAAATAAACCTCACTCCTATTGAAAGAAGTCGTTTTTATAAAAAAGAATGCCGATAAGTGGAAAAAGATGGAACAGCTCATTCATCAAAAGGTGAAAATTACCCCTGATGAAAATGCTGATTTATTTATACAACTTACCAACGACTTAGCTTTTGCTAAAACTTATTATCCGAAATCTACTACCACCGAATATCTTAACCAACTTGCTGCTACTGTTCATCATGAAATTTATCAAAATAAAAAAGAAAGCAACAGACGTTTTATAACTTTCTGGAAAACAGAATTACCTTTAGTAATAAAAAAACACCACCAACAGTTGTTTATCGCTTTTCTTATTTTTTTTATTTCCGGAGTTATAGGATGGATTTCAGCTAAATATGATGATAGTTTTGTACGACTTATTTTAGGTGATGCTTATGTAAATATGACCTTAGAAAACATTGAAAATGATGACCCTATGGCAGTTTACAAACAATCTAAAGAATTGGACATGTTTTTGGGTATTACCATAAATAACATCCGTGTTTCATTTGTCGCTTTTGTTCTTGGATTGTTTTTCTCATTTGGAACCGGATTTATTTTATTCTTTAATGGTGTTATGCTAGGTTCCTTTCAGTATTTTTTTGCTGCTAAAGGTCTATTGTTTGAGTCGTTTCTCACTATTTGGATTCATGGAACGCTAGAAATTTCTGCCATAATTATTGCCGGAGCAGCAGGAATAACTATGGGCAATAGTATACTTTTCCCCAAAACTTATCCAAGAAGTAGTTCTTTTATTCGAGGAGCTAAAAATGGTTTGAAAATAGTTATTGGCTTAGTCCCTATTTTTATAACTGCCGGTTTTTTAGAAGGCTTTGTAACTCGACATACAGAAATGCCTGTTTATTTATCATTATTTATTATCTTCGGCTCACTAAGTTTTATCATTTGGTATTTTATCATTTACCCAAATAACATATACACAAAATATAAGCCTAATTAAATATTTCAACTATGAATCAAGAAAGAATAGATTTCGAAAAAGAAAGAGACTTTAGCAGTACACTAACTGTTTCATTTACTTTTATTAAAGAAAATTTTAAACTTTTTTTCTCGTCCCTACTGTTTTTAGCCGGACCATTATTATTGCTTAATGCAATTTTAATGAGTATTTATGTCCAAAACATTTTTAATATTCAAACTTTCAACCCTGATGACCTTGAAAGTTTACAATTCTTCTCTCCTGTATATTTTTTAGTCATTATTATTGCCATAGCCTCTAGCCTTGTTATACTTGGCGTTACTTACGAGTATATTTTTCTGTACGATAAACATAATGGTGCAAAATTTACTGTTAATGATGTTTGGAATGCATTCCTAAAAGATCTGGGAATGCTAATTTCTACTTTCTTTTTCCTACTAGGAATATTTATTCTACTTCTAATTGCTTTAGGTATAATTATAGGACTTTTTGCCATGATGGGTGGAATTTTGATGGGCTTAATTATGTTTGCTATTTTTATAGCTTTAATGGTAGTTGGTCCTCCTCTCCTGTTTGTTATAACTGCTGTTTATCCTATTAGAATTAAAGAACGTATTGGAAATTTTGCTGCTCTAAATAAAGCTTATCTATTAGCTAAAAACAACTTTGGAAATACTTGGATATTAATTTTTATTTCTCAATTAATTGTTGGTGTTATTGGATTTGTTTTTAGTATACCTCAGTTAATTTATACCGTTATGATTCAACTAAATAGCATACAAAATGCGGCTGTAGAAACTAGCTCTGTTTTACTTACTAGCTTTAACGTTATAGCAACCATAGGGACCAATCTAACCAATGTGGTATTTTTAGTTATCGTTGTCTTCCACTATTTTAGCTGTAATGAAAAAGTTTTTGGAGGAGGTTTAATGAAAAAAATTGACGCTATTGGTAATACTTCAGAAGACAACGAAGATATAACCATTTAAACAAGCTACTCTAATTTATGCTTAATGTTCAATTATTACTGCGTTACTTTATATTACTATGTCTGCTTAGTCTGAAGCTAAGTGTTTTCAGTAATGATACACTAAAAGTAAAAATTGATTCTTCAAGTACCATTGATGTAAAAAAAGTAGCTGACGAATCTATTGAGAAATACACAAACGATAAAGAATTTTTATACGACCGTATTCCACCACCAGCAGAGTCTCCTTGGGAAGCTTTTAAGCGATGGTTAAACAAGCTTTTTAATAAATATGTAAGCAATAATCTTCCTCCCATTTTTTGGGATATTTTAATATGGACAATTGTTGCTGCAGCACTTATTTTAATTATCTACCGACTGTTCAGACATGAAATAAAAAGCGTTTTTAGAGGTAAATCTGCAACCAACAAAGTTGGTTTTATTCATGAAGATGAAAATATTCATGAGATGGATTTTAACCAACTTATTACCAATGCCATTACTGAAAAAGATTATAAAAATGCCATCCGCTTGTCTTATTTAAAACTATTAAAAACCCTTACGGATGAAGATTTAATTACTTGGAAAGCTGACAAAACGAATTTAGATTATATTGCCGAATTAAAACAATCCAAGCTACAAACACCATTTAAAAAGACTACTGTAGTTTTTGAGCATGTTTGGTACGGAGAATTTACCATTAATGAAAATCATTTTGATGAAACCATGCTTATTTTTAATGATATGCATAATAAAATAACCAACCATTAAGCTTACTTGAAAAAATACATTAAATATTATCTTGTTTTAATAGTCTTATTTGTTTTGGCTGTATATTTTCAATACAATGCTCCCAAACCTATTAACTGGGCTGAAAACTACACTAAAAAAGATAAAATTCCTTACGGATGTTTTGTACTCCACGAATTGCTTCCTGAACTTTTTCCCAACCAAAAAATACTACACGTAAACGAACCCATTTATACCGCATTAGATTCTTTAAACGACTTTAACTACTTGTTTATCAATAATAAATTTAGTCCTGATAAAGCTGAAACTGAAAAACTTTTAAATGCCATTTACAAAGGAAATACCGCTTTTATAGCTGCCCGAGAATTTTATGGACTTTTTGCTGACACATTTAATATTGCTACTGATGGAAATTATAATTTCTATTACAATGAAAAAAACAAGTCTCCCATTCATATCAATTTTGAAAACAAAAATATCCGACAAGATTCTCCTTATATTTTTCATAAAAACATTTTCCACTTTTACCTTACCAATTTTGATACAACCAATACAACAGTGTTGGGGCATTCCGAAATTTACAACTTGAAAAATATTGATTATCAACAAGAAGTCAACTTTATTGCTATAAAACATGGTAAAGGGAAGATTTATATTAATACTTTACCTGCTGCTTTTACCAATTATTTTTTAACCGATAGTTTAAACTATTCTTACGCTTTTAATGCCTTAAGTTATTTGGATAAAAACACCCTCATTTGGGATGATTACTACAAAATTGGAAAACCTATCATTACATCTCCCCTTCGGTTTATTTTATCCAACCCTGCTTTAAAATTTGCTTACTTTTTAGCCTTATTTACTTTATTAGCTTATATTATTTTTAACATTAAAAGAAGACAACGCATTATTCCTGTTATTGAACCTCTGAGCAATGCCACTACAGATTTTGTTGAAGTTGTTTCGCAGATGTATTACCATCAAAAAAATCATTTAGATTTAGCTAATAAAAAAATCATTTATTTCCTCGAAAATGTGAGAACTAACTACTTACTCAATACTCAACAATTAGATAATGATTTTAAGAAACAACTGGCAAGAAAATCTGGTGTAGAAATGAAGTTTGCCGAACAACTTATCAACGAATTCAATACTATTTCAACTAAAAAATCGCTTTCTGAAACAGAATTATTACATTTAAACCAATTAATTAAAGCTTTTCATAAAAATAAAATACGATAATCATGGAAGAAAATTTACCAAACGAATCGGCTAACAACAACTCTTCTTTTAAAGCAAGAATAGATTTATCTGAAATTCAACAAGTGACACAGCAAATAAAAGCTAAGCTAAACAGTATAATTATCGGTCAAGAACAAATGATAGATTTATTACTGATTGCTATTCTTTCTGATGGGCATGTGTTAATCGAAGGTGTACCGGGAGTTGCCAAAACACTTACCGCCAAACTAATAGCGCATAGTATTTCTGTAGATTTTTCCAGAATACAGTTTACACCCGATTTAATGCCTTCAGACATTATTGGAACTGCTATTTTTAATCCAAAAACTGTTGATTTTGAATTTAGAAAAGGGCCTTTATTCTCCAACATTATTTTAATTGATGAGATTAATCGTTCTCCAGCAAAAACGCAAGCAGCTTTGTTTGAAGTAATGGAAGAACATCAAATAACCAGTGATGGAACCACCTATAAAATGACTGAACCTTTTTTGGTAATTGCCACACAAAATCCGCTTGAACAAGAAGGAACTTACCGCCTTCCTGAAGCTCAATTAGATCGTTTTTTATTTAAAATAGAAGTAGGCTACCCTACTGAGGGTGCCGAGAAACAATTGTTACTCAACTTCCATCAGCAAAAAAATAAAATTGATATTTCTGCTGTAGATAAAATGCTTACTGCCAACCAAATTACTGAGTTCAGAAAAAAAGTAAACCAAGTACATGCCGATGAAAACATTATTGCTTACATCGCTAAAATTGTTGGCGCTACAAGAAGCGATGCTGCTATTTTTGTAGGAGCTTCACCAAGAGCTTCTTTAGCCATTTTAAAAAGTGCGATGGCTCACGCGGCAATGAATGGTAAAGATTTTATCACACCTGATGATGTAAAGTTTATTGCTCCACATGTATTAAAACATCGAATAATTCTAACTCCCGAAAAAGAAATGGAAGGTGCTTTGCCACACGAAATTATTGACAGATTAATTGAAAAAATAGAAATTCCAAGATAATTATAATGCAGTTTTTAAAATCGTTATACCTAAAACCTTTTCTCTTCTATTGCCTTTCAGCTTTAGTAGTGGTTTTTTGTATAGGGTTTATTTTCAATATCTTTTTTTCTATTGGCATTTTTGCTTTTATAGCCATTTTAATTTTATTGGGTATTGATATTCTTCTGCTCTACAAACAAACTAATGGAATTGTTGCCAGCAGATTAATTAGCGACAGACTTTCTAACGGAGATGCTAATCAAATTCAATTAATTATAGAGAATAATTATCCGTTTGATGCTCATTTAAGTATTATTGATGAAGTGCCTATTCAATTTCAAGAACGAAATTTAGCATTTAATATTAGTTTAACAAAAGGAAAAAAGAAACTAATCAACTATACCGTTACACCAACCCAACGTGGTGAATATAATTTCGGTAAACTTAATGTTTATACATCTGCCAATATAGGTTTTATGGAAAGAAAGTTTGTTTTTTCCGAAGAAAAAGATGTGGCTGTTTATCCTTCTTTTTTGCAAATGAAAAAGTATGAACTTATTGCTTTTTCTAATCATCTCACTCAAACAGGTATTAAAAAAATTAGGAAAATTGGCAGAAATACCGAATTCGAAAAAATTAATGAATATACTGCAGGTGATGATTTTAAAACCATCAACTGGCAAGCTACTGCTAGAAAAGGAAAATTAATGATTAACCAATATCAAGAAGAGAAATCGCAAAATGTATATTGCATAATTGATATGGGACGAAGTATGAAAATGCCGTTTAACGGACTTACCTTGCTAGATTATGCTATCAATTCTTCGTTAGTTTTATCTAATATAATTGCCAAAAAATACGATAAACCGGGCATTATTACTTTTAATAATAAAATTAAAAACGTACTTAAAACAGATAATTCAGGCTTACAAATGCAACGAATTATGGAATTGCTTTATAAACAAAAAACAGGTTTTGCCGAAAGTAATTATGAAATGCTCTACAGCACTATAAAATATAAAGTTCCGCAACGAAGTTTAATGCTGCTGTTTACCAATTTTGAAACACTCGATAGTTTAGACAGGCAACTTATTTACTTAAAAGGTATTGCTAAAAATCATCTTTTAATTTGTATTTTCTTTGAAAACACTGAACTTACCGCTATCACTAAAAAAGATGTTTACAATACTACTGATGTTTACAGACAAACCATTGCCGAGAAATTTATTTTTGAAAAAAAACTGATTATGAAAAAACTAAATCAGAACGGAATTCAAACTATATATACCGCTCCCGAAAATTTAACCATCAATTCTATTAATAAATATTTAGAAATAAAATCGAGACAACTTATCTAACCATTATGTCCAACAACGATATTTTAGGCAGTGCTTTAAAAGATTACTTTAAAGGTAATAACAAAGAAAATATTACAGTAATTTCTTCTATTGCTGAAGATGATGAATTGCCTCTAAATTACTTATTCAGAAAAGCAGATCAATTACCCGAGTTAGAACAAAAAGCTTTAGCACTTTGTTATGGAAAAGTATTAGATGTTGGAGCAGGAAGTGGAACACATAGTTTAATCTTAAAAGATAAAGGCTTAGATGTGTTGTCTATTGATGTTTCTGAAGGAGCTGTTGAAGTAATGAAAGAACGTGGATTAAATGCTTTACAAACGGATTTTATAGAGTTTAACAATCAACAATTTGATACTGTTTTGTTATTAATGAATGGTGTTGGTATTGCTCAAAAACTAAATAAGCTGACTCATTTTCTTAACCATGCTGCTGCGTTGCTAAATAAGGGTGGGCAAATTTTATTAGACTCATCAGACATCAAATACATGTTTAGGGAAAAAGATGGTTCTATTTGGTTAAATCTAAATGGCGATTACTATGGTGAGGTTACTTACCAAATGAAATACAATAATAAGTTATCAGCAGAATTCTCATGGTTGTTTGTGAATTTTAAAAAGCTAGAAGAACATGCTGTAAAAGCCAATTTAAATTGCAAATTAATTTTTGAAGATGATCATTATGGTTATTTGGCTCGACTAACCTTACGTAATTAAATTCACTAAAACCTTAGCTCTATTCTCTTTTTTATTAAAAAAAATAATTACTTCGTTAGTTGAAACATCATACCAAAAGCAAAGTACCATTCAACAAATAAAATATTCTGACTAGCTCTATCTTCAATGTCTATAGATGTTCTAACATCCGGTAAATCTATAAAACCTGCCTTGAACTCTGTTCTAAGAAAGAAATACTTATAAAAAATAGCATTAAATCCTGCTTTACCCGAAAACCCATATCCTGCAAAATGAAACTCATCATTTCTTACATTATTCCATAACGTAACATTGGATTTTGGTAAAACAGGACCTAATCCAAAACCTAACATAGAGTTTAACTGAAATTTACCTGGATTTATGCTTGCAAACTGATGCAATAAATTATCATTTCTGGTTAGTTCAATATTTATGTAATTTAATCCATCCGTATGTTCGTATCTTAAAAAATTCTCATTGATATGAAAAGGACTATTAATGTATTCTCCTGCATAAATTGATTCATCTCTAATATGTCCTCTAATTCTCACATCTTGAACACTAGAAATAACGTATTTCATATGATCTACTCCTATAGATACATCGTACTTATCAGAAATATAATAACCCAACCTTAAATTAGTTTGTGGATAAGTAATATATTTTGGATGAAAATAAGTTTGTGAATTAAAATCAGATTGCTTGTCATGAGCTTTAACATCTGTTAAAATAAAATCATAATCTGTACCTGTAAAATGTATGCTTGATGGAGCGTACCAATCTTGATTCCATCCCCACAAAATGTAAACTTTACCTTTGTTTATTTGTTTTGTTATTGGAAGTGTTTCTTGCCCTTTAAGTATAGAAGAAGCTACTAATAAGCTTAATAATAAATATAATTTTACCCTCATTTTTATATAAAAAAAGGTACGAAGTTACATCTATAAGAGAAATTCAAACACAAAAAAAGTCAATAAATTTATTTATTGACTTTTTACTATTTTTAGTTTATTGATTATCAGAATTAAAAACTATAGGTTAGTCCTCCTAAAATATTAAATCGTTGCGTTGCATAATCTTGATACTTTTCATATTCAACCGAGCCAATATTCATAAAATTAATAAAAGCCGATAGTTTTTTGGTATATCTGTATTCAAAACCAACATTTACATCTACCAATCCGCCTAATTCTTTTGCTTCCGGTGTTGTAATAATTCCTTCTGTAGTTGCAGTTGTAGTATATATTTTAGCATATTGTTTTCCTAATACAAACACATCTAATCGTACCAAAATTTTATCTGACAAATCATAAATTCCGGATACCATAGTTTTAAACTCGGGCTTGTGCCATACTTCTAATTCTTTTGCTGCTTCATAAGCAAAATAGTCTGCAGTAAATAACACTTTTATTTTTTCTAATTTCTGATAAGCTATTTCTGCATTTATGTTAAAGAAAGTGATTTCATCATAAATTACATTAAATTTATTTTGAAGTACTGTAGCATGCTCTTTTACATACAATGGTTGATTGTCTATTTTTTGCTTACTCACACTTGTTTTAAAGCTAATTTTATCACTTATACTTCCTCTAATTCCACCATAAACATCATACTTCTGATTACTGTTTAATACCGCTAAAACATCCGCATTTACAAAAGGGTTTTCTGCAAAAAAAGTATTGAAGTTGTTATTTATAATTCCTCCTTTTATTCCAACATATGGAATAATAATATCATCAACAATATTGTATTTAAACTCAGCTATAGGATAAAAATGAAAATCGTTTTCTTCTTCTAATAATTGTTGAGAGTTAACAAACAAACCTGCTCCTAAGTTAAATTTCCACTTACTGGTTTGCGTACTTATTTGCGGAATTAATCCTACAGATATAGTATTTTTAAGTTCTAAGTCATTCGTAAGTTTGTTATAATTTACTTTCACCCCCAATTCATATAATTCTCTTTTGTGGTATTTGTTAAATCTACCATCAACCTGAATGTTATTTTCACTAACTCCAAAAACATCTTTTAAATGATAGTATTTCACATCAGCATTATAATCGAATTGATTGGTATCGGTAAAGTTTCTCGAAAGACTAAAAACACCTGTATATTTATTTAATAACTGCTGCTGTATTCCTTCCGATGGAGTATATTGAACAGGCAAACTATCAGGAATACCATAATAATGAACTGCATTTCTATCGTAATCAAATCCTAATTTCCATGTAAATTGTCTGGAAAACTTTTTACCATACAAACCAAAATGATTATCACTAAAAGCAGATCTTCCTACATCTTTTAATCCTGAAGAAGATAAATGTCCGGCATGAACTCCCCAAGCATAATCTCTATTTCTGGTTGAATTATAAAACACATCTGCCACAGTTGTTCCATTGGTTCCGTACCCCACTTTTGCATAGCCTCTATATAATTTTGTTAACGGTTCTCCAACAACTTTAGCATGTTTAATGGTATCTATATTAAAAGAAACAGGCATGTTTTTCTCCAAAAATGAATATCTCAGTTGAGGAATAATTTTAAATGTATCCTGAATAACAGGGTTGCTTTTAATTTTATGTGCTTCATTTAAAAATGGTTTATATTCTTCAACATTAATTACAGTTGTTGAGTCTAAACTTGAGTTTTGAGCTTGAGTAAAAATCAGGCTAAAACACATCGACAAAAGCAACCATCCTTTTGTATATGGAGAAAGTAATCTACTGCTGTTTTTGTTACTCATTTTCATCTTCATTTTTAGGTTGGTTAATTTCTTCTTCAATTTTTTCTTCTTCGTAAAACAAGTCATCTAATTTTACATTGTCATACAGTTTCAATTCTATTTGCTCTTCCTCTTGTTTTTCTCTCTGGCTTTCTTGAGCTTCAATAATGTTTAGCTTTTCTGTAGCGGTAGATACCAGTTCCGGGTATTTACTATTGTCCTTAACATTCTTCAGTGTAATTTTTGCTTGAAATAAATCTTCTTTAGCAACATAATTATCAGCCAATAAAATCAATGATTTTCCTATCCAAAAATCGTAAGATGGAAAGGTTTTTATTAAACTAAAGACTTCCGATTCGCACAAATCATTGTCTCCTCTCATATATAAAATATTAGCTACATTGTATTTTGCTTCTACTCCAAATTTATTTTTTGCTGTTGCTGCTGTAGTAAACTCTTTAAAAGCCAAATTATAATCATCTTTTCTAATGGCAGTTTTTCCATAAATTAAATGTGTTTCTGCTAACAGATTAGCGTTATTATTATCTTTATTTATAATTAACTCGCAGTATTTTATCGTGTTATCATTGTTTTCCAATTCAAAGTTTAAACGCATTTGTTCTACCTGAGCTAAAAATACATTTTCCTGCATATCAGCTAAATACTCTAATTTGCTAAAATAATTTAATGCCTCTTCGGTTTTACCTAATTCTTTACTCAACTTGGCAGCATTAAGTAAGGCATCTTCTGTAAAAGCATTTTTTGGATATTTTATTACTTCACTAAAGTCTAACAATGCTTCATCTTTAAACCCAGCCTTTCTTTCGCAAACAGCTTTGTAGTAATGTGCCTGAATTTTATAATTTCCGTTAGGATATTTCTCTAAATATTTAGTAAAATCATTCGTTGCTTTATTACAATCTCCACTCATGTAATTATTCTCAGCAACTTCAAAATAATCTTTATCCATTACCAACTGAGTGGAATCTACATTATTTAACCCTGCCAAGTAATTTTCATATTGAGTAATATCTCCTTTATCTATATAAATTTTCTTAATGGTACTAAGCGCTTGTTTAGCTTCATCAGTTCCCGAGTAATCGTCAACTACTTTTTTGAAAGAGGCCAATGCTTTATCATCTTCTTTTTTATTGTAATAAATCAATCCTCTTTTTAATAAGGCTTTGCTAATATAAGTACTGTTTGGATGTTCATTAATCAACAAATTAAAATTAGCTAAAGCCAAGTCATTTTTATTTCTTTCTTGCTGTGTTTTCGCTAATTCATAAATAGCATCATCTAATAAATGAGACGCTTGTTTTTGGTTAATTAAGGTATTCAACAAGTTAATTTTATCATCGTAATTCCCCATAACACCATTTGCAACTGCACTTTGGTAAAGCGAATATTCTAACTGATAAGTCCCCATCATGGCTGCTTTATCGTAAAATTCTGTTGCCGATTTATATTCTTTATTAATAAAGAAACAATCTCCTATTCTATTCAAGGCATCATTTTTTGTTTTAGATTTACCTGTTTTATCGTTTTGAATATATTTTCTAAACCAACTCTGAGCATTGTCATATTCTTTTAATTTAAAATAAGAATATCCCAAATTATAATGCGCTTCATTATAAAATGAATAACTAATAGCATTAGGTTCATAAATTACTTTTTTATAAAGGGCAATAGCATCGCTATAAGCATCTAGTCTATAATTGGCTTCTGCTTTCCAAAAAGTATTTTTAATTTTTAAATCACCCAATATGGGGTATTTATCAGATTTATCAAAATGTACAATAGCACTAGCATAATTTTGATTGTTAAACAATTCTACCCCTCTGTAATGAGCTATTTTCTGATAGGCTTCTTGTAATTGGGGATCTAATTTTTTAATATTTTCTAACGATTCTAACGCAGCTTTGTAATTTTTGGTGGTAAAATAAACAGCAACCAAGAATTCATAAGCATCATTTAGTTTTGTTGAATTAGGATAAGTATTAATAAATTTTTCAAAAGCTCTTATCGCATCATTAAATGGGTGAAAAGATAATTCGTAAGAAATTTTAGCAAAACTAAAAAGAGCATCCTCCTGAATTTGAGCATCAAAATCGATTACCGCTGCTTCTCTAAACGAACTTTGTGCCTGACGTTTTTCTCCGAGTTTAAGGTAACACTCTGCCAAATGGTAATGAGCAACTTGAGATAAACTATCACTTTTAAAAATAGACTTCTTCAACCAAGGCAATGCTTCATTACAACTATCCGCTTTAAAATAAGCATAACCTAACTGGTAATAGTCTCCTCTATTGGCTTCATAAGGCTTTTCTTTAATATATTTGTTAAGATAAGGAATAGCTTCATTAAACTTATCGGTCCTGTAATAAGCATCTCCAATTAGTCGAGAAATCTCCCCTACTCTTTTAGGAATTGCGGTATCTAACAAAGCCGGAGCATAAGCAATAAGTTCCTCATAATTTTCTTGTAAATAATATATCTGAGTAATATAATAAGGAACTATGGGCGAGAACTTTTCATCATTTTTAATCATCAAAAAAGTTTGCAAAGCAGCTTCATATTTACCTTGCAAGTAAGCAATATGTGCGTAATAATATTTGGCAGCAGCACTATATGCATTATCCGTATCTTTAATTTCAAAAAAAGCTGCTGAAGCTTTTTCTAAATTTTCTTCTTCAAAATAACTGTATCCTTTTTTAAAATAATATTCTGCTTTATCTTCTTCCGATAAATCATACACATCAATCAACTCAAGCCACTGCAATGTTTTATCGTATTTCTTTTTTCTAAAATAATATCTCCCTAAATGAAAATGAGCCAATTTTACTTTCGGACTTTCTGGATATTTAAGTACAAACTCAATCAATAACGCCTCAGCATCATCATTAAAAAGCTCTAAACCGCAAAGTGCATGGTAATAAGAAGCATTTACCACCATTTCAGATTTTTTATCTGAAGTGCCTTTTATGATGTTTTCAAAAACTTCCTGAGCAGCACTAAATTTTTCTTTGTCATACAACTCTAACCCTTCGTTGTATTCCCGATTATCGTGTGTATAAATGGATGTTTTCTGTGCAATAACTATTGAAACTGCACTTAAAACCACACATAAAATTAAAATTCGTTTTAATACCATTAGTTTATTCCCAATTTAATGATTGTATTCGGTAAAATTAGAACGTAAACTTGAGTTTGAGACATGCATCTATCCAAGTTTTCAACGTTGTAGTGTTGACATTATTTTTTTAAAATCAAGCAATTGGTAAGTACAATCGTCAAATAATAAATAAATTTGTTCCTTTATTCATAACTATATAATTAGCATGATTATTTCAATTGAAAACGCAAAAATTTTCCAAAAACAAAGTTTAATCCTTCAAGATATTTCTATTCAGATAGATAAAGGAGAGTTTGTTTATTTAATAGGTAAAACCGGTTCGGGTAAAAGTAGCTTGCTTAAAACTTTGTATGGTGATTTACCTCTAAAAGAAGGAGCAGCATGTGTTTGCGATTTTGATTTAACCAAACTTAAAAAGAGCCAAATTCCTTTTTTAAGACGAAAGCTTGGTATTGTTTTTCAGGATTTTCAATTGCTTTCAGACAGAAGTATTCATGATAATTTAAATTTTGTTTTAAAAGCTACCGGCTGGAAAGACAAACAAAAAATGAATGAACGTATTGAAGAAGTACTCAAAAGTGTTGGTCTAACCAATAAAGGTTTTAAATTCCCTCATGAACTTTCCGGTGGTGAACAACAAAGAGTTGTTATTGCACGTGCGTTACTTAACGAACCCGATTTAATTTTAGCTGACGAACCAACAGGAAACTTAGATCCGGAAACTTCTGAAGAAATTATTAAACTGCTTTTTGAAATCAGTAAAAAAGGAAAGGCAATTCTTATGGCTACTCACGATTATCAATTGATGCAGAATTTTCCTTCACGAACCATAAAATGCGAAAATAACACCATATCCGACTCTTCCCCAAACAACTATGTAAAAACAACCACTACTAACAATACAGATTTACCTCAAGAAGGAAACAATTTATAAGTAATTTGTTGATTGTTGGAAATTTAGTCTATTTTTGAAAACCAGATACAAAAGATGAAACGATTCCTAATCATATTATTCTTTCTTTCCTTCTTCACTTCTTCATTTTCTCAAACGGCAGAAAAAAAAGCAATTGGAGAAAAAAAAGCACTTTTCATTTACAATTTCTCTAAATACATAGAATGGCCTAATATTAATAACCTTAAAGAGTTTAAAATAGGTGTAATGGGCGATGATTATAACTACATTTTTAATGGGTTAGAAAAGATTGCTACTGAAAAAAATGTAAACGACATTCCATTAAAAATAATACGTGTTAATTATGATACAAAATTAAATGAACTTCAGGTGCTTTATTTTGATGATCCCGAAAAATACCCCATTAAAGATATTTACAAAAAAGTTAAAAAAGAACCGGTTTTATTAGTTAGCGAACATTATCCTTACGGACAATCTATGATTAATTTTATCATGATAAATGATAAAATTGAGTTTGAACTTAATGAAGAAAAATGCAATGCTGTTGGTTTAAAAGTAAATATTGCCATAAAAACCATTGCCATAAAAACTAAAAGAGATTGGGAATCTTTAACTGAAAAGATGGAAACATTAAGCTTATCTCAAAATGAAAAGGTAGTTGTCCAAACCAAAGATTTAGAAGCTCTTTTAGAACAGCAAAAAAAATTAACAGCAGAAATTGTTGCCAATAAATCCATTCTTGAAAATCAGAAAAAAGAATTGGCAGAAAAAGCCGCCATGGTTGAAGCATCAAACAAAATGCTTGATGAAAGAAAAGCTACCATACAACAACAACAAACTAAAATTGCTTTACAAGAAAATAGTTTAAATGATTTAAATTTTACTATAACTGCCAAACAAATAAAACTTGCCGAACAACAAGAGATACTAGAAAAAGAACAAAACAAACTCTTAAAAATTAAAACTCAATTTGCCGAAACAGAAAAAGAACTTACCGAAAAAGAACAATTGGTAAAAAACAATGAAGCTTACATCCAGAATCAATACAAAATTATTGAAACCAAAACTTCCACCATTGAAGAACAAAAAAATATCATTTGGCTTTCTGTAATTTTTCTTGTAATTGTTTCTATATTAGGATTGTTAGCTTACAGAAGCTATAAACTTAAGAAAAAAGCCAATATTCTTATTGTACAACAAAAGTATGAAATTGAAGCTCAACACAAGGAAATTAGAGATTCTATAGATTATGCCAAAAGAATTCAGCAAGCCATTATTCCTCCTATAAAAATTGTTGAACAACATTTAAAAGATTGTTTTGTGATTTACCAACCTAAAGATGTGGTAAGTGGTGATTTCTATTGGTTAGAAAGCCCTACTCTCAACATCATTACGAACACAGTAAAGCAAGCTGCTAAAAATGAAGAGGGACTTATTTTCTTCGCTGCATGCGATTGTACCGGACATGGAGTGCCGGGAGCTATGGTGAGTGTAATTTGCAACAATGCTTTAAAAAGAAGTGTTAATGAATTTAAACTAACAACACCAGGCGAAATTCTTGACAGAACCAGAGAAATTGTAGTTCAAGAATTTGAAAAAAGTGAAGACGAAGTAAAAGACGGAATGGACATTGCTCTTTGCAGCCTCAAGCTTTTCGAAAGTTCTGCAACACTGCAATATGCCGGAGCCAACAATTCACTTTATATTATTTCTAAAAATACAGCGGGCGAAAATGAACTTATTGAAATTAAACCGAACAAACAATCTATTGGCAAAGTGGATAATCCTACACCATTCACCACTCACGATATCTCATTAAAAAAAGGCGACACTATTTATGTGTTTACTGATGGATATGCCGATCAGTTTGGTGGCGAAAAAGGCAAAAAAATGATGTATAAACCTTTCAAAAACTTGCTTTTAAGTATTCAGGATAAAAGCATGAGCGAACAAAAAATCATTTTAGAACAACACTTTAAAGAGTGGAAAGGTGGTCTGGAACAAGTGGATGATGTTTGTATTATCGGTATGAGAATTTGACAGTGTAAAACCTTTAGTCTTGCCTAAAAATTAAAAATGGCTGCCGAAAATATCGACAACCACTTTTAAAACTAAAACTATGAAATATAATTAAAAAACTTACTTTTTAATTATTCTTTTGAACTACCACATCATTACCAGTAGTAGTTGGATTTGCTTGAACTCTTACTCTTTGATATTCTACTAATTTATCTTCGTAGTAACGCTCATATTCTTGTTCATCTTCAATAAAATCATTCACTTTGTTTTGCAACTTAATTGGCAATTCATTAGTTGATTCATATTCTTCTAAGATGTTTTTTAATTTTTTTCTATTATACTTTTGGTTTACAATTAAACCATTAACAAAGAGTGGTGTAGAAACAGCCATTAACCCAACGCCAATTGGAGGGAATACAACCGCTATGGCAGTTGAAAGCGGTAAGAATGACATTTGACCTTTTGCAGAATTTTCTCTTTTATCAAAAAATATTTCGATAACTGCTAAAGAAGTATCGTCAGAACCGTACTTGTTAATAAACTCGTCATAATTTAACTTATGCTCTTTTTTAGCTTTTACTTGCTTATTGTTTTTTGCACTTTTACTTTTATTATTGTTACCTGCAACAGCAAAAAGTTGTGCACTTACTAAGATGGATACTAATATTAACTTTTTCATAATGTTTTGTTTTAAATATTTGTTTATATAATTTTTTGTTTTAATGTATGAATCAAAAGTAGGCTGATTATAAGGTTATTAAAACGGCATTATACCTATTTTGAAAAATATTAATACTATATTTTTAAGACTGAAAAATGACAATTTTCACATGAATTCTCGTGAGATACGGAGTGGATTTATGATAGAAATTCACCTTGAATAAGTATTTTTTGCACCATCATCAATGTAGTAATACTGCACCTAAAAAAGATACAAATAGTAGTTGCCTACTCAATTACCACATTGGTTTTAAGATTAATAGATAACAACAAACAATAAATACATTGTTTCAAACAGTTTAATTTCAAATACTTAACACTATTAGTCATTAAAAAAGGCATAAAATTGCGTTGTTTTATCATTATATTTTTGAAAATAAAATATCCACTTTCCAATTAAAGTCTATTTTAACTGTTGAAACAAAAAGCGACACACTTTTAAGCTATTTTTTTTAAGTTGTTGAAACACACATTTTTCTAATTCATAATTTTTTTGATAAAAAAATGAATAATCCAGCTCATTTTTTACTTAACTAAGCATGTAAAATTTCTTGAAATGTTTAGTATTAAAAACCAATCAAATAATCTAATTTTAGTAACTTCGCACCCTTAAAAAAATTCAATACAAGTAATTATGATTAAAATAACACTGCCAGACGGTTCGGTAAAGGAGCTAGCCAAAGGGTCTTCAGCTATGGATGTTGCTAAAAGCATCAGCGAAGGATTGGCTCGTAATGTAATTTCAGCAAAAGTTAACGGAATAACTGTTGAAACCACTACACCTATTACCGAAGACGCAACTGTGGTGTTATATACTTTTGATCAGGAAGAAGGAAAAAAAGCTTTTTGGCATTCTTCTGCACACGTATTGGCTCAAGCCTTAGAAAAACTTTATCCGGGAATTAAATTAACCATTGGTCCCGCTATAGAAAATGGTTTTTATTACGATGTTGATCCGGGTGAACATGTAATTAGAGAAGAAGACTTCAAAAAAATTGAAGATACCTTTTTAGAATTGGCTCGACAAAAAGCAGACTTTAAAATGCGTGCTGTTTCTAAAGCAGATGCATTAGCAAAATACAAAGCTGAAGGAAACGAATATAAAGTAGAATTAATTGAAAACCTGAATGATGGCGAAATTACTTTTTGCGACCATTCCGATTTTACCGATTTATGTAGAGGTGGACATATTCCTAATACGGAAATAATTAAAGCAGTAAAAATAATGAATGTTGCCGGTGCTTATTGGCGTGCCGACCAAAACAACAATCAGCTTACTCGTGTTTATGGAATTTCTTTTCCAAAGCAAAAAATGCTAACCGAGTATTTAGAGTTATTGGAACAAGCCAAGCAACGAGACCACAGAAAGTTAGGTAAAGAGTTAGAATTGTTTGCTTTTTCAGAAAAAGTAGGACAAGGATTACCTTTATGGTTACCAAAAGGAGCTATGCTTAGAGAAAGGTTAGAATCATTTTTGAAAAAAGCTCAGATAAAAGCCGGTTACCTTCCTGTAATTACACCACATATCGGACATAAAGATTTATATGTAACCTCCGGTCATTATGAAAAATATGGTGAAGATTCATTTCAACCTATTTTAACACCGCATGAAGGTGAAGTTTTTTTACTAAAACCGATGAACTGCCCTCACCATTGTGAGATTTATAAAACAGCTCCTCGTTCTTACAAAGATTTACCTATACGTTATGCTGAATTCGGAACGGTTTACCGATACGAACAAAGTGGAGAATTACACGGATTAACAAGAGTGAGGTGTTTTACGCAAGATGATGCGCATTTATTTTGTCGTCCCGACCAAGTGGAAGACGAATTTATGAAAGTGATAGACTTAGTATTGTATGTATTCAATTCTTTAGGTTTTGAAGATTTTACAGCACAAGTATCATTAAGAGATCCTGAAAACAAACAAAAATATATAGGTTCTGACGAAAATTGGGAAAAAGCAGAAAAAGCCATCATCAATGCTGCTAACGAAAAAGGATTGAAAACTGTTGTAGAAACAGGAGAAGCAGCTTTTTATGGACCTAAATTAGATTTTATGGTTAAAGATGCGTTGGGCAGAAGTTGGCAATTGGGAACCATACAAGTAGATTATAATTTACCCGAAAGGTTTGAGTTAGAATATAAAGGAAGTGATAATGAAATGCACCGTCCGGTAATGATACACAGAGCACCTTTCGGTTCTATGGAAAGATTTATTTCTGTGTTAATTGAGCATTGTGGCGGAAACTTCCCATTATGGTTAACTCCTGAGCAAGTTGCTATTTTACCAATTAGCGAAAAATTTAATGAAAATGCGAAAAATATTTCAGAATTGCTAAATAATTACGATATTCGCAGCTTCGTTGACGACAGAAACGAAAAAGTTGGTAGAAAAATAAGAGATGCTGAGGTAAAAAAGATTCCATTCATGATTCTTCTAGGTGAAAAAGAAATTGAGTCAAATCAATTATCTATTAGAAAACATGGCGAAGGCGACTTAGGAACTTTTTCAACAGAAGCATTTGTTAAGCTTATCAACGATGAAATAAATAAAAATTTTAACTAAAATTAATTAACAATTTGGCAATAGCTAACAACAAAAACTTTAACAACAGAGGAAGAAACTTTCGTAAACCGGAAGAATTACACAGAATTAACGAGCGTATTCTTGCAAAAGAAGTAAGGGTAATAGCAGATGATTTAGAACCGGAAGTATTTCCTATTGCAAAAGCACTGGAAATGGCTCAGGAAAGAGAGTTGGATTTAGTAGAGATTTCTCCAAATGCTGTTCCTCCGGTTTGTAAAATTATTGATTATAAAAAGTTTTTATACGACCAAAAAAAGAAGCAAAAAGAGATTAAAGCCAAAGCTTCTAAAATTGTTTTGAAAGAAATAAGATTTGGTCCTAATACAGATGACCATGATTTTAACTTTAAATTAAATCATGCTCGTAAATTTATTGAAGAGGGAGCAAAAATAAAAGCTTTTGTATTTTTTAAAGGAAGAACCATTATTTTTAAAGAGCGTGGCGAAATTCTACTTTTAAAATTAGCTCAAGAGCTGGAAGATGTTGCAACAGTTGAGTCAATGCCAAAAATGGAAGGAAAAAGAATGTTAATGTTCTTAGCTCCTAAAAAGAAAAAGTAAATACGTAATTAATTAACCAATAAATAAATTTTGAAATTATGCCAAAAATGAAAACTGGTTCCAGTGCGAAAAAAAGATTCCGATTAACAGGAACCGGAAAAATTAAGAGAAAGCATGCTTTTAAAAGTCATATCTTAACTAAGAAAACGACTAAACAAAAGCGTAATTTAACAAAATTCACAACAGTTGATAAAGCTGATGAGAAAAACATTAAATTACAATTGTGCATCTAAGCAGATGTTCAGTTATGTTAACTTGAAAAAAATCGGTTATCGTAAATTTAAAAAAATTTAGTAAACAAAACCAGAATGACTAGTATAAAGATTGCAACAATGCAGCACTAACATTCAAAAAACGTAAAAGAAATGCCAAGATCAACCAATTCAGTAGCTTCGAGAGCTAGAAGAAAAAAAATTATGAAACTTGCCAAAGGTTACTTTGGTAGAAGAAAAAATGTTTGGACAGTAGCAAAAAATGCTGTTGAAAAAGCAGGTGTTTATGCTTATACAGGTAGAAAACACAAAAAGAGAAATTTCAGAGCCTTATGGATTCAAAGAATTAATGCCGGTGTTAGAGAACACGGATTATCTTACTCTAAATTTATGGGAGAACTTTCTAAACAAGAAATACAACTGAACAGAAAAGTATTAGCTGATTTAGCAATGAATCATCCTGAAGCTTTTAAAGCAGTAGTAGATAAAGTGAAAAAATAAACCTATTACTTATACTTCATAACAAAGCAGCCTTGAGAGTTCTCAAGGCTGCTTTTTTTTTGCTGATTTGTAAACTATTTTTGATACATTTGAAAAATAAGTCTGACAGATTTTAAAAAATTATCAGATTTATATATAAGTTGTGTTTCATTAAGACAAAAAGATATGAGTGATATAAAAGAAATAACTGAAGCTCTGATAAAGTTCAGAAATGAAAGGGACTGGGAACAATTTCACAACCCAAAAGACCTTGCCGTTGCACTTAATATTGAAGCTGGTGAACTTTTGGAGAACTTCTTATGGAAATCTCATGAAGAAGCAGATAAAGAAAAAGTAAAAGAAGAGTTAGCTGATGTTCTAGCATATTCACTTCTCTTAGCAGAAAAATATGGATTTGATGTCAAAGATATTTTGCTCGACAAAATCAAAAAGAATGGAGAGAAATATCCAGTAGAAAAAGCAAAAGGAACTGCAAAAAAATATAATGAATTATGAATTCATCTTTTGAATTATCTATTGAAGTTTCAGAACCATATGATTTTAATAAAAGTGCATTAGAAACAATAAATAAAAATCCATGGGTAAAAAATCAATGGCCTTTAGTTTATTTTATTCAAAACGATTCTAAGCGAGTTGCATATGTAGGAGAATCAACGAATTTTTCTAACAGAATAAAAAACCACTTAGCCAATCCAAAAAAAGCCAAAGCTTTCAATCAAATATCAATTATAGGCTCTGATAAGTTTAACAAATCTGCTACGTTAGACATTGAGTCGAAATTAATCCAATACATCTCATCAGAAGGTACGTACGAATTGCAGAATGGTAATCATGGGTTAATTAACCATAATTACTATCAACAAGACTTATATAAAGACCTATTTATTGATATATGGACTAAACTTATTGAAAAGAAAATAGTTAGTAAATCTCTGGTTGAGATAGAAAATTCTGAATTATTTAAATACTCCCCATATAAGTCACTCAATGAAGATCAATACAACTCTGTACTAGAAATTATTGAATCTCTTACCCAAAAAAAATCGAATAGAATTTTTATTAAAGGTAGTGCCGGTACTGGAAAAACAATCCTTGCTACTTACTTAATCAAGTTGCTAAATTCTGATGTTTCTGATGCTATAAATGATGATTTTAGTGACAATGAAATTCAAGAGTTACACTTAATTCGAGCTTTTCAAAGTAAATACCCGAATGCGACAATTGGTTTTGTAGTTGCAATGAGTTCTCTGCGGAAAACATTGCAGACCGTTTTTTCAAAAACTCCAGGTTTAAAAAAATCAATGGTAATAAGTCCAACTGAAACCTTTAAGAATAAGTATGATTTACTTATAGTGGATGAAGCTCATCGATTGAGAAAATATAAAAATATAAGTTGGAGAGGTGCTTTCAAAAAATGTAATCAAAAATTAGGATTAGATGATTCTGGAACTGAATTGGATTGGATAATTGCTAATAGTAAAAATCAAATATTTTTTTATGACTCAGCACAATCTGTAAAACCATCTGATATTGACCAATCACGCTTTGATGAGTTAATCTCAGCAAAAGACTCAACTACAATCGAACTAAAATCACAAATGCGTTCACAAGGGGGAAATGACTACATAACCTTTGTTGATGATCTTTTGAACATAAAACGTGATAAAAAACAATTCTTCGCTCCTAAGAATTATGACTTATTAATCTTTGATTCCTTGCAAGAATTATATTCAGAACTTAAGGTTAAAGAAGATAAATTTGGATTATGTAGACTAGTTGCTGGTTTTGCTTGGCCTTGGGTTTCTGATGTCAGAGGGTCTACACCTAATGCTATGGATATAAAGATTGATGGATTAGAGTTTCAATGGAATAGAACACCTGAAGATTGGGTGAATTCACCTAATGCATTTAATGAAGTAGGAAGTATCCACACAACCCAAGGATATGATTTAAACTATACTGGAATAATATTCGGTGAAGAAATAATATACAATAAGAAAACTCAAAAAATAGAGATTGTAAAAGAAAAGTATTTTGATAAATACGGAAAGCAACAAGCGACTGACGAAGATTTAAAAGCTTATATCATCAATATCTACAAAACAATAATGTATAGAGCCATTAAAGGTTCATTCATATATGCTTGTGATAAAAACCTTCGCGAATATTTTAAGGAGCACATTCCAACATTTAAAAAACAAGGCTCTTTACGTATCTTGAATTTCGAAGATGTTAAGCCATATGTTAACTCTGTACCTATTGTCGATATTTATGCTGCAGCTGGCAGTTTTAGTGAAAACCAAATTTCTTATGAGGATTTTGAATGGGTTGAACTACCAATGAATATATCTGCTAGAAAAGGTTACTTTATTTGTCAGATTATTGGAGAGTCTATGAACAAGGAAATTAAAAATGGAGCCTGGTGTTTATTTAAAAAAGATACTGGCGGGACAAGAGAAGGAAAGATTGTTTTAGTGCAGCACTACAATATTCAAGACTCGAGCTTTGGAGCTGGATATACTGTTAAAAAATATCACAGCAAAAAAAACATGACAAATGAAAGTTGGTATCATGAATCTATTATTTTAAAGCCTTCTTCATTTGATTCTAAATTTAAAGATATTGTACTTGAGGGGGACGAAATTAATTCTCTAAAAGTAATAGGCGAATTCGTCACTACATTAGATGTTTGAAAAAAGAAGATACAATAACACTTATAGACATTACCCCCTAGACTCTATGCATAGTCGATATCGTTCACAATCAACTACCCCAAAACTATAACATATAAAAAAAGCAGCCTTGAAAAACTCAAGGCTGCTTTTTTGTTACGCGTAATTATTACAACTAATAAGGTGCTTTTTGTACTGCTCCCAGTTCATTATAAAAAATACTTTTTAATGTTCCATCTTTTTCAACATAGTCAATTCTATATATTTCAGAGGAATAAGGAGTGGTAACTTCGTATGCTTTTTCTATCTTACCTTTTATCTCTTTTGTAAATACATCTTTTACTAATTGAGGTAACGCATCATTCTTAATTACCTTACATGTAGCTACTAACAATAAGTCTTTTCTGTCAGCATTTACAACTGCCTCAAATTCATTTCCATCTACTGAGTAATAAACTTTAGCATGTTTTGAGTTTAATCTTTCTACCTTATTAATTTCAGCTCCTTTAAAAACATTAGGGTAACTTTCAATAATTACTTTGTCTTCTTGTTTCAGCTCATCTACATCTTTAATTTGAGTTGCATGTTGAGCAAACAAGTTAGCACTGTTTAAAATAATTGCTCCTAAAATTATCGGTAAATATATTTTCTTTAATCGCATAATTTAACTGTTTTATTGGTTAATAATTCGTTTTACGCCTCAAAAGTTAATCAAATTATTTTAAAAAACCAAATTAAATGCTTGCTAATGCTTTTTCATAATCAGGTTCTATCACAATATCTTCTACTTGTTCAGTGTAAACTACCTTTCCGGTTTCATCTAACACCACAATACATCTTGAGTGTAACCCCGTTAAAGGTCCTTCTAACATTTCCAGTCCGTAATCTTTACCAAACTGTCCCGTTTTAAAGTCTGATAACATTACCACATTTTCTATTCCCTCTGCCCCACAAAATCTTTTTTGAGCAAAAGGTAAATCTCTGGAAATACACAATACTTTTGTGTTCTCTAAGTCTGTTGCTTTTTTATTGAAATTTCTTACTGATGCAGCACAAATACCTGTGTCTATACTAGGGAAAATGTTTAAGATTAATTTACTTCCTTTAAAATCGTTTAATGTTTTAGTACTTAAGTCGGTTGCTACTAACTGAAAGTCTTTTGCTTGTGAACCAACAGATGGAAGTGTTCCACTGGTATTTATTTCGTCTCCTTTAAATTTTATCTTTGCCATGTTGTTTTTAAGTTTTGGTTTCTGCTAAATTAATGGTTTAAAATATCTTTCTTTTAAAAGACAATCATTTAATTCTTAAAAAAACCTAACACCATTCTCATTTTTGGAATTCGCTCTAAATAATAGTATCCTTGCTTGAAATCTTGTTCTGAATAGGGATAGTTATGTAATTATACGCTCTTTTTCTTGATAAAAAGAGCCAAAAATCAAGAACAAACGCCAAATCCTTTGTAATCTTTACCCACATGCC
>LADZ01000052.1 GCA_000961845.1 Flavobacteriales bacterium BRH_c54
CTGATGGTCCTTCAGGAGCTGCAGTTGCTACGACTACCATTACTACTGCAGACGCAGATACTAATTTTTTCTCTTTAACTTATGCTCAATTTTCTACTCCGGTTGCTGTTAGTGGAGATTTTGCTGCTTCTATGGACGCTAATGCTGTAAAAACTGCTTCAGATACTGTTGGTTTAGCAAGTGATGCAAATGGAGAAGGTCAAAGATATGCTTTTCATTATGTACCTGGTCTAACTGCTTGGATTGTAACAGATGATTTATTTGGTGGTAACTTAGATAATAATATTGCTATCTTCCCAGTAATAGATGAGGGTACTGTTGGTATTAATGATAAAGAATTTTACAATGATATGCAATTAAGTGCTTTCCCTAATCCTGCTAACAACCAAGCTACTATTTCTTTTAGATTAAATAAAGAAATGAGTAATGTTAACATTAAAATGGTTGACTTAACAGGAAAAGAAGTATTAAATGTTAACAAAGGAACATTAGCTGCCGGTTTATATAACGAAACTGTTGATGCAACTAATTTAGAAGCTGGAATTTATTTCTACTCTATTATTGCTAATGGTACAAGATTTACTAAAAAATTAACTATTTCAAAATAATTTTGATAGTTTAAAACCAAACACAAAAAAACCGCTATGAGTTTCATAGCGGTTTTTTTTATGCCTTATTTTTGTCTAATAAATTTCCTAAAGTTCCCTTGGGATAGTTAACTTTATTTAAAAAATAAAAAAATATATACTTAAATCATCCTTAATTAAATTTGGAAAATTGTTGAATTTGATTTTTCATTTTTGACTCGCTCTATACTTTTAGGGTCTTTACCAGAGACAAAAACGAACAGCTTTCTATTATAGAACCACTGTTTTTCTATTTAAAAATTAGTCTATAACTACTATTTTTTTTGTCATAATTATTTTGCTGTCTTGTATCAACCGAATAAAATACAATCCGCTTGGTAAATCATCCCTGTGAAAGATGATCGTCCTTCCCGAAAGGTTTTTTACTTTTTTTACAGTTTGACCGAAATAATTATCCACTATAAGAGTTGCATTATATAAAAAATTATTCATTTGTAAAATGACTTGCGAAGAAAAAGGATTTGGATAAAGCAATACGAAATTTTCTTTTTCTATTTCATTTACGGAAGTCATCGTGTCAGGAGTATATTCCCAAAAATCCTGCTTAAAATCAGTTCCTCCAGCATATCCTGTTCCAATATATCCTTTCGTTCCAATAGAAAACCCACAAGCAATAGTCCTACTTCCTCCACCAAAACTTGCTCTTGGAGTCCATGAATCTGTTAAGGGATTATAGGTTAAAAATGTATCCACTATAGATGAACTATTCGGACTTCCAGTTCCTACAAATCCTCTGTTGCCAATTGTAAAACCTACTGCATAATAAATTGCCCCTCCATTAAAATTTGAAACTTGTGTCCATGAATCAATTGATGGATTATATTCCCAAAAGTCGTTGAATACAGAAGTATAATCGCCACAACCTAAATATGCTTTATTACCAATTACAAATATTGTTGCACTTTTTCTTACAGATGCTGGTAAAGACGCCTTTTGTGTCCACTGATCTAAGGTTGGATCATATTCCCAAAGGTCATTGTAATAATTGGCAGTCAAACTATTTCCTGCACAAATATAACCTTTACCACCAATTACAAAACCTACTGCTCCTTGCCTGACTGGACCATTAAGATTTGCTTTCTGTGTCCAAGTGTCAAATGCAGGGTCGTACTCCCAAAGGTCATTAAAATCAACACTACCATTTGTCCCTGTTGCTATATATCCTTTACTACCAATTGAAAAGCCAACTGCTGCTTGCCTTGCACCACCAGGAAAATTAAGTTTTTGTATCCAATTGTCAGTTGCAGGGTTATATTCCCAAAAATCGTCCTGATATTGACTATTTTTAACTCCAGTACCCATATATCCCTTAGTCCCAATTGAAAAACCTATTGCACGAATTCTTGTTCCACCTCCGAAGTCAGCTTTTTTTGTCCAAGTACCCTGCCCACTTACTAATCCACTAATCAGAAGGAAGAAAGTTGTCAAGATAAGTGTTTTATATTGCATAGTCTTTTGTTTTAGCATTAGCAAAAAAACGTTAACTATACGAAAATCTGAAAAAAACTTTATAAAACCAAATAATAATTCTTTGCTATAATATTCTCATAGAAAAGTAAGAGAGGAAAGTAATGCACACCACACTTTATGTTAGCTTGTAACTAAATATTTCTTCTTTACCAACCCCAATTTACTACGTGCTTTTTGTTATCAGTGTTTTTTGAGAATGATAAAATCAAATTAATCTATATCAAAATCAAAAAAATCTTTCAAGGGAGTATCAAGTGCTTTTCTATCTAAATATTAGTCTACGATTACTATTTTTTTTGTCGTAATTATTTTGCTGTCTTGTGTCAGCCGAATAAAATACAATCCGCTTGGTAAATCGTCTCTGTGAAAAATGATTATCCGTCCCGAAAGGTTTTTTACTTTTTTTACAGTTTGACCGAAATAATTCTTCACTATAAGAGTTGCGTTATATAAAAGATGATTTGTTTGTAAAACGGTCTGAGAAGAAAAAGGATTTGGGTAAATTTTAAAATTTGCAGATGATAAGTTTTCGTTTACACTTACCGTTTGTGAGCAAATCAATGAATCAGTCGAAACACATACGTCATCAAGATAATAATATCCATCCAAGGTAAGTGTGCCATTCGAAATACAAGCCGTGTCCGTATTAGAATCATCAAAAAAATTTCCTATAGCAACATATGAGTAATTTGAATCAGCAATAAAGGATCCGTTAATTTGTTGCCAATTTAGTGTATCACTAATGAATGCATTGTAATTGATGTGAGCAAAATTATTAACAGGGATTGGGTTTGAGATATAATTATACGAAGAAGTAGTGAATTTAACTCCTATGTTATTTGTTGCGAAATTGAAACCAGATTTCCCACTTAAAGTAGTATAAAATGAAACATAATATCTTTGTCCAATGGTTAAAGGCGAAGACAATTGAATTCCTATAATCTCTCTAAACAATCCATTTTTGTTGTAGGTTGCTCCTCCACAATAAGCATCTCCAGTATGAGGGAATTGGAAACCTGTGTTGTTTGAAGGTACTCCAACCACTGTAGAAGTCGCACAGGTATTATAATAATCAGGAGTGTCACGATACGAACTCCAACCAGTTGCTCTAATTACTTGATCGTCCATCGGAGTAGTCGCACTACTGGGACAAATAGAATAATTTTCAAAACTTGGGTTAGGAACAAGATTTTGCCCATTCAAAAATATCCCCCAAGTTGTTAAGAATAATATTGTTAGAATGATTTTTTTCATTGTCGTTTTAGCAGTGGGTATAAATTATTATACTATACGAAAGTCTGAAAAAAACTTTACAAAACCAAATAACAAATTTTACAAAAACATTTCTTTTATAAAAGTAAAACTAATGTTCACCGCACGGTTACGTTTTAGCTTGTAGCTAATTTCATCTTTACTAAAACCAATTTTACTAATTACTTTTAACGGCTGTTTTTTTCGAAAATGATAAAATCAAATTAATCAATTTCAAAATCTAAAAGCTCTTTTAAGGGAACGTCTAATGCTATTGATAACTTTCTTATAGTGGAGAGACCAACATTAACTTGTCCTTTTTCAATTCTTCTGATATTACTCTCACTAGTATTAATTTCAAATGCCAATTGGACTTTAGTGAGTTTTTGTGCCTTTCTAATATTAGCAACTCGTTCACCAAATTTTTTGATAAATATATTGTCATCTTCTGTACGCACAACTCAAAGGTGGCATCTTTTTAAAATATTATTCGCTCATTTTTGAGCGTTTTAATAAAATTTACATTATATTTACATGTGAAAAACCAAAAAAAAAGGAGGGTAGCCCGTGAAATGAACCTATAATCTTAACCGCTCATGTTATTTGCCAAGCAAGTGCTTAAGCAACTTTTTTGCTTATTTTTGAGTCCATAAAAATGAGTATAACTATTAATTATAAACGAAATCTTAACAATTGTATCGTTTTTTATATATCACCATTTTCTTTTTAGTAATTGCTTTGTCTTTAAAAGCACAAGAAAACTTGGTGCCTAATGGTAGCTTTGAAGAGTATTATAATTGCCCTGGTGGCGGTATAATGGAATCTAAATATTGGTATAGTCCCACAACAGGGACTCCAGATTTATTTCATGTGTGTGCTAATAGTTCTAACCCACAATTGGGAGTACCACAAAATGGACCAAGTGGACCGGGAGGATATCAATATCCTGTTTCTGGAGATGCTTATGTTGGTTTCTTTTCTAGGGCAAATGATGACGCAAGAGAGTATTTACAGGTAGAATTAAATAAACCTTTAGAAGGAGGTAAAAAGTATAGTGTGCAATTTTATTTGAATTTGGCTGATTTTTATGCTGTTAGTGTATGGAATATAGGGATGCATCTATCCAATACGGCAATTTCTTCTCCATTAATTAATACTTATGTACTTAATGTAACGCCACAAATACTCAACGAAGAAGGCAATTTTTTAAACTGGGAAGAATGGACAGAAGTAAAAATAGATTACACTGCACAGGGCGGAGAAACATTCATAACGATTGGTAATTTTTATACCGAAGCCAATACAGATACTATGTTAATTACAGGAGGGCAATATAGCCCCTCAACATATATTTTTATTGACGATGTAAGTATTACCGAAATCATTTGTGAACCTGTTTTCCCCAATGTATTTACCCCTAACGATGATGCGATGAATGAAAGTTGGCAACCCAAATTATGTTTGGATGATGATGAACAAGCGGATATTATTGTTTACAACCGTTGGGGACAAAAAGTATATGAGTCTATTAATAAAGATGCTTTTTGGGATGGTAGAACTACCAGTGGTAATGATGTTTCAGAAGGGACCTATTACTACATCATTACTACTAAAAAAGAAACCTATAAAGGAACGATACAGTTGTTAAGGTGATTAAATCTTAACAACATGAAATACAATATATTCACGAACACCCAAAAAAATAAATATCGGGTGAGTAAAAATAAAATTAAACTATTGTTTGCTGCTAGTGTAATGGCAGTAAGTGCAAATGCACAGGTATCAACAGCTTTTAATACTGGTTTATCTACTGATTATGTAGGTTGGAACAACACCAATGCTTTTCCCTTAGAAATAAGACACAATGGTAACCAACAAATACACACCTATACCAACAACTCTATGAGGATGAAGGTAATGGGAGACCTATTGGGATTAGGTGGACAAATAGGAATAGGTAATAACTTAGGAGCCATTTTTATTCCGGTAGATAGGTTACATCTACATCAAACAAATTCAGATTCAGCAGACTTTAATGCCATTCGTTTCACTAATAATTTCACAGGAGCTGGTTTAAACGGCACTCAAATGGGAATAGTGAATTTAGGGCAATTTATTTTTAATCAGTTTGAGACACAACCTTTCAGTTTCTTTTCCCCCGATTCTAGGAATGCAGGAGCAATGACCAATTGGTTGCATATCGCTAACGGATTAACAGGTTATGCAGGTTATAGTAGTGATGGTTATGTGGGGTTGAATGAAGATTCTGCCAAATTTCATCTGGATATAAAAACACCTTTTAAAAATTTTACAGGAAGTGCTTATGGTGGAGAATTATTTTTATCCTGTCGTCCTTCAGATGTACCGAATAGCCGTATGGGGATGCTAAATGTTGCTGGAAGTAATGGTGTTTTTGTTCCTTCTCTGTTTGGTAACTTAGATGTTACACAAACAGGTAGTGCTTTAAGTACGCTTGCTGTCATTCATCAAAATCAGGATAGTGTATCAAATATAGCTCCCGTGCAGCGCTTTATGGTAGGTAAAGATTGGGAGTATAATACCAATGCGGTAGATGCCATTTCTGAAATAGAGAACAGAAATGCTTTTTCGTGGCAAAATGTGGGTTCTGTTAAAATGCTGATGAATGCTATGGGAAGGTTAGAAATAGGATCTGCTGTTAGTTTATCAGGTACTATTTCCAACAGATTAGTCATTACCTCTTCTACCGCTGACCCGGGTAATGGTAGTGCGGCAACACCGGGAGGAAGCAGTGGAGTACGTTTAAAAAATTTAACTGCCTCTACTCCTGATATTACTAATCCTGGTGAAGGTGTACTAGCTGTAGATTCCCTTGGTAATATTATTTATGTAGAAGCAGATTTTGGCGGTGATTTAGGAAATTATTGTTCAGATCCTCAAAACCCATTAACAGGCAATTATGAAATTCCTTTAGATAATAATAATTTTTTATTTAGTGATTTAGCAGGAACAGGACAAGTATTAATGGGGGATGTAACTTGTAGTACTAGTCCGGATTCTAGGGTATATGTTAGAAACAATTCTAATTCATCAGGCTTACAAAAAGGGATGCTTGTTGAATCTATCGACCCTAATGGTATTGGTGGTGATTTTTATGGAGATCTCTATGGAATAAGAGCAACAGGAGCGAGTTATGCCGCTTGGTTTGATGGAGATGTTTATATAAATGGTGTAGGGACAGGAAGTAGCGGTGTTTTTTATACTTCCGACCAACAATTTAAAACCCACATTGATACTATTGCCAATGCTACCAATATTATCCAACAACTAAGTCCTAAAACTTTCTTTTTTGACACCGTTTCTACACCACAAATTAAATTTGGTAGCGAAAGACAGTATGGTTTTATTGCTCAGGAAGTAGAACTAATTTTACCTGAATTGGTTAGTGAACATACTTTTCCTGCTCAGTATGATTCTCTTGGCAATCAAACCAGTACGGCTATCAACTACAAAGGGTTAAACTACAACGCTTTTATTGCTATTTTAATGAAAGGTATGCAAGATCAACAAGCAACTTTAGATGATAAAGATTCAATTATCAGCAACTTAAATGACAGGCTAACTACTTTAGAAAATTGCTTGAGCGGTATTTTACCTTTATTGTGCCAACTAAGCAACGCTTCCGTACAAGAAAATGATGAAACTACCCAAAAACAGCTCATCAATGAGCTAAAAGTTATATTAGAAGATAATCAAAACATTGTGTTAGAACAAAATGCACCTAATCCGTTTGCTGAACAAACAGTTATTAATTACTTTATTCCCGAAGCTGTGCAGCAAGCACAAATTGTCTTCTACAATCTTAGTGGAAAAATGATACAAACTGTTAACCTAACCGAAAAGGGCAACGGAAAACTCACCGTTTACGGCAATGACCTAAGTTCCGGGACTTACACTTACTCTCTTATTGCTGATGGTAAACTCATCGCTACTAAAAAAATGGTGAAAAAATAAATTTACTTTTTTTACTAAAATTAAAACTCCGGATGATAGTCATTCGGAGTTTTTTACACCTTAATTTTAACTATTATCTAAGCATTTCTAAACTGCTTCATTATTTTAGAAGCAAAAACAAATTCTGATAATTCTTTATTGTCAGCTTTAACAATTTCATGATTATCCCCCTGCCACCAATTTTTACCTTGATATAAAAACATAATGTTTTCTCCTGTTTCCATAACAGAGTTCATATCATGTGTAATTACTATGGTAGTCATGTTATACTCTTTAGTAATTTCTTGAATTAATTGATCGATAACAATTCCTGTAAAAGGATCTAACCCGGAATTAGGCTCATCACAAAAAAGATATTTAGGATTTAAAGCAATTGCTCTGGCTATACCCACTCTCTTTTTCATTCCGCCACTCAGCTCAGCAGGGTAAAGTTTATTGGCGTTTTCTAAGTTTACTCTATCCAAACAAAAATTTACTCTCTCCAGCATTTCTTTTTTTGTTTGTTTGGTGTACATTTCTAAAGGGAACAACACATTTTCTTCAACGGTGAGCGAATCAAACAATGCTGATGCCTGAAAAAGCATCCCTATATCTTTACGAATTTTTTTCTTCTGCTTAAAATTCATAGTAGTAAACTCTTTTCCATCATATAAAATAGATCCACTATCAATTTCGTGTAAGCCTACCATACATTTTGTTAAAACAGATTTTCCCGAACCACTCCCTCCTATTATTAGATTAATTTTTCCGGGCTCAAAACTTACAGAAATATCTTGTAACACATGATTATCTCCAAATGACTTATATAAATTCTTTACTTCTATCATACCAATAACATTTGTGTAAGCAAGTAATTAATTATAAGAATAATTATACTACTATAAACTACAGATTTAGTACTGGCTTTACCTATTTCCAATGCTCCTCCTTTTACATAATACCCAAAATAAGACGGTATGCTGGTAATAATAAATGCAAAAAACACAGATTTTATTAAAGCATAGGTAATGGAGAACATTTTAAAATCAAATCTAATTCCTAAAATATAATCATTTAATGTCATTCCATCAAAATACATAGAAACCACTAAACCTCCAATTATTCCTAAAGCCATGCTATAAATAACAATAATTGGAATAAAAATTAAAGATGCAATTATTTTAGGAAATACAAGATATGACGCAGAATTTACTCCCATTATTTCCAATGCATCTATTTGATCTGAAATTCTCATAGTTCCAATTTCTGAAGCTACATTAGAACCAATTTTACCTGCTAAAATTAAGGACATAACCGTTGGTGCTAATTCTAATATAAATGACTCTCTTGTTGCAAAACCTACCAAATAACCAGGAAGTAATGGGTTGTTCATATTGGTAGCTGTTTGTATAGTAACAACCGCTCCCATAAATACCGAAATGATAGCAATTAAGCCCAAAGAACCTATTCCTAAACTCACCATTTCATGTATAGTTTGCTTGAAAATTAATTTATAATTATCCGGCTTTTTAAATACCCTAGATAATAAAATAAAATAAGCTCCTATGTTCTCAAAAAGTGTTATCATTATAGAATATAAGCCACAAATGTAAAAAAAATAAAAGGTTTATTAATCAAAATATAATACTCTTACTGTTTTTAAAATTTTATGTCCAAAAAAAATAATTAATTTAGCAGTATGAACCGAAAAATAAAATACCTCATTATCACTTTTGGAGTTTTATTATCTCTCTCCTCTTGTTTCTTAGGAAAAAAAGACAAATGCAATACTTGTCCTAAATGGAGTTTATCCAATTTTTTCTGACAAAAATCATTGAAAATATCAGCTTTTTAATCTACTTTTGAACCCTCTATTTAGACTAAATCTAAATAACTATTGCTGATGACCTTAGATGAACTTAAAGAAAACGAATCTGCTCAAATTGTTCAAATACTTGACGAACAGTTAGAAGAATCGATGCTTAACATGGGTTTTATTGTTGGTGAAGACGTAAAACTTGACCGTATTGCTCCCCTAAAAGATCCTATTTTAATTACTTCCGGACTCAATTATATTAGCATTAGAAAAGAAGATGCAA
This sequence comes from Flavobacteriales bacterium BRH_c54, assembly GCA_000961845.1. Taxonomy (GTDB): domain Bacteria; phylum Bacteroidota; class Bacteroidia; order Flavobacteriales_E; family Vicingaceae; genus BRH-c54. The sequence goes on from LADZ01000052.1 coordinate 9,440, forward strand.
AAAAAATATTAATCGAAAAAAATAACGCAAACTGAGTTCGTCAACCCAAAATAACACAGCTATAAAAACTATTTACCTTGTTGGAAACCCTAACACCGGTAAAAGTTCTTTGTTTAATGCACTTACGGGATTAACTCAAAAAACAGGAAATTTTCCAGGGGTTACGGTAGATAAAAAGTCAGGTTATACCAATATCAATAACCAACAAATTGAAGTGGTAGATTTACCGGGAACTTATAGCTTAAACCCTGAAGCTGAAGATGAAAGAGTAGCTGCCAACACCATTAAAAATATTAATGATGATGAACTAATTATTGTGGTAGCAGATGTTACTAATTTAAAAAGAAACCTATTCCTTTGTACCCAAATTATTGATTTAGGAAAACCCGTTGTGTTGGTGTTGAACATGATGGATTTACTTCAAAAAAGTAATCAGCGTATCAATTTAGATAAAATATCCGCTTTGTTACAAATCCCTGTAGTTCCGGTAAATGCTCGTATAAAAAAAGGAATAAATGAACTAAAAGAAATTGTCTCTAAATACCAATTTAAGAAAGCAAGCTTTTCATCAAACAAACTAACACCATCAGAAAGATATGAGAAAATAACAACTGTTATTTCGGCTTGTTTGCAAGGTGGAGAAGCAAACAGATGGATAAATAGAACCAAAAAAATTGACAATATTTTAACGCATAAAATATACGGATACCTCATCTTTTTAAGCATCCTGTTTGTTATTTTTCAAGCTATTTTCTCTTGGTCGGCATACCCTATGGAACTTATTGAAGAAGGTTTTGCCATGCTTGGCGGTTTAGTGGAAAGTTGGATGCCCAAGGGTGTATTAAGCGACTTAATTGTTAACGGAATTTTAGCGGGACTAAGTGGAATTGTAGTCTTTGTTCCACAAATTGCTTTATTATTTGCCTTTATTACTATTTTAGAAGATACCGGTTACATGTCTAGAGTTAGCTTTTTAATGGATAGATTGTTGCGACCTTTTGGTTTAAACGGAAAATCTATCATTCCATTAATAAGCTCTATTGCTTGTGCTGTTCCGGCTATAATGAGTACACGTTCTATTAATAATTTAAAAGAAAGATTAATTACCATAATGGTAGCTCCATTAATTAGTTGCTCTGCTAGAATTCCTGTTTATACTTTATTAATAGCATTGGTTATTCCTGCAGAACAGCAAGTAGGTATTTTTAACTTACAAGGAATTGTAATGATGGGGCTTTACCTTATTGGTTTTCTCGCTGCCCTATTTGCTGCATTGATTTTTAAATGGATTTTAAAATCTAAAGGAAAAACAAACTTTATTATGGAAATGCCTATTTATCGTTTGCCAAAATGGTCAAATATTGGTTTTTCGGTTTATAATAAAGTAAAAGTATTTCTTTTTGAAGCAGGAAAAATAATCATTGCCATCTCTATCGTATTATGGGGACTTTCTTCTTATGGACCGGGAGATACTTTTGAAAAAATTGAAGAAAAATATGCTTCACCTGCTTTTGAAAATGAAGATGAAAACGAAATAAACACATTAATCGCTTCCGAAAAATTAGAAGCTTCTTATGCTGCTTATTTAGGAAAAACCATTGAACCATTAATTAAACCAATAGGTTTCGATTGGAAAATAGGCATCTCTTTAGTAACCTCTTTTGCTGCTAGAGAGGTTTTTGTAGGAACTATGGCAACCTTATACAGTGTTGGTGATGAAGATAACACCACTTCTATCAGAGAAAAAATGCTACAAGCAAAAAACCCTGAAACAGGCGACAGACTTTATAACAGGGCAACCACTTTTTCTTTACTAATATTTTATGCTTTTGCCATGCAATGTATGGCAACTTTAGCAGTTGTTTACAGAGAAACTAAATCTTACAAATGGCCTATTATTCAAGTGGTTTATATGGGCGCTTTGGCTTATGTTTCCAGTTGGATTGTTTATACTATTTTTTCTTAATCTAAGATGACGGAAAAAGACGGTTTAATATTATCGAGATATGTACCAGAAGCAAGTATGCCCATTTTAAAAAATTGGTTTATACAAACACCTTTTATATTAAACATTACCAAAAAAAGAACTACCAAATTAGGCGATTTTAGAGGCGAAGTAGGCAAACATCTTTGCAAAATATCAGTAAACCAAAACCTTAACTCTTACTCTTTTTTGATTACACTTACGCATGAATTTGCTCATCTATTAGTGTGGAACAAATACAAAAACAAAGTAAATCCGCATGGTAAAGAATGGAAGAATACTTTTACAGAATTGCTTACTGTTTTATTAGAAAACAAAGTATTTCCTGACGATTTAATTCCTGTGGTTATGAAACATGCCAAGCAACCTAAAGCTTCTTCGCAAGCAGATGCTCAGTTGACCAAGGCATTAAACAAATACAACCCAACCAATAACTTAGTTCACTTAATGGAATTAGAACACGGAACTGTTTTCACTTTAAACAATAAGAGAACCTTTAAAAAAGGAGAAAAAAGAAGAACACGTTATTTGTGTGAAGAACTTACTACAAAAAGAAAGTATCTTATTCATGGAGTTGCCGAAGTAAATGTTTTAACTTCTTAATTTTTCATCTTTCCCAACGTAATTTTTTTCCAAAACCTAACGTATTATCTGTCATTTTAATAAATGATAATTTAATCACCCAAATTTTAGATGGTTTTGCTCTTGCAAATGGGTATTTAGCGTAATAAACTTCATAAAAAACAGCTTGTTCAACCTCATCGGGCACAATAAACTCTCCAACAAACTGTACTCCTTGAATTTTAGCAATAGATTTATTATCGGTAGTAACTGTTCCTGCAATTTTATTATTTTCCAAGGCTTCAGTAATATGTCTGGTACTTTCGTCAGATAAAAAAATAAACTGAAAATTAAGTTCATCAAAAACATAATAACAATTGGCACAATAAGGCTGATTATTAATAGCTGTAGCGATAGTCAGTACATTATTTTTCTTTAAGTAAGCAACAATTTTTTTATCCATATTTTAAAAGCAAAAATTATAGTCCAAAAGTAAGTATTTGATGTCTAGCTAAAAATATTTATATTTACCATTCCAATCATTTCAACTAAAACTCATGCAAAAACAGCAATGTTTAGAATGTAACGAAGCATTTTCGGGAAGAGCTGATAAAAAATTTTGTTCAGATTATTGTCGTAATGCTTACAACAACAAAATTAATAAAGACAGTACTAACCTTATTAGAAATACCAACAATAGACTTAGGAAAAATTGGAGAATTCTTGAAAAATTAAATCCAAATGATAAATGCAAAGTAACTAAGCAAAAAATGTTGGATGAAGATTTTGATTTTAATCACTTCACATCCATCTATACTACAAAAACAGGTAACATCTATTATTTCTGTTACGACCAAGGCTATTTACCCTTAGAAAACGATTTTTATGCCTTAGTAAAACGAAAATAATTAAAAATTAATTTTAAATCTTCAACTAATATATTACCTTAGCAACCAATATGGTAGCCAAACACACTCACACTCAATTAGCCCATGCTGAAATTATTCATTTACAGCATAATCTTTATCTTTTAAAATTTGAAGATGATTACGAAGTTGAGCTTGAAGATGCTATAGAAATAGACCAAGCATTTATAAAAATTACTAACAACCAACCTTTTTGTGTTGTAGTTGATGCTCGAAACAGATACTCTAGCATTTCTAATGATGCTAGGGACTTTTTTGCCAATGACCCCGAAATTTTACCCATCCGAAAAAAAATTGCCATTGTAGTTAATCATATGCCAACTAGAATGATAGCTAATTTTTTCGTAAAGTTTAACCGCCCAAAAACTCCTACAAAAGTTTTTAATGACTATAATAAAGCTATAGATTGGTTAAGTGATAATTAAATACTTTAAACAACTTAGATTACAACTTTACCTATATTTTCTTTTATAATTCGTACTAATTTATAACTTTTATCATCTTTTTTCTGTGATAATTTTAATAATATTGTTACTGATTTAACATCTTGATAAAAAATATGGAGAAATACACTCATCTTTTACAACAAATTGAAGATAAATATAAAAATTTAGGTCAAGACCCAGAAGCCTACTTAAAAGGATTATTACACGCAAAACCTATTGATTACTGGGATTACATTGAAGTAGAATCGTTACTAAGTTTACAGAAACCAAGAACAAATTTTCCTGATGAAATGGTTTTTATTATGTATCATCAAGTTACTGAGTTGTTACTAAACATGATGTTGCACGAAATGTATCAGGTATGTGAAAAAGAAAACATTACAGCCGATTATTTTATTGAGAAAGTAGGAAGAATGAACAGATACATTCAAATGCTTGCTAATTCTTTTGATGTAATGCGTTTAGGAATGGATCCGGAGCAGTACAATCAATTTAGATTTACACTAACACCGGCAAGTGGTTTTCAGTGTGCTTCTTTTCGTCAAGCAGAAATTTGTGCAACAGACATTAAAAATTTAGTTGATCCCCGATTAAAAAATCACCTTACCGATATTCATGATTTTCCTTACCTATTTGAAAACATTTACTGGCAAGCAGCAGGTAAAGATCATAAAACAGGAAAAAAATCATTAACCCTACAACATTTTGAAGAAAAATATTTGGCCCAATTTATTGCAATGGCAGAATATTATAAAGACAAGAATATCTGGCAAAAATATATTACTATGCCTGAATCAGAAAAAAACAATCCTGAACTAATTCAAGCATTAAAAGACTTAGATATAGAGTTTAATATTAAATGGCCTATTGTTCACCTAAACGCTGCAAAACAATACTTAGAATCTAAAGACAAAGTAATTGAAGCAACAGGAGGAAGTGAATGGCAAAAGTATTTACATCCTAAATATCAGCGAAGAGTATTTTTCCCTGACTTATGGACAAAAGATGAACTTGAAAATTGGGCTGAAGGGTACTAATTAACTGAACAATAAATTATTGATTACAAAGGAATTAACAACTATGGAAAAATACGATTTGTGTGTAATTGGTGGGGGGCCGGCAGGATATGCAGCTGCCATGAGAGCTATAGATTTCGGAAAAAAAGTTCTCTTAATTGAAAAAGATAAATTGGGTGGAGCTGGAATTTATAATGGAGCACTATCTTCTAAAACCATGTGGGAATTGTCTTCTCGTTTTAAAAAGGTTTATGATGAGTTAGGCAAAGAAAGAGCCGATAGAAACTTAGATATCACTTTTGATGAAGTTAAAAAAACCATAGAAGAAGCCATTTTTGAAAGAAAGTTTCAACTATCTTGTCACCTTAGAATTATACATGCCGAAACAGGACTGATTACCTACGAAAAAGGTTTGGGAAGTTTTGTAACTAATAAAGAAATAAAAATTACTAAAGATGATGGTTCCGAAAAAATAATTTACGCTGAAAATACTGTAATTTCTTCGGGTAGCCGACCAAGAACTCTTCCCAATATTGAAGTTGATGAAAAAACTATTTTAACCAGTGATGGTATTATGCACATAGATGACTTCCCAAAAAGTTTGGTAGTTATTGGTGCTGGTGTTATTGGTTGTGAGTTTGCCACTATGTTTGCCAATTTCGGAAAAACAAAAGTATATATTATTGATAGAGCAGAAAGAATTCTTCCTTTTGAGGACGAAGACATTTCTGAACTGATTTCCAGTAATATGGAAAAGAAAAATGTTACCATACACCAAACATCCAACTTAAAAAGGTTAGAAATTATTGATGGTGAGGTAGAATATGAAATTGAACATGCTGATGGAGCTTGTGAAGTTATTCATGTAGAAAAAGCCCTTATTTCTATAGGTAGAATTCCAAATATTGAAAAATTAAATATTGAAAATGCTGGAGTAAAAATGAGCAATAGAGGTGTTCATATTGGAGATAATGATACTCAAACCAATATTCCAAATATTTATGCTGTAGGTGATGTTTCCGGAAGACTTCCACTTTATAACGTTGGAGAAAGAGAAGCGAGACATGCTGTTGCCAGAATGTTTTCTAAAAAAGCATTGAACCCGATTAATTACGAAAATGTTTCTACCATTATGTTTTTAGATCCGGTGGTTGCTTCTGTTGGGGCTAACGAACAAATACTCAGAGAGCAAAACATTCCTTACAAAGTGGCTAAAGTAGACTATTCTACCATCGCTAGAGCGATTTCTATGGGAAAACCTCAAGGTTTTTTCAAACTAATTGTTTCTGATGATGCCGACATGAAAGTTTTAGGAATGAGAGCTGTTGGTTATCATGCTTCTTCGGCAATTCAAACCATTGCTTTATTAATGTATATGGATAAAGGAATTGAAGAACTAGCTCACATGATTCACCCTCACCCTTCTATTGTTGAGGGAGTTCAGGAAGCTGCAAGAATGTTACTCGGAAAATCCATTTACAAATCTGCTGTATTTAAAGATAAATTAAAATGTTATAGTTGTAGAGATGGTGTTTGTACTCCTCTTAACTTTATTGATAAAGATAACATTATTAAATTCGAGAAAATATCTCAAGAATTTCACGACAATCAAGAAGATTGAGGTGAGAAGACCAAAGCCGAGAGCTGGGGAAGATTGATGATTAGAAATTATTCACTTTGTACGTTAGAAAAATAATGAAATAGTTATCCCAGCCTATTAATATTTTTAAGTATTGAGAAAGCTCTATCAATGTTTTCATCATTTACAATAATGGTAAATTCGTGCATGGTAGAAATGATATCTAAAATATTAATTCCTTCCCAAGCTAATTTTTTTAAGATAAAATAGTAAATCCCTGAAACATCAGCATTTTCACTTGGCAACTTAATGGTTAATGAAGAAAGCCCTGTTGATGCTTGCAATTGTTTCTCATTCTTAAAAATATCATTGATATCATTATTTTCTGAATCACTTAAAATAATAGAAGTTTCATAAACTCCTTGAGAGAAAGCAAAGAAAATATCTTTTTTACCTTTCAGTTTTTTAAGTAATTGCGATTGACAATCAATTAAAGATTCAGAATTCTCAAAAGTATAATAAGTAATTTTTGAACGAACAGTAATATCTCCTAGTTTATTTACCACTTTTCTAATCTTAATCTGAAAAGTAGGGTCAAATTTGGGAGATAATCTTTTTAAAGCCATAACAATAGCTCCAATTTTAACATCTTTATTTAATTCTTCGTCAATTTCTGCTTTAATCTGACGAGATAATGATGACAGGTTAATTAAACCTTCTGCTAATGCTTCTTCTAAAAATGGAGATTTTTTTATAATTTCTTCAACAACTACATGTACTGCTTTCATCTGCTCTTACTTATTATTTTTTATAGGTCAGATGTAACTCCCTTTTGGTCATAGCATCTGTTTCTATTTACTTCTAATTATTTAACAATTGGGCAGTAAAAATAGTAATTAAATGAAAAAAACCAATTTTTTTTAACAAGTTGTTTAAAAAAACTACTATTTTATTTGGATTTCTAAGTTCTAAATTAATAATTCAATGTAACATGTTGAATATAAATAGATTATTCGAATTGCTTTTTTAACTTATTTTTCATGAAAAACAAGTCAGAAATTATGAGCATAAAAAAAACGCTAATTGTTTAACGTTTTTTTAATAGCAAAGAAGTTTTATTTAATCAAACCTACCTATTGGCAATAATATCATCTAATAAGGATATGCCTTCATCTATAGAATAGGTACTTGTAATCAATTTTCTGTCTTGCATTGTTCTAAATTGCTCAGGATAAATGATAATCATCTCATTTTCGTTAAGAATAGACCATACGACAGTTAAAGCTCCCTTATAATACTTGGGCTTACCAAATAAATTTACAATTGCATTTCTATTTAAGTTAACGACAGTATAACTCAATTTATCAAGTTTTTGTTCTTCATCATTTCTATTTACTAGCAATGTTTTAACTTCTCCATTAGGCTGCATAATACCTGGCTTATCAAGATTATAAATTCCAAAACCATTTAAAGTAAACTCTCTGGTAATAATTGACTGAGCCGACATATTAGTGTTGTAGGCTATAGTTAAAGTAGAATAAATATCAAATTCACTTCTGTTTTCTTGTTTCTTTTTATTTTCAGCCATTTGGTTATTGTACTTATTCATTGCTTTTTTATACTGATTGGTTGCCACTACAGGTTTTACTTTTACCAAAATGGATGTATCTTCTTTAATTAGTGTTAATTGATAGTTGTTGCCAGAAAGTTTTTTCACCTCAGCATTGTCCCACTGTACATTATAATACATTGAATTAAATACTTCTCCTTCTTTTACTTCGAACATAGTGCCTTCATACTGACTTAACTCTGGATAGGTGCTCTTATCCAGCTCCATATCAAAAGCATAATTATTTTTATTTTGAGCTATAGGTTTTATTAAAGCTGTCTTGCCCGAGTTTGAATTCAACAATGTTTTGGTTTTAATTTCTTTACTTTCAACAATCCACTCTCCTTTAGCTTCATCAAACTCATAAAAGTTAAAATCTTGTTCATTACTAGTTGAGATAAAATCTAAATCAATTTTTCCATCTTGTTTCAAACTAATCTCCTTCCCATCTTGTGAGGCTTTTAACTCAAACATTCCTGCTGTTTCAAATACATACTCTACTCCTGCTGAATCATAATTCATGGGTATTCCACTTAAATAAACTTCTAAGGGATTGTGATAATCTCTATAGTTAATTTCTACTTTACCACTTACAACATTACCATCTTGATCAACTAACGAGTTTTTATAAATGGTAATTTTCGTACCATTCTCGGTAGTTATTTCTTCATCTTTTTGTGCATCTATTGTAAAATTTTCAAACGCTATTTCTTTTCCTAAAATTGGTGGTTTAATAAACGATAGTTTTCTATCTTTATTTGGCACATAGGTCAAATCTGTTGAGCCTTGTACATCATCAGATGTGTTATTATCATTTTGACAACTAGTAATAAACAACACGCTTATAGCAATGCTTAGGATGGTTTTTGATGTTTGCATAGTGATTGGTTTTAGAAGTTTAACTGATTTCTTATCATTTGCACTGAAGCAATTTTTTTATTTATAATATTCAATTGAATTAAGGCTTGTCTTTCATCATTTATCTCAATATTATTAAATTCATCAGCCGTTAAATACCCTATATCACCATTTCTTAACCAAGCTATTAATATACATTCATCATTTTTATTAAGTTCTACAGAAATAGTTTTTAACCCTTTAGATCCTGCATATTTTTGATATCTTTTATTGGTAACATCAACTACCAAAATATTTGTAATCGCTAACTTGTCTCCATTATCTTTCTCATAAAGTGTTTTAGCCATATTATTCTCTTGAGAAAAATCTTGAGCGTTTAATAATGGAATTGATTTAATTTTATAACCATCTATATTAATGCTTCTAACTAGATTCTCAATTGTTGGAGATGCATTTCCCATTGCTTTTAATTCATTGGCAATAACTCTATCGTAATACAGTAACCAATCTTCTCTCGAAAGTTGCCTTTCTTCTTCTGTCATATAATTTGTTTGGAAAGATGTCCATAATTCTTCATCATATTTATTTATTGATGTATAAAAAACAGCTTGTCTTTTGGCTAATTTTTTATCAAACTTTACTTTTCTTTTTTTTAATGTTCTCAAGTAATTTGCATAAATTTTTTCATATTTTTCTTGAGCTTCTTTAATACTACGAGTGGTTGAAGTGTATCTAGGATAAGCTTCAAATTCAATAAATCCACTAAGGTTTTTTAGTTGAATAGTAAAAACTTGTGCGTCATTATCATAATAAATTCTAAAGTCAGTCCACTGTCTATATTTCTTTAATTTTAAAAAAGACTTTCTTTTTTTAAATACATATTTCTTTGCAAATTCTTTTCGAGTTAAATTTCCTTTGTACACCCAAACCATACCTGTAAAAGCATTTATTTCAGGGTTATTTCTTGTTAAGGGAGACGCGTAACCACTATTTTTCTTGAAATTAAACCAAACTTCCTCTTTGTTTCCACCATCATAAACATCTAATGCAATAATTTCATAATTTTCTCTAAATTGATAATCAGGAGCTATTTTAATGGTATTCGCATAAGTGGTATCAAGATACCTCCCTTCAAAAGATGTGGTATCAAATCTAGCTTTTCTATCAAAATCTTTAAAAATAAAAGGGTAATGCATATACGCCTGAGAAAAGATTTTCAAATCACTTTTATCAACTTTTATTTTCCCATAGTTGGCATTTCCATCACTTTCATTTTGTGAAAATAATAGTATAGGAAATAAGAAAAGAAATAAGAGAAAGTTTCTGTTCATAGAAAAAATAAACGAAACTGTAATGCAATTATTATTTAAGTAGATTTTCTTCATTGAAATTAATTAAAATTATAATGAAGAAAACACAAAAATAAAGCCTAAATTTTTATGGTTGATATGGAGTGTAATAAGTCTCCGCAGTGGGTAACCATTCTTTAATTCTTTCTACACGAGTATCGTAATGAGGATGTGTACTTAGAAATTCCGGCACACTTGTTCCTCCACTTGCTGCATTCATTCTATCCCAAAAAGGTATGGCTTCTTTTGGTTGGTAACCTGCCATTGACATAAATACCATTCCTAATTTATCTGCTTCACTTTCTTGGTTTCTGCCAAAAGCCATTATTCCTACTCCTGTTCCTACCCCATAAGCCGCCAAAAACAAGGCTTGAGTTTCAGACGGTTTTTCTCGCATATAAACGGCTAAAGCAACCCCACCGGCAGCGGCCAAAATTCCTTGCGACATTCTTTCATTTCCATGTCGAGCTACAGCATGAGCAATTTCATGTCCCATAACTACTGCCAACCCTTCATCTGTTTTAGCAACTGGCAACAACCCTTGATAAACTACCACTTTTCCTCCCGGCATTGCCCATGCATTTACTATATTCTGATTCACTAAATTAAACTCCCATCTGTAGTTTTTAATTAGTTTACTTTGTCCGTTATCTTTTAAGTACCTTTCTACCGCATTGGCAATTCTACCTCCTACTCTTCTTACTTGTTTAGTCGCCTCAACATTATCGGCAACAGGTGGATTTTCTGTTAAAAATTGTTGATATTGGGTTAAACTCATGCTCATTAATTCACTTTCGGGAATTAATAACATTTGTTTTCTTCCTGTAATAGGTACTTTAGAGCAAGCTACTAACGCTATTACCAATATAACTGATATTATTTTTGCTGCTATTTTCATGTTTAATTTAAAATAAAATTAATTTATTTCTACTGTTAGTCCTGCATCAGAAAGGATGGCTAACATAGGTTCTAGCACTTCAAAACTACCTCTTTTAACCGAACACTTTCCTTTATAGTGAACTAACATTGCACATTGTTCTGCTTGTATAGCATCATGGTTACAAACTTTCATTAATAACTCAATAACGTAATCAAAAGTATTTACATCATCATTATATAAAACCAAATGATTTTCTTTGATGGCTGTATTTTCTACTTCTACCTGGATTTCAGTTTCTGTAATCATAACATCTAATTTATATTACAAAATTAACTTTTTTTAAAGAAGAAAAGTGGTATTTAAAGCTTTATTCTACGTTTTTTATTAACTCTAAAGCTTCCTCAACAGGAATAATAGTATTGTTTTTAAAGGCGACAACCGAAGGAGATTTAACACCCATTTCTTTCATTTCTAATTGAGTATTTAATGCAGATTTATAATCTAATAAATTGCCAATGGTATAAATTGTTTTATCTCCATCCACAAAATTTTCTATATTTCTGTCAGAAAGTTTTAATAAAACGGCTGCATCTTCATTGGTAATTTCATCTGTAAACTCTCCAATTTTGACTTTAAAAACAATATTTAAACTTTCAGCAACCTGGCGTAATTCTTCGTCAGTTTTTGGCTTCGGAGCTACTACTACCTCTTCATTTGTATTAATTGGTTCAACTGTTTCTGATGTTGCTTCATTTGTATTGGTTGTCTCTATTGTTTCAATGGGTTCTTCATTATTTTCATTCGTTGTAGATGAAGTATTAGAAGTAGCATTTTCATTTTCAACTGTTGATGTTGATGTATTGTTTCCTGATGTATTATTGTTTGATGAAGTATTCTCATTAGTTACCTCAACCTCTGTTGTGTTATTATTTGCAGGAGATGAGTTGTTGCTACCTAACAATTCGTTAGCTTGAGCTACAGTAATTTTATTTCCATTTTGATAAGCGATAATAAAGGCATCAATAATTCCTAAATTAACTGCTCTGTTTTTAGCAGCATTAGCATCATTAAGATTCTTATAAATACCGGATGTATATCTTATCAATCCATTAGCTGTTCTTTCGCTGTTTAATGGCGTTAGATTATTTAATTGATCAGCTGTAATTGGTTTAGAATAAACACCAACTTGTATGGTATAGAAAACTCCTTCTATATTTCTAACATCTTTAGAAATACCATCTTTAACTTCTTCTGTATTGATTGGCGTATTATTATTGGTTATTTGGTTGTTGTTTGACGACTGCTGATTGTTGGTTTGGTTAGCTGTATTGGTAAAAGAAATTTCTTCTTCTGTTGTTGACGTTTCATTCAACATAGCACGTGCTTCATTAATGTTAATTCTTTTTCCATTAAAAAATGCCACAACAAACGCATCCGGGTAACCCATTGTTCTAATTTCATTTTTAGCCATATTCGCTACATTAAATGTTTTGAATAAACCTGCTGTATAACGAGTAATTCCATTTCCGGCATCTTCAGCCATTAAAGGAGCAAAACCTTTGTAATGATCTTGTGGGATTGGATTTCTGAATGCTCCAATTTGCACCTTAAACACCAAACCTTCAGGTAATTTAGGATTTTTAGGTATTCTTTTGTTTTCATTATAAGCAGATTCGTTTGGTGACGTAATGGCAAAAATAGATTCTGTTAATTCTTGTGGAATTTCATCGATATTAGCTATTGACTGCTGGTTATTAGTAGCCTGTTGGTTATTGTTGGTTACTTGCTGATTGTTATTTCCGGTTTCCTCAGCAATTACATCTTCTTCTGTGTTATTAGTTTGAGACTGATTATTAATTGACTGTTGATTGTTATTTGTTGTTGTTTCTTCAGTAAGTATATCTTCCTCAGTATTATTAGCTTGTTGTTGGTTGTTAGTAGTTAACGATTCTTCAGCAAGTATATCTTCCTCATTTTTGTTATTAGCCTGTTGTTTTCTTTGGTTTTCAGGAAGACTGCTATTCACTTCATTAGTATAGTCAGCTAACATATCACTAGATGTATCATTGGTTTTTTCAAGGGCAACAAAGCCAAGAGCCGAATTTTCATTTTTGTTAGCAACCATATTTTTGGCTTTTTTGTTTTCTTCTAAAGCTTGCTGTTCTTTAGCTGCAGCTTGTTCTCTAAGTTCTTTTGCTTTTTGTTCATTTTGGGCAATCATCTCGTCCAACTTCTTCATTTGATTAGCCAATTTGTTTTTATCAGCTTCAATTGCTGCTGCTTGTTGCAATGCTTGAAGCGCAACACCTAACTGTTTTTGATCCTCAGCTTCTTCTTTAGCTTTATCGGCAGCAACATATTCCACTTGTGCTTCTTTTACCAACCTTCTAGAACTTTGTTTTAACTCCTTATATTCTTTAAATTCAGGAGTGTTGGTAATGGCTGCTTTTTCTTCTGGAGTAAGACTTTGAATATAACTTTCCTCTTCCGGTGTTAATACTGTTGCCACCAACTCTTTTCTTTGTGTTGCTAATTCTTCTAAATACAACTCTTCCTCTGCTTCCATTTCTTTCACTTCCGCATAAATTACTTCTGCTTCTTTCGCTTTTCTGTCAGCTTCTTCTCTTTTTTGTTGGGCTTCTTCAACTAATGCTTGTTTTTCTTTTCTGTTTTTAGTGTTCTCAGCAGTTTCATCAAGTTGTTTGGCTTCTTGATTTAAGGTTATTGCTTCTTTTTCTAACTGAATAGCATCTTGTTTTCTCTCTTTAGATGGTAATGCTATGTTCTTAGGTTCGTAAACCTCCACCTGTTGTTGGGTATTATTAGTTGATGCTTGTCTGTTGTTGGTTGTTTGCTGATTGTTAGTTGTTGTCGTTTCCTCAGCAACTATATCTTCCTCAGTATTATTATTGGTTGATTGAGTTTCGTTAGTTGTTATTTGCTGACTGTTATTTACTACTTCTTCAGCAATCACCTCTTCTTGTGTATTATTTTGATTATTGTTAGTTGCAGCTATTGATGAAGAAGTGCTGATTTGCTCTAATAATCCAATGGCATTTTGTTGTTTTTCTATAGCTTCTTTTTCTAATTTATTAGCTTCATCTAACAAGTCTTTTTTCTGGTTAAAATTATTGGTAGCAACTGCTTGTTTACGAGCATCTGAAGCTTCATTGAACAAATTAACCGACTCATCATTAAGCATTTCAGCCATAATGTAATTATTGTCTGTTGACTGTCCGCCAATGGATTTTAAAAGTGCATCTACAGTAGTTTGGTTATCTTTAAATTCTGTTGAGTTAGCTCTTTCGTACAAGGTTGCTATTTCAATTTCCTTATCGTTTGCTTGATTATTAATTTCTTCTGCTTCAGCTAATTTCTCTTCTTTTTCAGTTGTGTTTGCTGTTTTATACGCTTCATCTTCTGTGTTATCCGCTTTCTCTCTTAATGAATTTACTTCGGCTGTAAGGTCATCAACATTAGCAAGTATGTTTTTGGCATTAGTTGAGTTATAAGTTAAAGATGAATTTCCCTTATTAACTTGGTTTTGAGCTGTTGTGTTTGAAGTAGTTGTTTCATTTACTGCAACTTCATTAGCAGTCTCATTAGTCGATGTTGATTTAACTGCTATAAGTTCTGTTTGGAAAGTATTTAATTGTGCAATTTGTGTTGATTTCTGCTCTTTTAAATCAGCAATTCTATTCTCAATAGTTGCTTTCTCATTTTCATCATCAGTAGCTATCAATCGCTCGTTCTGATAAGCTATTTCTTCATCTATAGCTTCAATCCAATTGGTAGTTACCGCAACTTGTTCTTCACTAATTTTAACTTTATTATCAGAACGTAATTCTAAATCTGCTAATTGATTTTCATATTCAGTAGCATAATCATTTACACTTCCATCATTGTTAATTGTAATGTTATTATACTTTGTAGCATTAACTTTCTGATTGGATGAAGTAATGTTGTTTTGATTGTTGTTATTAGTTTCATTACTAGCCAACTCATTACTTTCAACATTATTCCCGGCAATTTTATTTTCGATATCTTCCACATAAGCTAATTCATCTTCTGTAGCTGCCAGTGCTTTTGCTTGTGTTAAAAATAAAGCCGTAAATTCTTGTTTATCTTGTAAATCTGAAGCTAATTCATCTAAATCTTCCTGAATTTCAGGAGCTTCATTGGCATCTGCCTCAACAAGTTCGATTTTCTTTAAGGTAATTTCTTGTTCAGTTGCATCTGCCCATTTATTATAAATTTCAGCTTTCTGAGCAAAAAGTTTAGCTGTTTGTTCATCAGCTGGAAGTTGCTCTAACTCTTCTAAAAACTGAGCATTGTAATTAATAACATTTCCATCTTTATCTATAATTGAAGTTTCGTATTTTTTAGTGTTTGTTTTTGAAGAAGAAGGGGTGTTAGCGGTATTATTGTTATTGTCTGCTACTGTATTTTCATTAGAACTAACATTATTATTAGTTTGGTTTTGAAGTGCTAAGTTAGTTTGCAAGTCAATTTCTTCTTGTTTTTGCTGCTTTAATGTCTCTAATTGGTTAACTATTTTTGATAACTCTTCTTTTTCTCCAACAGTTTTTGCACTATTTTTCAAGCTATTTTTTATCTCAATATCTTCCTCAATAGCAGCTATCCATTGTTTGTTAATATCAATTATTGCTGTTGGATTATTATCGTTCTCATCCACCTGATTGGCGTATTTTGTATTGTAATCGATTAAATTTCCGTTATCATCAATAATTTCGTAATCATCTTTCATGGCTACTAAGCTAGTAGAAGTAACGCTTGTATTTGGTGATGAACTTGTAGCCGGATAATAACCTAACACACCTTCTTCCTCAAAAAACTTAATGTTACTTTCTGTAGCAAGAATTGCTTCATTAGCAAGCGTTGGAGATTTTGTAGTTTGTTTTTTTGCTGCATCAACAACATTTGCCAGTAAATTCGCTTCATTTTTAGCTTTATCAAATTCTTGTTTTGCAAGTAATTCTTTTGCTTTAGATTTTTCTATCTGAAATTCTAAATCCTCTAAATCTATTTTATAAGTAGCCAACTGGTCTTGTAAGGCTTCTTTATCTTTAGACTTTTTAGTTTCCTCAATTTGAGATTCAATAGCTGTAATAGATTTTTCTAACTCTAATTTTCTATTGGTATAGCCTATTACAATGTCTCGTTGTTTTTGGTAATCGGCTTTAGAAATTTTTAATTTTTCATCTGCCAACTTAGTTTCTACATCAACCGCTGAAGTTTCAAAATAAGCAGCAGCCTCAATTTTTTCTATTTCTGCCATTATTAACTCTGCTTCGCTCCTATTTCCTGAACTTATTGCTGCTTCTAATTTTTGTTGATATTCTAACAACTTAGGTTTGTCTGAATTTCTTTCAACAGCTTCATTTTGGGTTACTCGTGCTAATTTCAACGCTATTGATGCTGTGTTTACATCTTCAGCAACTACATCTTTATTTTTAGTATCTTGATTGTATTGATTTTTAGCTTCATTAGTTTTTGTAGCAGCATAATTAAAATAAAAGTCTTTTTCTTCTTCAGACTTTTTAGTTTTCTGAAGTAATTCATTTACTTTTTTACTGGCAACTGCTCTTAGTTTATCATCAGAGTAGTCAGCATATTCAGAACTTGAAGTTTCGTTAGCTGCCAATGTTGAAGAAGTTTCATTAATAGATTTTAAAGCATCTTCTTCAGAGATATTTACATCTAACTTAGCTTGCTGTTTAAGTAAATTCTGAACAATAATTGGATTAGAAATATCAAATTCGTCCTCTTGGTCAAACAGGTTCTTAATTACTAACTTCTCATTATCTCCTGTTCCTACCAACAATAATTCTTGTTTTAAAAGTTTAAACCCTGTCATTTTAGGTAATTCAATAATTGCAGAATGAATTGGTGCATCATTAGTGGTTTCAACAATCAATTTATATTTTTTCTCATCAGCAGGAAAGGTCAATAAATATTCTCCGTTGTTTTCATCTGTATTATAAACACCATATTTGGTATTATCCATAGCATCTACAATAGAAATAGTAGCGTTTTTAAGTGATGGATTTTCTTCAGAAACAAACAAGCCTTTAATAATAGGGTTATGAAGCGGCTCAGGTTCTACCTTAACCTTATAAACGGTAAGTTCATTTTGTTTACTTGCTCTTGAAGATGCAAAATATGCCAACTGATTATCAATATCGCTGATATATAAAATATCATCATCAGGCGTATTAATAGGAAAATCTAAATTTACCGGAGTTGACCAAGTACCAGAAGCATTGTCGTAAATAGATTTGAAAATGTCATAACCTCCCATGCTGTTATGTCCTTTAGAAGAAAAATAAAGTGTTTTTCCATCGGGATGAAGAAAAGCATAATCTTCATCGTAAGGCGTATTAATCACATCTCCTAAACTTATTGGATCAGAAAACTGATTAATCCCAATTTTTTCAATTTTATAGATGTCTTTATTAGAACCTTTGTCTCCATAAGAAGAAAACACAACCACATTTAAGTTAGGGTCTGAATACAAAATAGAATATTCATTTTCTTTCTTATCTACTTTCATTTTAAATTCATCCGGCTTTACGATTACTTTTCCTTGCAAACCTCTTAAGTCATAACTCCTAAAAAATTCGGATTCTTTAATTTCTTTTTTACTGATAACACCAATTTTATTGATTTTTTTAAGCAACTGTTGACCATTTTTACACATTTCTATCTGCCTGTCTATTTCATATTTTTGATGTTCTTTAGAAGTAGTTTTTCCTTTATATTTATTAAAATAAACTATTGCCGAAGCAAATTCATAATTATGATGATAAGCTTTTGCTAAATAATAATAAGCCAATGGATCTACATTTGGGCGAGAAACTGCAAAACTTAAATAGTTAATGGCTTTTTCTTTATCTCTAGTACCATAAAGGTAACAAGCTCCATATTTATAGTTGTAATTTAAATCTTTTGGATAAGTACTTAATAACTGAGAAAATAGCGGTAATGCTTCAATATAATTCTCTTCAGCAAAAAACTTATCTGCTGCTTTCTTTAGCTCTTCCTCTGAATTATATTGGGAGTACGCCACTGTTGAGCTAGTAAAAACCAACAGTATGACTAAGTATATTTTTAATAAAAATCTATCTCTCATTGCAATAACTACAATTCGGCAAATGTACAATTTTATTGCATTGATGCAAAAAACACTTAATTTTCCTAAAATTATTATTCAAAACTTCTTAAAAAATCTCTTTTCTTCTTCTCTGAAGAATACATAAACTGATATGCTTGCTGACCTTTTTCGGCTTTAGCTTTTCTTTTATCAGGTTTAGTTTCTTTAATAATAGTATTAAAATCATTATCAGAAGAAATTACCTGAAGTATTCCTCTAGTGTAATTAAAGAAAAACCAATTGTTTTTATCTACTTCCAAATAAATGGTAACAATATCACCACTTCTTTTCTTTACAATTTCTATATGTCCATCAACATATTTATTAATTTGATCCTTGCCTAAGTTGCTAATTCCAATTTTTCCAAAAGACCTATAAGCTTTTTCTTGCTGGTTCCATTTGAACTTAACTTCATTAAAAACCAAGGTTTTTCTCATTGTTTCCGGCACTTTTTTGTAAGCCCCATATAAATTCAGTTGAGCAATCAATTTATCGCCTTCATCTTTTCCAAGTAATTCTTTAATCCCTTTTTCAAATGTTGGTCTATCTAATTTTACAGGGTCTAACGCAGAAGCTTCTGTTAATTTTTTAGTTAATATTTTCATAGCGTTGTCTTCCATAAAAAAATTGGTTGACATTACTAAATCGAAAATTGCCTCGTTATCTAATTGGTTATGATGAACAACACCAGCCGAAGCAATTTCAAACTGACCTGTTTCTGCGCCTAAATTAATTGTACCTTCTCCATAAATTTTACATGTTTTGGTACTTAAGCTTAAGTAATTTCCTCCAAAAGACATTTCTTGTAATTTATCTTTATTAGAAATTCTATATTCTTCATTTTCTTTATCAAAATAAAGGAATCCCTGAGCAGGAATAACTTCCTGATGACTATACGTTATTTTACGATTCAAGAATGTTGAATAAATTCCCAAAGAATCTGAGCTTAACATTACAGAAGCTAACAGTTTATTTCCTTCTATACCTTTAGTTGTACTATCAACAGGTATATATATTGAGTTTGGATCTATTGGTGTTTTAAAGGTAAACCAATTTTTACTTAGTAAATCACAATCGTGCAAGATTCTAGCTGTACCATTAAAAGTTAAAAACTGATTATTAGCATAAAGCTCAACTTTACCATAATACTCATACTGTGGACTTAACTTAAACCCATCTTCTTCCAAAATATCTGCATTAGCAATAGTTTGTCCGGTAGTATCCACAGCAATAGATTTTAAGTAAATGGTTTGAGACTTTTCGAGTTCATCAACATAATCTATATACCCCGAACCTGCATATTTTTTCTTTCCAAAGACATTAATGGATGCATTATAAATATTATGATTTTGAGTAATGTAACTAGCTACAATTCTAGCATTGTTAAGCGTTCTCATTTGAGCATTTTTATCAATAATCAATTTAGAACTATCAGGATAAACCATCGCATCAGCAATATTCACAAACTTAACACCATCGGCATAAATTACTTTTTTTCTGATATCATATTTTGCTTTAGTTGAGAAGAAGCTAAGCGAATCTTGCTCTTCATGTACAGAAATAAATTGGGCTCCTTCTAAAGCAACTCCTGAGGCATCCTGAGCTTCTTGTTTTCCGGCAGAAAGTTCAATATTATCATTATCCATATACCATTTAAACTCATCCATAAAACAGATGTATTTCATTGGTTCAAAATTAATTACAGAGCCATCTCCATTAGACTTAAACAAACCATTTCTTTCTTTAAAAGAAACAAAAGCATTTACATTTTTGGTGGAAAATGCAAGAGCATCTCCATCTCCAGAAATATCTTTCAGTCTAAAATCAGCTGTATCGGAACTAAAATCTTCATATTTAAATTTAATAAGATTTGCTTCTAACTCTGCTTTTTCAAATTCAAAAACTCCATTACCTGATAATCCATCCGGTTCAACAATGGTTTTACCGTGCATTTTAGATTTCATATCATACATGGCAATAGGTTTATCTATAACACTATGCGTCATATAATCTTGAGATGGACTCCAAAACATGGCTACATTTTCTCCATCAACCGGTGGAAACTCAATAGCATTTGGGTTTTCTTTTACAATAAATCGTTGAGAAATAGCTTTTGTAGAATCCGGGAAGAAAATAAAATTATCAGAATAAGTTGTTGATGCGATATAATCCAACTCTCCATTCCCTCTCAGTCCTTCATGACTTAATTTTATATCATTTTTAAACACACCTTTTCCTGCATACATTGGCATTCCATCTGGCGGAGTTTTTTTAATAAATCCAAGTGAATGATCAGACTGAAGCGTAAGTGTTTCTTTTATATCGGGAAAAATACCTCCTGAAACAAGTGTTCCATCAAACCGCAGAGATTCATTATCAAAATCAGCCAAACTATCAATAGTAAATGGTTTTACATGAAAGTAAAAATCATCTTTTCCATAAACTCCACCTTGTATCGATTTTCTATCGTAAAATACGTATGAATCTTTATAACTATTAAATATAGGATATTCATGAAAAGGTTTTACTCCTGATTTATTAGTTGGTTTATCAATTAATAAATCTCCATTAATTTGTTGTATTAGGGTCTTTACCGGTTTAATAATTGGTTTTCCAAATTCATCATTATGTCCTGTTTCTGCATAAATTCTTAATGAATCTACATTCGGCATATCAATTTTAAAATCATCATATTTAAAATAAAAATCATGTCCCATAAAATCAAAACGACCTGCCTGTACCACTCCACTAAATTTAAAATCTCTGTTCTTTTTAAGGGTTATTTCTCTATTTGTAGGATAAATAATTACCTCTTGAGAGTCACTTAAGTTAATACTTTTTACACCCCGCATTTGAACATCGTAATTCAACAAACTAAGTGTAGCATTATTTGATGCTTGAGTATTGGAGTAAAAGCCAATTACATCATAATCAATATTTCCACCGCTCGCACTCACCCAGTTTTTAAGTTTATCTTTAACTATAAAGGTTTTGTTTTCATAGTCATAAACTATAAACCCTTTATAAGATAAATCTAATAAAAAGACTTCTAACTGTTCAATGGAATATCTCATGTGATTAGCTAATTGACTAAGTGTTATAAAATTTGTATCAAGTTTATGTGTTAAAACTCTTAAAGCATATAAAGGATGTTGGGTACCTGTTCCTAAAAAACTCATATATGCATCCATTCTAAAAAAGTCTTGTGAAATAAATACTGCGTCTGTTTTAGTTCCTCCTACTAAGTTTCTAAACTGCACCATTGGTGAATCTACTGCCCAAGTTAAGTATTCAAAATCCATATCTATTTTATGATAAGAATTTGAATAAGGTGCTTTTTTTAATCCTTTATTGTCTCTGATTAAGTTAAGTTGTCTTTTATCAAAGAAAAATTTAAAAATTAAACCCGGATGAAAAATTGAATCCTCTTTTAAATACATAGTAAATGAAGAGTTTTCGGAAACTATCCTATCCGGTTTAATAATAAATGCCTGAGATGACATTTTTACAAAAGGCAAGTCTTTTCTGTAAAAAACAACATATGCTTGATCTTCCCCTGCACCTCTACCTATAACTTCATTTCCATGTAAAGCAAAACCACCAATATAATCTACACCTTCTACAATTTGTTTAATTTGTAACCTCGCATTTGCAGATTGAAACCTTGGATAAGTTGCTTTTTCTTCTGTAATGTTAGCCAATACTTTTTCCCT
>LADZ01000054.1 GCA_000961845.1 Flavobacteriales bacterium BRH_c54
CTCAACATTCTGTTAAACAACTACTTGAATCAGGTGTGCAACCAGATATTTTAGCGTTGAGAACAGAACACAAACTTTCTGAAGGGGTAAAAGAAAAAGTAGCGTTGTTTTGCAATATTTCTCCAAAAGCAGTTATAGAAGCAATGGATGCCGACACTATTTATGATGTTCCTTTGTTAATGCAAGAAGAAGAGTTAGATAAGGTGGTATTAGATAAACTGGGATTATCTTATGGCGAAGAACCTCAACTAGTTGCTTGGAAACAGTTTTTAACTAAACTAAAAAACCCGAAACAAACCATAAAAATTGGTTTGGTAGGAAAATATACAGAGCTTCAGGATGCTTATAAATCTATTTCTGAAGCCATCATACATGCCGGAGCACACATAGAAACTAAAGTTGAAGTTGATTGGATACATTCTGAAGATATTAATGAAAAAAATGCCAAACAATTGCTTGAAAACTTAAATGGTGTATTAGTAGCCCCTGGTTTTGGAGAAAGAGGTATTGAAGGAAAAATTGCTGCAATAAAATATGCCAGAGAAAATAAAATACCGTTTTTCGGAATTTGTTTAGGAATGCAATGTGCTGTAATTGAGTTTGGTAGAAATGTATTAGGATTAACCGATGCACATTCTACAGAAATGTATCCTGAAACACCATTTCCAGTAATTTATTTAATGGAAAGTCAGAAAAATATTAGCGACAAAGGTGGTACTATGCGTTTGGGAGCCTACTCTTGCAATGTAAAAGAAAAATCCAATGCTTTTACTGCTTATAATAGTGACAAAATTCAGGAGCGTCACAGACATCGTTATGAATTTAATAACAAATATTTAGGCGAATACGAAAAACAAGGTATGGTTGCTACAGGTTTAAACCCTGAAAACAATCTGGTTGAAATAGTTGAAATTACTAATCACCCTTGGTTTGTGGCTGTTCAATTTCACCCAGAATATAAAAGTACTGTAATTAACCCTCACCCACTATTTTCTGCATTTATTAAGGCTGCGGCTAATCATCACAACAACTAATTTTAAAAAATATTTTTCAATAAACCTACATAAATGAGTAAAGGACTAGATAAAAATGGCATAATCGGACTGGTATTAATTGGAGCAATCCTATTAATTTTTAGTTACTTAACACAACCAACAGAAGAAGAATTGGCAGCCAAAGCCAAAAAAGACAAAGCAGCTAAGCAAACCGAACAAATAGATAAATCTAATGCTGAAGAAGTAATTTCTCCTGCCGAAAACAAAGAAGATACAACTGCCGATAATACCATTGTTCCTCTAGATTCTACAGCTCTAACTACTGGTAAAGATTCTTTATCTAATCTTCAATATCAATTAGAATACGGTCCGTTTGCTAATGCTGCCAATGGCGAAGAAAAAACATTTACCCTAGAAAATGACAAAATAAAAGTTTCTGTTTCTAACAAAGGTGGTAGAATAACTTCTGTTGAGTTAAAAGAATATGTTACTTACGATTCTTTACCGCTTATCTTGTTTAAAGAAAATCTTTCCAGATTTAATGCAGAACTTTCTATTCCAGGAGTTACAGGTAAAAATTCTTTACGAATTATCAATACCGAAAACCTGTACTTCAATACAGAAAATACTTCTTTTGAGGTTGGAAATGGAGATACTAAAAGCTTTTCTCTTAAATTATATACTAGCGATAAAAACAGCTTTATCGAGTATAAATATACCCTTTCGGGAGATGCTTATTTGGTAGATTTCGATTTTACCACTTCAGGAATGAATGAAATTTTAACTGAAGAGCCTATTATTCAATGGCAAATGGTAACTCCTAGTCAGGAAAAGACGATACAAAGTCAGGAAATGGCAAGCACAGCCTACTACAAATATAATACTGATGAAGTTGATTATATTGGAACTAGTTCTTACGAAAAAGAAGAAATGCTTTCTTCAATGGATTGGATTATGTTTAAACAACAATATTTCAACGCTACATTAATTGCCAAAGACCAACCTTTCGAAAATGCTAATTCTTTTGTTGAAACAAAACAAGTTCCTGAAGACTTAAAAAATACGCATGTAAAAGAAATGAGTGCAGGAATTACACTTCCTTACGAGTTTAAAAACAACGAAACATTTTCCATGCAATATTATTTCGGTCCTAACCGATTGGATGATTTAAAAGCTGTAGGTGTAGGATTAGATGAAGCTATTGACTATGGTTGGGGAATTTTTGGATGGGTAAACCATTTAATTATTCGTCCGGTTTTTAATTTCCTAATAGGATTTGATATGTCTATTGGTATTGTAATTCTGTTACTTACCATTATTATTAAAACCTTACTTTTCCCAATTACTTGGAAAACGTACTTGAGTAGTGCCAAAATGAAGGTATTAAAACCCGAAATTGCCGAGCTTACCGAAAAACATAAAAACGATGCCATGAAAAAGCAACAAGCTACTATGGCATTGTACCGACAAACAGGTGTAAATCCTTTGGCAGGATGTATTCCTATGTTAATACAAATGCCCATTTTATTTGCTTTGTTTAGATTTTTTCCGGCAACATTTGATTTACGTCAGAAAAGTTTCCTTTGGGCGGAAGATTTATCTACTTACGATTCTATTTTAGAATTGCCTTTTGATATTCCATTCTATGGAGCTCACGTAAGTTTATTTACCTTGTTGATGGCTATTTCTATGATTTTCTACACCAAAGCTAATAGCCAAATGACTGCTGGAGCAGGAATGGAAGGAGCTATGGCAGCTCAAATGAAAATTATGATGTATTTAATGCCAATTATGATGTTATTTTTCTTCAACAGTTACGCATCAGGTTTAAGTTATTATTATTTAATTGCCAACATGATGACTATCGGACAGCAGTATGCTATTAAAAAATGGTTTATTGACGAAGATAAATTGTTAGCAAGAATTCAAGCCAATAAAACCAAAGTGAAAAAGAAATCGGGCTTTGCAGCAAAATTAGAAGCCAGAATGAAAGAGGCTCAAAAATTGCAAGAGCAACGCAAAAAGAAAAAATAAAACTATACAACCATGAAAAAAATAACATTTATATTATCCTTAACAATATTAAGTATGGCTTGCAAAACGCAAGAAAAAACACAAAACACTTCCGTAAAAGAAGAAACAAAAAACATACAACAAACAGACTACACTCCTATTAAGGAAAATCTGTTCATCACTATGGAAAGAACTCCTTGTTTAGGAACCTGTCCATCTTATGCTATTTGGATTTACAATACCGGAAGAGTGGATTATGAAGGTAGAACTTTTGCAAAAAAAGAAGGTAAATACACCAAAACACTTTCTAAAGATGCAATGGATGAAATTACCAATATGATTAAAGAAATTGGCTTTTTTAATCTGAAGGATAAATACGATGCACAAGTTACAGATTTACCTTCTTGTATTATTACTGTCAATATGGATGGTAAAAAGAAAAAAATTCTAGATAGATATGATGGTCCTAAATCCCTTAGAAATTTAGAGAAATTGATAGATCATCATGTATTAGATGATGAATTAATAAAAGTGGAGGAATTAAAATAAAAACAATGGCTGTTAACATAGTAGAAGTTACCCAAAAAAAACATTTTAAAGATTTTGTAAATGTTCAGTTTGAAATTTACAAAGGCAACGACTTTTGGGTACCACCCATTAAAAAAGATGAAATAAAAGCCATTCAGCCAGAATTTAATCCTGCTTTTAGGTTTTGTAAAGCTAAATTTTGGGTAGCTTATAAAAATGACAAATGTGTTGGAAGAATTGGTGCTATCATTAATGAACAATACAACGAAAAAACTGGTGAAAAAGCAGGACGCTTTACCCGATTAGAATTTTTTGATGATGAAGAAGTAGTTAAAAACTTACTTCAAACTGCCGAAGAGTGGTTAAAAGCTCAGAGAATGACTAAAGTATTAGGACCGTTAGGTTTTACCAATCTCGATCACCAAGGAATGTTAGTAGAAGGTTTCGACCATTTACCATCAGCAGCATCGGAATACCACTTGCCTTACTACAAAGATTATATGGAAAAGTTGGGTTACCAAAAAGAAATTGATTGGATAGAATTCCGTTTGTTTTTAGAAGGTATTCCTGACAAAGCCAAAAGAGTAGCCGAAGTAATAAAAACCAGAAATCAACTTACCGTTAAAAGTTTTACAAAAACAGCTGAATTACAGCCTTTTGCTATTAAACTTTTTGAGATTTTAAATGAAGCGTTTAAGGATTTATTTAGTGTAGTACATCTTGATAGAGAAATGATAGACTACTATGTAAAGCGTTATTTATTGCTACTAAATCCTCAATTTGTAAAATTGATATTTGATAAAGACAACCAATTAGTTGCTTTCATCATCGGTTTACCATCTTTGTCAGAAGGCTTACAAAAAGCCAACGGAAAGCTTTTCCCATTTGGTTGGTATCATATCCAAAAAGCACTAAACAAACCAAAAGTAGTAGATTTAATGCTTACTGGCATTATGCCCGAATACCAAGGAAAAGGCGTTGCTGCCATTTTAATTAATGAATTGCAAGCCGTAATGGAAAAACATGGGGTTACTGAAGTGGAAACTACCGGAATTTTTGAAACCAACCAAAAAGCTATACAAAACTGGAAAAACTATGAAAACACGCAACACAAAAGAAAACGTTGTTGGGTGAAGAGTTTGTAAACCTACTTACACCTGACAGGTTTTAAAAACCTGTTAGGTGTAATATCAAAGTTAAAAAATAGTAGTTTTTTTATTTTAAGTATTAATAATATTTTCTTTAACCGCATAAATGACGATGCCTGCTGTATTTTTAATATTCAGCTTGTGCATGATGTTTTTACGGTGAGTATTTACAGTATGCGTACTCAAGTACAATTTGTCAGCAATTTCTTTATTGGTTAATCCATCAGAAATCAATTTAATAATCTCAATCTCTCGTTCCGACAAAGAAATTCCATCGCAATCTAACGTGTTTTCTTGGTTTTTTTCTGATAAAATATTAATAACCATTCCACAATAAAACTGCTTACCATTATAAGTATCTTCTAGAGCTTCCAAAATTTCTTGCTTATCGCAATCGTCTAGTAAATAACTGTCCACTCCATAACTCAACGATTTATGAATGATTTGTTTTGCCAAAGATGGCGTTATAGCTAAGATTTTAGCACTTTTATAAATCTCTTTAATTTTTTTAACCGCATCTAATCCAAACTGCCCTGTAGAATAATCAATAACAACAATATCCGGAAAGTACCTTTTAGAACACTCACACAGATGTTCTATAGAATTAACCACCCCTAACACCCTATTACGCATCTTGCTTTGCACAATAGTTTTTAAACCTTCGGCAACTATCGGATTGTTATGTGCTATTAAAATATCTATCATAAATCACTTTATTTAGACTTAATCTAAATAAAGAGCAAAAATAAAGACAAAAAACCACTTCATCCAAAAAAAAGTGAATAAATATTGTAATATTTTGGACGAACGAAATTTATAGTTAAATTTACTCTGTGAAACGACCGTGAATAAAGATTTTTTCACATGGAAATGGTTATTTTGGGAGTTCCGTCTGACCGAATAAAAAAAAAAGTAAACAGATGAAACATTTGGTATTGTTGTCAATAATATGTTTTTTGTTACTTGCAAGCAATGTCTTTGCTTCTGGTGAACTTACTTTTATTGAAAACAAAGGTCAGTGGCACAACAATGTATTGCTTAAATCTGAGCTAAATAGTGGTTTTGTTTATTTAGAAAAAAACCGACTAACTTTCGATTTGTATGATGTTGCCATGATAGAAAAATATGCTCATCATCATAATCATTATCAACTAAATGAAATTCCCAACAAACTAAATTGGCACGCTTACAACGTAAATTTTAAAGATGGTAATCCCAACCCTACCATTATAAAATCCGAAAAAGTATTTGCCTATTTTAATTACTTTTTAGGCAATGATCCCAAAAAATGGGCTTCTAATGTTAAGGGGTACAAAAAAATTACTTATCAAGAAGTTTATAAAGGTATAGACTTTCAAATGTATTCTACCGATAATTTAAAATACGATTTTATTGTAAAAGCTCGAGCCAATCCCAACCAAATTAAGTTAGTTTATAATGGTCAAAATAAACTACAACTCAAAAAAGGTCAATTACATGTTACTACTTCTGTAAATACTATTATTGAAGATAAACCTTATGCTTATCAGCTCATTAATGGCGAAAAGAAACAAATACTATGTAACTATACACTCATCAATAATGAATTAGGTTTTGAATTTCCTAATGGATACAATAAAAACTACGATTTAATTATAGATCCAACTTTAATGTTCTCTTCACTTTCGGGTTCTACAGCTAATAATTTCGGTTATACCGCTACTTTTGATTCTAAAGGATTTTTATATGCAGGAAGTTCTGCTTTTGGAACGGGTTATCCGGTTACTGTTGGAGCTTACAGCACTACTTTTAATGGTGGTGGTGATGATATTGCCATTTCAAAATTTGATACTTCGGGAACTTTTCTAATTTACTCTACTTATATTGGTGGAAGCAATGTAGAGTTACCTCACAGTTTAATTGTAAACAGCTTTGATGAATTATTTATTTTAGGAACTACCAGCTCATTTGATTACCCTACGACTACAACTGCTTACGACAATACGTTTAATGGCGGAACTATGAACAATTTGTCAAACGGATTAGGAGTAAATTACACCAATGGGTCAGATATTATTGTTTCCAGATTAAGTACCAACGGAACCAGCCTAATTGCCTCAACTTATTTAGGAGGTTCACAAAATGACGGACTTAACTCAACAGGAGCGAATACACTAAAATATAATTATGCTGACGAGGTTCGTGGTGAAATTGACATAGATAAAAACAACAACATTTACATTGTTAGTTGTACCAGAAGTCCCAATTTTCCTATTGTTGGAAATGTTTTTCAACCGACTTACGGAGGTGGAGATATTGATGCTTGTATCATTAAAATGGACAATAACTTACAAAATATTATTTGGAGCAGCTTTTTAGGTGGAAACAACCATGATGCAGCATATTCATTAGCGATTGATAGCAATGAAGATTTATATTTAACCGGAGGAACTAACTCAACTAACTTTCCTTCATCAACCAATGCTTACCAAAATGTTTTTGTTGGTGGAAGGTCTGATGGTTTTGTTACTCGTGTTGCTAAAAACGGCAGTCAAATACTTAATTCAACATTTTTTGGATCAACCACTTACGATCAAAATTATTTTATTGAGTTAGATAAAAATGATAATGTCTATTTATTAGGACAAACAGAAATTACCGACAATACTTTTATTCATAATGTTTTATGGTCGAACCCCGGAAGTGGACAATTTATTGGTAAACTTACCCCTATACTAGACTCATTAATTTATTCTACTGTTTTTGGTTCAGGAAACGGAATTAATATTTCGCCAACAGCCTTCTTAGTGGATTTATGTAATAAAATTTATTTGTCAGGCTGGGGAGGCGCTGTAAATCAATCTTCCACCAATAATGCCGGATATACTACAGGAATGCCCATTACACCCAATGCTTTTCAAAACACCACTGATGGTAGTGATTTTTATGTAATGGTAATGGAAGATGACGCTTCCAACATTAATTACGGTTCATTTTTCGGTGGTCCTGTAAGTTCCGAACATGTAGATGGAGGAACCAGTAGATTTGACAGAAAAGGTAAAGTTTATCAAGCCATTTGTGCCGGTTGTGGTGGAAATTCCGATTTACCCATTTATCCGCCTACCAATCCTATGAACCAAAATAACCATAGTTGTAACTTGGGTGTTTTTAAAATGGATTTTGATTTGCCTGTGGTAGTTGCCGATTTTGAAGTACCTCCTGTTGGTTGTGCACCTTTTACCGTAAATTTCAACAATACAAGTTTAACTCAATCTAACACCAATTTCACTTGGAATTTTGGAGATGGAAATGGAAGTTCCCAATTTTCACCTACACATACTTATAACAATCCGGGAACTTACACTATTACCTTAATCTTAAACGATACAAACACTTGCAATTTGGCAGATACCACAGTAAAAACTATTTTAATATTAGGCAGTACCAACACTACCGACTCTACTATTAATATTTGTCCTGGAGAAAGTGTTCAAATAGGAACAACCCCCAATCCTGACCCAAATATTAACTATAACTGGTCTCCGACAGTTGGATTAAGTGATTCTACCATTTCCAACCCTTTTGCCTCACCAACCAGTTCAACCAACTATCAATTATATATTTCCGATAGCGTATGTGTGGATACCATTACTTACCCTATTGTGGTGAATACTCCTTTGCTTTCAGTTACTAACGATACAACACTTTGTTACAACGAAACCATTTCACTTTCTGCTAATTCTTTTGGAACAAGCAACACCTATGTTTGGTCTTCTAATAGCAACTTTACTGACACACTTAATTCTCCTATTACCAACAACACTTATTCTCCACCAATCAATATTTCAGGAACTTATTACATTCAAATTAATAACAATGGCTGTACATTATCCGATAGTGTAGAAATAAAAGCCATTGGACAAAGTGGTATTATTGGAGCAGATTCCATTTGTTTTGGAGATACGGTTAGCATAACTTACAGCAATACCAATCCGGGAGATAGTACGTATTACGTTTGGTCGCCTTCAGGTCAGATTTTAAACGGACAAGGAACAACAAGTGTAGATGTTAGCCCAACAACAACCACTACTTTTACCATAATTGCCACTAACGATATTTGCATAGATACTTTAACCCAACAAGTAGTAGTTACAACAGTACAAATGAGTGTTAGCAATGACACTACGCTTTGTCTTGGCGATTCGGCTGTTACGTTGTTGGCAAGTTCTGCAACAAGTGGAACAAACATTTTTTGGTCGTCAAATGCAATGTATTCTGACACCTTAAATAATGGCACTGACAGTATTAATGTTAGTCCAACAACTACTACAACTTATTATGTTATGGTAAGTGCCGGTGGATGTTCTCGCACCGACAGTGTTACTGTTTATATAGCCAATAATGTAACTTCCATAGCCGATGCTTATATCTGTTATGGTGATACAACTTCCTTAACCATTAATAACCTTAATCCTAATGATTCACTTTTCCATGATTGGCAACCGAATGCTCAAATTATTTCAGGAGACAGCACGAATACCATCATTGTTTCTCCAGTAGCTAACACTACTTTTTATGTGGTTTCAGAAAATAGTGCAGGTTGTTTAATTTGGGACTCTGCTACTGTTTTTGTAGATATGTTGGGAAGTTTAAATATTAATGCTACAGTTGATAATCCGACCATTTATCCCGGAGAAACTACCCAACTACATGCGTCACCAAATGGTTATAATTACACTTGGTCTCCTGCTACAGGATTAGACAATCCTAATAGCCAGCATCCAAATGCTTCTCCAACACAAACTACCACTTATACGGTTACCATTTCAGGAACAAACTGCGAAAGAACAGCTTCTGTAACCATAGAGGTAAAAGAAATTGTTTGTGATGAACCTGATATTTTTATTCCCAATGCATTTACACCTAACGGAGATGGAGAAAATGATGTGCTGTTTGTGAGAGGTAAAATGATAGAAAAAATGAATCTCAAAATATACAACCGTTGGGGAGAGTTAGTTTTTGAAACCGATAACCAACAAATTGGTTGGGATGGAAAATACAAAGAAGAATTAGTACAACCGAATGTTTTTGTGTATCATCTACAAATTTGGTGTATTGATGGTCAAGAATTTTTTAAAAAAGGAAATGTAACAGTTATAAGGTAAGTTGGGAAGTAAAAAATCACATATTAGTTGGATTAAAATTTGGGTAATAACATTGTTACCCATGTTTATTTTCATTAATAAACTAGTGGGACAAGATATTCATTTTTCTCAATTTTTCAATTCTCCCTTAAACCTCAACCCTTCATTAACAGGTAATTTTATTGGAGATATTCGTTTAGTTGCCAACCAAAGAACCCAATGGAGTTCGGTAACCACACCTTATATTACTTTTGCACTATCGGGGGAATATAGAAACATTTATAATACTTCATTAAACGCTGGACTTTCCATTTTTCATGATAAAGCAGGAGATTCTCAATTTTCAACCTTACAAATAGGGATACCAATAAGTTATACCTTATACGTTAATGATTCTTCACAAACGGTTCAATTTGGAATACAACCATCTTTTATACAAAGAAGTATCAACTATGACGACCTGAGGTTTGACAATCAGTACGATGGAACAGTTTATAATTCGGCTTTAGGAAACGGTGAAACTTTTGGCACCAACGGACGCAACTATTTTAACTTGCATGCCGGTATCAGTTGGAACTATTTATTTGCGCAACGAAAATCAGTAAATGCAGGTTTTGCTGTGCATAATCTAACCCAACCGGAACAAAGTTTTTTTAGTGGCGAAAGCATTCCTTTAAAACACCGCTATACTTTTCATGCAGGAACAGATTTGAAGATTCACAACGATTTTGATATTCTTCCGAGAGTGATGTTAGGCTATCAACATAATTATAAAGAAATAATAATGGGCGGGTCGCTTAGATATCACCTCAACAACGGAAACTATAGAAATCTTTACGGAGGAATTTACTACAGAAATTCGGATGCAGCCTATTTAACTGCAGGAATAGATTATCATAATTTTCATTTTAAAATCAGTTATGATATTAATGTTTCATCCCTCGAAGTAGCCAGCAACAACCGTGGCGGATTTGAATTTGCTTTAATCTATATTTTTGAAAAATACAGACCGGTTATTAAGCGATATAAAGCTTGTCCGAATTTTATATGAAAATAAAAATTTGCATATTATTTTTTTTGGTCGGCAGTTTAATAAAAATAAACGCCCAAAGCCAATCGCAATTAATAAAAGTAGGTGACCAACTTTTTAATGAAAAAGATTATTATGCAGCATCGCTGTGGTACAAACAAGCGTTAGATATTGATTCTACATTATTGGAATTAAAATTCAAGTATGCAGAGTCGCTAAGAATGTATAACGATTATGCAAAAGCCGAATGGCAATACTTTTCTGTTTATAAAGATGATAGAGGTAGAGTTTACCCATTAGCCCCATTTTGGTATTCTATGATGCTAAAATACAATGGCAATTATTTAGAAGCCAAAAAATCTTTTAAAAGAATAAAAAGACATTTTACTAACGATAGAAAAGGCTTTTATTACCAAAAAGTGATGCAAGAAATTGAATCTTGTGAAAAAGCCATTGAGATTATGAAAGATACACTGTTAGTTGATGTGAAAAATATCGGAACAGGAATAAATACCTATAACAGTGAATTGGGAGCTAATTTTATGAATGATAGTTTAATCATTTATACTTCTTTGCGAGATGAAAAAATGAAGGAAGACAATCAAGTTACAGATACTTCGCTTTACCTAACACGATTATTTACTTCATCCAAAAATAACAACGATTGGAACCAAGGAAAAAAGCTCCCTGAAAGCATTAACATCCCCAATTACCATATTGCTAACGGATGTTTAAGTCCTGATGAAAAAACCTTTTATTTTAATCAATGTGATAGGAATTTAACTTGTAAAATTTATGCCGTTGCTATAGAAAATGGCGAATGGAAACCACCCGTTTATGAAGTGAAAAACATTAATCTGGAAGGCTTCACCTCTTCCCAACCTTTTATTACAAAAATTAATAACAAAGAAGTCTTGTTTTTCTCATCAAACCGACCTGGTGGTTTTGGAATGATGGATATTTGGTACGCACAAAAAAATGGAAGCGAGTTTTCTTCTCCTGTAAATCCAGGTATAAATGTTAACAGTATTGAAGATGAAATAACGCCTTTTTATAACCACAAAGACAGTTCCTTATATTTTAGCTCTAATTGGCATTACGGTTTAGGAGGGTTTGATATTTTTAAAAGTAAAACCGACTTAATCAGTTTTCAAACGCCTGAGAATTTAGGATTTCCTATCAATACAAGTGTAAACGATTTTTATTATTACGAACATAATAATATGGTTTTACTAACCTCTAACCGAAAGGGCTCTATGGCCAAAAAAGGAGAAACTTGTTGCAACGATATTTATTTTTATGAAATTCCTGATACGATTGAACCAGTTTACACCACACTAGAAGAATTAAACAGATATTTGCCTGTAAAGCTATATTTTCATAATGACTTTCCCGACCCAAGAACACGAGATACAACTACTTTGCAAACCTACGAGCAGACTTACAAAGACTACACACATTTGTATAACAAATACCGAAGAGAATACAGTGAAGGTTTAAAAAACGAAGAAAAAACCAATGCCGAAGTAGAAATTGATGAACTTTTTTCCAACTATATAGATAAAGGAATTAAAGATTTAATAATGTTTACACCACTGCTAATTAAAGAATTAGAAAATGGAAAATCCATAACATTAACCGTAAAAGGTTATGCGAGTCCGCTGTCTAAAACAGATTACAACATAAACCTTACACTTAGAAGGATTTCCAGTTTAATTAATTATTTAAAAGAATACGAAAATGGCATATTAGCACCGTATATCAATGGGACTGCTGAAAATGAGGCTAAACTCTCCTTTATTAAAGTACCTTTTGGTGAATACCAGTCCAACGAAATTAGTGATGATTTGGAAGATAAAAGAAACTCAGTTTACAGTCCGGCTGCTGCTTTAGAACGCAAGATTGAAATTATTGCCATTACTGAACACGATACTAACAAAGTAGCCATGGACGGTTCTGAATTAGAAAAATTGCCTTTGCTTACTTTTAAAGACTCTATAATAGAATTTGATATATTGTTAGACGAAATGCCTATTAAAATAATTAATAATGGAGAGGCTCCTTTAAAAATATTTGAAGCCAACTGTAATTGCGATGCATTTGAGGTGATTTTTCCAAAAGAAGAAATTCCTACTTACGAAATACAATATTTAACCTTGAAAAAAATAAAAGGAATTGAAAATACAGAAAAAAATTGTACCATTACTTTTTTAACGAATACCATTCCTAATAAGAAAGTGCTAGAGATTAAATTGAAGTAATTATTTCTCAGGTTTTGAATCATCATCAGATGATAAACTCAATAATTTTTGTCTGAACATAAACTCTAACTGTGCATTAACTGTAAGTAAATCTTCTGTAAGTTTTTTGTTTTCCCTTCTTAAAGTAAAAACTTCAAAAGCCTGTTCTATCAACTTTCTCATATAATCAACATCCCATGGTTTCTGTATATATTTATATACCTGACTTTTATTAATTGCATCAATAACCACATTGATATCACTATATCCAGTAACCAATATACGAATCATTTCAGGATATTTTTCTTTAATCGTTTCAAAAAACTCTATTCCTGTAACTTTTGGCATTCGCTGATCTGAAAGAATAATACTAATTGTACTTGCTTCCTTGTCTAATATTTTTTCAGCTTCTTCTGCATTAATAGCTGTATAAATTTTAAAATCTCTCCTAAATGCTGCTTTAAACGAATTTAAGTTTTCTTGTTCGTCATCTAAATAAAGGATTACAGCTTTGTTTTCTTGGTCTTTTATAGCTTCGGTCATAATATAAAAAGTTTTTTTTAAAATTATAATAAATAATTTGATTTATTATACCTAAAACATTCAAACAAATACTACGTATTTTTACGTAGTAAAGGTAGTCTTTTTTTTTGTAATATAGTCTTTTCAAACCAACCTTTAAAGCAAAGAGTTTAGCCATGAAGAACTCCATTAAAAATCAATACTATGAACAATTTTCTTCAAAAACCGACAATGAAGTTTTGTATCCTTCATTTTTTAAATTAGAAGAAGGTAGTAACAGCGACAACTTGCATCAATTAATAAAAAACAATCCTCAAATTGTTATTATTGACGAAATTCAAAGTCAGCTGAAGGAATTGATAAAATTAAGACACCCCCAAGAAAAATTTACTGAAAAAGAGTTATCTCAAAAAATTGAAACTCATTTAGGAGAAACTAAATTAGATAATTATGGTGTTTGGGTCTATTATCCTTGGCGAAATACTTTAGTTCACTTATTAGATGAAAAAGAATTTGTAGAAGTTAGAACCAATAGAAACCAAAATAAAATTACTACTACGGAAGAAGAAATTTTAGCCACAAAAAAAATTGGTATTATTGGGTTATCTGTTGGCAAAGCCATTGCACTTACTATGGCTATGGAACGTATTTGTGGAGAAATTGTATTAGCAGATTTTGATGTTATTGAATTATCTAATTTAAACAGAATACAGACTGGAGTGCATCATTTTAACATCAAAAAAACGGTTGTTGTAGCACGAGAAATTGCAGAAATTGACCCTTACCTAAAAGTAACTTGTTACCATGATGGATTAACAGCAACCAACATAAACGACTTTTTTACCAAAGATAAAAAATTGGATGTTTGTGTAGAAGTATGCGATGGACTTGAGATTAAAATTCTTGCTCGCCAAAAAGCTAAGGTTTTGGGAGTTCCTGTAGTAATGAACTCAAGCGATAGAGGTACAACAGATATTGAAAGGTTTGATTTAGATGCTAACTTGCCAATTCTTCATGGGTTAATAGAGCATCTAGATTTAAGTAAATTAAAAGAGGCCAAAACAACTAAAGAAAAAGCAATTTATTTATTACCAATGCTAGGTGTTGACACATTGTCTAAGCGACTACAAACGTCAATGCCAGAAATAGGAAAAACAATTACTACTTGGCCTCAGTTAGCTTCTGGAGTGATTTTCGGTGGCGGAATATGTACAGATGTTTGCAGAAGAATTTTATTAAATCAATTTTCAAAATCAGGACGCTATTTTGTAGATATTGAAGACCAAATAAATAATGATTTAGAAGATTATATTTCTCAAAAAAGAAGAAATAGTTAATTTTAAAACCGAACAAAAGACAAAAGAAGAATGGAAGAAGTGCAACATAAATTTAGAGTAAGTGCTTTTAGAGCTGTTGATGAACCAAACTTATGTTCGCAATATGTTAAAGGTCATGTAAAAGTTTTAACAGATTATGGTATATCGAACATTACATCAAATAATAATTTATGGGTTAATAATCCCAACATTTATTGTCTAGGATTACACTCTGAATCGAATGAATTAATGGCAGGTATTAGAATTCAACTAGCTGATGGAATAAATCCACTACCTATTGAGAAAGCCATTGGACATATGGATAGTACAATTTATGACTTGGTTGAAAAATACGCAATCAATGGAGGAATAGGAGAATTATCAGGATTGTGGGTAAATAACCGATTAAAAGGAATGGCAATAGGTTGGTATATGGTTAGAGCTGCTATCGCCTCATCTAATCAATTAAATTTTAAAACAATGATTGGGATATGTGGAGATGTTACATTGAAAATGTTTAATAATGTAGGTTTTACAATTGAAAAAGGATTAGGAAATAACGGTCAATTTTATTATCCAAAAGAAGATTTAATTGCTCATGCTGTTGGAATATTAGACGCTGTAACGCTTGACAATGCTATAGAGTACGACAAAAAAATAATGCAATCACTAAGAAATAAAGTACATCAAAAAAGAATTGAATCCGACACAAAGATAAAAGTAGATATCGAGTATAATTTAAAATATCCAAAAGTCGTTAGAGTACTTTATAATAAAAAGCTAGAAACTATAAAATAAAAAGCTATGTTAGTTACTCACAAAAAAAATCGCTTCTTTCTATTTTATGTTTTAATCTTTCTTTCCTCATTTTTTAATTTAAGAGCTGAAAATATAATCATCGATAATGAAAACAATTTAATCAATATTGGTGGTGATGTTGAAATATATGAAGACAAAACAAATAACTTATCTTTTGAAGAAGTTATCTCAAAAGAATTTACTCCATCTAAATCACCTGTCCCAAATCTAGGGATTTCAAAATCTAACTTTTGGATTAAAATACCCATTACCAACAAAACAGAAAGTGAACATCTTATTCTTGAATTATCATTAGCAATTATAGACCATATAGAATTTTATTATTATACAGATGATAATCAGATAAACGTAATAAAAACTGGAGATGCTTATCCTTTTGAAAAGAGAGAATATAAAGACCCTCATTATTTATTTGATTTAAATATTCCAACAGGCGAAACCAAAACTTACTATTTAAATGTTAGAAGCAATGAAGCCTTACAACTTCCGCTAAAAGTTGGAACAATAATAAATGTTTATGACCAAATAAAAAATAGAGACCTTTTATCTGGAATTTATTTTGGAATCATGTTAGTAATGATTTTATACAACCTATTTATTTATTTTTCTGTTAGAGACAAAAGCTATCTTTACTATGTAGTTTATATTATTTGCATTTTACTTACTCAAACAAGTTTACAAGGATATACTTTTCAATATCTATGGCCAAATAGTGCCTTAATTACAAAGTTCAGCTTAATATTCCTCCCTTCTCTATCGGGAATTACAGGCATGTTTTTTATGAACGTCTTTCTTCAAACAAAAGAATTTTCAAAAAGACTTTATAACATCGCTTTTATTTTTGTTATACCTTACCTAATTGCTTACGTAATTGCCTTTATGGGAGAACTAGGTATAAGCCAGGCAGTTATTCAACTTAACTCCACAATTATATCTTTATATATGTTAATAATTCCAATTATTATATATAGAAGAGGGTTTAAACCTGCAAAATATTTCATTGCGGCTTGGAGTGTATTCCTTCTAGGCGTTTTTGTATTTGTATTAAAAGACATGGAAGTCCTTCCTTTTAATAACCTAACTAGGTACACTATGCAGATTGGCTCTGCAATTGAAACTATACTTCTTTCATTTGCTCTTGCAAATAGAATAAGTATCATTAGAAAAGAAAACGAACATCTCATAAAAGAACAAAACATAATCTTAGAACAAAAAGTAAAAGAACGTACTGCCGAATTAAACAAAGCTATCGAAGATTTAAAACAGGCTCAATCGCAATTGGTAGAATCTGAAAAAATGGCTTCTCTTGGTCAACTTACTGCCGGAATTGCCCATGAAAT
The DNA here is from genome assembly GCA_000961845.1 of Flavobacteriales bacterium BRH_c54. Classification (GTDB taxonomy): domain Bacteria; phylum Bacteroidota; class Bacteroidia; order Flavobacteriales_E; family Vicingaceae; genus BRH-c54. Next base: position 17,075 of record LADZ01000054.1, read on the forward strand.
TAATAACCCTATCAATTTTGTTTCTTCAAATGTGTTTCCTCTAAAACAAGACATTGAAGATTTAAAAAGCATCCTAAATAAATATGCAGAGATTACTGAAAGTGCTGATTTAAAAAGTAAACTAAACGAAATAAATCAACTTAAGAATGAGCTTGATTACGAAATTTTGTTGGAAGAACTCGACACCATAATTCATGGAATAGAAGATGGTGCTAAAAGAACTGCCGAAATTGTGAGTGGCTTAAGAAATTTTTCCAGATTAGATGAAAGCGAATTTCAAAGTGCCAATGTTAATGATTGCATCAGTACCACTTTAAAAATTATTCAACCCAAATTGGTCGACATAAAAATTATAACCGAACTTGAAAACATCCCTCCTATTGATTGTTACCCCGGAAAACTCAATCAATTCTTTTTAAACACAATAGATAATGCTATTTATGCTGTTAACGCAGTAAAAAAACCTAATCATAAAGGCAAAATTGAAATTACAACAACTCTAAAAAATGACCATATTATAGTTACACTAAAGGATAATGGTATTGGCATGGACGAAAACACTAAAAATAAAATTTTCGACCCATTTTTTACTACTAAAGATGTAGGCGAAGGAACCGGTTTAGGCATGTCTATCGCTCATGGAATTCTTGAAATGCATCATGCAAAAATTGAAATTGAATCAGAAATTGATAAAGGAACTCAAATAAAAATATTTTTACCCTTAACTTTACCGACATGGAAAGAATAAATGTTTTATATCTCGATGACGAAGCTTCCAATCTAAAAGCTTTTAAAGCTACTTACAGAAGAATTTTTAATGTCTATACTGCACTATCAGCCGAAGAAGGTTATAAAGTACTAAAGCAATTTCCTGTAGAAGTTATTATTGCCGATCAACGCATGCCCGGCAAAACAGGTGTAGATTTTTTTCAATCCATTTTAGAAACTTATCCTCACCCTATTAGAATTTTACTAACTGCCTATACTGATATTAATGCTGTTATTGACGCCATAAATAAAGGACAAGTTTACCGATATGTTACCAAGCCATGGAATGATTTCGACCTTAAACTTACCATAGAAAATGCCTATCAATTATATTTATTAAAAGAACAACACAATAAACTTAACGCCAAATATCACAAAGTTTTTACCCAAGCAACCGATCCAATCATCCTTTTCGATTTAAAAGGTAGAATTATAGATTATAACAAATCTGCTGTCGATTTTATTAAATCTGCCCCGGAAGATAGCTTGAATTTAAAAACTTTTTCTTCTTTCTTCAAAAACAAATCAGACATTGCTAAAGTTGTCAATAAAATTAATGAAGACGGCTATATTAAAGATTCTGAATATAAGTTAGTTCTAAAAAATAACGAAGTTAGAAATTGCCTTATTTCCGTAAATTCTATCAATGATAGCTATGGCAATCCTGTAATTTTTCAAGTAATTATTAAAGATTACACCGAACACCATAGAGTGAACCAACTTTTATTAAAAACCATTATCAAAACTCAAGAAAAAGAACGAGAAAGAATTTCAAGAGATTTGCATGATGGAGTAGGACAATCGTTAGCCGCCATTAAACTTCATATTGAAAACATTAAATATGAATCTACACATACTAAAGAATTAGAAACAATCTCTAACATACTAAAAGACACCATAAAAGATTTAAGAACCATTTGTTACGAAACATTACCTTTAGTACTTTATGATCATGGGTTAAAAAAAGCTGTTCAAGATTTAATTTCTAAAAACATTTCTCATCAATTAGATATGCATTTGAATTGCGATGACAATCTTCCTGAACTAGGCAAACACCTTAACATTGCTATATTCAGAATTATTCAAGAATTTATTTCTAATACCATTAAACACGGAAAAGCATCGCTTATAAATATAAACATATCTATAGTGGAAGAAAACATTTTAATTGAATTAAAAGACAACGGAATTGGTTTTGAAATTGCTGATTTATCAGTTAACCATGGCCATGGAATTCAAAACATTAGAAGCCGAGTAGAATCTTTTGCAGGAACGTTAGTCATGGAAAGTGCTTTAAAAAAAGGAACTTCATTTTCTATTTTAATTCCTTATTAAGCCAATGCAACGCCTTTTAACTTTCTTTACATTAATTATTTCATTTTCTTGTGGAGAAATCAATGAATCTATAACTGAACCAACAACCCCATCAGCACAAATTAGTTACGCAAAAGGTTTTCATATAGCTTACTTTAAAGATTACAAAATCGTTAACGTTCATCAACCTTGGAAAGGAGAAAATAAAAATCTAAACTATGTGTTGTATGAACATGAAAAACCAGAAAATGTAGAAGGTATTTTCATTAAAACTCCCATAAAATCTATTGTTTGCTTAAGTTTAACACATTTAGCTTTTATTGAAAAGCTAAATGAAGTTAACTCCATTAAAGGAATTGCGGGTTGTGATTATGTTAGCAGCGAAGTCATAAAAGAAAAAATTAGTACCAATGTTATCCAAGAAGTTGGTCAACACGAAGTATTTAACTATGAAATATTAGTAAATATTGCTCCTGATATTGTTATGGCTTATGGCATAGACCAATCTTCAACTGCCAAACTTAATAAATTTGCTTCATTAGGTTTAACAACTGTTCTAAATGCAGAATATATGGAGTTACACCCTTTAGGCATGGCAGAATGGATAAAATTTGTAGCTGCTTTTTATAATAAAGAACAACTAGCCGATTCTATTTTTAAACACATAGAAACAGAATACTTAAACGTAAAAAAAACAGTGGCAGATTTAAAAGAACAACCAACTGTTTTTACAGGAATGCCTTGGAATGGTGCTTGGCATGTTCCGGGAGGAACTTCTTTTCAAGCTCAATTTTTAAAAGATGCCGGAGCAAATTATATTTGGAGCGATAATGATGAAGAAAGAAGCATCGTAAAAAGCAAAGAAATTATTATTGATGAAGCCCTAAATGCAGATTTTTGGCTCAATGTAAATGCTTTTAACAGTATAGAAGAAATTGTTGCTCAAGATGCTGTGTTAGCCAATTTTGCAGCTGTTAAAAATCAACAGGTTTATAACAACAACCTAAAAGTAAATGCTGCTATGGGTAATGATTATTGGGAATCGGGTGTAGTAAATCCACACATTATTTTAAAAGATTTAATAGCTATTTTTCATCCAACAAAAATTGAACATCAGCTTTATTATTATAAAAGATTAGAGAAAAAATCTTCATCAAATTAAACCCATCACAAACTTTGAAAACTCCAAACTGCAATACCATTGAAGCCCTTGAAGCAGATTATTTATATAAAAAACTATCTCAACTGCCTAATGCCGGTAACGGACTTTTTACTGCAATAGCTATTTATAAAGATGAAACCATAGCTGTTTTTAAAGGAGAGTTATTAACCGATATACAAGCTGAAAAGCGAGCATCAGAAGGAAATGATAAGTACTTCATTAATTTACTAAATGGAAGCATCATGGACTCCATGAATGTAACATGCTTTGCTAAATATGCCAACGATGCCAGTGGTTTTGCCAATTCAAACTTTAAAAATAATGCGAAAATTACTTTAGATGATAATGATAAGGTATGCATACAGGCAACTAGAAACATTAAAGCCAATGAAGAATTGTTTTGTAGTTACGGCAAAAACTATTGGAAAAAACATGGTTGAATAACATATACAGTATAATTACCTAAAAACAAAAAAAGCCCTGAAAGTTAATATTTCAGGGCTTTTTATTTAATTGTATTTTTAAAATTTAGATTTCAGCATAATCTTCAATTGGGTTACAACTGCAAACCAAGTTTCTATCACCATAAGCATCATCTACTCTACCAACAGTTGTCCAATATTTAGCATCTTCTACCCATTTTAATGGAAATGCAGCTTGTTGTCTTGAGTAAGGTTTATCCCAATTATCAGCTAACAAAACTTTAGAAGTATGTGGAGCATTTTTCAACACATTATTGGTTTTATCGGCTTTGCCTTCAATAATATCATTTACTTCTTCTTTAATAGCTATCATGGTTTCAGCAAATCTGTCTAACTCTTCTTTACTTTCACTTTCCGTAGGCTCTACCATTAATGTTCCTGCAACAGGAAAAGAAACGGTTGGAGCATGAAAGCCATAGTCCATTAAACGTTTAGCAATATCACTTACCTCAACACCCGATGCAGCTTTAAAATCTCTACATTCTAAAATCATTTCATGAGCTACTCTACCTTTATCATTAGTATATAATATTTTGTAATGTTGCTCTAATTTTGACTTTAAGTAGTTCGCATTTAAAATAGCAGCTTCTGTAGAAAGTTTTAAACCTGCTGTTCCTAACATCTTAATATATCCGTAAGAAATTAAGCAAACATAAGCACTCCCCCAAGGAGCCGCAGAAATAGCTGTTATAGCTTTATCACCACCGGTTTTTACAATTACATTAGATGGTAAAAATGGCGTTAAGTGTTTAGCTACTCCAATAGGACCAACTCCAGGACCACCACCACCATGAGGGATAGCAAAGGTTTTATGTAAATTTAAATGACAAACATCCGCTCCAATATTAGCAGGGTTTGTAAGCGCTACCTGTGCATTCATGTTAGCACCGTCCATATAAACTTGTCCACCATTTTGATGTACAATTTCAGTAATCTCCATGATGCTTTCTTCATAAACACCATGTGTAGATGGATAAGTAACCATAATACAAGATAGGTTAGCAGCATGTTCTTCAGCTTTAGCTTTTAAATCTGCTACATCAATATTTCCGTTATCATCGCATTTGGTAACAATTACTTTCATTCCTGCCATTACAGCACTTGCCGGATTAGTTCCATGAGCTGATGAAGGAATTAACGCGATATTTCTATGCGTATCTCCCCTGCTTTCGTGATAAGCTCTAATAACCATTAAGCCTGCATATTCGCCTTGAGCTCCTGAGTTGGGCTGCAAAGAAACTGCATCGAAACCTGTAATCTCAGCTAAATCATCTTCTAATTTTTTCAACATTTCTTGATAACCCTGAGCTTGATTTAATGGCACAAATGGATGAATATTTGCCCAATCTGACCAGCCTAAAGGAATTAACTCTGATGCTGCATTTAATTTCATGGTACAAGAACCCAAAGAAATCATAGAATGAGTTAAAGATAAATCTTTATTCTCCAATCTTTTGATGTACCTCATCATGTCAGATTCAGAACGATATTTATTAAAAATTTCGTGCGTTAAATAAGCAGAAGTTCTTACTAAATCGACTGGTATTCCTTGCACACCTGAATTACTTCCAGCTTGTTTTCCTAATGCTTCTTCAAAAACAGCTATTAACGCTTTTATAGTAGCTTCATTTTCTGTTTCTCCAACGCTAATAGAAACATAGCCTTCAGCATAAAAATTAAGGTTAATTTTATTTTCCAACGCAATTTTATTGATAGCAGCTTTTTGTTCATTGCTAACTTCATAAGTCAAGGTATCAAAGAAAGTATTATTGACTCTCTTCAAACCTAACCCATCAATTCCAGCAGCTAGTTGAGCTGTTAACTTATTGATAGTAGTTGCTATATTTTTAATTCCTTCTGCACCATGATAAACAGCGTACATTCCTGCCATTACAGAAAGCAATACTTGTGCTGTACAAATGTTAGAAGTAGCTTTGTCTCTTTTAATATGTTGTTCTCTGGTTTGTAATGCCATTCTTAATGCTCTGTTGCCTTGTGCATCAACAGAAACACCAATAATTCTACCCGGAATTGCTCTTTTAAAAGCTTCTTTAGTAGCAAAAAATGCTGCATGAGGTCCACCATAACCCATTGGCACTCCAAAGCGTTGAGAACTTCCTACAACAACATCCGCTCCCCATTCTCCCGGAGGTGTTAATAATGTTAAACTCAATAAATCTGCGGCAACAACTACCATGCTTTCTTTTGCATGAGCTTCAGCAGTAATTTTTTTATAATCATTAATTGCACCTTTAACAGTTGGGTATTGTAAAATGCATCCAAAAACTTTATCGTTAAAAGCAAAAATATTTTCATCTACAATAATCAATTCAATTCCTAGTGGAGTAGATCTTGTTTTTAAAATATCTATGGTTTGCGGCAAACAATCTGCTGAAACTAAAAATTGGTTGGCATCACTTTGTTTCAAGGCTTTGCTTCGGCTGTTGTAGGCTAAAATCATTGCTTCGGCAGCTGCAGTTCCTTCATCTAATAAAGAAGCATTTGCCAACTCCATTCCTGTTAAATCTATTACTGCTGTTTGATAGTTTAACAACGCTTCTAATCTTCCTTGAGATATTTCTGCCTGATAAGGTGTATAGGCAGTATACCACCCCGGATTTTCAAAAATATTTCTTTTTATTACTGATGGAGTAATTGTACTATGATAACCTAATCCAATGTAAGATTGATATACTTTATTTTTTTCACCTAACTCGGTAATGTGATTAAGGTATTCAAACTCTGTAAGAGGAGCATCTAACTCCAACTCTTTTTTCAACCTGATTTTTTCAGGGATAGTTTGACTGATTAATTCTTCTATTGAGTTGAGTCCAATTGAAGACAACATTGATTTTTTATCTTCCTCACGAGGACCGATATGTCTGTCTGAAAATTTATTTGCTGCCATAAATAGTTAATAAATTAAGTGAATAAAAAAGGCATGCAAATGTAAGAAAAGTAGCAATACGACTTCATTATTTCCTACTAATAAAATCATTCTAAACAGATGATTTATTAACCACTTTTCAACTTCATAAAAACAAAAAGCTCCAAGTATTAAAATACTTAGAGCTTTTAATGATTAATAAAATTGTTTAAAACCTAAATCCTAATGTAAACGAAAGATAATGATCAGTCAAATCTACTGTGGCATAATCACCATGTTGCGCAATAATTGAAGTTACTGAATTATATTTTCTCATAGCATATGCCACATCAAAATAATATTCGTCTTGTTTAATTCCAATACCTGCAGAATATAAATTAGAACCGTAATCTGCATTAAATTTACTATCTAAAGGATTTCCCTGAAAGCGATATCCGGCTCTAAATCTAAATGGATCTAACCTCCATTCTGTACCCACTCTAATGTTATGTGTACTTTCAAAATTACTTCTAATAGCTTGGTTTTCTAGAGAGAAATCTGCTCCAACGCCAAAAGAGTTATCTTGTTTTATTCTTGCTGAAGAATAATCTACATATTCATAATCTACATTCAACACTCCATACCGACTGAAAACAAATGCACCACTTGTAATAAAACGATAAGGAGTTGTTACGATGTAATTAAAAGTACCATAGGGAGATTTTTCTGTAAGTTTTTCTCCATTTTTATTTTCTGAGACCACAGTTGTTTCCCAACTATCAGACAAACCATAAACTGTTGGTGTATGAAAAGCTACACCAAATCTAAACCAATCTGAAAAACTATAAATCATACCTAATTTAAAATTAACCCCTGCTCCGGACGTTTTAATGTTTTCATTCACCGAAAAAGCCGTAAAGTCTGTTAAAGTATCTCCTTCCTCAGAAGTTTCTCTGTAAAACCTATTGTATTCATATCGTACAGAAGGTATGCCTATTAATCCGCCAATAAATAGTTTATCTCCATAATTCCCTCCCATTGCAAAATAAGTCTCTCCAGAACCACCTTTGGTTTCTATATTGGTTTGTTGTTTTATATTTTTAGAATCTTTAAAAACATGATCAAACTTAGTTGAGTCAGCTGCCATTGGATTTACCAAATATGTTTGATACCCCAAATTGGCGGTAAAAGGAAACATTTCTGCAATATCTCCACCTTGAGAGAAGTCAAAGCTATTTAATTCATTTGTATAAGTTGATAAAAATGAACTATCTGTAGTACTATTAATAGTTACACTTCTGTTGTAATTTGCCAATCTATTATACCCAACACTCATATTAAAAGACCTCCAGCCATTACTAGCTTCAAAAGTACCAACGATACCAATATTGCTAAAATGAAAGTTTAATTTTCCGTCTGTTCCCAAAGTGTTATCAGCTACACTTTCTGAATAATTATAATGAAATGAAGGAGTAAAAGAAAAATCAGAACTTTTAAAAACTCCTAACCCTCCTGGATTTATACTTAACGAAGACATGTTTGCCCCCAAAGCTCCAAAAGAACCTCCCATTGCATTAAATCGTGCATCTCCATAATGTTCTATATTAGAATAACGTAGTACGTCAAATTCATTTTGAGCTTTACCATTAATAGCAAACCCAAAGAACAACCCTCCAACTAATGCTATCTGAACTAATTTATATTTAGATACTAACATAATTTTTTATTTAAATTCAATTAACGACTTAATTAACGAGGCGACTTTCTACTTCCTCCATAAGAACCTCCACTTCTAGAACCACCACTACTTCCTCCTCCTTTGTTATAACTTCCACCACTTCTTGAAGGGGGTGAATAACTTGGTTTTGTGTTAGACTTTGGTGGATTATAATTTTGCTTAGGCGAAGGCTTAGTATAACTCGGCTTAGGGTTGTTTCTAGGTTGCGGAGTATAGCTAGGCTTCGGATTAGTCTTAGGTACATTATTTCTAGTAGGAGGTGTATAAGGATTTGTTTTAGGTGTATATGGTTTTGTAGGAGCCGTATATGGTTTAGGATTATTACCTCCTTGTGTTTTAGTTGGTGGTGTATAAGGCTTTGGATTAGTCCCCGCAGGTGTAGGGTTAGTTTTTGGAGCTGTTCCATAATTATTTTGCTTCACTGGAGTATTCACATTTCCTTTAGTTGGAGCATTAACATTGTTCTTTGGATAACTGCTTATACCACTTTTAGGAACGGTGTTCAAACTTGGATTACTCTTAATAGCTTGTTCGTATTTCTCTCCAAAAGTTAACGATTTTCCGCCTGCATTTACTGTAGTAGCTCTTATTCCTCCGTAACCATCAGAACCTCCTGTATTTCCTCTTTTTCCATAATAATGGCTATTTCTATCATAGCTGTTATAGTAGTTACCTGAAGCATACAATCCATCATAATAACCATTCATGTAACCGTGGTTATAACCAGACCAATATGAAGATCCATACCATCCCCAGCCACCACCGTAACCCCAGTGCCATGGACTACCCCAACCGTAATTCCAGCCCCAGCCGCCACCGTAGTAGCCGCCACCCCAACCCCAACCTACATTCCATCTCCACGGACTTGGGTACCACCATCCATAACTCACATAAATACTCGTTCCATAAAAATACGGATCGTAATTATAATAGTAGTAATTAGTGTAATAATCATCATAATAACCATACCTTCCAGCCGGTCTGTGGAATCGTCTAATTCTTGAGGTATATTCATAATCATAATATTCATTATCGAAATCATAATTATCACCATTATAATAATTATTAGTAATTCTTACATTACCATTCTCATCTTCATAATAAGTGGTAGAATCAGTAATTCCAAGTTGACGATTATATTCTTCTTGAGCTTCTCTTTCTCTTTGGTCATAATAATAATCTGTAGCAGTTGAATAATCTGCATCATTTATTTCTTCTTGCTCTTGCTCAAGATAATTAGCTTCATCACTTTTTTTAGATTTTTTCTTTGATGAAGGATAAAAATCATCTTGTGCATAAACATTTGCTCCTAAAAAAGTGGCTAATGTTATTAAGGCTATGGTTCTAAGTGCTTTCATGTCTATATATTTTAATATGCTTTACTTTTTCAAATAATGTTAATGAAATGTTAACACTTATGAAAAAGCAAACTCTGTGCCAATAATCAATTCTACCAAGTTAATATTACAGCTATACTGAAAACAACATTGTAAATGATTTCTCCAACAATTTCTCCCGCTACCCTTCTGTTTCTTGCTTTACGTTGCTCTCCCTCTATTACCCTTTCATTTTCAGGACTATATACTTCACCACTATTGTATTCATCATTATAATATGTCTCATAGTAATCTTCTTCAGACATATAGTTTTCTTCATCAAAAATTGATACCTCTAACGTATCTGAATCATTGGCTTGAGAAACTGTTTTTTCACTTTGCTCTTCAATATAAAAATCATCCTGAGCAAAAGCAGAGGTAGAAATTAAAAAGATACTTAGTAAAAAGATTAAAAGATGAGTCGTTTTCATATGTAGATATTTATTACATTAAATCAGTCGCACAGAACTCTATTGATAATTAATTGTTATAAGATAATATATTATCAAGGTCATTTCATAATAGATTTAATAAAATTTTAAACTAATTTTGGCACTCATAAAAGTAATTAATTAGTTTGCAAACTATCAAAAAATATACCTAAAATAAATGGCAAAAGATTTTACTACTCGAAAAGAAGATTATTCTCAATGGTACAACGAAATAGTTGTTAAAGCAGATCTAGCAGAACACTCTGCTGTAAGAGGCTGTATGGTTATCAAACCTTATGGTTATGCTATCTGGGAAAAAATTCAAGCTCAATTAGACAAAATGTTTAAAGAAACTGGTCATGAAAATGCCTACTTTCCATTATTTGTACCAAAAAGCTTATTTGAAGCCGAAGAGAAAAATGCAGAGGGTTTTGCTAAAGAATGTGCCGTTGTTACTCATTATAGATTAAAAACTGACCCTGAAAATCCATCAAAATTAATTGTTGACCCCAACGCAAAATTAGATGAAGAGCTAATTGTTAGACCAACTTCTGAAGCTATTATTTGGAACACCTACAAAGGTTGGATTCAGTCTTATAGAGATTTACCATTATTAATTAACCAATGGGCAAATGTGGTACGTTGGGAAATGAGAACTCGTTTATTTTTAAGAACTGCCGAATTTTTATGGCAAGAAGGACATACTGCTCATGCCACCAAAGAAGAAGCCATTGAAGAAGCTGAAAAAATGTTGGAAGTATATGCTACTTTTGCTGAAGAATGGATGGCTATTCCGGTTTTAAAAGGCTTAAAAACTCCAAACGAAAGATTTGCCGGAGCTGAAGAAACATACTGTATTGAAGCATTAATGCAAGATGGCAAAGCCTTACAAGCAGGAACTTCTCACTTTTTAGGTCAAAATTTTGCTAAAGCTTTCGATGTGAAATTCACTTCGAAAGAAGGCAAACAAGAATATGTTTGGGCTACCTCTTGGGGAGTTTCTACCAGATTAATGGGAGCCTTAATCATGACACATTCTGATGATGAAGGATTGGTTTTACCTCCTAAAATCGCTCCTATCCATGTAGTAATTGTTCCTATTTATAAAGGCGAAGAACAACTCAACCAAATTTCTGAAAGAGCCTTACAACTTAAAAAAGAATTAGAAGAGAAAAATATTCGTGTAAAATACGATGACAGAGATACACACAAACCAGGTTGGAAATTTGCCGAATACGAGTTTAAAGGTGTTCCTGTAAGAATTGCTATTGGACCAAGAGATTTAGAAAACGGAACTGTAGAAGTTGCTCGTAGAGACACCAAAGAAAAAGAAATTCTGCAACAAAAAGACTTAGCTCACAAAGTAGAAAATCTATTAGAAAAAATTCAACGAAACTTATACCAAAAAGCAATAGATTACAGAGAAGAAATGACTAACAAAGCTGACAGCTGGGAAGAATTTAATCAACTTATTGAAAAAGGCGGTTTTGTTTTCGCTCATTGGGATGGCACTCCTGAAACAGAAGAAGAAATTAAACAGCAAACCAAAGCCACTATTAGATGTATTCCTTTAAACAACAAACAAGAAGAAGGTAAATGTATTTTAACAGGTAAACCATCTACCCAAAGAGTAGTTTTTGCTAAAGCTTATTAAAATTAGAGATTGGGAATTAAAACCTTGAACCAAAAAGTTAGAAAATGAAAAAACCAACTACCCACGAACTTATTTTAGACACTCTAAAAGAAAAAGCTTGCTTAAAACAACAAGTATATAAAAAAACATATGCCATTTTTCAAGAATTTAAAACTGAGGCCAATAAACTTATTAGTGAGTTAGGGGGAGAAATGTGTGATGTTGATAAAGATGTTACTTTTGAATATATAGACAAATCTGATTTTGAATTTCGGATTAAATTTGGGGGAGATGTATTGGTATTTTTTATGCACACCAATGTTTTTGACTTCGATAAATCTCACAACATATGGAAATCTTCCTATGTTAAAGAAGATAGACTGAGAACTTACTGCGGAATGATAAACATCTATAACTTTTTAGCAGACTCTTTTAAATATAACAGAGTGGATGACGTTGGTTATTTGGTGGCTCGTTGCTTCTTTAATAAAGATGAGCACTATTTTGTAGAAGGAAAAAGACAATTAGGTTTTCTCTACAACGATTTCATTAATGAGACCATTAATACAAAAAAAATAAAAAACATTATTGAATCGTCTATTTTGTATTCTATGGATTTTGATTTATTAACCCCACGATACGAAACCATGAGTACCGTAAGTGTCCAAGAAATAAACGAAGTTACCTCTATTATTAAACTTAAAACAGGTAAAAGGCTTGGGTTTAAATTTCAAAATGATAATGATGATATTACTTAATTAGAATAGTAATCAAATTTGTTGGCAGACTCTATTAGAGTTGGTAATTTTGGTCAGCGAAAAATTTTATAAACACATAAAAATAAAAACACTATGGCAAATGCATATTTTAATGTACCAATAGCAACAAATGAACCTGTAAAAGGATATGCTCCAGGATCTAAAGAAAAAGAAGAATTGTTAGCCACTTACAAGGAATTAAAAAGCAAAAAAATTGAAATTCCTATGGTAATTGGCGGCAAAGCTGTTACTTCTGACGCTCAAGTAAGCATACATCCTCCACACGACCACAAACACGAATTAGGGTTTTACCACAAAGGAAATACACAATATGTTCACCAAGCTATTGAAGCTGCATTAGAAGCAAGAAAAACATGGGCAAATACACCTTGGCAAGATAGAGCTGCTATTTTCTTAAAAGCTGCTGATTTATTAGCCGGACCATATAGAGCTAGAATGAATGCTGCTACCATGCTTTGTCAAAGTAAAAATGCTTTCCAAGCAGAAATTGATGCTGCTTGCGAAATGATAGATTTTTTCAAGTTCAATGTTCAATATATGATTGATATCTATAAAGAACAACCTGAATCACTTCCCGGAGTTTGGAACAGAATGGAATACCGACCATTAGAAGGTTTTATATTAGCCATTACACCTTTTAACTTCACTTCTATTTGTGCTAATTTATGTGCTGCTCCTGCCCTAATGGGAAATGTAGTGGTTTGGAAACCTGCTAACACACAAATTTATTCTGCACACGTAATTATGGAATTGTTTAAGGAAGCTGGTTTGCCTGATGGTGTTATTAATATTGTTTATGCTAGCGGACCAGAATTTGGAGAAGCCGTTTTTAAACACCCTGATTTCTCTGGTTTACACTTTACAGGTTCTACAGGAGTTTTTAAAAACTTATGGAAAACTATTGGCAATAACATAAATCTTTACAAATCTTACCCAAGAATTGTTGGAGAAACAGGAGGAAAAGATTTTATTATTGCTCACAAATCTGCTGATGCTAAAGAAGTGGCGACTGCTATTTCTAGAGGTGCTTTTGAATTCCAAGGGCAAAAATGTTCTGCTGCTTCTAGAGCTTATATTCCTTCTAACATTGCTGATGAAGTAATAAAATATGTAAAAGAGGATTTAGCTTCTTTCAAAATGGGTTCACCGGAAGATTTCAGCAACTTTATTAACGCTGTAATTGATGAAAAAAGCTTTGATAAAATTGCTTCTTTTATTGAATACACTAAAACCAAAGATGATGCTGAAATTATCTGTGGTGGAAAATACGACAAGTCTGTAGGTTACTTTGTAGAACCAACTGTTGTACTCACTACTAACCCACATTTCAGAACCATGTGTGAAGAAATTTTTGGTCCATTCATGACCATTTATGTATATGATGCCGATGGATATGAAGAAACTTTACAATTATTAGATGCTACTTCTGAATATGCCTTAACAGGAGCTATTTTCGCTAAAGAAAGACCAGCCATTAACCTAGCTACTAAAGTGTTAGAAAATGCCGCAGGAAACTTCTACATTAATGATAAACCAACCGGAGCTGTTGTTGGTCAACAACCATTTGGTGGAGCTAGAGCTTCAGGAACAAACGATAAAGCAGGTTCTTATCTTAACCTTATCAGATGGACTAGCCCTAGAACAATTAAAGAAACTTTTGTTCCGGCTAAGGATTACAGATATCCTTTCTTAGGATAAGAATCTTTCTCAAAAAAATAAAAAAACCAACCGACCTATTTGTCAGTTGGTTTTTTTTATTTCACTGACTAGCAGTTAATAAGATTTTCTCTTAAAAATAGCAACAAATAAAATACGCTTTCAAATGCTATTTTATTAAAATTCAAAATTATATTTTGCATTTTATACAGAATAAAATATACTATAATTATTATATTTGCCAAATAAAATTTTAAGACTATGAGCAAGAAATTACAACCAGCGGATAACATCCAAGATTTACAATATTTTGGAGAATTTGGAGGAGTAAATCCATCCATAACAGATTCTTCCACTTTTACTTTTTTAAAAGCCGGAAAAATGGAAGAAATCTTTGAACACGAAATTGAAGGATGTTACTTATATTCCAGACATTGGAATCCAATGAACAAATACCTCTCTCAAGCCTTAGCTCAATTAGAAGGCACAGAAAGCGCATCTGTTACAGGTTCTGGAATGGCAGCTATTTCTAATGTAATTTTACAACTTTGTAATGCAGGCGATGAAGTAGTTTCCAGCAGAACCATTTACGGTGGTACTTATGCTTTCTTCAAAAACTTTTTACCAAAATTCAACATTACAACTAACTTTGTTGATACAACTAATATGGAGTTAGTAAAAAAAGCCATAACACCCAACACCAAAATAATTTACTGCGAAACGATGAGCAACCCTATGTTAGAAATCTCTAATATAGCAACTTTATCTAAATTAGCAAAAGAACACAACTGCAAATTAGTGGTGGACAATACTTTTTCGCCAATGATATTCTCTCCTTCCGAAATGGGAGCTGACATTGTTGTACACAGTATGACTAAATTCATTAACGGAATGAGCGATTGTGTTGCCGGTTGTATTTGTGGAACTAAGGAATTTATTGATTCTCTTTCTGATGTAAATAATGGAGCAAGTATGTTGTTAGGTCCAGTATTAGATAGTTTCCGTTCTGCAGGTATTCTTAAGAATTTAAGAACGCTACACATTAGAATGAAGCAACACAGTGCAAACGCATTACACATTGCCTCAAAATTAGACCAAAATGGATTTAAAATAACCTATCCGGGGTTAGCCAATCACCCACAGCATGAATTGATGAAAACCATGTACAATGAAGAATTTGGCTTTGGCGGTCTGTTTGTAATAGACATGATAACCAAAGAAAGAGCCAATGTTTTAATGGAAGAAATGCAAAATAACAATGTGGGGTATTTAGCAGTAAGCTTAGGTTCATATAAAACCTTATTTAGTGCTCCGGGTGGTAGTACTTCATCAGAAATTCCTGAAGAAGAAAGAAAACAAATAGGCTTAACAGAAGGATTAGTACGAGTTTCTATTGGATTAGATAACAACCCTGAACGTACTTACCAAGTTATCAAACAATGTTTAGATAAGGTAAGCTAATTTTATTTTTAAAACAACCATTTAATATCTAGGCTTACTGCTAGCAGTAAGCCTAGATATTTTATTAACAATTTTGCTTTTTTTGTGAATAACTTTGTTGAAAAACACATTCCCTTAACATTAAATACACCTTAAACATCTTTTAGTTTTGTGTTAATTAATTAAACAACAGTTATGTTCACACTATTCAAAAAGAAAAAAATTAAAGAAGATGTTGCTGCTAACATATTTATTAATTCGATTCTCAACACAATAGATAGTGGATTCCCTGAAATTGCTGGCATTTTAAACGATGCTCCCGAATTTGTGAAATCTCCTCAACTATCCGTTGCTAATGATGATCAATTCACATTAATCATTTTTGCTGTTAACATTGATTTAATTGACGATTACTTTGATGCTTATGAAAGCGACAGCTTAAAAGCCATAATTTTAGAAAAAACGAGCGAAATTTTTGATGTAAGCATTGAGGATTTTACTAAAGCCATCAACAATTATCAAAGCTATTTATCTAAAATAAACTTTCCTTCTAAAAACAAAGTTTACGCTATTTCTAAAGCTATTTTTGGAAAATACAACCTATACGATTTCCAAGATGACTACTTTAAAAACATGAAAAGTCCGAATCCGATGTTATTAAAAAGATTAGATGAAGCTACCGCCAATTTCGTTTTCAATTGGGAAGCTTTTCATGATAAGTATAATTATAGTAAGTAAAAGCCCCCTAATCCCCCGAAGGGGGACTTTTCCAACGCTCAATGCCAATTCCCATTAACCTTCCCAAAGGGAAGGAATCCCCCTCCTTTGGAGGGGTTAGGGGAGGATAATTTTCATCTTTCATCGCTCTGTATCAACTTCGTAATTAACTGATACAACTCCTTATTTGGATTATCTTCCAACATCGCTAAATGTTTATTTATTGTTTGCTGGTCATTTCTTTTTGCCGGACCTGTCTGAGCTTCTTTAGGAGATTGCTTCTTAATTTTATTAGCCGTTTCATTTATCAATGGCAATAAAATAGAAAAATCTATCTTGTTTTTTGTCGTCAATTCATCTGCAACCTGATACATATAATTAGAAAAATTACATGCAAAAACGGCTGCCAAATGTAACACCTCTCGTTGCTGCGAATTAAGTTCCACTACTTTATTCGACAATGTTTTTCCCAGATCAATCAATTCATCAACAACCTCTTTTGAATTACCTTCAATACATAAAGGTACCTCATCAAAAGCTATAGAGTTTTCTTTAGAAAATGTTTGCAAAGGATAAAAAACACCGCACTTTTCAAATCCACTAAAAACACTCAAGCCTACACTTCCAGAGGTATGCACAACTAATTTATCTTTAAAGGGAAAATCCTTTAAAACACTTACTATAGCATCATCATTAACACAAACAATAAAACAATCTACCTCTTTGTTTAACCTATTAAAATCGGCTACCGCCTCTATAAGCTGCTCAGAATTTAACTTTGCAAGTAACGCTTGTACATTTTCCATTTTTCTACCAATTACCTGAACCAACGTAAACCCCTTATTTACAATCGCTTTAGAAACAGATGTAGCTACATTTCCAGACCCTATTACACTTATTCTTTTAATTGGTTTCAATATTTCTTTTTTTTAACTTTTCAGCAAGTAAAATTAACTAATTTTGGGGCATTATTTAACTTGTATTTTTAAACAACTTCTTTACATAAAATACACTAAAAATTCGAAATGTTTGAACAAATAAAAAACATACTTTTCTCAACAAAACTTACTGCTGTTCTTTTATTTATTTTCGCCTTTGCCATTGGATTAGCCACCTTCATAGAAAATGATTACGGCACTCCTGCATCAAAAGCCATTATTTTTAATACTAAATGGTTTGAGGTATTAATGGTTTTAATGGCCATTAACTTCTCAGGCAACATTTTTAAATACAAACTTTATAGAAAGGAGAAATTAGCCATTTTAATGTTCCACCTTGCTTTTGTTATTGTAATTATTGGAGCAGGAATTACTCGCTACATTAGTTATGAAGGAAGCATGCACATTAGAGAAGGTGAAATGAGCGACAAAATAGTTTCGGCAGATACTTATTTTCAATTTAAGGTGGATGATGAAAAAATGCAATATACTTTTGACAAATTGCTTTTCTTAAACCCCAGGTACAATGAAAAGTTTTCGCACAGTTTTACCTTTGAAGGAAAAGAAATAGAAGTAAAATACAAAGATTATATCCCCAATTCTATTGATACGGTTATTCCTACCGAAAATGGCAAAACCATTTTAGAAATAGTTACTACAGGTCAGAGCGGAAGAGTATCACAATATATTGAAGACGGTAAAATTGTTTATTTTGGTGGAATACCTGTTTCCTACAATCATAATAAATTTGATGAAACTATTAAGATTAATGATACCGATAGTGGAATAACCATTAAATCTCCTTACGACATTTCGTACTTAAGCATGGACGACCAAACTACAGGAATGTTAGACGCTAATGAAACACACTTTTTCACTCAACGAAAATTATATACTGTAAACAATGTCCAGCTGGTTTTTAAAGAAACACATAAAAACAGTAAAATTGAAAAAATTAGTGCTGATAAAAACAACAAAAATGGAGAGGATGCTTTAGTTGTTGATGTAATCTCCGGTAACGACTCAAGAGAAGTTACACTTTTTGGTGGTAGAGGTTATGTTTCTCCAAAAACTATTTTCCAACTAAATGGCTTAAATTTTTCACTTGCTTATGGTTCCAAGCATTTTTATACGCCATTTAAAATTAAATTAAACGACTTTACCTTAGAAAGATATCCTGGCTCTAACAGCCCTTCTTCTTACGAAAGTAACGTAACACTTTATGATGAACGTAATGAAGGTTTTGAGCATACCCAACGAATTTACATGAACAATGTATTAGATTATGATGGTTATCGTTTTTTCCAATCTTCTTATGATAATGATGAGTTAGGAACGGTACTTTCTGTCAACCACGATTTTTGGGGAACAACAGTTACTTACATTGGTTATTTCTTTCTATTTTTAGGAATGATTTTAACCTTATTCAGCAAAAAATCAAGGTTCTTAACCTTAAGAAAAAGCATTGATAAACTGAAAAAACAACGAGTTGCTAACCTATTATTAATTGCAGCATTTTTATCTATTCCAAGCACAGCACTTAAAGCACAACACAACCACGACAGTCACCAACATAGCGAAGAAACAGTAATGGATGCTTCGCATGCCCAAAAATTTGGAAAAATCATCATTCAATCTCCTGATGGAAGACTAAAACCCATTAATACTTGGGCTTCTGAAGTATTAAGAAAAGTTGCTCGTAAAGATAAACTTAACGGACAAACTCCCGAACAAGTGCTTTTAGGAATGCTTTATAATCCGAGACATTGGCAAGAACAACCTATGATTTATATTAATAGGAACATAGAGCAACTCCAAAAAGAGTTAAATGCCAAAAACAACTACGCTACTTTCTTCGATTTTTTTGACCATGATTTTAATTATGTACTGAGCGAACAAGTAAAAGAAGCTACCCGAAAAAAACCGGGAGAACGCTCTAAATATGATGATGAAGTAATTAAAGTGGATGAAAGAATTAACATTTGCTACATGGTTTATGAGGGAAGTTTATTGAGACTTTTCCCTAAACACAAAGATCCTAACGACACGTGGTATAGCTTTTTAGATTACAAAAAATTTGAAACACACGATTCTATTTTTGTAAAATCGTTTTTACCTCTATATTTTAATGCCATTCATCAATCTTTAGATGAAAATAATTGGGAAATTGCCGATAGCACTTTAAAATATTTGGATGATTACCAAAAGAAATTTGGAGCTTCAGTTTACCCAAGTAAAACAAAAATAAATGTAGAAGTAGCTTACAACAAAATCAATATTTTCAACCTTTTATTTAAGCATTATGCCATTATAGGTATCCTAATGCTTATCTTCCTTTTTATGGATATTTTTAATCCTAAAAAATGGAAAACTACAGCTATTAACGCACTAAGTATCATACTGTTTCTTCACTTTATAGCTCACACAGGTGGATTGGCTGCTCGTTGGTATATTTCTGGACATGCTCCTTGGAGTAACGGTTATGAATCTATGATTTTTATTGCTTGGGCAACATTATTGGCAGGATTTATTTTCTCCAAAGCCAATAAAATGTCTTTAGCATCAACAGCAGTATTAGCATTTGTCATCTTATTTGTTGCCAACCTCAACTGGCTCGATCCGGAAATTACACCTTTAGTTCCTGTTTTAAAATCATATTGGTTAATGATTCACGTTGCTATAATGACGGGCAGCTACGGATTTTTAGCCTTAGGAGCATTGCTTGGCTTCCTTAACTTATTGTTGATGATATTTAAAACCAATAACAACAAAAATAGAATTGATAACACCATCAAACAAATCACCTATACCATAGAAATGACCTTAATCGTAGGTGTTTTTATGGCTGCCATAGGAACTTTCTTAGGTGGAATTTGGGCAAACGAAAGCTGGGGAAGATATTGGGGATGGGATCCTAAAGAAACATGGGCGTTGGTAATTGTAATGTATTATGCCATGTTACTACATTTACGACTTATCCCCGGAGCAAATGGAAAATATTTATTTAATTTACTCGCTGTATTAGGAATTGGAGTAGTAATAATGACTTATTTTGGAGTAAATTATTATTTATCAGGCTTACACTCTTATGCCGCAGGAGACAGTATGCCTTTCCCAACTTCTCTTAAATATTTAATTGTAATTGTTGTAGTTACAGCAATAGCAGCCTATTTTAAAAACAGACATAATAAAATTAAAAAAATATAAATACTAATACTATGAGTGCAACAATAATAGAAGCTGAACAAATGAAGGAGTTACTTAACAAATTCGAAAATAAACAACCAGAAATAGTTTTTGAATGGAACGATGCTGAGACCGAAGCAAAAGGCTGGGTAGTAATCAATTCTCTTAGGGGCGGTGCTGCCGGTGGCGGAACAAGAATGAGAGTAGGTTTAGACAAGCATGAAGTAACCTCTTTAGCCAAAACCATGGAAGTAAAATTTACTGTTGCAGGACCTCCAATTGGTGGAGCAAAATCAGGAATTAATTTCGATCCTAATGATCCAAGAAAAGAAGGTGTTTTAAGAAGATGGTATGCAGCGGTAACGCCATTGCTAAAACATTATTACGGAACAGGTGGCGATTTAAATGTAGATGAAATTCATGAAGTTATCCCAATTACTGAAGATTCTGGTGTTTGGCACCCTCAAGAAGGTGTTTTTAATGGTCATTTCCAACCTCGTGAAGCTCAAAAAATAAATAGAATTGGTCAGTTAAGACAAGGCGTTTTAAAAGTTATTGAAGATCCAAAATATACACCAAGTGTTGAAAGAAAATACGTAATAGCAGATATGATTACCGGTTATGGTGTGGCAGAATCTGTAAAACACTTTTATAATATTTATGGAGGCAACTTAAAAGACAAAAGAGTAATCGTTCAAGGTTGGGGAAATGTAGGTTCAGCAGGAGCGTATTATTTAGCCCAAGAAGGGGCTAAAATTGTTGGAATTATTGATAGTGTTGGTGGTTTAATCAAGCCTGAAGGATTTTCTTTATCCGAAATTAAAGAACTATTCTTAACTAAATTAGGCAATAAACTAAATGCTCCCAACATGCTTTCTTTTGATGAAGTAAATGATAAAATTTGGGATTTAGATGCCGAAGTTTTCTTACCTTGTGCTGCATCAAGATTAATTACCCAAAACCAAGTTGAACGAATGATTGCTAAAGGAATGGAAGTAGTTTCTTGTGGTGCTAATGTTCCTTTTGCTGATCCTGAAATATTTTTTGGTTCCATTGCAGATTATGCAGATAATCATATTAGTATAATTCCAGATTTTATTGCTAATTGTGGGATGGCAAGAGTTTTTGCTTACTTAATGAGCAACGATTTAGACCAATTAGAAGACGAAGCTATTTTCTTAGACACTTCAGAAACAATAAGAAAGGCTATTGAAAACACTGCAGCTGAGAATAAATCTAAAACTAAAATTGCAAAAACTGCCTTCGGTTTAGCCCTAAAACAATTAGTTTAAAAATTATTGTTTGCAAATAATATTATTGTAGATTTGTCTCCAAATTTTTCTAAAAACATATAACAATGGAAGTTTTTATAGTAGTAGTTTTCGTTTTAGGTTATTTAGCAATTACGCTTGAACATAGCTTAAAAATTGATAAATTAGTCCCTGCCCTTGCCATGATGGCGCTTGCATGGACGGGGGTTGCATTCGGATTGCAAGATTTTACAGGTTGGTTCGATTCTCATGCAAGTAAGTTAATAGAAGGTTTTGTCGACTTTTTACCAGAGGAAAAACACCACTTATTAGAAGCTACGCTACTCCACCATTTTGGAAAAACTTGTGAGATATTAATTTTCCTAATTGGAGCAATGACTATTGTTGAAATCATCGACCATTTTAATGGCTTTGCTACTATAAAAGGTTTTATCAAAACTAACAAAAAAAGAACCTTATTATGGATAGTTGCCATTTTGGGGTTTGTTTTATCAGCAATTATTGATAACCTTACTGCTACCATAGTTTTAATAACCATTTTAAGAAAATTATTACCTGATGCTAAAGACAGAATATGGTATGCAGGCTTAATTATCATTGCTGCTAATGCTGGTGGAGCATGGTCTCCAATTGGAGATGTTACCACCACTATGCTATGGATGGGCAAAAAAGTAACTGCCGGAAAATTGGTAGAATATCTAATTGTTCCTTCATTACTGTGTATGGTAATTCCTGTATTAATAGGTAGCTTTTTACCTGCATTTAAAGGAACTTTTGAAAGTGGTGATGATACTGAACAAGCGACAAAAACAGGAAAATTGATGTTGTATTTAGGCTTGGCTTTAATTGTTTTTGTACCTATTTTCAAAACAGTAACCCACTTACCTCCTTATGTTGGGATGATGTTCTCACTTTCAATAGTAGCATTAGTGGCAGAGTTCATTACCAATAAAAAATTTAGCTTAAACCAAATGCAGCATGGAGAAGATGCGGGACATCATAATAGTCCTACATTTAGAGCACTATCAAAAATTGAAATGCCTTCTATCCTATTCTTTTTAGGTATTTTAATGACTGTTGCTGCTTTAGAATCTTTAGGGTTAATCTTCAGTTTTGGCCAAGAAGTACAACAAGTAATGTCTAATGAGTTATTCATTTTATTATTAGGAGCAGGTTCTGCAGTTATAGATAATGTACCATTAGTTGCCGCAAGTATGGGGATGTATGATATGAGTGTTTTTCCAATGGACGACCATGTTTGGCATTTTATAGCTTATGCAGCCGGAACAGGAGGAAGTATGTTAATTATCGGTTCGGCAGCAGGAGTTGTTGCTATGGGTATGGAGAAAATATCATTCTTTTGGTACTTAAAAAACATTGCTTGGTTAGCCTTAATTGGTTATGTAGCTGGCTATGCTTTTATGATGTTTTTCCATAGTTAAGTTTTACTATTTTTCAACCACACAAAACATAGCTACTCTAGCAACGTATCCCTTCAATTGGTTAAGCCCTGAAAGGGCTATGCCTATTTGGCGATGAATAAAGCTCATCGCAAACTTTTAGATTATACAAAATAGTAAAAAGATTATTTTGATAAATAAAGAATAAAACCTACTTTTGCCCTCCTTAAAAAAGGACGGCCATTTTCAGCACATGGTCTTAAACAAACCCTCTCTCATTGGTGCTGTGAAGAATGAGATACAAATTAAATAAAATGACTGATAAAAAAAAGTCTGCCGATGAAGGCAAAGAAAAAAAAGTAGTAGCTAAAAAAACTACCACTAAAAAAACTGCTGAAACCAAAGAAAAAACGGAAGCTAAAGCCGAAAAAGCAGTTGAAGAAAAAGCAGAAACTCCTGCAAAAGAACCAGTAAAAAAAGCCGCTCCTGTTGCTAAGAAAAAAGAAGAAGTTAAGCCTCTAGCTGATTTCGATTGGGATAGAATTGGTAAATATGAAGAAACTTACTCTGCTGCTGAGAAAAAAGAATTAGAAGCTTTGTATGATGAAACTTTAAAAACTATCGGAAACGAGGAGGTTATTGAAGGTACTATCGTTGCTAAAACAAACAGAGATGTTGTTGTAAACATTGGTTTTAAATCTGAAGGGGTTATTTCTATTTCTGAATTCAGATACAACCCTGATTTAAAAGAAGGAGATAAAGTAGAAGTATTCGTTGTAAACCAAGAAGACAAAAACGGACAACTTATTCTTTCTCATAGCAGAGCTAGAGCACTTAAAGCTTGGGATAGAGTTAACGAAGTTCTTGAATCTCAAGAAATCGTTAAAGGTTATGTTAAATGCAGAACTAAAGGTGGTCTTATCGTTGATGTATTTGGTATCGAAGCATTCTTACCAGGTTCTCAAATTGATGTTAAACCAGTTAGAGATTACGATATTTACGTTGATAAAATCATGGAATTCAAAGTGGTTAAAATCAACAAAGAATTTAAGAACATTGTAGTTTCTCACAAAGCATTAATTGAAGCTGAATTAGAACAACAAAAAGTTCAAATTATTTCTAAATTAGAGAAGGGACAAGTATTAGAAGGTATTGTTAAAAACATTACTTCTTACGGTGTATTCGTTGATTTAGGTGGTGTTGATGGATTAATCCACATTACTGACCTATCTTGGGGAAGAATTAATCATCCGGAAGAAATTCTTGAACTAGATCAAAAAATAAATGTTGTTATCCTTGATTTTGATGATGACAAAAAACGTATCGCTCTTGGTGTGAAACAATTACACGAGCACCCATGGGATAAGTTAGATGCTAACCTATCTGTTGGTGACACTGTTAAAGGAAAAGTTGTTGTTGTTGCCGATTACGGTGCTTTCATTGAAGTAATTCCAGGTGTTGAAGGTTTAATTCACGTTTCAGAAATTACTTGGAGTAACCACTTAAAACCAGCTCAAGAATTCTTTAAAGTTGGTCAAGAAGTAGAAGCACAAGTATTAACATTAGACAGAGAAGAAAGAAAAATGTCTCTAGGTGTTAAACAATTAACTTCAGATCCTTGGGAAGATATCGAAACTAAATACAGTGTAGAATCTAAACACAAAGGAAAAGTTTCAAATATTTCTGACTTTGGTGTTTTTGTTGAATTAGAATCTGGTGTTGATGGATTAATCCACATCTCAGACTTATCATGGTCTAAGAAAATTAATCACCCTTCTGAAATAACAAAACTAGGTGACGAAATTGAAGTAGTTATCTTAGAAATTGACAGAGAAAACAGAAGATTAAGCTTAGGACACAAACAATTAGAAGAAAATCCATGGGATGTATTCGAAACTGTTTTTGAAGTAGGCTCAACTCACGAAGGAACTGTTACTGAAATCACTCCTAAAGGCTTATACATTGTTTCTTTACAGTATGGTGTTGAAGGAATCGTTACTAAGAAAAATGCTGAAAAAGAAGACGGTTCATTCTTAGCAGTTGATGAAAAAGCATCATTTGTAATTGTTGAATTCAACAAAGGAGCTAAGAAAATTGTTTTATCTCATACTCAAACTTTTAGGGAAACTGAGGATGAAGTGAAACCAAAAGCTAAAGGAAAAGCAAAATCTTCTTCTAACAGTGCAGTGAAAAAAGTAAATGATAACATCGAAAAAACTACATTAGGTGATTTAGATGCTCTTTCTAACTTAAAAGCTGATTTAGAAAAAGAAGAGAAAAAATAATTTTTCTTTTTTAAAACAATAGTAAAAACTGCCTTGATGAATTTCAAGGCAGTTTTTTTTAGATAAAATCAAAAAAATACAACATAAATTGCAACTACAAACAACTTAGTATCTATATTTGCAGATACATGCAAAGTTCGGATAGAATCATATTAGACCCTAAACAATTTGAACTAACAATCAAAAGACTATCTCACCAACTTATTGAAAATTATGGTGACTTTAAAGACACTGTTATTATAGGACTTCAACCCAGAGGTTATTTCTTAGCAGAAAGAATTCATCAAGAGTTAATGAAAATTGATGCAAAACTCGACATTAAACTCGGTTCGCTCGATGTTACTTTCTATAGAGATGATTTTAGAAGACAAGACACCCCTATTATTCCGAACAAAACCGAAATTAATTTTATAATTGAAGACAAAAAAGTTATTCTGATAGATGATGTACTTTTTACCGGAAGAACCATACGCTCCGGATTGGATGCTATGCTGGCATTTGGGCGACCAAAAACGGTTGAGTTACTGGTCTTAATAAACCGAAGATATAAAAGAGATTTGCCTATACAAGCAGATTATATCGGGAAAAATGTACATTCAATTGTTTCAGAAAGAGTTAAAGTAAACTGGAAAAATATTGATAAAGAAGATAAAGTAATTTTATACACACCGGAATAAAGTGATTAGAGATTAGAAGTTTTGAGATTAAAATAACGATTAATAAATAACAACATAAATGAGTAAGCTAAGCACCAAACATTTATTAGGAATAAAATACCTTCAGAAAGAAGATATTAACCTGATTTTTGAAACTGCCGATCATTTTAAACAAGTAATTAATCGTCCAATAAAAAAAGTTCCTTCTTTAAGAGACATTACCATTGCCAATTTATTTTTCGAGAATTCTACCAGAACCAAGCTTTCTTTTGAACTAGCTGAAAAAAGACTTTCCGCAGATGTTATTAACTTTGCATCATCGAGCTCATCTGTTACCAAAGGAGAAACTTTAATAGATACCGTCAACAACATCCTCTCTATGAAAGTGGACATGGTGGTAATGAGACATCCCAATCCGGGAGCTGCTTATTTCCTATCTCAACATGTAGATGCAAAAATTATAAATGCAGGTGATGGTGCTCACGAACATCCTACACAAGCACTGCTTGATGGATATTCCATGAGAGAGAAATACAAAGATTTAACAGGTAAAAACATTATAATAGTGGGAGACATTACCCACTCCAGAGTAGCATTATCCAACATCTTTTGCTTACAAAAAATGGGAGCTAATGTAAAAGTTTGCGGACCACTTACACTAATTCCAAAATACATTAACTCACTTGGAGTAGAGGTTATTTCCAACTTAAAAGAAGCCTTAGAATGGTGCGATATTGCTATGATGCTTAGAATACAACTAGAAAGACAAGACACTAAATTTTTCCCATCAATAAGAGAATACACGCAACAATATGGTTTAAATAAAGAATTGTTAGATTCACTTTCAAAAAAAATAACCATCATGCACCCGGGACCAATTAACAGAGGTGTTGAGATAACTTCTGATGTAGCAGACAGCAATCAATCCATTATTTTAAATCAGGTAGAAAACGGTGTAGCTATACGGATGGCTGTGCTGTATTTGTTGGCAGGAAGGGTGGATTGATTGTGGATTAGAAATTGGAAATTAGAGATTAAAAATCTATCAACCGTGAACTGAAAAAACAACAACTATTAACCTCAAACCTTCAATTAAACTTATAAACTAACATTAAACTTAAAAAATACAAGTATGAAAGCAATTATCAAAACGGAAAAAGGAGACATGACCGTAGAATTTTACGAAAAAGACGCTCCTAAAACAGTAGAAAACTTTACCACCTTAGCAAAAAAAGGTTTTTATGATGGATTGACATTTCACAGAGTAATTCCTAATTTTGTGATTCAA
Source organism: Flavobacteriales bacterium BRH_c54 (assembly GCA_000961845.1). Lineage (GTDB taxonomy): Bacteria > Bacteroidota > Bacteroidia > Flavobacteriales_E > Vicingaceae > BRH-c54. Next base: position 44,461 of record LADZ01000054.1, read on the forward strand.
GGTGGATGCCCTGACGGAACAGGTGCTGGTGGACCAGGATATTCTATCGATTGTGAATTGGATGGTGAAAACCAATATCACGATAGAGGTGTTTTATCTATGGCTCATGCCGGAAGAAATACAGGTGGCTCTCAATTTTTTATTTGCCACAGCAGAAACAATACTGCTCATTTAGACAGAAACCATACTTGTTTCGGCAAAGTGGTAGAAGGTGTTGACATTGTTGACGATATTAGACAAGGAGATAAAATTTTGAAAATTGAAGTAATGTAATTTTAATTTTCTTTATTTTTATACATTCATTTAAGAATAAGAAGCGAAGTCTCTAAAAGGCTTCGCTTCTTAATTAAAAAAATATAGTATGCCAAAATCAGAAACACAAACATTAGTTGAAATGCTTGAATTATCGAGAGATTTAACCAAGTTTTACCTCTCTAAATTAAAAGGCAAAGACGAACATAAAATTTTTGAAATTGATGGCAAACAATTTAACAGCATAAGTTGGTTGGTTGCTCATATTACTATTTCAGAAAATTGGTTACTATTGGTTTGCACCGGAGGAGAACGTGTTAAAATTCCATGGGCAAGACAATACGGTTTAGGCTCTATTCCTCCTAAAAAAGAAGACGCTCCTTCTTTTGAAGAAATTTTAAAATACTTTAAAGAAGTGCATCATACTGCTATTAATTATGTTAGCCAATTAACTGATGAAGACTTAAGCAAACCAACCACTAACGGAATTACTTTTGGTGGAGAAGATAGCGTAAGAGCAATTATCAAACATGCTATTCGCCACGAATGTGCTCATGCAGGGCATTTAAGCTGGTTATGTAAATTGTTTGATGTAAAAACCATTTAAAATAAAAAATCAATTGTTTAGTTTATTATCTAGCAATAATTAAAAATATATGAAATTACTACCTATTATACTTTCTATTTTCGCCATAACATCGGTTTATAGTCAAGAAAAATACCAAGGACTGCTTTGGAAAATCTCAGGAAATGGATTAGAAAAAAACTCCTATTTATACGGAAACATGCACGTAAGTGGTAGAATTGCCTTCCATTTAGGCGAGGAATTTTTCGATGCTATAAATGAAGCTGATGCTATTGCTTTAGAATCAAACCCTATCATGTGGCTCGATGAAATCTTAGATTCTGAATACGGAAGTGATTATTTAGGAAGTTACGGCATCAACAACCAGCACTACAATGGTTTTTACCAAGAAGCTTTTAAACTTAAAAAAGTAGATAATAATGTGTTGGGAAATGAAATCTCTACCGATCATTACATGGCTAACTGGTTATTATATAGAGAAAACAAAGCTAATTCAGATTTTGAAGAAGAAACATTTTTAGATATGTTTATCTATCAAGTAGCTAGCAAAAACAATAAACCTATTTACAGTTTAGAAGATTTTAAACATAATTCCAAATTGGTTAAGTTAGCTAGCATTCCGGATATGGAAAACAAAGAAACCCCTGAATGGGTAAAAAAACTTACCAAAGATAAATCTGCTTTCGAAATTTTAATGGACGCTTATAGAAGTCAGGATTTAGATATGATTGATTCTTTACAAGCTGCACTTTCTTCAGACAACTATCTAAAATATATGTTGTATGAAAGAAACATCATAATGGCAAACCAAATTGACTCTATTATTAAACAAAACATTAGCCTTTTTAGTGGAATTGGAGCTGCTCATTTACCTAAAAAAAATGGTGTTATTGCATTGTTGCGAACTAAAGGTTACACTGTAGAAGCTTTGCCTGTTACTATTTCAAAAAAATCTAAAAGCCAAATTGAAGAGAACCACAAAAAGAAAAGATTACTTCCTTATAACAGCAAGTTTCAATCTGACTTTTTCTCGCTTAATGTACCTGGGAAAATGTACGAAACACCTTCGCATACTTATCAACGGTTATTTTTCTCTCCGGAACTTACTAACGGAAGTTTCTTTTTAGTTAACCAACTAAGTACTTATCATTACTTTAAAAGCTATAATAATGGTGATTTCCAAGCAAAAATAGATAGCTTGCTTTTTGAAAATGTACCGGGAAAAATAATTTCTAAAAAAGAATTTGAGAAAAATGGATTTAAAGCTTTAGACGTACTAAATAAAACTAAATCAGGCAACTACCAACGATATCAATTTGTTTTTACTCCATTAAATATTTTAATTTTTAAAATGGGTGGAAAAGATGAATTTGTAAAAAATGAAGGCGACAACTTCTTTAATACCATCACTTTAACACCAATAGCTAAAGATTGGAAAAAAGTACAACCTTTAAAATCTGATTTTGAAGTGGAAGTACCTAATTATTACCATTTTAAAAACAATACTAAAATATCATCCTTATACGATCATACCGAATTGGAAGCTTATGATGCCAACGACAATAATTTTTACTATTTAAAAAGAGCTTCCTTATTTGATACCCAATTTATTGAACAAGACAGTTTTGAGTTGAACAGAATTGCCGACATGTTTTTAAAGGAATTAAAAATTGATTCATCTACCAAAAACATTAACCTAAAAAAACAATATCCTGAATTAATTACCCACTCTACCCTACCTGATAGTAGTGGATACATCTCATTAAAAATTGTAATTAAAGGAGCTTATTACTACTTATTAGCCAATGTGTCTCCTACACAAAAAACTACTAACCCATTTTTTGAATCGTTTACACTAAAAGATTTTTCTTACACTTTTGAGTTTAAAGAAAAATCTGATTCTTCTATGTTTTTTACAGTAACATCTAACCACCTTTTGCCAAATGATTACGAACAGGTTTATGATATTGCTAGCGACAAAAAAGCTGCAAAAAAGAAAACTAAAGACACTTCTTTTGAATATAAAATTAAAAACAGTTCATTTTATTCAGAAAACTTCGAACGAATTGATTTAGAATTTATTAAAGAACATCAATACAAAGAGTTTGAACACATAGATTCTCTTTGGAGCAGTGAAATTAAATACATTCAAAAAACCAATCACTTAGTAATATTAGACTCTTCTTCAACAAAGAAAGGTGATATTTTTTCATTAGACATCGTATTTGGTGATACCAACAGCACTAGAACTATAATTGCTAAAATAATTGTTAAACATGCTTCAATATATGTATTAAAAACTACCGGAGACAGCATTAGTCAACCAAGCAAATTTATCTCTCAATTTTTTGAAACATTTACACCTTTCGATACTTTAATTGGAAGTTCTGTTCTAGCAGATAAATCTGAAATGTTTTTTAATGCCATTTATAGTAATGATAGTATTGAAAAAGAAAGAGCATTAGAGTCTGCTAAAAATAGAGTGATTTTTAATAAAGATGATGGCAAATACGTTGATCAACTAATGCAAACTATCACCAACTACCCTTTCGGAAGCGATTACATTGAAGCTAAAGAACAACTTATTATGGATTTAGGAAGAATTGATAATGATAGAATTATTCCATTTTTAGAAAGCCTATACCCAACAGTAGAAGATACTGCCATGTATCAAATTGCCGTTTTAAGAGCACTTATTCGTCAGAAAGACAAAGAAGCTTTAAATAAATTTATTAAATTGTTAGATTATGATATTCCGTTGGGAAGTAATAAAGATGATATTAAATATTTATTCCGAGCATTTGAAGATAGTTTAGCGCTTGCCAGTACAATTTTCCCAAGAGTATTAGATTTTACTTTTGTTGCTGATTACAAAAAACCTATTTACGAATTGCTAGCTCAACTAATTGATAGCAATCACATAAAACCAAAACAATACGCTAAGTTTTATAAACAAATTGTAAGAGAAGCTAAAATTGAACTTAAAAGCCAAATAAGCTATGAGCAAGCCGAAGGTGCCAAAGAAAAAGATAAAACTTATTACTATTCGAGTTATAAAAATAAAGGCAACGACTTTTTAATTATTTATACCAAACTTTTACTGCCTTTCTACAACAAAAAAGAAGTAAAAACTTATTTTAACAAGTTGCTAACGGTACAAGATTATAAATTATTAACAGATGTTTATTGCAACATGATTACCAACAACATTTCCGTTGACAAATCTGTATGGAACTATCTTGCTAACGATGTAATTAATTACGCTTATTTATATCAAGAATTAGCTAAAATTAAACGTTTAGATCTTTTTCCTGAAGATGATAACTTAAAGCAAAATATTGCAAAATCTATGTTGTACTCTAGTAGTTTTAATTTTAGTAAAGACACCTTAGAATTTATAACTGCAAAAGAGATTACCATTCAAAACAAAGTGAGTCATGTATATTTTTTCAAGAGCAAAAAACCAAAAGATGATAATTGGAGCTTAGATTATATCGGTATTCATCAAAGTAAAGACAACTTAATTCAAGAAGAAAATTTGGTGAAAGAAAAAAACAATAAAATTGCTAAGGACAAAGACATTGATGAATTTATAAAAGAAAAAGTAAAATCTATTGAAATAATCGGACACAAAAGAGCAAGAGAAGAAGATGACGGTAGCAGTTATTTTGATTTCTTTTAAGAACGCTTAATTCTTTATTATCTTTTGTGTTTTTACACTTTTTTCAGTTTGTAAAACGACTATATAAGTTCCCTTAGCTAATGAAGATATATCTAATTTCATATAATTAACTCCTGATTTGAAATTATTATTAGATAGATAATAAACCTCTTTTCCAAAAATATCAACTATTCTTAACTCTACTTTAGCATATGTACTTTCTAAAGAAAATTGCAAGGTTATTTCATCAAATGCTGGGTTAGGATAACTACCAAAAAAAGTTAATTCGTCTTGTTTATTTTCAATTAACCCAACAGCGAAAACTACAGGTGACAAGGGAGCTTGAACACACATCAACCCATTCCCTTGTGATGGTAAAGAAGCCTGACGAAGAAATCGTTCTCCATCATTTGTATAAAATGCATTTCCCAAGGTTTCATTATCTGTTATGGTAGTTACATCATTTACAAAATACCAATCTCCTTGAACTCTTTGTTTGTTTACATCAAGAATTAAATATCCGTGTTTGGTTAAATCTATCCACTTCATGTGCGAGTTGGAAGATTGAATAATACTAGTTCCTACTGAAAATGGAAATCCCTCAGAAGTAATACTAGTAACAACAAATTCAACACCAGCAGAATTGGCTCCTGTAGATGGGTTATAATTTCCCAAAGGTATATCGTTTGCCCATGAGGTGTGTATATCGCCTGTAAGCACTACCAAATTATCCACGTTATTTAACATAACTGCATTTAATAAATTATTTCTCTCAATTGGATAGCCATCCCACTGGTCGGTATTAACGGGTATTCCTGCAATTTTTAATGGAGCTATCATTACTTGTTGTCCCAACACATTCCATTTAGCTGTACTACTAGTTAACTCATTTACCAACCAATTATATTGTGTAGCTCCCAACAATGTTCTTGAAGGATCATTAAGTAGTGGTGACGTTGCCCCTACTTGCTCTACTCTTCCTTCCAAACGCGTGTCAAGCATATATAAATTGAACAAGTCTCCATAACTAAATTTTCTATAAATTGAACTATCTGCCCCACCCTTTTCTCTTACTGGCATCCATTCAAAATAAGCTTTTTTAGCATTACTTTTCCTAGCGTACCAACTACCTTCTGTTCCTACATCATGATTTCCTGCCCCATCAATATATGAATCATTAGCTGACTCATGATCATCCCAAATTGTAATAAAAGGATATTGTTGATGTAAACGCATTAAATCTTCATCTAACCGATAATGAGAATACCTCAACCTATAATCTGTAAGCGATATAATTTCATTTACAGGATCGTTACTTCTTCCATTAATGCTTGCCGAATATCCACCAGCTTCATATTCATAAATATAATCCCCTAAATGAATAATAGCGTCCACATCATTACGTTGAGTAATTTTTCTATAGGCATTAAAATACCCGTGTTCGTAGTTTGAGCATGAAACAACAGCAAAACGCAAACTATCTGTATCTCCTTTAGGAGTTGTTTTTGTTCTTCCTCTAATAGAATTAAAACCTAAAGCAGAAAAATCATAATAATAACAAGTGTTTGCCTGAAGTCCTGACACATCTACTTTTACGGTTAAATCTTTCATTAAATCAGTAAATATATTTCCTGAAGCAACAATAGCAGTCATTCCTGTATCAAGAGCAATCCTCCAGCTAACCGAAATAGGATTTGCATTTATTGTATCAGGTGTTACTCTTGTCCACAAAATAACAGAGCTATCCGTTGGATCACCAGAAGCTACTCCATGATAAAATGGTTTTAGGGAATTATTAATCTTGTTGTTTCCTTCTTCTCTTTGAGCTATTAAACCAAAGCTTAAGAAAAGTGCTATCAAAAACAAAAACGTGTTTTTACTATTCATTTTAGTTGATTATAAGTTTTTTAGTAATATTCAATCCTTCTTCTTTAATAGATACCACATAAACACCTTTTGATAACCCTACTCTTTGCAAGTCAATTGTATTAACTATTTGGGCATTTAGTCGTTTAGAGAAAACCACTTTTCCTGATAAAGAGTAAATATTTATCCAAGGATTTTTTGAAACGTTACTCAAATCAACATTTAAAACTGTAGATGTTGGATTTGGATAAATATTGATATCATTCCATATCGTATTTTCAGCTATAGCAGTTGTGGCAACCATGTGATAACTAATATGTAATACTGGAGCTTTATTAGCTTCTCCATCAAAAGCTTCCGCAGTTCTAGTTCCTGAGCCTTCTATTAAAAAAACCATTGCATTATTTACGCTCCAATTAGTGTTATCAATTATTTCTTGTACAATTTGCTTTAAATCAGGTGTTCTTTGATTAACACCAGCATCACCAGCATTATTCCATGCAGGTATATTCCATGTAACTTGGTTGTTTGTTTTGGTTCTGGCAGAAATATTATAAGGCAAATCATAAAACGGTGTTCCATTATGATTTTTTTCACCATAAACAATAGATATAGCTGATGCTGATTCAGTTTCATCAACAGTGAACTGAATATAGGCTGTATCGATAATTGCTCCAACCGGAATATTTAAATTTCTGAACCTCATGCCTACCCATTGATTCTCATCAGAAATTGGCCAGATATTATCTTCAATAGAAATTTCTAAGTCTGAACTAGTAATATCCATATCTCCATCTGCCTTATCTTCTTCTGCATCGTCATTACTTGCAATAACTTGGGAAGAAATTGCTACATTTCCTGAATAAACAAAAATTTCATCTAATTCAAAATATCCATCATTATCATAAGCAACCGCTTTTATGGTAGTGATTCCATTTGCAGGTATCGTATAATTAGCGTTCCAAGGAGAGGTTAAATCTGTAAAAATTAAATTACCATCAACATAAAACTCTACTTTCTGCACAGTTCCATTAGTATCTACAGCATTTGCCTGAATAGTAACGACTTGTGATTGATTAAAATAAGCATTGTTTTGAGGAGAAGTAATATTTACTAATGGTCTTCCTTGATATTTTGGATTCTCAATTATAACTACATCTCCATTAGATGGATTCCAAACATCTAAATTTGTTGGAATAACAAATGGATTATTATCATTGACTACCCCAACGGATAATGCATTATCAGTAGCAATAGTTCTTATTTCAATTTTTTCTTTATATAAGTGTATCCAATGAAAAGAATTAAATTTTGCACTGTTTCTCGTCCAAGATTTATTATCATCATTATTTCTAAGAGGAGCTCCCCAACATCCCTCACCAATATAAACTGTTCCATTTAAGGTATCTTTCATAAAACCTTCATCATTCCCTGAAACAGTAGATGGCTTTACCGGCCAAGTAGACTTTACGGTGTGAGCATCACATTCTACCACAACATTCATGTTAAAATCATAAAATGGCTGTGCCCAATTTGCATATTGATCGTTTCCTTCACTTTTGCTAGAGACATGAGGACGCATAGGTTTATGGTACTGTGCTAATCTCCATTCGGTGGCTTGATGATTTTGTTGTAAGTCATTTAGTAGCCATGAAGACTGATTTCCAGAAATAGCATATTCCGTGTTTAGTGTATAAATTCTTGCCATATCGCCACCAACATTAAAAGCATAAATGGCATTAGGGTCAATTACATCAAACATTTTATAAATATCATCATTGCTCCATTCGTGGTTTCCTCTTGCAGGAATTAAAGGATACATTCTGCCATCAGCCGAAATAGTTAATTGCCAATCATCAAACCACTCATCCCATTCACTATCTAAATTTAAATCTGTCATATCTCCACCAAACATAATAAAGTGAGGTCTAATTTTACTAACTAACAAGTTAGCATTTTGTCTAGCCAAAGGATTAGTTCTACTATCACCACCTGCTATTACAGATAATGGTGTGTTACTATTATTTGGTAAGGTTTTAAACCAAAAACGACTACTTGTTCCATCACTATCTTTAATTACAAAATAATAATTAGTGTTAGGCTGTAAACCTGTTAGTCTAGAAAATTTATGAGTCATTCCTTTGTAGCTTTCGGTCCTATCAACACCATGCTGAAATGTATAAGCCGACCAATTTGTTCCATGGTCAATCACATCATAATACACTATGGGATTTGAACCGGAAGCCTGAACCCATTGTACTACAATAGATGTAGCAGGATCAGTCCTGTAAACTAATCGATATTTTTCTGTGTTAGCTAAAAGCGATGTGCTTATAAAAGCGAATAAAATAAGTAAATTTCTTTTCATAACATATAATTTTAATGCAAAAGAACACACTCAATATCTACTTAATGTAAGTTGAATTTTAAATCATTTTTATATTACAAAATGTACATATATCAATATTTAAAAGAGACTTAATAATGATTTAATAAAAAAAATTAGTCTTATCTATAATATTGCTGTTCGATGAAAAAAACTGAAACTATAATTAAAATCACTTTAGTATTGCTTTTATTGGGCAGAACAATTCAACATCTTTTTTTCGATTCTCCCATAAGAGGAGTTTTATACAGCAAACACTTTGTAAATCCTATTTTACAATTACTTAATATTAACTTTAATGATTACATTAATTCTCCCAACTTAGATGATTCCATTAACACTGTAATTATTATAATAGGTATACTATTTTTAACTTTAAGTGGATTAACCCTACTCTTATATCAACTAAACAATACCGCAAAAAAAATTGTACTTTATTTTTCTTGTTTTATGCTTGTATTAATAGCTTTTGGATATTTCAAAGAAAAATCATTAAGCATAGGTCAGTTTTTTGAATATTCATCTCAAATGTTTTTGCCTTTATTCTTCCTAATTAAAAAACAAAAACAATTATTTTTTTTTAAACTCACTATAGGAATAACGTTTTTTTGTCACGGGTTATATGCTATTGGTTACTATCCTATTCCAGCAAATTTTGTTCAGATGATAATATCAGGTACAAGTTTTAATAATGAACAAGCATTCATATTCTTACATCTTGTTGGAGTGCTAGATTTTATTTTTGCAATAGCCATATTTATCCCTAAAATTGAAACTCCATTTTTATGGTATGGAGTCATTTGGGGTTTTCTAACCTCATTTGCACGTATATATACAAATGTTTATGTTGATTTTTTCTCATCCACTTTGTTTTATTGGATTTATGAATTTTTGGTAAGAATTCCTCATTTTATAATTCCACTTTATTTAATTTTGATGAAAAAAAATAATCTTTCTTTCTTAAAAAGAAATATTTTTAACAGGAGGATTGCCAATTAAAAAAATATTACTAAATTTGCCTCCCCTTAGAAAATACAAGATTTAAATTTAAAAAAATGAAAAAAGAAATACATCCGGAAAATTACAGATTAGTAGTATTTAAAGACATGTCTAATGAATACTCTTTTTTAAGTAGATCAGCTACTAACACTAAAGAAACTATTGTTTGGGAAGATGGTAATGAATATCCTTTGGTTAAATTGGAGATTTCTCATAAGTCTCACCCATTTTACACAGGAAAAATTCAATTGGTGGATACTGCAGGACGTATTGACAAATTTAAAAACAGATACGGAAAGCATTCTAAATAAATTAATCTTAACAGATTTTAAGTCCTTTCGTTATTGCGGAAGGGCTTTTTTTTTGTACTTTCGAAAACAAAACAACACTACAGATGAACGTCATTTTTTTTGAAACCAACAGAGAAAGCTTACTTCCTTTAGTTTTTGCTAAACCTATTGCCAAACTTAGAGTTGGCATCACCACCATTGAAGAAAAATGGATGGATTTTTTGTCTGTAAGCGAAGAAAATATTTCTTACCTAACAGAAACTTATCTTTCAAAAAAATTTAAACTGAATACTGCTAAGGAGAATTTATTTATCAATGGTAGTTTTTTACCAACATCAGAACTTGTTGCTTTTATAAAAAATGAACTTCAACTAAACGAAGCCCTTATTTGCAATGATGAAATTGTAGTAGCAAAAACAAACTTAGAAATTTTTAATTCCGAATCCTTTGAAAATCTAATTGATATAACAGATTTCTATTTAACTTCAATTAGCACTGTAACTGATATCTTCACAACAAATCACGAAGCTATTGAACAAGATTTTGAAAGATTGACTAAAAATAAAAAATCTGCAAAAGCCAACGAAACTAACACCATAATTGGAAACAAGGTTTTTATTGAAGAAGGTGCTACAATTACTGGATCCATTCTAAACAGTAATTTTGGAGCCATCTACATTAGTAAAAATGCCGAAATTATGGAAGGCAGCTTAGTTCGAGGCCCTTTTGCTCTTTGCGAAAATGCTACCTTAAAAATGGGAACAAAAATTTATGGAGCTACTACCATTGGTCCTCACTCAAAAGTTGGTGGAGAAGTTAACAACTCTGTAATTCAAGGATATTCCAATAAAGGACACGATGGCTTTTTGGGAAATTCTGTTATAGGAGAATGGTGTAATTTAGGTGCCGACACCAATAATTCTAACTTAAAAAACAATTATGGCGAAGTAAAATTATGGGACTATACTTCTAAAAAATTAGAAAACACACGTTTACAATTTTGTGGATTAATTATGGGAGATCATACAAAATGCGGCATAAATACGATGTTTAATACTGGAACTATAGCAGGTTTTTCGGCTAATATTTATGGTAGTGGTTTTCAAGATAAATTTATTCCATCATTTTCTTGGGGAGGAAATGGAGAAACTACAACTTACCAATTAGAAAAAGCCCTTGAAACTGCTGAAAAAGTTATGGAAAGAAGAGGTATACTACTTACCAAAGAAGATAAAGCTATTTTTGCTGCCATACATCAGCAAACTTCTGAATACAGAAAGTAAAATCCGCCAAAAATTCCGATTTACATTAATTGGCACAACCCTTGAATCATTGATATTGCTGAATTTTCAGTACTATTTTATTTTTTATAATGTCAAATTGACTTATTAATTTTTTATTACAATGAAAGACACATTTAATTTCGACAACCTTACTATTTCAAATATAATTGATGACGACACAGAATTTATCCCTCTTTTATCTTCTGATGATGAAGATCAAATGAATTCTGAAGAAACACCTAAAGAACTACCCCTACTTCCTTTAAGAAACACCGTTTTATTTCCTGGTGTAATTATTCCCATAACTGTTGGAAGAGACAAATCCATAAAGCTTATAAAAGAAGCTTATAATGGAGATAAAACACTTGGTGTTGTTGCTCAAAAAAACGATGCTATTGAAGATCCTGAACCAAAAGATTTGAATGAAATCGGAACAGTTGCCCATATCTTAAAAATGCTTCGTATGCCCGATGGGAACACCACCGTTATCATTCAGGGTAAAAAACGATTTAAAATAAAAGAATTCACTCAAACAACTCCTTATTTAAAGGCTAGAGTTAAAGAATTTAATCAGTTAGAAAAACCTGAAGGTAGAAAATTTAATGCTCTGGTAAGCTCTATTAAAGATTTAGCTACTCAAATTATTCAACAATCTCCAAGTATTCCTACCGAAGCGACTTTTGCTATTAAAAACATAGAAAGTCCTACTTTTTTAATCAACTTTATCGCTTCTAACATGAATGCAGGAGTGAAGGAAAAACAAACCTTACTAGAAATTCCTGAATTACAAGAGAGAGCCAATTTATTATTACAACACTTAACCAAAGAACTTCAGTTACTAGAATTAAAAAACGATATTCAGTCTAAAGTCAGAACAGATTTAGACAAACAACAAAGAGATTATTTTCTTAATCAACAAATTAAGCAAATACAAGAAGAACTTGGTGGCGATCCTCAACAACAAGAAATTGCTGAGTTCAGAAAAAAAGCCAAAACAAAAAAGTGGAACAAAACAGTCAAAGAACGTTTTGAAAAAGAAATTGGCAAACTTGAAAGACTAAATCCACAAGCGGCAGAATATTCTGTTCAATCTAACTATATTGAAACCTTATTAGAACTCCCTTGGGAAAAATATTCTAAAGATAATTTTGATTTAAAAAGAGCTCAACGTATTTTAGATAGAGACCATTATGGTTTAGAAAAAGTTAAAGAAAGAATTATTGAGCACTTAGCCGTACTAAAACTAAAAGGCGATTTAAAATCTCCCATTCTTTGTCTTTACGGGCCCCCAGGAGTTGGAAAAACCTCTCTTGGCAAATCTGTTGCCGAAGCGTTAGGCAGAAAGTATATAAGAATGTCGTTAGGTGGATTAAGGGATGAAGCAGAAATTAGAGGTCACCGAAAAACTTATATTGGGGCAATGCCGGGAAGAATTATTCAAAGTTTAAAAAAAGTAGAATCCTCTAACCCTGTTTTTGTTTTAGACGAAATAGATAAAGTTGGAGCAAGTCATCAAGGTGATCCATCTTCAGCTTTATTAGAAGTTTTAGACCCCGAACAAAACGATAGTTTTTATGATAACTTTTTAGAATTAGATTACGATTTATCTAAAATTTTATTCATTGCTACCGCCAATTCATTATCAACCATTCAGCCTGCACTTAGAGACCGAATGGAAATTATTGAAATGAACGGCTACACAATTGAAGAAAAAGTAGAAATTGCTACAAGACATTTAATTCCTAAGTTGATACAAAACCACGGGCTACAAAAAAATCAATTGCAAATCCCTAAAAAAGTAATTGAGAAAATAGCAAGTGAATATACAAGAGAATCTGGTGTTAGAAATTTAGAAAAGAAACTAGCAAAAGTTGTTCGTCAAAAAGCCAAACAAATTGCTATGGAAGAAGAAAACTATAACCCAAAAGTAGTAATGGACAACCTTGTTGATTTATTAGGTCCGGGACATTCAAAAGACAAATACCAAGGCAATGATGTTGCCGGAGTTGTTACAGGGTTAGCATGGACTTCTGTTGGTGGCGATATTTTGTTTATAGAAACCAGTTTAAGTAAAGGAAAAGGAAAACTTACCCTTACTGGAAATTTAGGTGATGTAATGAAAGAATCTGCAATTATAGCACTCGCTTACCTTAAAGCTCATGCCGATATTCTTGATATTAGTCCGGAGACTTTTGATAAATGGGACACTCACATTCACGTTCCTGAAGGAGCAACGCCAAAAGATGGACCTTCGGCAGGAATCACTATGCTTACAGCCTTAGCATCGGCATTTACACAACGTAAAGTAAAGGCTAATTTAGCTATGACTGGTGAAATTACATTGAGAGGCCGAGTATTACCTGTTGGTGGAATTAAAGAAAAAATATTGGCTGCAAAACGTGCTGAAATCAAGGAAATCATTCTTTCTAAAGATAATGAAAAAGACATCAAAGAGATAAAACAAGATTATTTAACAGGTCTTAAATTTCACTATGTAGAAAATATGACCGAAGTAATTGATTACGCACTTACCAAACAAAAAGTAAAAAATGCTATTAATATTACTGAAAAACAACAATTAAGAAATTAATAATCAGTGATTTAATTTTATTAACAATGTTGATAATTATTAATAATTAATTCGCAGTTAGCACTCATAAAAAATTACTTTTGTTACACTTATAAAACAAGACAATTAAATAATTTACATACATATGAAATTTATAGTAACAAGTACAGCATTATTAAAAAAACTACAACAAATTAGTGGCGTATTAAGTACCAACAATACATTGCCAATTTTAGATAATTTTTTGTTTGAGATAAAAGACGGAGAACTATCTGTTACCGCTTCAGATTTAGAAACAACTATTTCCACAAAGCTTAGTATTGAATCTAAAGAAGATGGAATTATTGCTATTCCAGCTAAGTTATTGTTAGATACCTTAAAAACTTTTCCTACTCAACCACTTACTTTTACTATTGATAGCAAAGATTTTGGTATCGAAATCACATCTGATGAAGGAAAATATAAATTGAGTGGTTTAAATGGTGAAGAGTTTCCCAAAACTCCTGAAATTGAAAAGCCATCAACCATAAAAATTAATGCCGACATTATTGAAAATGCTATCAACAAAACATTATTTGCTACAGGTAATGATGAGTTAAGACCTGTTATGTCAGGAGTATTTTTTGAATTAAATAATGACGACATCACTTTTGTAGCAACAGATGCTCACAAGCTAGTAAAGTATAGAAGAACAGATTTAGGAGCCAAAACAGGCTCTTCATTCATCTTTCCTAAAAAACCTTTAACCTTACTGAAAAACATTTTAAGTAATGTTAGCGATGACGTAACTATAAAATACAACGAAACCAACGCAGCTTTTGAATTTGAATCTACTAAACTAATTTCTAGATTAATTGATGGTAAATATCCAAACTACAATGCTGTAATTCCAACAGAAAACCCTAATGTACTTACCGTTGAAAGAAGTAAATTTTTAACTGCCTTAAAAAGAGTAGCGATATTCTCTAACAAAACGACCCACCAAATAAAACTTAAAATGTCAGGCAGCGAATTACAAATTTCTGCTGAAGATTTAGACTTTTCTAATGAAGCCGTTGAAAGACTTACTTGCCAGTTTGAAGGTGAAGATATGGAAATAGGATTTAATGCAGCATTTTTATTGGAAATGTTAACCAATTTAACATCAGACAATGTTAGTATTGCGATGTCTGCTCCAAACAGAGCCGGGATTTTAACCCCTATAGAAAAAGAAGACGACAACGAAGAAGTGTTGATGTTGGTAATGCCTGTAATGTTAAACAACTAAGAAGGCATAACTCTTCAACATCATGAATTTTGATTTACTTCAACAACTTTGTAAAATTCATGCTCCTTCCGGTAGTGAAGAAGCGATGACAACCTTTCTTTTAAAACACATCAAAAAAGAGCAAAAAAACTGGAAAGTTCAACCTGAAATTTTAATAGGGGAAGACTTTCAGGATTGTATTATACTGATTTTCGGAGAACCAAGAACAGCTATTTTTGCTCATATGGATTCTGTTGGATATACAGTTGGATATGACAATAATCTAATTAAAATTGGTGGTCCTTCTGCTAAAAAAGGAGCTAAATTAGTTGGAGAAGATAATCAAGGAAAAATAACCTGTACACTTGAAGCCATAGAAGACGAACATGAATTTTTAACCTTTTCGGCAAAATACAAAAGAACAATAGATAGAGGCACAACACTTACTTATCAACCTAATTTTAGAGAAGACAACAACTATATTCAGTGTTGTTATATGGACAACCGTTTAGGTGTTTGGAGTGCTTTAGAAGTTGCCAAAACCTTAGAAAACGGAGCTATTGTATTCTCAGCCTGGGAAGAACATGGAGGAGGAAGTATTGGTTATTTAGCCAAATTTTTATACGAAGGCTTTGGTGTAAAACAAGCATTAATTTCAGATATAACTTGGGTAACAGAAGGAGTAAAACATGGAAAAGGCGTTGCTATTTCTATGCGAGATTCCGGAATACCAAGAAGAAGCTACATTAATAAAATTGTTGATTTAGCAACAAAAAGTAAAATTCCTTTTCAACTTGAAGTAGAAAGTGCCGGAGGAAGTGATGGTAATGCACTGCAACGTTCTCCCTACCCATTCGATTGGTGTTTTATAGGTGCGCCCGAGGACAATGTTCACTCTCCTGATGAGAAAGTACACAAGAAAGACATCAAAGCCATGGTGGGGATGTATCAGTATTTAATGAAGACATTGTAAGAAGTCCTTACAATATCATCTTCATACTCCAAATATATAAATTAATAATACACCACTTTTTGAACATCAACTACATTGTTGTTTTCATCAAGTACTTTTACAAAATAAACACCTTTATTTCCTAAACTAGATAAATCTATACTGTTATTTATTGAATTAACATAAACTATTTGACCTAACAAGTTGTTAATCTCTATTTTATATCCTTTTGTATTTGCTTTGTTTTCTATATTAACTGCAATAGTAGAATTGGTAGGATTAGGATAAATCTGAACGTTTGACATATATTTTTGTTCCTCAATTGAAACAACTCCTTCATTACATAAAGCTAGAATTTCATTTGCTGCCAATGCTCTATTATATATTCTTACATCATCTATATTTCCATAAAAAAATTTTATTCATCTTATTTGATTTCAAATTAACACTAATGAACGGATTTCGCAAATTAAGTTGAATTAAAAAATTAAATTTTATTTCACTAAAAAATGTAGATTTGAATTGTTGACTAAATAATCCATTTATTTCTACTCTAAACAAAAAAACAAGCTAAAAGGTTAAAATTACTATTACTAGTATAACTAAAAATTTGAGAAAATATAGTAATATTGTATTGCTGTTAATATGATAGTTTAATCGAAAAGTTACTAGTTTTAAGAAAAATGAAGTTACCAAAACTGATTACTCAAACCAAACCATTTACACCAAATATAGAAGATTATTTTGATAAAATCAGATATATGTTTGATGTTTCTTGGTTTACCAATCATGGGAAATTTGTAACAGAATTCGAACAAAAAATGGCCGAATATTTCGATTCCAAATATTTTGTACTAGTAACAAACGGAACAATAGCAATACAATTAGCTATCCGAGCTCTTGGTCTGAAAGGAGAGATAATAACAACCCCTTTTTCTTATGTTGCAACAACATCATCAATTGTTTGGGAAAACTGCATCCCTATTTTTGCCGATATTTCTCTAACCAATTTAAATATTGATTGTAGTAAAATTGAAACCTTAATTACGGATAAAACTTCTGCAATATTAGCTACAAATGTTTTTGGTTACCCTTGTGATTTTTCAGCGTTAAAAAAAATTGCAGAACAATATAACCTTAAATTAATTTTTGATAATGCTCATGGATTTGGTTCTAAAAAAAATGGACAATCTTTGATGAATTTTGGAGATGTATCTACAATTAGTTTTCATGCTACAAAACTATTTCATAGCATTGAAGGTGGTGGTATTTCTTGTAACTCGAAAGATACTTACGAAAAACTATTATTATTAAGGAATTTCGGACACACCTCTCCTATTAGTTTTGATGGACTAGGTATTAATGCAAAAATGAATGAAGTGTGTGCTTCAATGGGATTATGTAATTATCCATATATCGATAAAATTTTAATAACCCGAAAAAATCAATGGCAATATTATTTTAATCATATAATAAATAAAAAAATTACCAAACTAATATATAAAAATATAGATATAGAGTATAATCATGCTTATTTCCCCATAATATTAGACTCCGAAATAACAACATTAAAATTATATGATTTTTTATTAAATAATAATATTCAAACTAGAAGATACTTTTATCCTTCTCTGAACAAATTAAATTACGTAGATTATATAAGTTGCAAAAACTCTGAGAATATTAGTTCTAGGATTTTATGTTTACCATTATATTTTGATTTAACAGAAGAAGAACAATCGATAATTTGTGAATTAATTAATAATTTTAAAATATGGTAATTATAGGAACAGGAGGTTTTGCATTAGAATCTTATGAAGTTTTATTAGAACAAAATTTTAAAGGAGAAATTATATTTTATAACGACATCGATCCTCTTTTTAAGTTTAATATTCCACAATTAAAAAACTCCCAAATAATACGCTCTTATAATGAACTAAAAGAATATTTTAAAGTTAATGATACTAAATACATTCTTGGAGTCGGCAATCCAAAAGTAAGAGAACTACTATTTAAAAAATTTAATAAAATAGGAGGAACTGCCTTTAACTTAATATCTCCTATGTCGAAAATAGGTAATTTACAAAATGTTTTAGGAACAGGAGTCAATATAATGACAGGAACAATTGTTACTTCAGATATAACTATTTCTAATGGAGTCTTAATTAATCTTAATTGTACAATTGGTCATGGCTGCAAAATAGGGAAATTTTCAGAAATTTGTCCTAGCGTTAACATTTCAGGTAATTGCCATATAGGTGACAATGTTTTCATTGGTACAGGGGCAACTATTATTCCGAATATTAAAATAGGATCTAGAGCAATTATTGCCGCAGGAAGTGTTGTTATTAAAGATGTTGAAGAGAATACAATGGTTGCAGGCAATCCAGCTACTTTTAAAAAATTAATTTAATTTGACAAAATGGAATTTACATATCTTTAATGACTCTTTAGGAGTTTTTACTACTAAAACTGTACAATTTTCAGAAAAAATTTCAACCAATAATTATTATTTAAATTTAAATAATAATTGTCGTACTAAACATGAAAAAGTTAGTTATTCTAATCTAAAAAAATTTATAACCAATAATCAAAACATACAACTTAGTAAAGTTATATACCATTCTTTTCATGTTTATAATACTAAAGAAATAGATATACTAAAAAAACACTACAACAAAAATTCCATCCAATTTATATGGATTTTTTGGGGATTTGAATATTATCAGTTACCACACAAGTTAAAAGGTAAATATTTAAAATTTTCTAAACCATTCTATTATAGAAAATTAATTTCTTTTCATTATAATTATTTTATATATTTTCTAAAGAACAAAGTAAAATATCCTTTTTATCTTGGTAAAGAAAGTTTTGAAAAATATTTCAACGAGTTTGATATATTTTGTTCATTTATAAAAGGTGATTATAATGAGGTTATGAAACATAACCCTAATGTGCAATATATCCAATTAGCTTATTTATCATTAAATGATTTCCCAAACATAACACTAGATTTTAACAGGGTAAAAAAAAACATTATGGTTGGACATGCGGGTTCTCCAATTCTAAATCATTATGAAATAATACTATTGCTTAAAAAATTAAAAGTAAAAAATAAAATTATAATACCTTTATCATACGGTAAAAAAGCATACATCAGATTATTAAAAAAAGCCATTGAAGGGTTAAAAATAAATAATATAGAGTTTGTAACAGACTTTATGCGTTTAGAAGACTATTATAATAAACTTGATGAAATTGGCATCTTTATTTTAAATTCTAAAAGGCAAGAAGCTTTAGGAAATATAGTATTTTTATTATGGAATGGCACCAAAATATTTCTATCTGATAAAAGTTCTACATATAAAACATTAAAAGAACTAGGATATCATATCTATAGCATAGAAAATGATTTAAATGCCTTCACTCTAGAACCTCTTTCTGAAAAAGAAAAATATCATAATCATAAATTAATTTCAGAAACACTTAACCCCAAAAAAGTAGAACAAGGTTGGAGAAACATATTAAAAGAATAACTCTCAATATAATATTGATTTCTATACCAAAAAAATATCTAATTTGAAATTGAAACAAAAAGAAAGATTTATTTTCTAAACAAATACTTATCTATAACTGAATTGATATCTTCTGATATTTTAAATAAATATACGGGGAATATATATAAAAAGCAGAAAATCGCTGACTTTGTAATTATTGATATAATATGATTCTCAATAATTAAAGGAAGAAAATAAGTTATTACTCCAGCAACACATCCAATAATCAACATATATAGTGTTTTAAAAGAAAATGGTTGAAGTTTTATTTTATGTCTTATATAAATAAAAGTTAAGATATTAAATATAACAATAGCAAGACCCGTACCTATTGCTGCCCCTAAGATACTATATATTGGTATAAAAATTAAATTGGTTATAACAACCAATACAAGTAAAAATATAGCTAAGAATGTTTCTGCTCTATAAAATTTAGTAACCACCAAAATAGCATAGTTCACTCCAAAAGTCATACTTAATAACCTAGAAAAACCTAATACTAAAACTACGTATTTAGCAACAGTAAACTCAGGTTTCATTAATACTAAAATTTCATCAATATTAATAGCTATTGCACCAAATATAATTCCTCCAGCAAAAGACATGAGTACCGAACTTTTTTTATACAATTCATCTATATTCTTTAAATTTTTAGCTCTCCAGTCATGTGCTATTAATGGTGATGCTATTCTTGACAAAGCAGAACTAGGTATAAAGATTACAGAAGCAATGTAAGTTGCAACTGCATAAATACCAACAAAAGTTAATTTGTTTTCAGGGAGTAATGCCCCTATCATTAATGTGTCAACACTAACAACTAAAATTAAAGTTAATCCACTAAAAATAGTATACGCACCATAATTCACCATAGGCTTCAGCAACCTTGATTTAAGATACATTTTATTAACATCGAACGAAAGTTCTTTATTAGCCATTAATTGTAAAACACACAATGCTGCCGTAAAAAAGTAACCCAACATGTAAATCAACATAAATTGATAAAAAGTACAATAGCCTTTATAGTAAAAAAACAAGGCTACTAACCAGTATACCCTTACAACAATATTTCTTAAAAAATTGGTAAATACTGTTTTTCTCAATGCTTGTAAAAATGATTCAAAAACAATAAAAACTACCATACCTAATGTTGCTAATGGTATCCATTTATAATAATCATTAAAAAGACTAGCTTCATCCTGATAATAATATAAGATGGGTTGTTTAAACAAAAAATAGATTAAGGAAATAATAATCGTCCCTGATAAGGATAATAAAAAAAGCATTAAAAACAATCCGTTGTTTTTACGTTCTTCTTTCCTAAAAATAGGAAAAAACTTTATAGCAATTCGATGCACACCAAATGATGACATCTGTGCCATTACTGAAATTAATGATAAAACTAAGCGGGTTAATCCAAACTCTTCTTGACTAAGAAATAATGGAAATAAAATTACAACATTAACAAAACCAATTACTACCCCAGCATAATTGATGAAGGTATTCAAAAAAGCTTGTCGTTGTATTATTCCCAATGTGAGTGGTTTTTAAATTCTTCTACAATAATACAAAGATTAGGGAACAAATGCTTATAAAACTATGCTACTTTTAGTTTATTGCTAATTTTTGAATTATTAAATTTTTCTTTAGCGTAATTCATTGTAATTTTCAATTCGGCAGCTTCATTTTTAGATGGTAACTCAAACATGGCATCAAGCATAATTGCTTCGCAGATAGAACGTAAGCCTCTAGCTCCTAACTTATACTCCATTGCTTTTTCTACTATAAAATCTAATGCAGCTTTATCAAAAGAAATTTTAATATTATCTATCTCAAACAACTTCATATACTGTTTTACAATAGCATTTTTTGGCTCTGTAAGAATTCTTCTTAATGCTTTAGCATCTAGAGGTTCTAAATAAGTTAAAACCGGTAATCTACCAATTAATTCAGGAATTAAACCAAATGATTTTACATCTTGAGGAGTTACATATTGCAATAAATTATCTTCATCAATTTTCTCTTGGTTAGTACTCTTATAACCGATTACTTGAGTACTTAATCTTCTTGCAATTTTTTTAGTTATCCCATCAAATGCACCACCACAAATAAATAATATATTTTTGGTTTCAACCGAAATCATTTTTTGTTCAGGATGTTTTCTTCCTCCTTGTGGCGGAACATTAACTGCTGAACCTTCTAATAATTTAAGTAAGGCTTGTTGCACCCCTTCTCCACTTACATCTCTAGTTATAGATGGATTATCACTTTTTCTAGCAATTTTATCAATTTCATCAATAAAAACTATCCCTCTTTGGGCAGCTTCTACATCATAATTTGCTGCTTGTAACAATCTCGATAAAATACTTTCAACGTCTTCTCCAACATAACCTGCTTCTGTTAAAATTGTTGCATCAGCTATACAAAAAGGAACTTTTAATACTTTGGCTATGGTTTTAGCCAACAAGGTTTTTCCTGTTCCTGTTTCTCCAACCATTAAAATATTTGATTTTTCTATATCAACATCTTCGTGGTTTTTAATTGTTTTTTGAGTTAATCTTTTGTAATGATTATAAACGGCAACAGACAATACTTTTTTAGCATCGTCCTGACCAATAACATATTCATCAAGATGTTTTTTTAATTCTGCCGGTTTTAATAGTTCTATTTGTGCAAATAAATCCTGATTAACTTTTCCTGAAGTTTCTTCGGTTACAATTTGTTGTGCTTGATGAATACAATGGTTACAAATATGCCCTGTAACACCTGCAATCATAACATCTACTTCTTTCTTACTTCTATTGCAAAATGAACATTTTACTTGTTTAGGTTCCATGGTTTAGTATAATTAGGTAAAAGTGTATAAAAATTTTAAACGGCTACTTTAGCATTTTTAACAATGTTGGTAATAAAATCATCAAACAAATACCTTGAATCATGAGGTCCTGGTGATGATTCCGGATGATATTGAACCGAGAACACAGGTTTTCCTTTTACTTTAAGACCTGCTACCGTATTGTCGTTCAAATGCTTATGGGTTAGCTCCACTTCATTTGAATTAGCAACATCACCAAAGTTTACCACAAAACCATGATTTTGAGAAGTTATTTCACCTTTTCCGGTTTGTACATTTAAAACTGGGTGATTACAACCTCTATGTCCGTTATGCATTTTTGAGGTACTTAAACCCATTGAGAGTGCTAATATTTGATGTCCGAGACAAATACCAAAAACCGGTAGGCCTGAATTAGCAATTTGTTTAACTGTTTCTATTTGTGGTTTCATTACGGAAGGGTCGCCAGGACCATTAGATAACATAAATCCATCTGGTTGCCAATGGTTCATTTCTTCAAAAGTTGTATCCATAGGAAACACTTTTAAGTAGCAATCTCTTTCTGCCAAACATCTTAAAATATTTTTCTTTACCCCTAAATCTAAAACAGCTACTCTATGTTTAGCATTTTCATTACCAACAAAATAAGCCTCTTTGGTGCAAACTTTAGAAGATAACTCTAAACCTTCCATTGACGGAACTTCTTTAAGCTTTTGTTTTAATACCTCAATATCTTCTGTTTCTGATGAAATAATAGCGTTCATTGCTCCTTTGTCTCTAATATGACGAACTAAAGCTCTCGTATCTACATCAGAGATTCCTACTAATTGGTGTTCTTCAAAATAAGCTTGAAGTGAACCATCAGCTCTTTCTCTAGAATACATGTTAGAGAATTTTTTACAAACTAAACCTGCTATTTTTATAGAATCAGATTCTACTTCTTCATTATTTACTCCATAATTCCCGATATGAGAAGTAGTGGTTACTAAAATTTGTCCAAAATAAGATGGATCGGTAAAGATTTCTTGATAGCCTGTCATTCCAGTATTAAAACAAATCTCTCCGGTTGTTGTTCCTATATGACCTGCCGGTTTTCCATAAAAGATGGTGCCATCTTCCAATAATAAAATAGCTTTATTTTCCATAGTTGTAAATAAATTTAGGTTGTTACAAAATTACATTATCCTTTTTTGATATTATAGTAAAATACAATAAAAAAGGCGAACTATAATAGCTCGCCTTTTAAACTTTATTTATATGAAAAAAATGTATTAGTCTTTCTTTTCATCTTCTTTTTTGTCTTCTTCAGTTGCATCTTCTTCTTTAGCTGCTTTTGGTTCTTCAGCTTTTGGTTCTTCTACAACATCTTCAACTTTTTTAGGTTCTTCAACTACTGTTTCTTCAGTTTTTACTTCAGTAGTAGCTTCAGTTGCTTTTTTGGCTCCACCTCTTCTTCTTCTAGATGAAGATTTTTTAGCTCCACCATCTTTCAACATGTTTTCATTGTAATCAACTAATTCAATAAAACACATTTGAGCATTATCACCTAATCTAAAACCAGTTTTAAGGATTCTTGTGTATCCTCCTGGTCTTTCCATTACCTTAGTAGAAACTTCTCTGAAAAGTTCAGTTACAGCTTCTTTACTTTTAAGGTAACTAAACACAACTCTTCTTGAGTGAGTTGAATCAGTTTTAGATTTTGTAATGATAGGCTCAATATACTTTTGTAAAGCTTTTGCCTTAGCAACAGTTGTGCTTACTCTTTTATGTTGAATAAGAGAACATGCCATATTTGCCAACATAGCTTTTCTATGTGGTGCTTGTCTGCTTAAGTGATTGATTTTTTTACCGTGTCTCATAACTAATTACTCCTTATCTAATTTATAGGCAGCTACATTCATTCCGAATGTAAGTCCTTTACTTTCTACTAATTCATCTAATTCGGTTAAAGATTTTTTACCGAAGTTTCTGAACTTTAACAAATCATTTTTATTGAAAGATACTAAGTCTCCTAACGTATCAACATCTGCAGCTTTTAAACAGTTCAGTGCTCTTACAGATAAATCCATATCCACTAATTTAGTTTTTAATAACTGTCTCATGTGTAGAGAATCTTCATCAAATTCTTCAATAGATGAACTCTCTGGAGAGTCTAATGTAATTCTTTCATCAGAGAAAAGCATGAAGTGATAAATTAACACTTTAGCTGCTTCTTTTAAAGCATCTTTAGGATGAATAGAACCATCAGTAGTAATATCAATAATTAATTTTTCGTAATCCGTTTTTTGTCCAACTCTATAATTTTCAACGAAATATTTTACGTTTCTAATTGGAGTATGAATAGAATCTATTGAAATAGAACCGAAACTAGCATCCGCAGGTTTATTTTCTTCAGATGGTTTGTAACCTCTACCTTTGTTAATAGTAATTTCCATTTGGAATTTAACAGATTTTTCCATGTTACAGATAACTAAATCTGTATTTAATACCTGAAAAGCTGAAGTAAATTTACCTATATCGCCAGCAGTAAGTTGTTCTTGACCACTAACAGTTACGATTAACTTTTCGTTATCAATATCTTCAATTTGTTGTTTAAAACGAACTTGTTTTAAATTTAATATTATTTGAGATACATCTTCTACAATACCTTTAATTGCAGAAAACTCATGATCAACACCTTCAATCTTAACAGAGGTGATAGCAAAACCTTGTAAAGAGTTTAATAATACTCTTCTAAGTGCGTTACCTACTGTTATACCATAACCTGGTTCTAAAGGTCTGAATTCAAACGATCCAAAAAAGTCGTCTGAACTATTCATGATTACTTTATCAGGTTTTTGGAGATCTATAATTGCCATAATTCTATATGTTTAAAGTTTATTTAGAGTAAAGCTCTACTATTAATTGTTCTTTTATGTTTTCCGGAATTTGTTGACGTTCCGGTAGGTTAATTACAGTTCCTGACATTTGATTTCCATCCCAATTTAACCATTCGTGCTTTGAAGCAGAATTAGCAGCTAATGAAGCAGAAATAGATTCTAACGATTTAGATTTCTCTCTAACTCCAATAACGTCTCCTTCTTTAAGCGTATATGATGGAATGTTAACTAAACTTCCGTTAACGGTAATATGTCTGTGGCTTACTAATTGTCTGGCAGCACTTCTTGTAGGAGCAATACCTAATCTGTAAACGATGTTATCTAATCTTAATTCACAAAACTGAAGTAATAATTCACCGGTAATACCAGTTTTTCTAGACGCTTTTTCAAAAATATTAGCAAATTGCTTTTCTAAAATACCGTAAGTGTACTTAGCCTTTTGTTTTTCTGCTAACTGAATTGCGTATTCAGATTGTTTTCCTCTTCTTTTGTTAGGACCATGTTGTCCTGGAGGGTAATTTTTTCTTTCTAAAACCTTGTCTGGACCAAAAATTGGTTCTCTAAATTTTCTAGAGATTTTCGACTTAGGACCTCTGTATCTTGCCATTTTATTTAATTATTTATTGTTATTACTATTTAATAAGAACTAATTATGAATTAAGGTCAATATCCTTCGATAATTAATTACGTTCTTACGTTTTTTTATTATACTCTTCTTCTTTTAGGAGGACGACATCCATTATGAGGTAGTGGAGTAATATCTACTATTTCTGTTACAACAATACCACTATTATGTAACGTTCTAATTGCAGATTCTCTTCCAGCTCCAGGACCTTTTACAAAAACCTTAGCTTTTCTTAATCCGTACTCATAAGCTTCTTTTGCACAATCTGCAGCAGCTAATTGAGCAGCATAAGGTGTGTTCTTTTTAGAACCCTTAAAGCCCATTTTACCGGCTGACGACCAAGAAATAACTTGTCCGTTAGTATTCGTTAAGCTAATAATAATATTGTTGAAAGACGCATGAATATGAGCCTCTCCATAAGCTTCAACATTTACTTTTTTCTTCTTTTTAACGTTTGACTTTGCCATAATTTTTATGTTTCGATTTCTGAGTTTATAGTTTAAAGTACTGAGTTATGCAATTAACTTTAAACCTTAAACTTCAAACCTTGAACTTAATTTATTATTTAGTTACTTTTTTCTTGTTAGCAACAGTTTTCTTTCTACCTTTTCTAGTTCTAGAGTTATTTTTTGTTCTTTGCCCTCTAAGTGGTAATCCTGATCTATGACGAACACCTCTATAACATCCAATATCCATCAATCGTTTGATGTGTAATTGAACTTCAGAACGAAGAGCTCCTTCAATTTTAAATTCTTCATTGATAATCTTTCTGATTTTAGACAAATCATCATCATCCCAGTCTTGAACTTTTTTGTTTAAGTCAACACCAGCTTTTTCTAAAATTTTCTTAGAAGAAGAATTTCCTATACCATAGATATAAGTTAATCCGATAACTCCTCTTTTGTTTTTTGGTAAGTCTATACCTGCAATCCTTGCCATATTATATTAATTAATGTAAGTTTATTTACTAGTTTTAATGATTAACAAAATTAACCTTGTCTTTGTTTAAATTTAGGGTTCTTTTTATTAATGATGTATAAACGTCCTTTTCTTCTAACAATTATACAGTCTGCACTTCTCTTTTTTAATGATGCTCTTACTTTCATCGTATCTATTTTTTATTATTGTTATTTATATCTAAATGAAATTCTTCCTTTTGTTAAATCATAAGGAGACATTTCCACTTTTACTTTATCTCCAGGTAAAATACGAATATAATTCATTCTCATTTTACCTGAAATATGAGCAGTTATAATGTGTCCATTTTCAAGCTCTACTCTAAATAGGGCATTAGATAATGCTTCTATTATTGTTCCATCTTGCTCTATCGATGCTTGTTTTGCCATTTATAATTTTTACTTTTTATTTTTTAATACTTCTTCAATAAATTCATGAGATGATAATACATCTGCTTTTCCTTTTCTAATAGCCACATCATGTTCAAAATGAGCAGATACTGAACCATCTACTGTAAGAATTGTCCATCCGTCTTTTCCTTCTTTCACTTCTTTCTTTCCTAAGTTAATCATAGGCTCTATGGCTATAACCATCCCTTCTTTTAACATTATGCCGGTTCCTCTTTTACCAAAATTAGGAACTTGAGGTTCCTCATGAAGCTCTCTTCCTAACCCGTGTCCTACTAATTCTCTAACAACCCCATACCCGTGTTCGTGTGCTAAACTCTGAACTGCATATCCTATATCTCCTACTCTATTTCCAACAACTGCTTGTTCAATAGCTCTTTTTAAACATTCTTTGGTAACTTCTAACAACTTTTTAATTTCAGGTTTAACTTCCCCAATCTCAAAAGTGTAAGCTACATCACCATAAAAACCGTTCTTCAACACACCACAATCAACAGATACAATATCTCCATCTTCTAAAGGTCTATCGGTTGGTAATCCATGAACAACTGCATCATTTACTGAACAAAGCAATGTACTCGGACAACCATATAATCCTTTAAAACCCGGTTTTGCATTATTATCTAAAATATACTCTTCAGCAATTTTATCTAACGCAGCTGTTGTTACACCCGGTTTAATAATTTTAGCAACTTCGGCTAATGTTTTTCCAACAAGTAAAGAACTTTCTCTTAATAACTCTATTTCTTCGTCTGTCTTGTAATAAATTTTACCCATTTAAAATCAATCTTCTAAATTATCCTGCCATCCCCATTCTTGATGATCTTCCTTTAATTTTTCCAGTCTTCATTAGTCCATCATAATGACGCATTAACAAATGACTTTCTATTTGTTGTAAAGTGTCCAAAATTACACCTACCATAATTAATAATGAAGTTCCACCATAAAAATATGCAAATGCCTGATTTACACCGAATATCGCAGCAAAAGCTGGTAAAATAGCTACTAAAGCTAAGAACATTGATCCCGGTAAGGTAATTCTTGACATCACATTATCTATAAATTCTGCTGTTCTCTTTCCTGGTTTAACCCCCGGAATAAATCCACCGCTTCTTTTCATTTCTTCTGCCATTTGATTTGGATTAATGGTTACAGCAGTATAAAAATAGGTAAACGCTATAATCATTAAGAAGAATGTTAAGTTATAAGCAAATCCATTTGGATTACTAAATGTTGTAACAATCCAACTTGTAGCACCTGAGTCTCCAAAACCAGCTAAAGTCATTGGAATAAACATAATTGCTTGAGCAAATATGATAGGCATTACTCCTGCTGCATTTACTTTTAAAGGAATATAATCTCTTACACCTCCATATTGTTTATTACCTACTATTCTTTTCGCATATTGCACAGGTATTCTTCTTGTACCTTGTACTAACAAAATAGTAATTAAAATAACTAATAACAATACTGCAACTTCTACCAATAAGATAATTGGTCCACCAACACCTCCGATACCGAATCTAGATCCAATCTCGAATACAAATGCGGATGGTAAGTTAGCAATAATACCAATCATAATTAATAAAGAGATACCATTACCAATACCTTTTTCAGTAATTCTTTCTCCAATCCACATTACAAACATAGTTCCTGTGATTAATAAAAGAACTGTTGAAAACCACCACAGCGGACCTTCATTAGGCACCACACCAGGGTAATTAGCAACCTGAGTAGCTATATAGCCCGGAGCTTGAAATCCAGTAATAGCAATAGTTAACACTCTGGTAATTTGATTAATTTTTCTTCTACCACTTTCTCCTTCTTTTTGTAATCGTTGGAAGTAAGGAATTGCCATTCCTAACAACTGAATTACAATGGAAGCAGAGATGTATGGCATAATTCCTAAAGCAAAAATAGATGCTCTACTAAATGCACCACCTGCAAAAATATTAATCAAATCCATAATTCCACCACCTGTTCCGCCAGCATTGGCAGCTTCAAGAGCAGTAGAATCTACACCAGGTAAAACTACATAAGAACCTAAACGGTAAACCAATAACAAACCAAGTGTTGTTAGAATACGCAATCTAAGTTCTTCTATACTTAAAATATTTTTTATGGTCTCTATAAATCTTTTCATTCTGTTTAATTACTAATTAAAGCTGAGTTGCTGAACCTCCAGCGGCCTCAATTGCAGCTTTAGCAGTTTTGGAATATCCGTTAACTTTAACATCTAATTTTGCTTTAAGTTCACCTCTTCCTAAAATTTTAACTAAATCATTGTTAGATACTAGTCCATTTGCTTTAAGAACTTCAAAAGTAATTTCAGTCACTTTTTTCTCATCAGCTAGTTTTTGAAGCACATCTAAGTTAATACCTTTATAAGCTACTCTGTTTATATTGGTAAAACCAAATTTAGGTACTCTTCTTTGAAGTGGCATTTGTC
Source organism: Flavobacteriales bacterium BRH_c54 (assembly GCA_000961845.1). Taxonomy (GTDB): domain Bacteria; phylum Bacteroidota; class Bacteroidia; order Flavobacteriales_E; family Vicingaceae; genus BRH-c54. The sequence continues at coordinate 74,255 of LADZ01000054.1, forward strand.
CACCTTCAAATCCTATTTTAGTAGAGTATCCTGATCTAGATTTCGCTCCTTTATGTCCTCTTGTGGAGGTTCCGCCTCTTCCTGATCCTTGACCTCTACCTACTCGCTTACGCTGTTTTGTTGAACCCTTCGCAGGTTTTAAATTTGATAAGTCCATTTTTTATTTTTTTAATTTGTTATTTTACTACTTCTACTAAGTGATTAACTTTAGCAATCATTCCTAAAATTTGAGGAGTTGCTTCATGTTCAACTACTCTATTCATTTTTTTCAACCCTAGAGCAATCAATGTTCTTTTTTGTCTTTCAGGACGTTTAATAGAACTCTTTACTTGTTTAACTTTAATTTTTGCCATCTTATAAAAATTTTAACTATCCGTTAAATACTGTATTTAAATCTACTCCTCTTTGATCTGCAATTGTGTATGCATCTCTTAAGTTAGCAAGTGCATCTAATGTAGCTTTAACAACATTATGAGGGTTTGAAGATCCTTTTGATTTTGCTAAAACATCAGTTATACCAACACTTTCGAAAACAGCACGCATCGCACCACCGGCAATTACTCCTGTTCCGTGAGCAGCAGGTCTAATGAATACTCTTGCACCACCAAACTTACCGTTTTGTTCGTGAGGAACTGTTCCGTTAATAATTGGAACTCTGATACAATTTTTCTTAGCTGAATCTATCCCTTTAGTAATTGCTTCCGTTACTTCATTAGCTTTACCTAATCCGTGTCCTACTACTCCATTTTCATCACCAACAACAACTATTGCTGAAAAGCTGAAATTTCTACCACCTTTGGTAACTTTAGTAACTCTATTAATTGCTACTAATCTGTCTTTCAACTCTGTTTCAGTAGCTCTTACTCTTTTATTATCTGTTTTTGCCATCTTAAATATTTCTTGTTCTATATTTATTAGAATTTTAATCCACCTTCTCTTGCTGCTTCAGCTAATGCTTTAACTCTACCGTGGTATAAGTAACCATTTCTGTCGAAAGCAATAGTTGTAATTCCAGCTTTCACTGCTTTATCAGCTATAGCTTTTCCTACAATAGATGCTACTTCGGTTTTATTACCTTTAGCTTTAACATCTTTATCTCTTGACGATGCAGCCACTAATGTGGTTCCTGTAATATCATTAATAATTTGAGCATAAATTTCTTTATTGCTTCTGAATACAGACAACCTCGGTTGTTCGTTAGTTCCTTTAACTACCTTTCTTATCCTTCTTTTTATTCTTAATCGTCTGTCTTTTCTACTTAGTGCCATAACAATTTTTTATTATGATTTATATTTATTTAGCTGCCGATTTTCCGGCTTTTCTTCTTAGTTGTTCTCCAACAAACTTAATACCTTTACCTTTGTAAGGTTCTGGTTTTCTTAATGATCTTATTTTCGCTGCAACATGACCAATAAGTTGTTTATCATGAGATTCTAAAGTAATGATTGGGTTTTTACCTCTTTCAGCTTCAGCAGATACTTTAATTTCTTTAGGTATTTCAAATATAATATTATGAGAATATCCTACCATTAAATCTAATCTTTGTCCCTGTACGTTTGCTCTATATCCAACTCCCACTAATTCTTGTTGTGTTTTAAAACCTTCAGAAACACCTTGTATCATATTTGCAACTAATGATCTGTAAAGACCATGTTTTGCTTTATGAGGTTTTAATTCTGTATGACGAGTAACGTTAACAGTATCTCCATCAACTTCTACAGTTATAACTGGATCTATATCTTGAGTTAACTCTCCTTTAGGTCCTTTAACAGTTACTAACCCTTTTTCTACTTTTATTTCAACTCCACTTGGAACTGATATTGGGGATTTTCCTATTCTTGACATAATTCTAAATCTTTTAACTTTTTAATATATGTAACATAAAACTTCTCCACCAACATTCAAATTTCTAGCTTCCTTATCGGTAATAACACCTTTAGAAGTAGAAAGAATAGCTATACCTAAACCATTAATTACTCTTGGTAAGTTAGAAGCATTAGCATATTTTCTTAAACCTGGCTTACTTATTCTTGTTAAGTTAGTAATTGCAGGAACTTTTGTTTGAGGGTGGTACTTCAAAGCAATTTTAATATTTCCTTGAACACCGTCATCTTCAAATTTATAATTTAAGATATACCCTTTTTCAAACAAAATTTTAGTCATTTCTTTCTTTAAATTTGATGCTGGTATATCAACCACTTTGTGCTTAGCACTTACAGCGTTTCTAACTCTTGTTAAATAATCTGCTACTGAATCTGTCATTTTTTTAAATTTATTTATTATTGTATAAAGTACACTTTGATAATTTTATCAGTTATACTCCTTAACCAATTTTGTAGATTACCAACTCGCTTTAGTAATTCCAGGTATTAATCCATTAGAAGCCATTTCTCTAAAAGTTACCCTTGAAATTCCAAATTGTCTCATATACCCTCTTGGTCTTCCAGTTAATTTACATCTATTGTGTAATCTAACTTTTGATGAGTTTTTTGGTAATTTTTGTAATGCATCCCAATCTCCTGCAGCTTTTAATGCTGCTCTTTTCTCTGCATATTTTTCAACCATTGCTTCTCGTTTTCTTTCACGAGCTTTCATTGATTCTTTTGCCATATCTTTTTATTTTTTCTTGAATGGAAATCCAAACTCACTTAATAAAGCTTGACCTTCTTCGTTAGTTTTTGCAGTTGTAACGAATGTAATATCCATTCCACTTACATTTTTAATTTTATCTATATCAATTTCAGGAAATATAATTTGCTCTTTAATGCCCAATGTAAAGTTTCCTCTTCCATCAAACCCTTTTGGTTCAATCCCTCTAAAGTCTCTTGTTCTAGGTAATGCAACAGCAATTAATCTGTCCAAAAATTCGTACATTTTATCACCTCTAAGTGTAACTCTTGCTCCAATTGGCATCCCTTTTCTTAACTTAAAGTTAGAGATATCTTTTTTAGAGTAAGTAGGGTTTGCTTTCTGACCTGTAATGGTAGTAATCTCTTCTACAGCAGATTCTACTAATCTTTTATCAGTAACAGCATCACCAACTCCTTGGTTAATACAAATTTTTTCCAATCTAGGAATTTGCATAACAGATGAATACTCAAATTTTTTCATTAAAGATGGAGTAATTTCATCTTTATATTGTCTTTTTAATCTTGGCTCGTAACTCATGATATCACCTCCCCTGATTTTTTAGCGTATCTAACTTTTTTTCCTTCGTTATCTAATTTTCTTCCTGTTCTGGTAGGGTTTCCTGATTTAGGATCTACAACCATTAAATTGGAAACATGAATTGATGCTTCTTCTTTAACAATTCCTCCATTAGGATTTGCAGCATTAGGTTTTGTGTGTTTAGAGATTTTTTTAATTTTCTCTCCATCAACTATTGCACGTAAAGATTCTGTGAAAACTTTTTTCACAACACCTTCTGCTCCTTTAGATTCACCGGCAATTACTTTTACTGTATCGCCTTTTTTAATGTGTAATTTAGACATAACTTAACTATTCTCTATAATATCAATTTATAAAACTTCAGGTGCCAAGGAAACTATTTTCATGAATTCTTTTTCTCTAAGCTCTCTAGCTACCGGTCCAAAAATTCTAGTTCCACGCATTTCACCTGCATCATTAAGAATAACTGCTGCATTATCATCAAACCTGATGTATGAGCCATCTATTCTTCTAATTTCTTTTTTTGTTCTTACAACAACTGCTTTTGCTACGGCACCTTTTTTAACGTTACCTGAAGGCATAGCATGTTTTACAGAAACAACTATTACATCTCCTATCGAAGCGTATCTTCTTTTAGTTCCGCCCAACACTTTAATGCATAGAACCTCTTTGGCTCCACTGTTGTCTGCAATTTTTAATCTTGATTCTGCTTGTATCATAATTATTTAGCTCTTTCAATAATTTCTACTAATCTCCAACATTTATTTTTGCTCAATGGCTTTGTTTCCATGATTTTTACTTTATCACCGATATTACAATCGTTCTTTTCATCATGAGCCATAAATTTGGTTGATTTCTTTACGAATTTACCGTAGATTTCGTGTTTAACTTTACGTTCAACAGAAATAACAACAGATTTATCCATTTTGTTGCTAACAACCAAACCTATTCTTTCTTTTCTTAAATTTCTATTTTCCATTATCACTATAATTTATGATTGAATTGCTCTTTTTCTGATTTCAGTATTCAATCGGGCTACTGTTCTTCTTACTTGTTTAATTTGAGCAGGATTTTCAAGCGGTGATACTGAATGTGCTAATTTAACACGTCTTAATGCATCTTTTTGTTCTTGATACTTTTCTTTCAAATCATCTAATGATAAATCCTTAATATCTATTTGTTTCATCTGTTTATATTATTTAAATATATCGGCTTATTCTGTATAATCTCTTCTTACCATGAACTTTGTTTTCACCGGTAATTTTTGAGCTGCTAATCTCAACGCTTCTTTAGCAATTTCTAATGGAACACCATCCGCTTCAAAAATAATTTTACCTGGTCTTACAGTAGCAACCCATAATTCAGGACTACCTTTACCTTTACCCATCCTTACTTCAGCTGGTTTTTTAGTTACAGGCTTATCTGGAAATACTCTAATCCAAATTTGTCCTTCTCTTTTCATATATCTTGTAACTGCTATCCTTGCTGCTTCAATTTGACGAGCTGTCATCCAACACTCTTCTAATGATTTGATAGCAAATGATCCAAATGCTATTTGTGAGCCTCTATGAGAGTTTCCTTTCATGTGGCCTTTTTGCATTTTTCTATATTTCGTCTTTTTTGGTTGTAACATGATATTTTATCTTTTACTACTGTTGTATTCTATAAATTATTTTCTTTTTGGAGCTCCTTTTGGTTTTCTTGGTCTTGAGTTATCTCCACCGCCTTTTCCGCCTCTTTTTCCTTTGTCTAATCCAATGTTTGGTGATAAATCTCTTTTACCATAAACTTCTCCTTTACAAATCCATACTTTAACTCCAATTCTTCCGTAAGTTGTATGTGCTTCTGTTAATGCATAATCAATATCAGCTCTAAAAGTATGTAGTGGAGTTCTTCCTTCTTTATACCCTTCAGATCTTGCCATTTCAGCTCCACCTAATCTACCTGATACTAATACTTTAATTCCTTCTGCTCCCATTCTCATTGTTGAAGCTACCGCCATTTTAACTGCTCTTCTAAATGAAACTCTTCCTTCTATTTGTTTAGCGATGTTATCTGCTACTAATTTAGCATCTAACTCAGGTCTTTTAATTTCAAAAATGTTAATTTGAATTTCCTTATTAGTAATTTTCTTTAACTCTTCTCTTAATTTATCAACTTCTTGACCTCCTTTACCAATAATAATTCCCGGACGAGATGTATTAATAGTTACAGTGATTAATTTTAATGTTCTTTCAATAATAATTTTAGATATACTTGCTTTTTGCAAACGAGCCATTAAGTACTCGCGAATTTTGTAATCTTCAACTATTTTATCTGCATAGAATCTTCCACCATACCAATTAGAATCCCATCCTTTGATGATTCCTAATCTATTTGAAATTGGATTTACTTTTTGTCCCATCTATTTTTAATTTTTGCTATCAACGATTAATGTAACATGATTTGATCTTTTTCTAACTCTGTGAGCTCTACCTTGAGGTGCTGGTTGAATTCTTTTCAACATTCTAGCACTATCAACTTGAATTGATTTAACAATTAAGTTACTTTCTTCTGGTCTTGCTCCTTCATTTTTGGTTTCCCAATTAGCTATTGCAGATCTTAATAATTTTTCTAATCTCTTAGCAGCATCTTGAGGGCTAAATTGTAAAATACCTAATGCTTTAAAAACATCTTGTCCTTTAATCATGTCTGATACTTTTCTCATTTTACGAGGAGAAGTAGGACAGTTATTAAGTTTTGCATAACTTAATGTTTTTTTAGCCTCTTTTATTTGCTGTGCTCTTTCTTTTTTTCTAACACCCATGATATACTAATTTTTATCTTTTACCTTTATCTTTTTTGTTACCGGCATGACCTCTAAAGTTTCTTGTTGGAGAAAATTCTCCTAACTTGTGTCCTACCATATTTTCTGTAACATAAACAGGTATAAATTTATTTCCATTATGAACTGCAATAGTTAACCCAACAAAGTCAGGTGTAATCATTGAAGCTCTAGACCAAGTCTTTATAACTGCTTTTTTTCCAGATTGCTGAGCTGTATCAACTCTTAATTGCAATTTATAATGAACAAACGGTGGTTTTTTTAACGAACGACTCATAATTTAATTATTTCTTTCTACCTTCAATAATGTATTTACTTGATTTACTCTTTTTAGATCTTGTTTTATATCCTTTTGCAGGTAATCCTTTTCTAGATCTTGGGTGACCTCCTGAATTCTTACCTTCACCACCACCCATTGGGTGATCTATTGGATTCATTACAACACCTCTTACTCTTGGTCTTCTTCCTAACCATCTGCTTTTACCTGCTTTACCAGATCTTTCTAACATGTGTTCAGAATTAGATACTGTTCCAATTGTTGCACGACATGTAGCTAAAATTAATCTTGTTTCTCCTGAAGGAAGTTTAACAACAACAAATTTTCCATCTTTTGCAGTTAATTGAGCATAAGAACCTGCACTTCTAGCTAACTTAGCTCCTTGGTTAGGTCTTAATTCAATGTTATGTATTACTGTTCCTAATGGAACTTCTGATAAATAAAGTGTATTACCAACTTCTGGAGCTGCACCTTTTCCGGAAATAATTTCCTGACCTACTTTAATACCGTTTGGAGCGATAATATATCTTTTTTCTCCATCCTTATAATAAATTAAAGCAATCCTTGCAGTTCTTGTTGGGTCATATTCAACAGATTTAACGATACCAGGAACTCCGTCCTTTTCTCTTTTAAAATCTATTTCTCTTGATTTTTGCTTGTGACCACCACCAATATACCTCATGGTCATTTTACCATCATTATTTCTACCACCTGATTTACTTCTACCTTTGGTTAAAGATTTCTCTGGTGTAGATGTGGTAATTTCGTTGAAATCACTAGCAATCTTATGTCTTTGTCCCGGAGTTATGGGATTCAATTTTCTTAATGCCATTTTTGTTTATCTCTTTAGAGGGTTGTATCCCCCGTATAGTTAATAAAATACTTTATGTCTTAAATATTACTAAAAAAGTCTATCGCTTCTCCTTCTGATAAGGTTACAACTGCTTTTTTGTAATTATTTGTTCTTCCTGAAACTAATCCTGCTTTTGTGTATCTTGATTTAGATTTTCCAGCATAATTCATTGTATTAATAGACTCAACTGTTACATTATACATGTCTTTAATTGCATCTTTAATTTGAATTTTGTTGGCTTTCTTGTTTACAACAAAAGCATAACGATTAAACTTCTCCGTTTGAGAAGTCATTTTTTCAGTAATAACAGGTTTAATTATAATCTCCATCTTACATTATTTTCTTAAAATTCCTTCAATTTTACTTATAGATCCTTCCGAAATAACTACCATATTTGCATTCAAAATATCGTAAGTGTTTATTTCAGAAGCAGTTACTACTTTGGTCCCTTTCAAATTTCGGGACGACAAATATACATTTTTATTTGAATCAGGAATAACTATTAAAGATTTTTTATCTAAAATATTTAAATTAGATAAAATTGAAGCATATTCTTTAGTTTTTGGAGACTCAAAATTAATGTCTTCTAAAATTGTAATAGCTCCATCTTTTGCTTTATAACTTAAAGCTGATCTTCTAGCTAATCTTTTTTGTTTTACATTTAATTTAAACTCATAATCTCTTGGTCTTGGTCCAAAAACTCTACCACCACCTTTAAACAATGGGTTTTTAATATCTCCAGCTCTAGCTGTACCCGTACCTTTTTGTTTTTTAATTTTTCTAGTACTTCCTTTTACCTCTCCTCTTTCTTTTGCCTTATGAGTACCTTGTCTTTTGTTTGCTAAATATTGTTTAACATCTAAATAAATAGCATGATCATTAGGTTCGATAGCAAAAACTGTATCGTCAAGAACAGCTTTTTTCTTTGTATCTTTTCCTTCTATATTTTTAATAACTAGTTCCATTTGTTATCCTCCTATTTATTTTTCGATTACTACATAAGAACCTTTAGGACCAGGTATTGAACCTTTAAGTACTATTAAATTCTTATCATTATAAACTTTAACCACTTCTAGGTTAACTTGTTTAACTCTTTTTCCACCCATTCTTCCCGCCATTTTCATTCCTTTCATTACTCTAGATGGTGTAGAACCTGCTCCAAGAGAACCTGGTGCTCTTAGTCTGTTATGCTGACCGTGAGTTGCATCTCCAACACCGGCAAAACCGTGTCTTTTAACAACCCCTTGAAAACCTTTACCTTTTGATGTTCCTACAACGTCAACCCATTCTCCTTCAATAAACATATCAACCGTAACTTGGTCTCCAACTTTTGAATCTTGCAATCCATCAACTTCAACTACTTTTCTTTTTGGTGTAGTTCCTGATTTTTTGAAGTGTCCTTGTAAAGCTTTTGGAGTATTTTTTTCTTTTCTTTCTCCATAAGCAATTTGAACAGCTTCGTAGCCATCGGTATCTACCTTTTTGACTTGTGTTACAACACAAGGACCAGCTTCAATAATTGTGCATGGTATATTTTTACCCTCGGCACTATAAACGCTAGTCATACCTAATTTTTTCCCAATCAATCCTGGCATTTTACTTTGTTTTTATATTAATAATTAATTTACTTAAACTTTGATTTCAACATCAACACCACTTGGCAACTCTAACTTCATTAAAGAATCAACTGTTTTTGAAGAAGAACTGTAGATATCAATTAATCTTTTGTAAGAACATAATTGAAATTGCTCTCTAGCTTTCTTGTTAACGTGTGGTGACCTTAATACTGTGTAAATTCTTTTGTGTGTTGGTAATGGAATTGGTCCATTAACGATAGCACCTGTTGATTTAACAGTCTTAACGATTTTTTCAGCTGATCTATCAACTAAGTTGAAATCGTACGATTTTAATTTTATTCTAATTTTTTGGCTCATTATTATTTATAATATAAAATTATTATGCTTCTACTTTACCTTTTACTTTAGCAATTACTTCATCAGCAATATTTTTCGGACATGGATCAAAGTGAGAGAACTCCATTGTTGATGTTGCTCTACCTGATGACATTGTTCTTAATGAAGTAACATATCCAAACATTTCTGATAATGGCACTTTAGCTTTAATGATTTTAGCTCCTGCTCTGTCATCCATTCCTTCTACCTGACCTCTTCTTCTGTTCAAATCTCCAACAATATCACCCATATTCTCTTCTGGAGTAACAACTTCTAATTTCATTATTGGTTCCAACAAAATTGGTCCTGCTTTAGGTAATGCATTTCTATAAGCCATTTTAGCGGCAACCTCAAAAGATAATGCATCAGAATCCACTGCGTGGTAAGATCCATCTTTTAATGTTACTTTTAAGCTATCTACAGAGTAACCAGCTAATACACCAGTTTTCATTGCTTCTTTAAATCCTTTTTCAACTGAAGGTATAAACTCTCTAGGAATATTACCACCTTTAATTTCATTAACGAATTCAAGTCCTAATTTTTCAGGATCTGTTTGTGGTTCAACAGTAAATACTATATCAGCAAATTTACCTCTACCACCAGATTGTTTTTTGTAAACCTCTCTGTGATCAACAGTTCCTGTAATTGCTTCTTTATATGCAACCTGAGGTTGACCTTGATTACACTCTACTTTAAATTCTCTTTTTAATCTATCTAAGATAATTTCTAAATGCAACTCACCCATACCACTTAATACAGTTTGACCTGAATCTTCATCAGTATGAATAGTTAATGTAGGATCTTCTTCCGATAATTTTGAAAGTGCAACACCTAATTTATCAACATCTGCTTGAGTTTTAGGCTCGATAGCGATACCGATAACCGGCTCAGGGAATACCATAGACTCTAACACTATTGGGTGTTTCTCGTCACATAATGTATCTCCTGTTTTAATATCTTTAAATCCGATTACAGCTGCAATATCTCCAGCCATCAAACAATCAATTTGATTTTGTTTATTGGCATGCATTTGGAAAATTCTAGAAATTCTTTCCTTGTTTCCTGTTCTAGTATTAAGAACATAAGAACCAGAATCTAATTTCCCAGAGTATGCTCTAGTAAAACATAACCTTCCTACAAAAGGATCTGTAGCAATTTTAAATGCTAATGCAGCAAATGGCTCATTTACTGAAGGCTTTCTTTTTTCTTCGGCATCTGTTTTTGGATTAATACCAACAATTGCTTCTTGATCTAATGGAGAAGGTAAAATTTCCATTACCATATCCAACATTGCTTGTACTCCTTTATTTTTGAATGAAGAGCCACACATCATAGGAACAACTTTTCCTGAGATTGTTGCTTCTCTCAATGCATCAAGAATTTCTCTTTCTGTTAATGAGTTTTCATCTTCAAAATATTTTTCCATTAAGGTTTCATCAAATTCAGCAACTGCTTCTAATAATTTACCTCTTAATTCTCTTGCTTCATCAACAATATCTGCAGGAATTTCAATTTCATTAAAAGTCATTCCGAAATCATCTTCATTCCAAACAATTCCTTTGAAGTTAATTAAATCAACAACTCCTTTAAAATCATCTTCAGCACCAATATTTAATTGTAATGGTAAAGCATGACTACCTAACATCTCTCTTACTTGCTTGCAAACATTAAGGAAGTCAGCTCCTGATCTATCCATTTTATTTACAAAACCAATTCTTGGAACGTTGTAATTATTAGCTAATCTCCAGTTAGTTTCTGATTGTGGTTCAACACCATCAACAGCACTAAATAAGAATACTAATCCATCCAATACTCTTAATGAACGATTTACCTCAACTGTAAAATCAACGTGACCAGGAGTATCAATAATATTTACATGATAATTATCTCCTCTATAAGGCCAAGTTAAAGTGGTGGCAGCTGAAGTAATAGTAATACCTCTTTCTTGTTCTTGCTCCATCCAATCCATTGTAGCAGCACCATCATGTACTTCTCCAATTTTATGACTTACTCCACCGTAAAAAAGTATTCTTTCAGTCGTGGTAGTTTTTCCGGCATCAATATGTGCCGCAATACCTATATTTCTCGTATATTTTAAATCTCTAGCCATAGTAAATTACTTTTTTGTATTTTAAAATCTAAAATGAGAGAATGCTTTATTAGCATCTGCCATTCTATGCGTATCTTCTTTTTTCTTGAAAGCAGCACCTTCTTCTTTAAATCCTGCAACTATTTCTCCAGCTAATTTCTGAGCCATAGTTTTTTCATTTCTCTTTCTAGCATACCCTATCAACCACTTTATACCCATAGAAACTTGTCTTTCATCTCTAATTGGCTGAGGAATTTGGAATGTAGCCCCTCCAATTCTTCTACTTCTTACTTCAACTCCCGGAGTAACATTCTTCAATGCTTTTTTAAAAACATCTAAATTATTCTCTTCAGTAACTTTTTGTCCTACAATTTCTAGTGCGTCATAAAATAATTTAAATGCAACGCTCTTCTTACCATCCAACATTAAATTATTAACGAATTGTGTTACCAAAACATCACTAAATTTCGGGTCTGGAAGTAATACTCTCTTTTTTGCTCTTGACTTTCTCATTTTGTTATATTAACCTTTATATTTAATTGGTATTTATTATTTTTTCTTAGGACGTTTAGTTCCGTATTTAGATCTTCTTTGAGTTCTTCCTTCAACACCTGTAGTATCTAATGTACCTCTCACGATATGATATCTAACACCCGGTAAATCTTTCACTCTTCCGCCTCTAACTAGAACAATAGAGTGCTCTTGCAAGTTATGACCTTCTCCTGGAATGTATGCATTCACCTCTTTTTGGTTGGTTAATCTTACCCTAGCTACTTTTCTCATTGCTGAGTTAGGTTTTTTTGGCGTTGTTGTATAAACTCTGATACAAACACCTCTTCTTTGCGGACAAGAATCTAAAGCCGCAGATTTACTTTTCTTTTCTAAAGTTGTTCTTCCTTTCCTTACTAATTGCTGTATAGTTGGCATATTTATTTAATTAAAATAGTTAGTATCCCTAAAAAAATGGAGTGCAAAAATACAATTATTTTTTATATAAACAATAGCTTGTTAATTTTTTTAGGAAATCCATTAAATTTATCTGTAAATTGATAGAAAAACAAAGGAGTAAGACTAGCTCACTCCTTTGTTAATTTGTACAATATTAAGGTTATTTATCTAATCAAGGTAACCGTTCCTTTTTCAAAATATTCTTTTTCGTCAGTTCCTTTTGCATTTATAATAAAGAAATATGTTCCATCCGGAACAACTTCTCCTGATAGGGTTCTTCCATCCCATCCTCCTGTTACAGAGTTCCACTCATATAATTTTTGCCCCCATCTATTATAAATAACCCCCTCAACTTCCTCTAAATTTTCTCCATCAACCATAAACATATCGTTGCTTCCATCTCCATTAGGAGTAAATACATTTGGAATAATAATAACAGACTCACCAATTGCAGTTATGGTTACAGTTGCTGTATCCGAACAAATACCATCGGTTACTATAAGTGTAACTGTATATGTTCCTGTATTATTATACGTTTGTGATGGCTCAAAAATAGTATCTGTATTTCCATTTCCAAAATCCCAAGCATAAGATATTCCAAAACCAGTTGTACTTCCATTTCCAAAAAACACGTTCAATGGAGTTGAACCTGTTGTTGGGTTTGCATTAATTACAGCTTGCACTCCTCCAACTATAACCTGAACAGAATCTATTGGCGAGTCACAACCTCCTACTTCACTTGCATAGAATGTAAACACACCTATAGAAGTTGACGGAATTACTAATGGACTACCTGTTCCTAACACTATAGTTCCAGAAGCATCAGCATACCATGTTATCGTTCCATTTCCACTTCCTGTTGCTGTTAGTACAATATCATCTCCAAAACACAATGGAAGAACAGGGTCTATTACAATAGTATTTTGTGGTGTAATAGATAAGGTTGTTTCGATAATACTATCACAACCTAAACTAGTTGTTAATGAGTCATAATAAACTCCTGCTGTTGTTTGATATGCTCCTCCTAACAATATACTATCTCCTTGACAAATTCCTGCTGTTGTCTGTGAAACTACTACCGGGTTTACAGTAAGTGTTGTTGAAATAATACTGTCACATCCATTTATAGTAGCTGAAGTATCATTATATACACCATTTGTTGTTTGAAATGCTCCACCCAACATAATGCTATCTCCTTGACAAATTTGAACTGCTTGTGCAATAAAATAGCTTGCATTAATTGTTATTTGGAAAGAATCAACTGCTGCTGCACAACCCCCTGATGCAGTAATATTGTTATATACCATATAAGTTCCTGCCGTACTGTTAGTCAAATCTAACTCTCCTGTTGAAGTACTTACAAAAACCAATCCTGCAGGATTGGATGAAAAAGTTCCTGCAAAATTATTTCCAGTAAACACTGGTAACTCATTAGTATCTCCTTGACAATATGGTGAATTATTATAAGTAAACGTAGCTCCTGGTGCATTTACAATGTTTATCACAACTGAATCTAAAGCAGGACAATCGTTCCCTGCTGATGTAGTATTATAATAAACGGTAAACGAACCTAACCCACTATTGGTTAAATCAATCTCTCCTGTAGTAGCATTAATTACACCTGGAGTACTTATTGTAAACGTACCTCCTGTTGTTCCACTAATGGTTGGTGTTGGGTTTGTACCTGTTATACAAAATGTTGTTGGCGAATAACTGAATAATGCAGAGTCAACTTGTAATAGCTCTATGGTAGTAGAATCTATTGCTGCAGAACATCCTCCTGAAGCTGCTATTGTATTATATACAGTATAAACTCCTGGTGAACTCGTTGATAAATCAATTGCTCCATTAGAACTATTTAAACTCAAGCCTGTTGATGGATTTGATGTAAATGTTCCTCCACTTGCTCCCGGTGCATAAGTCAAAATAGGATTTGCTGCATCTAAACAATATTGAGGAGCATCATAACTAAATGTTGCTATTGGTGCCGCAGTAATAGTTACCTGAACTGAATCTACAGACGGACATGGATTCCCAGCCGATGCTGTATTATAGTAAACAGTAAATGTTCCTAACCCACTTAATAATAAATCAATTTCCCCTGTTGAGGAATTAATTGATCCAGGGGCAGTTATTGTAAATGTTCCTCCTGTTGTACCATTAATTGTAGGAGTTGGATTTGTTCCTGTTATACAAAATGTAGTAGGACTATAAGTAAAACTTGCATCATCAGCAGCATCTATTGTTATAGTTGTTGATGTTTGATATTGTGGACAAGTAGATGTTGCCGCAACAGTAAAGGTAATTGTATAAACACCAGGTGTACTTAAACTTGGAACAATATCTCCTGTAGTAGTATTTAAAGACAAGCCTACTGGCGTAGCTGAATAAGTACCTGTTAAAGTACCATTTGTATGTGTAACAGAATAAGTATTTGTATCATTACTACAAAAAGGATCTCCTGCATAACTAATAGTATCTTCAGGACAAACTGGAATAACCGACAACACCCATGGTGAAAATGTATTTTGCCCAACAAATGGTCCCGCAGAACCAATACCTGCTGTCACACCTGGTGTCCCTGGAGTAACAGGAGCATCCCAAGATGATCCATTCCAATGTTGCGTTCTTACATTCCCGGTAGGGTTAATCGTTGTATTTTCAACTCCTCTATAAGAAAATGTCAAATCCCCTGTTGTATTATTTGCAGCCTGAATATCCCAAAATCTATCTATAGCATATTGAACGGAATCTGCAAAATTTAACATATTGGTAACTGGGCCAACATTTGTTGCTGCCGGTTTAGGAAAGTTTGGCACATTTGTAAACCAAGTTGACATCTGAATATCTGTCGAATTGGTTGTAGTCTTATTAAATGTAAAAGGGATATAGTCTGCTAAATTTCCTCCTACACCAAAAGGAATTACATAACTTCCTGAACTAGTACCAGTTTCCCACTTCACATAGTTATATTGATTTTCTGAATGAATATGCCCTCCATTTCTAACAATACCTGATGGATTATTTTGATTAACTACCACATAAATAGGTGTTACGGCAGTCCCTCCATTCATAACTGTAACTGCACCATTTAAAACAAGCGCATTATTTTGAGATTTTAAAGTAGTGGACAGTAATAATCCTATACATAAATATATGGTAAAAGATAATAACTTCTTCATCTTGTTAATTTGTTAATTATTTTACTTTAAATATTTAAAGTAATAGAAAACAGCAAAAATTTATATTATTTATTTTCTAATGCTTCAATTCTTTTTTCAAGCTGTTCTATAATAGTTTGTTGTTCCTTTAAGGCTTCTACCAAAACAGGAACTAATAAAGTATAACTTAAAGATTTAACTTTATGTACATTTTGTTCTCGAGACATTCCATTATCCATTTCTCCTGGCGTTGAATATAAGTTAGCTTCCCTAACGATGTATGGAAAAACTTTCTCAACTTCCTGAGCTATAAAACCAATTTGCTTTGTCTGAGTATCTAAACCTAAACCAGGGAAATTAGAATTGTCAAAATTATACTCTACTCCTCTAAGTTGCATTACTTTATCTAAAGCACCATCTATAGTGACAATATTTTTCTTTAACCTCTGATCAGATACATTTTGCCAAGCAGTAGTTCCCCCCGCCCAGCCGTTAGAAAACAATGCCCATCCTGTTGCCGCAGCTGTATTTCCACCCACGAAACCAGCCAAAACCCCATTACCTGCAGTACTATTAGAAAACCCTTCAACTCCAGAAGCTGTTCCTGTTGCATTCATCGCTAACCCCATTAAACCATTAGCAGCTAAAGCTGTACCACTATAGTTTGTTATCCCAAACCAACCTCTACTACCATTTCCTGCATTTAAACTTTGAGCTCTTGCAATTGCATCTGTAGTGTTATTAAAATCCCACATGGTATGAAATTGAGAAAGAACTGTGTTGTAACTATAATGAATACTAGTAAGAGGAGTAGTAGTTCTAATCCCAATATCCCCATTAGCCTCAATGGTCATTCTTTCCAAATTATTGGTTCTAAATTTAAAATCTGCTGCATTTGTTGGTCCAATAAAATTGGCTGCTGCAATACCTGCATTACCAGTGGTTAACCACGCAGCTTGTGTAGAAGTTACCGGACCTCCTGAGCCAGCAGTACCATTTACTATAACATTGCCATTCGCATTAAAAGATGGCGTAGTCAACGTCCAGGAAGGCCCCATTGGACCTTGTGGTCCCTGAGGACCTGTCGCACCAGTTGCTCCCGTAGGACCAGCAGGACCTTGCGGACCAGCAGGACCCGCAGGACCAGTCGCTCCTGTAGCTCCTGTAGCTCCCGTAGGACCAGCAGGACCTTGTGGACCAGCAGGGCCGGCTGCACCTGCAGGACCAGCAGGACCTTGTGGACCAAGTGCCTGAACCCATTGTGTTCCATCATAATACCAATATCCTACAGATCCCCCTGTCATAGCGGCATTCGTGTTATAAACTAACAAACTAGTTGCTGGTGTTGGGATTGTCACAACATCTGTTGTTGATGTCAATGAAACTCTAGGAACTAACAACCCTTTATTAGTAAAGTCTATGTCTAACCCTGCAGAAGCATCCGGAAGTGCCCCTGTTGTATTTATACCAACATTTTGAGAATACCCAAACAAGCTAGCAGAAACAATGCTTATAGTTAAAATTATTTTTTTCATAATTAATTATTTATGTTTATTTATTTTATTATGTTTTAAAATTGAAATTTAATTTAATTGTCAAATATAAAAATATTTTATGTTATTAAACAAATATACTTAGTTTAAGTAGCATTTTTACTTAATTAATAGTTAACAAATGCATGACGTTTATTAATCAAAAAGAGTTGCATAGATTATTTTCAACTTGACAAAGTTTTCCACAATAGGTAAATAATACTCTTCATAGACTTACCTTTGTTCTATGAATTATTTAAATGAATTAAATCCTGCACAACAAGATGCAGTTACTAATACTGAAGGTCCTGTAATGGTAATTGCCGGTGCCGGCTCTGGAAAAACCAGAGTACTTACCTACAGAATTGCTCACCTAATAAACAAAGGTGTTGACCCTTTCAACATTTTGTCACTTACTTTTACCAATAAGGCTGCTCAAGAAATGAAAGAAAGAATTGGTAAAATTATTGGCTATAATGAAGCTCGAAACATTTGGATGGGAACGTTTCACTCTGTTTTTGCTCGTATTTTAAGAACTGAATCTGAAAAAATTGGTTATCCTTCTAATTTTACTATCTACGATACTCAAGATGCTAAAAATTTGATTAAAACCATTTTAAAAGAGAAAGGTCTTGACGATAAAGTTTACAAACCCAATTTAGTTTTAAACAGAATTTCTAGTGCTAAAAACAATTTAATTTCTGCCACAAGATACGTTAATGACGTGACACTTCAAAGCGAAGACAGACAGGCAGCTAAACCTAGAGTTGGCGAAATCTATCAAACTTACGAAACTCGTTGTTTCCAAGCATCAGCTATGGATTTTGATGATTTACTGTTTAAAACCAATATTCTTTTTAAGGATTTTCCTGATGTATTGCATAAATATCAACATCGCTTTAAATACATTTTAGTTGACGAGTATCAGGATACTAACTTTTCTCAATATATTATTGTAAAAAAATTAGCAGCTGTTTTTCAAAACATATGTGTTGTTGGTGACGATGCGCAAAGTATTTATGCTTTTAGAGGAGCTAACATCGAAAACATCTTAAATTTCAAAAACGATTATCCGGAATTAAAAACGTTTAAATTAGAAGAAAATTATCGCTCAACCAAAACCATAGTTGGAGCTGCTAACAACATCATTAAAAATAACAAACATCAATTAGAAAAAAACGTTTTTACTTCTAATGAACTAGGTAATAACATAAAAGTTTACGCTGCTGCTACAGAAAATGAAGAAGGAAAAATTATTGCCAATGCTATTTTTGATATCCAACAGCAAGAAAAAGCTAAAAACAAAGATTTTGCAGTTCTTTATAGAACCAACAATCAATCAAGATCTATTGAAGAATCATTAAGAAGAAAAAACATTCCTTATAAAATTTATGGTGGACTTTCTTTTTATCAAAGAAAAGAAGTGAAAGATATGTTGGCCTATTTTAGATTAATTGTTAATCCTAACGATGAAGAATCGCTAAAAAGAGTTATTAATTATCCTGCTAGAGGAATCGGAAACACTACTCTTGACAAAATTTCTATTACTGCCGTAAACCAACAAAAACCTATTTGGGAAATTATTACCAACATTAATTACTATCCTGTTGATATTAATAATGGAACTAAAAATAAGTTAGCCCAATTTGTAGAAATGATTAAAAGTTTCCAAATTCAATTACAAACTAAAAACGCCTACGATGTGGGACATGAAGTTGCTTCTACATCAGGAATTCTGAAAGAACTTTTTAGCGACAGAACCCCTGAAGGAATCAGTAAATATGAAAATATTCAGGAATTGTTAAATGGTTTAAAAGAATTCAGTGAAAATGAAAATGAGTTAGAAGAAGATGTGACACCAAGAGGTTTACCGGAGTTCTTACAGGATGTAGCTTTATTAACCAATGCTGACAACGAAAAAGATGAAGATAAAAACAAAGTTACATTAATGACTATCCATGCCTCAAAAGGTTTAGAATTCCCTCATGTTTTTATTGTCGGATTGGAAGAAAATTTATTTCCATCTCAACTTTCACTTACTTCACGAGCAGATTTAGAAGAAGAAAGAAGACTTTTTTATGTTGCTGTAACAAGAGCAGAAAAATCGCTTACACTCTCTTATGCCGTTTCGAGATATAAATTTGGAACAGCACAATTTAATGAACCAAGTCGTTTTCTTTCTGAAATAGATGATGATTTTTTAGACTTCCAAACACCAAAATCAATCCCTTCATCTCAACCAACATCATTTGATTTTGAAAGAAATTCTTACTCATCAAACTACCAAAATAAATCTAATTATAAAAGCTCTAATCAACAACAAATAAAACAGCATACTCCACCACCGTTACCTAAAAACTTAAAAAAAATCCCTCTTAACCAACAAGTGGTGACCTCAAGTGCTGAAAGCTTGGACTTAAAAGAGGGCACTATGGTGAATCATGAAAGATTTGGTAACGGAATAATTACTAACCTTGAAAACGGAAAGGCAACCGTTAATTTTCAGCAAAGTGGCACTAAGCAACTCTTATTAAAATTTGCCAAGTTAACTGTGATAAATTAAACGAATTAATACAATCCCTAAAAAAATAATTACTTTTGATTTTTAAGTACAATTGAACATAATAAATAAACAATGCAAAACATAGAAAAAGACTACAATACCCGAAGACCTAAAATGGTTATTCCCGAATACGGCAGAAATATTCAAAAAATGATTGACCATGCCATGACCGTTGAAAACAAAGAAGAAAGAAACAAAATTGCCAATGCCATAATAAGCGTCATGGGTCAATTAAACCCTCACCTCAGAGATATTGCAGATTTTAAGCACAAATTATGGGATCATCTTTTTATTATTTCGGATTTTAAATTAGATGTTGACTCTCCCTACCCACTTCCTGACAGAGAAGCAATTGCTAAAAAACCTGAAAAATTAGCTTATCCGGAAAACAATATAAAATTTAAACACTACGGAAAAACCATAGAAAATTTAATTGATCAAGCTATTCTTATTGAAGAAAAAGAAGAAAAAAATGCACTTATTAGAATAATTGCTAACCTAATGAAAAAAACCTACCTTACTTTTAATAGAGATAGTGTTAATGATGAATTAATTCTTGCTGATTTAAAAACTCTATCACAAGGAAAGTTGCAATTAGAGGATACTTTTGAATTTTTAAGTACAGACGAAATATTATCTGTCGATAAAACCAAAAGACAAGCTAATGCACCTAGAGGAAAGAAAAACAATAATCAACGTTCAAAAAGTAACTTTAAAAAAAGAAGATATTAAATGGGAAGTTTTCAAATTAAAGGAGGAACAAAACTTAAAGGAGAATTAACACCTCAAGGCGCCAAAAATGAAGCACTTCAAGTAGTATGTGCAGTATTACTAACCGCTGAAAAAGTTACTTTACACAACCTGCCTGATATTAGAGATGTAAATTTTTTAATTGATTTATTGGAAGAATTAGGCGTTAAAATTAACCGTGCAGGAAATGGAACAGTTCATTTTCAATCCGATAACATAAACCTAGACTATTTATTAAGCGACCAATTTAAGAAAAGAGCAGCTTCATTAAGAGGTTCTATAATGATTTTAGGCCCTCTTTTAACTCGATTTAAAATTGCTTACATGCCTAAACCAGGTGGTGACAAAATTGGAGCAAGACCTTTAGACACTCACTTTTTAGGTTTCTCAAAATTAGGAGCAACTTATGAGTACGATGCCAAAAACACCTTCTACACACTTAAAGCAGATAAACTTGAAGGAAAATATATTTTGCTTGATGAACCATCTGTAACAGGAACTGCTAATATTCTTATGACTGCCGTGATGGCAAAAGGAAAAACCACCATTTACAATGCTGCCTGCGAACCTTACTTACAACAACTTTGCTCCATGTTAAATAGTATGGGAGCAAAAATAAAAGGAGTTGGTTCTAATTTACTTGAAATTGAAGGCGTTTCAGAAATGAATGGTTGTACTCATACTTTACTTCCTGATTTTATTGAAATTGGTTCGTTTATAGGGTTAGCAGCAACAACTCAATCTGAAATTACCATAAAAAACTGTAGAGTTGATATGTTGGGAAGAATTCCTGAAACTTTTGAAAGACTAGGAATACAATTAGAAATTAAAGGCGATGATATTTATATTCCTTCCCAAAAACATTACGAAATTAAACGCATGATTGATGGTTCCATACCAACAATTTATGATGCACCATGGCCGGGTTTTACTCCCGATTTATTAAGCATTATTTTAGTGACGGCCATCCAGGCAAAAGGAACTGTACTCATTCATCAAAAAATGTTTGATAGTAGGTTGTTTTTTATCGACAGACTGAAAGATATGGGAGCACAAATTATTTTATGCGATCCGCACAGAGCAACTGTTATTGGGATTAACAGAGATTATAACCTAAGAGCTACCACTATGTCTTCTCCTGATATTAGAGCTGGTGTTGCTTTGCTTATTGCAGCAATGTCGGCAGACGGAACAAGTATTATAAACAACATTGAACAAATTGACAGAGGTTACCAATATATTGACACAAGATTAAACAAAATTGGTGCTGAAATTATACGTTTGTAGTTCGGCACTAATATTGATTTTAATTTCCCCAAATAAACTATTAACACATGGAAATCATCAAAAAATTTAAAACCACATTTGCACTTTTATTAATGATATTAGTAACTGTTGGTTTTATGTACAAACAAAATACAGGGTTAAACGTTGGCGAAATGGCTCCAGATCTAAAATTCAACAATCCTGAAGGAAAACAAATTGCATTATCCTCTCTAAAAGGAAAAGTAGTTTTAATAGATTTTTGGGCTTCTTGGTGTGTTCCTTGTCGAAGAGAAAACCCAGCAGTAGTTAAAGCTTATAACATGTTTAAAGATAAAAAATTTAAAAACGGAAAAGGCTTTACAGTTTATGGTTATTCTCTTGACACCAATGCTGATCTTTGGAAAACGGCTATTGAAAAAGATGGACTAATTTGGAACAACCATACTAGCGACCTCAAAGGCTGGAATTCTGAAGGAGCTCAGCTATATCAAGTAAACTCAATCCCTTCTAATTATTTAATTGATGGTGATGGTAAAATTATCGCCAAAAACTTAAGAGGTGAAGCACTGATTGACGCACTAAGTAAATTCGAAAAAAAATAATTCCTTACCTTATTTTTAGTGTGATTTAAGCTTAATTTGTCATTAATTCCTGACATTACAACAAAATTATGACAAATTGACTATTTCATTTCAAATGGTAGTATTTTTGACTTCCTTAAAAAACTATTTTTTAAATTTTTGAAGATTATGACAACAACAAACGAAGAAGAAAAAAATATTCAGGAAGAAAACATCCAAGCCAATAGTGAAGAAAAGCATGAAGAAAATGCTTCGGAAAATCAGGAAGAACAAAAAGAACTAACAAAAGAAGAACAATTGGAAATAGAACTGCAAGAAGCCAAAGACAAATACCTTCGTCTTTATTCTGATTTTGAAAATTTCAGAAAAAGAACTCAAAAAGAAAAATTAGATTTATTTAAAACGGCTGGTGAAGAAATAATAACTGCTTTACTTCCTGTAATTGATGACTTTGAAAGAGCTTCAAAAGCAATGCAAGATGCAAAAGATATTGACTCCGTTAAAGATGGAATAAAATTAATTCATGAAAAAATGCTTTCTATTCTAAAACAAAAAGGATTAGAACCAACCAAATCACAAGTTGGAGAACCTTTTAATGTTGAATTCCATGAAGCAATAACTCAAATTCCGGCACCTAGCAAAAAAGAAGTAGGAAAAGTAATTGATGAAGTTGAAAAAGGCTATTCCCTTAACGGAAAAGTGATAAGATATACTAAAGTTGTTGTGGGGCAATGACAAATGTGTGAATGTGTGAATTGATTAATTTCTTGAAAAACTTACTTTCTAGTTGCAATTAACCAATAACATTTAACAAATAACTATTAACGGTTAACGAATATAAAAATGAGCAAGAGAGATTATTATGAAGTATTAGGAGTATCTAAAAATGCATCTGAAGCTGAAATAAAAAAAGCTTATCGCCAGATGGCAATTAAATACCATCCAGATAAAAACCCTGACGATAAAACTGCTGAAGATAAATTTAAAGAAGCTGCTGAAGCTTATGAAGTACTAAGCAACCCTGAAAAAAGACAACGCTACGACCGTTTTGGACATCAAGGTGTTGGTGGTGCTGCCGGAGGTGGATTTGGTGGTGGAGGAATGAATATGGATGACATTTTCTCCCAATTTGGCGATATTTTCGGAGGTGGTTTTGGAGGTTTTGGAGGTGGACAAAGCAGAGGGAGAAGAGTTTCTAGAGGAACTAACCTTAGAGTTCGTGTAAAAATGACCTTAAAAGAAATAGCGAACGGTGTTGAGAAAAAAATTAAAGTAAATAAATTAGTTAATGCAGAAGGAGTAACTTTTAAAGACTGTAACCAATGTAATGGTACAGGACAAGTTACCAGAATTGCTAATACTATTTTGGGACAAATGCAAACTTCTTCACCATGTCCGGCTTGTGGTGGTGATGGAAAAATAATTGACAAAAAGCCAGCAGATGCTAATAGTGATGGATTAATTAGAAAAGAAGATACTATAACTATTAACATTCCTGCAGGAGTTGAGGATGGCATGCAACTTTCGGTTTCCGGAAAAGGAAATGCAGGTCCAAAAGATGGTATTGCCGGAGATTTAATCATATTAATTGAAGAAATACCTCACGAAAATATTAAAAGAGACGGTGTAAACTTATTGTATGACTTGTACCTCAACTTTGTTGATGCTGCTTTGGGAACTTCTATAGAAATTCCAACAGTGGACGGAAAAGTGAAAGTAAAAATTGAACCCGGAACTCAAAGTGGCAAGGTACTAAGACTAAAAGGCAAAGGATTACCCAATATACAAGGATATGGTAAAGGAGATTTCTTGATTTACATTAATGTTTGGACTCCACAAGAACTTACTAAATCAGAAAAAGAAACACTTGAAAAACTAAGAACTTCTGAAAATTTTCAACCTAAACTAAGTGGAAAAGAGAAAGGTTTTTTTGATAAAATGAAAGATTATTTTAATTAAAACTTCTTAGCCCTATCCAATTCCCGTTTAGTATCTTTTGCTTTTAGTGTTTCTCGTTTATCGTGAAGCTTTTTACCTTTTGCTAAAGCTATTTCCAACTTTGCAAAACCTTTGTTATTAATAAATAAACTAACAGGAATAATAGTTAATCCAACATCTTTTTTCTTTTTTATTAGCTTATCTAACTCACTGCGATTAAGCAATAATTTTCTCACCCTTCGTGGTTCGTGATTGTTATAGGTTCCTTGCTCATATTCTGCAATAAAAACATTCTTAACAAACAATTCATCATTATTAAAAAAGCAATATCCATCTGCAATATTCGCTTTGCCTGCTCTTATAGATTTTATTTCCGTACCGGTAAGCTGAATACCGGCAGTAAAAGTCTCTAAAAACTCATACTCAAACTTAGCTTTTCTATTTTTTATGTTGATTTTATTACTCACGCTTCAAAATTAGACAAGTTATTTGTTTATCAATAATTATTAATCTCTAATTCATTAATTAACCCAATCCCACATCTAAACTCATCATTACAATAAAGCCCAATATAAAACCCATTGTAGCAATATCAGTATATTTATCCCTTTGGGTTTCGGGTATCACTTCTTCTACCACTACATAAATCATTGCCCCTGCTGCAAAAGCCAACGCATAAGGTAAAATTGGCTGAAAAGTAAAAACTGCCCAAGCTCCTAACACAGCGGCAAGTGGCTCTACTATTGCAGATAATTGTCCATAATTAAAACTTTTCCAACGAGATAAGCCTTGTCTTCTTAAAGGCATAGAAACTGCTATTCCTTCCGGAAAATTTTGAATTCCAATACCAATTGCCAACGCTATTGCTCCACCAATAGTTGCTCCTTCCAACCCCATGGCAGCTCCACCAAATAAAACTCCTATCGCCAAACCTTCAGGTATATTATGTAAAGTAATCGCCAATACCAACAAAATAGATCGGTGCCATTCTGTTTTTACCCCTTCTTTTTCTCCCTCTTTAAAATTAATATGTAAATGAGGTAATATCTTATCCAACCCAAACAAAAACATTGCTCCTCCTAAGAACCCAACCGCAGCCGGAACCACCTGAACAAAACCTTCTCCATCACTCATCTCAATAGCAGGATTTAGCAATGACCAAAAACTTGCTGCTACCATTACTCCTCCGGTAAAACCCAACATTCCGTCAAAAAAAGCACGATTCATGGTTTTAAACACAAATACAAATGCAGCCCCCATAGCGGTTAATCCCCAAGTAAATAAAGATGCATATAAAGCTTGTTGGACTGGACTAATTGATTCAAAAAAAAGTTTTACTTCTTCCATAGTTTTAAATATTCAAGGTTTGATGTTTATAAATGTAGTCTCTAAATTCTAAATTTTCTTAACTATTAAATTTTTACTTGCTTGATTAGAAATAATCACTTGTTTATTATTGACCAAAATTTGCATAGTAGCATCAAATTCTACGATATCTTTTACTTCAACTTCTACCCCCAACACCAATTGCAATTGTTCTAAATAATTTAAATAACTTTTAGAATGTTCTTTAACCCCTACTACTACCGCTTTTTCTCCTCTTATTAAATCTGACAATGTTACATCTTTATGCTGGATAATATTTCCGTCCTTATCGGGAATAGGATCTCCATGCGGATCAAACTTAGGAAATCCTAAAAATTCATCTAAACGTTCTGTTAGTTTATGTGTATTGATATGCTCTAACTCTTCAGCTAAATCATGTACTTCATCCCATTTAAAATTTAATTTTTCTACTAAAAAAACTTCCCACAACCTATGATTTCTAATAATAGAAACTGCTACATCACTACCTTTTTTAGTTAAGTTTACTCCTTGATACTTCTGATAACTAACCAACTTTTTATCTGCCAACTTTTTAATCATATCGGTTACAGAAGAAGGCTTAGTTGCTAACTTATCTGCAATAGCATTGGTAGAAACCCCTTGAACCCCATTTAAACTCAATTTATAAATGGCTTTCAAATAATTCTCTTCAGTAAATGAATTCATCTTTGCTTTTTCTTTACAAATGTATAAAAGATTTATTACATATATAAAATTATATTTTTAGACTAATCTAAATTTTATTTTATACATTTGCAAAATAATTATTTATGTAATGAAAAAAAGTTTACTTAACATTTTATTCTTTGTTTGTTATCTTCCTATAACTATTTATAGTCAAGTAGGAGCAATAGATGGCGTTATCAGTAGTAATAATAATGCTGTAGCTTTCGCTAATATTGGTTTATCTGGCACAAAACTAGGCACTGCTGCAGATGTTAATGGAAAGTTTAAACTCAACAACATCCCTGTTGGTACTTATACTGTTCAAGTTTCAGCGGTTGGTTATAAACATTATAAAAAAACCATTACTATTGAAAGCGGAAAAACCATTACATTAAACATCACAATAGAAGAAACAGCCACACAAATAGAAGAGTTTGTGGTTACAGGTACCTTACGTGAAGTTTCTATAAAAGAATCAGCTGTACCTATAAAAGTTTATAAACCTACTTATTTTCTTAAAAATCCTACTCCTGTTTTATTTGAAGCTTTGCAAATTGTTAATGGTGTTCGTCCGCAAATAAATTGCAGCGTTTGTAATACTGGAGACATTCATATTAACGGTATGGAAGGTCCTTACACCATGGTCACTATTGACGGAATGCCTATTGTTGGAGGACTCTCAACGGTTTATGGATTAAATGGAATTCCAAACAGCATGATAGCCCAAACAGAAGTAGTAAAAGGTCCTGCTTCCACTTTATTTGGCTCTGAAGCTGTTGGTGGTTTAATAAATGTTATTACCCTCGATCCAAAAGATAGTCCGAAATTAGCTGTTGATGTTTTTACAACCTCTTGGGGAGAAATAAACACTGATATAGGCATGGGGTTTAAAATGAGTGAAAAAGTAACCTCTATGCTCGGTATTAATTACTTTAATTATTCCAACCCCATAGATAATAACGGAGATAATTTTACTGACTTAACACTTCAAGATCGAATTTCTGTATTTAACAAATGGGATATTCAACGTAAAGAAAACCGAGAACTTTCTGTAGCTATGCGTTATGTTTATGAAGACCGTTGGGGAGGTGAAATGCAATGGGCTCCTGAGTTTAGAGGTGGAGATAGTATCTATGGTGAATCCATTTATACCAGTCGTTACGAAATTATTGGTAAATACCAGCTTCCATTTAAAGAAAGACTAATGAGCAGTTTTTCATTTTCCGACCATCAGCAAAATTCTGTTTATGGAAATGTGCCTTATATTGCTCATCAAAAAATTGCTTTTGGTCAGTTGTTTTGGGATAAAAAAATTGGCAAACACGATTGGCTTATAGGAACAGCTATTAGATATAATTTTTATGATGATAATACTGCTGCAACTCAAACACCTGACACCATAAATCCTAAAAACAAACCTGACAATGCTTTTCTACCGGGAATTTTTGTTCAACATAGTTATAAAATAAACACCAAACACAAAACATTAGTAGGATTACGTTACGATTACGATTCCCGACATGGAAATATTTTTACACCACGTTTTAACTACAAGTGGACACCTAATGAAAGCAATACCATCCGACTAAGTTTAGGAACAGGCTACAGAGTAGTAAATTTATTTACCGAAGACCATGCTGCAACAACAGGGGCCAGAGAAGTAGTAATTAAAGGTTCTTTAGCCCCCGAAACTTCTTACAATACCAACCTAAACTATCAAAAAATAATTACTACCAAATTTGGCTTTATCAATTTTGATGTTACTGGTTTTTACACTTACTTCAACAATAAAATTATACCCGATTACGAAACTAATTCCAAGCAAATTATTTATGAAAATCTAAATGGTTATGCCGTTTCAAGAGGTATAAGTTTTGATATGGACATTACTTTTTCGGCTCCTCTTAACATAAAATTAGGTGGAACTTTTATGGAAGTGTTTGAAGTTAGTGAAAATGAACTAGGAAATTTAGTGAAACAACCGCAATTGCTAACTGAAAACATTTCAGGAACTTTTGGTGTGAGTTATGAATTTACAAAACAAAAAGTTAAAATTGATTACACTGGAAATGTATACGGACCAATGAAATTACCTTTGGTAGAGAATGATTTCCGTCCGGAGTACTCCGATTGGTACAGTATTCAAAACATACAAGTTACTAAAGAATTTAAAAAAGGTTGGGAAATTTATGGAGGGGTTAAAAACTTACTAAATTTTACCCCTCCCAACAATTCTATTTTACGTGCTAACGATCCTTTTGATAAGAATGTAAATTCACCTGACAACCCTAATAGATATACTTTTGACCCAACCTATGTTTACACTACTTTTCAGGGAATAAGAGGTTTTTTGGGAGCAAGGGTTCGATTTTGATACTTGAAGTTATTGTTGATAAACTCGCCAACTATCTCTATTATTGAACCACCAATTTTTTAGCGTATTTATAAGACTCGTTTACTAATTCAACATAATAAATTCCTTTAGGTAATAAGCTAACATTAATTAAAGTATTAGTAGAGTTTGCTTTTTGTTCCAATAAAGTTTTCCCTAATACATCTTTAATCTGTACCACCACATTATTAGGAATGTCTTCTAGTTGGATGGTTACATATCCATCTGCCGGGTTAGGATAAATAGAGAAATAATTATTACTGTAATTAATAGGTACAATGTGTGAATAGGTACTTTCTCCATCAAAATCAGTTTGTTTTAATCGATAATAAGAAGTTCCTGAAATAGGGAACTTGTCTTCATCTTCATAATGTAAAATCTCTTGTGAATTTCCTGCGCCACTCTTTCTTAAAACTTCTTCCCAATTAACAGCATCCTTACTTTTTTCTATAGTAAAAAAATCATTATTGATCTCGGAGGCTGTTTGCCAGCTTAATTGAACAGTGCTATTTTTTACCTCAACATTAAAATCTAATAATACAATAGGAAGAATTTCTATAGACTGCATATTATAAGCAACAAAAGCAACATCAGTATTAGGTGTCAACTGATGCTGAAATTTAGTTACTGTAGCATAATTTCCTGCTGTTATTCCCAAATCAGCAAAATCGAATGCCAATAACCTTAAATTTCTAGTAGATGCTGTAGAGCCACCACAAGCTAACCCTGGCATGTTATAAAACTTCCAAGTTGGTTGAGCAACGGTTGATACACCATTAAAGTTTACAGCAACCTGATTACCAACAAGATTATTTGATGGATCTAAAAATCGGAATTGATCGAGCAAAGAACCATTTACATCCCCAGCTTGTGTAATAATAATATCTGGAACGCCATCACCTATAGAGCTAGCATCTATTCCTGCAACAGTATATTGAATATTTCCACCAATGTTAAATATAGCAGTTGATAAATCTAATCCATTTATACCATCGGTTAAATAAGCGGAAACATTATTTCCTCCGGCAGGAACTACAGGAGGAGCACAACCGTTACCACCACTAAAACCACCAAATTGTCTTCCAATTCCAATTAATGCACTGGAATTACTACCATTCACTGTTGCCGGCATGGCTTGAAATACTTGTGGTGTAAATGTTACAGCATTAGCTGTTAACGTTGCATCATTCACTCCTGTGGACCATGTTACCCCTCCGCTTTCAAATGCTAATAAGTGATGGGTAGCGACATCCGCTATTTGAGGACTGGCGGTGCTACTAGTAAAAAAGCCATTATGATCCGTGTAAATACGAGTTACATTGGTTTGTGTCCAACCTGTAACACAACCAATAGCCAACAATTGAAATATGACTATAAATTTTCGTAAAAAAGTTTTCATTAATTTTAATAGGTTGTGCAAAAAAAACAAATATAATTTTTTGTTTTGCTTGTATGTGCTTAAGTTTAAAAAATTTGAGTTATAATTTACCTTTTAAAGGCTAAAAAAGTTACAAAAAAAGAGCATTAAATTTATATAAACTTTTTCAACTCCAATTTTTCACCATCAAAAACTGCATAAGTATTATGCTTTATCCATTCTCCTAAATTAAAATATATGGAGTTCTCACTTATTGGAATTTTTAAAGGCAAATGACGGTGTCCGAAAACAAAATAATCGATATGTTCTTTTTTTAGGTAGTCTTTACAAAAGTGATAGAGCAACTCTTTTTCTTTTCCTTCAAATTTTTCATCATAAGTAATGTTGTTTTTTCTACTTTTCCTACTCCACGCATTAGCTACACCTATTCCCAAATTGGGATGAATACGTGCAAATAACCATTGACAAACTTTACTGGCAAAAACTGCTTTTAACATTTTATATTGTTTATCACCCGGACCAAGTCCATCACCATGTCCTATAAAAAATTTCTTTCCATTATATTCACGAATAATAGGTTCTCTGTATAATTTAATTCCTAATTCTTTAGGTAAATAATCAAAAATCCACATATCGTGATTGCCTGTAAAAACATGAATAGGAATACCACTATCCGTTATTTCAGCGATTTTTCCTTGCAAACGAACAAACCCTTTAGGGATGACGGTTTTGTATTCAAACCAAAAATCAAAAATATCGCCTAATAAATATATTTCCGAAGCATCTTTTTTTACTTTATCTAACCACTTTACTATTCTAGCTTCACGTTTTTCGCTTTCTTCATGATTAGGTGCTCCTAAATGAAAATCTGAGGCGAAGTATATTTTGGTGGGTTTATTAGTCATCTTAAAATCAAAACTACATAATTTTTGCAGACAATTACATATCAAATTTTCTAATTAACTCAAATGGCTGTATCAATTTTAGGTTCAATACAAACCTAATTTTATCTTGATATTTCAATTGGTTTAATTCTCCTGAAGATGTGATTGGGAAATATATTTCAAAAAAATCAGGAACAACATTTACTGCTACTCCAAAATTGTAAGCAAAATCAGAAACTCTGTCCACTTCATTCCCTGAAAAATCACGAGTAAGCGTTGCTGCCATACCGACATCAGCATATAAACTGAGATGCTTTGTAAACAAACTACTTTCAACATTTACTGAATTCATCCATTTATTTACCTGCATAAACTGCCCTTGCGATTCAGGAATTACAGGGTTTCTAAATCCTCCATCAATTATCGCAATTTGCTGATTAAATCTACCAACAGCATCATTTCTACCTAAAAATAATTCATTATACATATAGTCTGATGCCTCAGTTCCGCTAAAATTGTAATTAAAACGGCTATTTTGTTGTTCATCTCTATTATACAAAAATCTTCCAACAAAAAATCTAAAATTTAACCCTGTTCCTGGTCTTTTGTAAGCAAAACTATAATGTGCTTCTACGTTTAATTTGACAAAATCTTGATGTTGCTGCACATTTGCTTTTAACATATACGGATTTATAGGATGTTTACTTTTCACCCCAACATTAATATTATTGATATAAAAATAATTTATGGTGTCTTTGTAAAGTACTTTGCCATTTTCATCTCTTTTAGAGAAATCAGTATTTTCTTCAAAAATATTTACAAATTCATAGCTAAAAAATGTGCTTTTAGCTTGTCTGGCTCTGTTTTTCCTAAAATCTATTTCTATTCTCGGGTTAACTTTATAGTATTTCAGTTCCTGCTCGCCATAATTTAATCTGGTAAAAGATTTTGCACTTGCTCCAACTGCCATATTTTGTATAAATGTGTTGGGCATAATATGATAAAATGCAGAAGCATAACCGTTAATTTCATTGGTTTCGAAGGAATATAGTGGAGCCAAAATGTACTCGAACTTTTTGGACGGTATAAGAGAATTATAAAAAGCCATCCCTATCATAAACTTATCGTTGTTATTCCAACCTGCAATTGGCGTAAAAAACAACTGCGTCTTATCAGGGTTTTCTATGCTTCCCATCCACTGCAAGCGTAAAGGCTCCATGGTTTTAAACAATCCTTTCGCTTTAAGCGTATTATTTTGCCTGTTTATTTCAGGAATGTTTTTCTGAGCATCAATTTTATAGCTATCATAATCACCTTTTTCAAAAGGAACAAAGGCTTTTTTAGCAATAGGCTTATACCATTGTGTAGCTACAATTTTTCCGTCTTTAATTCCAGAAACAGAGAAAGGTCCGTTTATTTTACCCTTGTTTTTAACTTTCAATAAAGGGTTTCCAAGCGTATCAGTTTTAGCTCTGGCAATTTTATAATCAATTTTTTTGGTAGTTTTTATCATGTCATCAAAAAACCAATCTAGGTTCTCGCCAGTTTCTTCTTCAAAAATTTTTCTTAAATCTTTTGGTTGTGGATGTTTGAATTTCCATTCCTGAAAATAGCGTTGCATACATTTATCAAACTTTTCCTCTCCCAAATAATTTTTTAAATAATCAAAAACAATAGCAGATTTTGAGTAAACAATTCCTCCATAATTTAAAGGAGTATATTCCGCAGCATGTAATTCTATAGGTTGGTCTTTATTTCTTTTAGCATTTAACAAATAAGCCAATTCGTATTGATGTTTATGTGGGTGACTTGCCAAATCGAACCAATTGAAAACTTTTTTATTTTTATCATCTAGTTCTCCAACTAACAATCTTTCTGGATATTTAGTTTTTACATACCTCAACTCATTAAATGAATTGATACCTTCATCCATCCATGGATGTAAACGTTCGTTTGTTCCTAAAATACCGTAAAACCAATTATGTCCTACTTCATGCATAATTACTGTCTCTAACGCAAAAGCATCACCAGATTGTCCAATTACCGTAATGTTAGGATATTCCATTCCTGCTCCCGCACTTAAAGCTCCATCTACAGCAGTAACATGTTTGTAAGGATAATCGCCATTCCATAAGGAATAATAGTAAGTAGCATCATTTAAATATTCAATGCTTTTTTTCCATAAATCGGCTTCGTTATTGGTAAACATTGCCCAAGTGGTCACTTTTTCTTTTGAGTTAGGCAATTCAACTTCTCCTTTTAAAATATGATATCGTTTGTCGGCAAACCAAGCAAAATCATGAACTTTTTCCTGATGGTAATGAAGCGTTTTTGTTTCAGAAGAAGATGCTGGAAAAGACATGTCTGCATCAAATTCTTCAATTGTTGCAGTATAATCAGCAATACTGTCAAGCCATTTTATTTCAGCTTCGCCATTAATTAAATCGCCTGTTGCACCTACCCTGTAGTTTTTAGGTAAAGTAATATATACATCAAAAGTTCCAAATTCAGAATAAAATTCTCCCTGATTTAAATAAGGCATTTGATTCCAACCATTTTCATCATAAACAGCAGGTTTAGGATACCACTGGGTAATCTGATAAGATTGCTCCATATGTCCAAGTCGTGAGAAAACACCTAAGGGTAATTTTACACTAAAAGGCGTGTAAATTTCTACTGACTCTCCAGGCAAAAGTGGCTCCGGTAAATATACAATGGCAACATCTTCATTTTCTTCGGTAATAGTCCAAATGGCTACTTCACCATTTACTTTAAATTCCAGCCCATCAATAAAACCCAAATGTTTATCGTGAGAAAAATACAACATGGTATTATTTTCTTCCAACAACTGTTTCGTTAAAGCGGTTTTATGATTTTTATAAGCATTTGGCCATAAATGAAAATAGATATAGTTCAGCGTTTTTTTAGAATTATTCTTATACCAAATGGTTTCTTTTCCATCCAATTGATGTAATTCATCATTTAACGCAACATGAATTTCATAATTTACTTCTTGCTGAAAATAATTTGAATCAGGCTGCGCAACAAGCTCAACAAATAATAAAAAAAACGATAGTCCTAGTAAGAATTTCATTATTAATTTTTAGAATAAAATTTTATTCGTCATTATCTGTAATACGGATAGTTACCAAATCAATCTTATTATTACTTACTTTATCAATTTTAATTTCAAGGCCATTATGTCTAATGATTTCATCTTTTTCAGGAATAGATTCATCTATAGAAATGATTAACCCTGCTAATGTTTCGTAATCATCAGATTCAGGTAAGTCGAGCATGTATTTTTCGTTAATATAGTCAATTTCCAATCTTGCCGAAAATTGATATAAATCTTCATCTATTTTAATCTCTGTAAGTTCCTCATTATCGTGTTCATCTTCAATATCACCAAAAATTTCTTCAATAATATCTTCAGTAGTAATAATTCCTGATGTTCCCCCAAACTCGTCAACCACAACAGCCACACTTTTTCTTAGGGTTATAAATTCCTGTAGAATTTGATTGGCAGGCATAGATTCAGGAATAATAGATATGGGCAACAATATAGATTTTACCGTTTTAGGTTTTTTAAACAACTCTTTAGAGTGAATATATCCAATAATATTATCAATAGAGTCTCTATAAATTAATATTTTGGACAAGCCTGTTTCTATAAATTTATCTCTAATGGTTGCCAAAGGAATTTCAATATCCATAGCTACCAAATCGGTTCTAGGAACCATACAATCACGAGCTTTAACACTAGAAAAATCTAAAGCATTCTTAAAAATTTGAATTTCATTATCTACATCTTCTCCTTCTTCTTTCTTCTGCTGAATATTGGTCATAAAATGTTCCAAATCTATTTTGGTAAAAGCCATGTCGCTTTCTGATGTATCTACTCTAAAAAGTTTAAGGATTAAGTTAGAAACCCCCAACACCAATAAAGTAAACGGATAAAGTACTACATACACAATTTGTAATGGAATTGCCCCTATTGTAAGTGCTTTATTAGGATTAATTCTCAAAAGTGATTTCGGCAAAAACTCAGAAAAGAAAAGTATTAATATAGTTGAAATTATAGTTTGAATAAGCAGCACAATAAAATCGTTTGCCGTTATTTTTTCATAAATTATTGGCTCTAACAATTTTGCCATTAAAATACTATAAATTACCAGTGCAACGTTATTTCCAATAAGCATAGCACTAATAAATTTAGCAGGATTTTTTAAGAAAAAAGAAAGTATTTTTCCTGAGAAGACGCCTTTTTTGCTGCTCAGCTCAATTTTAAGTCGGTTAGCGGTAACAAAAGCTATTTCCATTCCGGAAAATAGTGCTGAGAACAGCATGGCAATTAGGATGTAAATAATATCTGGCGAGGGCATTTAATTTTTAAATATATTGGTGTAAAGTTATAAAAAATTATTGGCCCATTCTTCGTCTTTGTCTTCTTCTTAAAAAATATAAAATTGTTGCTAAAGCAGTCAGCATAAAAAAGAAAAGTGCATCCTCTGTAGCAGTAAAAAAAAGATGATATATTCCTATTACACCACTAATAATAGCAATTACTAGCCACATTAATTCTAAAAATCTTATTACTTTGTTCATATTATTAATTGTTCAGTCTACAAATTTCTAATCTCTAATTAAAAAATTAAGGATTAGCAACAACAGTTGAGTCTTTATTTTCTTTAAGTAAAATAGTTCCTTTAATTTTATTGATTTTCCATTTGGTAAAGTCTTCATTGGCTTCAAAGCCTTCTCCCATTAAAATTTCGTCTTCAGTAGTAATTTTTACAAATTCATCAGAATAAATCTTTGCTGAATCCTGCTTCCAAACTAAATGTTCTGTATTTAATTTTTCACCTTTTTCATTTACTACCACTACATCATTTTTGGCTTCCATAATATTTTCATTAATGCGATGAATGGCGTAGTTAGCAGTAAGGGTTGTATTTACTTGTTTCAATGAATCAAAAAAAATAACTTCAATTCCTTCACTCATTTCTAAATATGGATTTTCTGAAGCATATTCTTCCATTTTAGGAGCAGATACTTTAATTTTTACCGCAGCTTTTTCGGAATAAATCAGTTGAACATTTTTACCTTTTTTTAATGGTAATTTTTCTTTTTGAGTAAGTTGTTCAACTTCTTTCAAATCATTCTCGCACCCAAAACAAATAATCCCGATGCTAAAAAGCAACGGGATTATTATTCTATTATGGAAACGTAGTTTCAATTGTACTTATTTCGTTTTAACAGTTGTGTTTTCATTAATCCAACATTCAACTTTGTAAGCATCTCCATTCTTTTGGTTATAAAAGAATACATCTTTCGTTTCAGGAAAACGAGCAGAAACGGCTGCCATT
>LADZ01000034.1 GCA_000961845.1 Flavobacteriales bacterium BRH_c54
CCACTATTATTGATATGAGTACTTACCAACTAAAAGCTGGGAATTATCATTTAACAATTACAGTTA
The DNA here is from genome assembly GCA_000961845.1 of Flavobacteriales bacterium BRH_c54. Taxonomy (GTDB): domain Bacteria; phylum Bacteroidota; class Bacteroidia; order Flavobacteriales_E; family Vicingaceae; genus BRH-c54. The sequence goes on from LADZ01000034.1 coordinate 67, forward strand.
ATGATAAAACAGATGTTGTGAAATTGTTGAAGCAGTAATAAAGTTTAGATGAAATATAAAAAGTGTAGCAAAAGCTACGCTAGGTAGAAAAACTGAAATAGTAAAGTAAGGGGTATATTATAAATTATTTCGAATTACTTTTTTCCATAGCCAACTTTACAAAAGACTGTTTGGTTATTTTGCTATCCAGCCATAAGATAAAATCAAAATAATCTAACGCTATTTTCTCATAAGGATCTTCAAAAACTCTCATTAAATTTTCTTTAAAGGTAATGAATTGTTCTTGTTGTTTTTCCTCATTTTTTGCTTTTACTAATTTTCTCATTTCGTTTAAGAAAACCGTTTCCAGTTTAAAATCTCTTTTGTTAACCGTAAGAAAACGTTTGGTAGATTTTATATTATATTCTAGTAAATCGATGTTGTTTAGCTCAAAATGAATGATGAGGTTTACCAATCTGGCAAAAGTATATACATCATCTCTTAGTCCGGGTTTGTTTTCATTTAATACCATATTAATGTATTTCAGAGCACTTTTTAAATCGTCTGTAAAAAAGTAGACCCTAGAAATATTGTAATAAAACAACATTTCTTCTTCTTTGTTTATTTTACCATCGAAATGCTGTAATCCTTCAATAATTTTTGGGATAACCTGTTTGATGGCTTTCATGTAGTTGCCCATTTTAATATGTACATTCAGCTCAGCATTAAATGGAATAGAAAATAGTTTTAATTGGATGTCCATACTTTCAAAACCACGTTTAGATAAAAGTCCTTTCATCTTATTTATAATTTTGAAGGTCTCATCCCACTCACCTTTGCTAAGGTGGGCGTACATTACACTATTTAATGCTCTAATGTATCTTTTAGGTAGTTCTTGCATTATGGGAGGATTGTCCTCCATAATTTTTACTACATGACTAAAATTACTAAAAGCTCCTTCTAAATTCTGGTCGGTAACAGCACAAAGTCCTTTAATAGAAAGACAGGCAGTTGCTGCTTTTATAGAATGAGCAGTACCTTTATTAACAATAAGTGGGTGGTTGGCAATTTTTTTAATTTCCTCACGACCTTCAACATTTCGTGTAAAACCACTTTTTCTAATAATGTAGTTTATTTTTGAATACAGTTTTTGGTATTCGGCAATATTTCTAAGTTTTTCTAAACAGTCGGCTTCTTCTTCAATAAGATTTTCCATGTTTACTTTAAACTTATTATCTAAAAAAGCTTCTTCAATGAGTTTCTTTTCCCAATCAATTAAATCTAATAAAAAGTAGAATTTCTCGTACGTGTAAGCAATTCCTTTAGCTCGTTGTATGTTTTTAAAACATTCGGTATAAAGTGCTTTGTTGAATAAAAGCTCAATGTTTCTGAGGTTTTCTTGTAAAACAGAAGCAGCAGAATTGTCAGAATAAAAACTTCGTAAGCTTTTTAATATGAGTTTATAAAGGTGGTTTTTTTCGGATGGTAAATGTTTAATGAATTTTTCATTTTTAAGTTTTTCTTTAACTGCCTCTTCATCGTAATCTTCTAATTCATCAATACATTCAAAAAGTTTCATGTAATTTTTGTCGCCTGTTTGTAATGACGACATTAATTTAAAATATCTTTTTTCCGATTTAGTAAGTGATTTTATTAAATAAAATAACTCTTTAGAAGGTTTCATAATAGTAAGTAGTTTTTGTAAAAATTTTAAAACTTAATTTGCATAAAATCAATAATTTATTAAAAATTGGTATTTGCAAAATTATTTGATAGCATTACAATATTACTATAAATTAGTTAGATGTTAAAATTAAGTAAAAAAATATAGTGTTTGGTTAATTTTTTTCAGTCAAAGTTTAGAGGATTAATATTCTTTCTGTTTTTGTATTTTTACAATGAATTATTATTGAAACATTTAAATATGAAAAAAATATTACTTTTTATAACGGTTACTATTTTTAGTTTGAGTATAGCTTATGCTCAAGTAAAACCAACAGATGTTCATAACAAAGCCTTAAATAGTAGGAGTGATACCATTGATATTCTGAATTATCAAATAAATTTAAATATTACTGATTTTACCAATAAAATTATTGCCGGAAATTGTAAAATTACTTTTACACCTAAGCTCAATGGTATTAATTTACTTGATTTAGATCTATTGGAGCTTAATGTAGATTCTGTTAAAGATGTAGCTAATAATTTGCTGACTTTTAGTTATAATGATACTTTACTGGCAGTTAGTTTACCTACTTCAATGAATGTTGGAGATACTTCTGAAGTAATTGTTTTTTATAATGGAACTCCGCAAACTGATAATAGTGGTTTTGGTGGTTTTTATTTCGATAATACCTATGCCTATAATTTAGGAGTAGGCTTTAATGCAGATCCTCATAATTATGGAAGAGTCTGGTTCCCATGTTTTGATAATTTTGTAGAACATGCTACTTATGAGTTTAATATTATTACTTCCGGAGGCAAAAAAGCTCATTGTAATGGGGTATTGGTTAGTGATTCTGTAATTACTGGAGACACCATTGTTAGAAAATGGACAATGAATGAACCCATACCAACGTATTTAGTATGTGCAGCTGTTTCAGATTATGCAACTGTTCATCAAACTTTTTTAGGCACCAACGGAAGCATTCCTGTGGAATTAGTGGCTAGAGCTCCCGATACTACTAATTTAAAAAATTCATTTGTAAACTTAAATCAAGCGTTGGCAATTTACGAAAATCAATATGGTCCCTATTTATGGAGTAAAATAGGTTTTGTGTTAGTGCCTTTTAATGGTGGTGCTATGGAACATGCAACATGTGTGGCTTATCCGAGAGTTGCTGCAAATGGTAGTTTAGCTTATGAAACATTAATGGCTCACGAATTCGCTCACCATTGGTGGGGTGATTTAGTAACTTGTGAAACTGCCGGAGATATGTGGATTAATGAAGGTTTTGCTACATATTCTGAACATATTTTTACAGAATTTTTATACGGTAGAGATGCCTATATGACTGATGTAAAAGCTAACCATAAACAAGTATTACAGTTTGCTCATATAGATGATGATGGGTTTAGGTCGTTAAGTAATATGGACCATGCTTATACTTATGGAACACATTCTTACTTAAAAGGTGCTTCAGTTGCTCATAATATGAGAGCTTATTTAGGTGATTCTTTGTTTTTTTATGGTGTGCAACAGTTAATGGATAGTTTTAAATTTAAAAATATTAATCCAACAGAATTCAAAGATTTTTTAACCACTTCTACCGGTGTTAACATGACGGATTTTTTTAATGATTGGGTATTGAGTCCGGGGTTTTCTAATTTTAAAGTTGATTCTTTTGATGTAATATTAAATTCACCAAATTATGATGTAACACTTTATGTTCAGCAAAAATTAAGAGGAGCTACTAATTTCCATACAGGAACTCCGCTAGAAGTAACTTTTTATGACAATAATTGGAATAAATTTACAACCAATATTGTAGCCTCCGGACAATATTCTACCGCTTTGGCAAGTGTACCTTTTCAGCCAACAGTAGTAATTTTAAATGAAGCCAATTTATTAAATCAAGCTAGAACAGATAATCAGCTTAAGGTTAAAAATACGTTTAATCTTCAACTTCAAAATCTTACCTTAGTAAGAGTTGGCGTAGATGCTGTTAGCGATTCTGCTTTGTTACATATTGAGCATCATTGGGTTGCTCCTGATTCAGTAAAAAATAATGTAAATAACTATAAGATATCATCTAGCAGGTATTGGCGATTTACAGGTATTTTACCAACTGGCTTTTCGGCTTCTGCCAGAATAGATTTTGATGGTAGAGCAAGTAGTGGGTTTTTAGATATAGATTTGCTTTCGGTGAACCATGATAGTCTTGTTTTACTTTACAGAGAAGATGCACATGATGATTGGCAAGAGTTTCCTTATTATAGTAAAACTGTTATACCGGGAGTTCCTTATGGGTATGTAGTTATAGATAGTTTGTTGTTAGGAGAATATGCTTTTGCAAATAGTCCGAGTGCTGTGGCTATTGATGAAATTGAGAGTAAGGAGTTTGCTGTAATAGAAATTTTTCCAAACCCAACCAATGATGTGGTTTGGTTAAAAACGCTTGCTCCATATAATCAATTACAAGTTGTTGTTTATGATGTGTTGGGTAATATTGCTCATGAAGAGGTTTTTACAAACGAATTAAAAATTGATGTTTCAGATTGGAATTCGGGAAATTATATTGTCACTGTATTTAATGATAATCAATTAATTCAAACAGGAAAGTTAGTGGTTCAATAAATATCAAACTGATCTGTTGGTCGGTCAATTTCGTTCCAGTTGAACCCCTTTAAGATTAAGTCTTTTGGTGAAGGCTCATTAATAGGATGAAAGATACCATCAGGGTCTTTAATAAAAGTTAGTGATTTTAGGGTGTTATCTTCCAAGAAAATAAGCATATCATTCCCAGTAGCTTTGTTTACACCTATATACCTGTTATCATCGTCTTTAGCAAAATAAATTGTTTCTGCTTGGTTGTGTACTTCAATTTTGTAAAGTTTTTTCTCCTTAAAATAACCCACCATATCAATACCTTTAATTTGGTTAAAGTGTTTGTGTATCGAATCTGCTATGGAAATTATAAAAGCATTTTTCTCCATAAAAATGGCATCAATGGCTTTGTTTTTCATTTGTAAATAGATGAAATCAGCTGTTAATTGGTTTTCGTTAGACCAAATAATGGGGTCTCTATAAAAATTCACAGTTGAATCGGCAAAATTATACACTACAGAATCTGCTTTGCCTTGCATATCGCTTTTAAAAAACTTCACTTTATGATAAGCCAATAAGTTTCTTAGTGTATCTATACTTAGCGTATCATGGTTAAGAGAATCTAAATCGTATTTATAACTGGCATAAACTTTAAAAGTATCGGCATGTAAATAAAGTGTATCATTATCCATAAATTGCATTAGTAAAGCTTCTTTGGTAATAACGGCACTATCTTTTAACTCAAAAAGCTGAACATCATCGCCTAAAATTTGTAAATCATCAGCAGTATCTTTTATTAACGCATTACACGTAATTTTTCCATATCCTAAATCTCTGTTATAGAAAATAGTATCGCCATAAATAAATTTATTTTCCGAGTAAATGTAAGAGTCGGTATAAAATTCTGAAGTATTATTTTTAGTGTTATACCAACCATTATTGGTATAGATAAAGTTTTCATCACTTAAAATAGTGGTTTTTCCAAGAAAATAAACTGTTTCGGTAGAGGAATGAAATTTTAGAGTGTCAGCAAATATTTTATATTGAGGGTTGGTAAGCACCACATTTTCTTTAAAATAAAAAGATTGATGGTTGGCATGGTAATATCCTTTTTCGGAAGTAAGCGTATCCTGTTGTTGGCGGCTAATCATTTCTCCACCATTATAATAATAGGCAATGTTAGAAGTCCTGTCGTAGTCTAAAAATTTAGTGGTTAATGTAACATCTTTATTAACCAGTTGAATATTGCCTCTAAGAATAGCTTTTTTAGTATTGCCATAATAAATTAAAGAGTCACCGGTGAGTTGTAAGGAATCGCCTTGAATAATTTTTACTCGACTATAAGCGTGCATACTATTACTTTCTGAAAAAACATAAGCACTATCACAAAACATAAGTGCATCATCATGTTTTAGCTGAACATCTCCAATTAATTTTTTAGCTTTTTTACCTGTTGATTCATCATATTCTAAAGAATTAGCATTAAGAATTTCTATCTGAGCAGGTTTCTGTGCCAAGCATAAAGCAGGAACTCCTGACAAAAACAGGAGAAATAAGCTTTTTAGAAAGAAATTTTGCTGTAACATCATTAATTAAATAGGCAAAAGACAATATTAATAAAATAATTTCATGTGTTTATATCAATTGTTTTTGAGCGGGAACAACTATAAATAGAATAATAAAAGAATGAATTTATCTTTAATACAAAATAAAAGTTTTTAAATTTTTAACATTTCGACATATTATTTCATCAAAAAATGTATATCTTTACTGTTCAATATTCAATTAAACACAAATACTATGAAAAAATTATTTTTAGCAGTTGCATTAATCAGTTTTGTTGGTTTAAGCAATGTAGAAGCTGCTCCATGTGACGGTGAAAAATGCACTAAAGAATGTACAGATAAAAAACACAAAAAAGCAAGTACAGATAAAAAAACTGCTGATAAAAAAGCTTGTGCTTCAAAAGACGGAAAAAAATCTTGTTGTGCAAGTAAAGCAAAAGCATCTAAAACTACTACTAACAATGATAAAGTAGAAAAAGTAGAAGATAAATCAGCTGAATAATTAGTTGATTTTTAAAGCTATAAAAAAGACCGAGCATATATTTGTTCGGTCTTTTTTGTTTTAGTTAGATGCTAAATGCAATATATCGTTTTTAAAGCCCAAACAATTTTTTACCTTTGTTCACTTAACAAGTAAAGATGGAACAACTTACTCAGAATTTAAAAGATGGATTTATGCAATTACTGGAAGTTCCTTTTCCTGCATTGGAAAAAGGACAGATAATGGTTAGAAATCATTATTCAGTAATTAGTGCAGGAACGGAAGGAAAGACTGTAAAAGATGCTCGTTTGGGCTATATTGGTAAAGCAAAAGCAAGAAAAGATGAGGTAAAAAAGGTAATTACAGCAGCACAAACTTTTGGTGTAATGAAAACTTACCAAATGGTAAAAAACAAATTGGAAAGTCCTTCGCCATTAGGTTATAGTTGTGCCGGAGAAGTAATAGCTGTTGCCGAAGATATTACTGAATTTAATGTTGGAGATGTTGTTGCTTGTGGAGGAAATACAGCCAATCATTCCGAAGTGGTAGTTGTTCCTAAAAATTTGTGTGTAAAAATTAATAACTCAGAAATTTTAAAATCGGCTGCTTTTACCACTATTGGAGCTATTGCGATGCAAGGAGTTAGACAAGCAGAAGTAGTGTTGGGAGAATCTTGTGTAGTAATTGGACTAGGATTGGTTGGACAACTTACGTTACAGTTGCTCAAAGCTGCCGGAGTAAAAGTCATAGGAATTGATATAGATAATCAACAAGTAGCGTTGGCCCATAAAAATGGTTTTGAAAATGCTTGGGAAAGAAATACTAATGGTATTGAAGAAATTATTTTGCAACAAACTAAGGGTTATGGAGTAGATGCAGTAATTATTACTGCAGGAACTTCATCGTTAGACCCAATAAATTTTGCCGGAGAAATAGCTCGTAAAAAAGCCAATATTGTTATTGTGGGAGCTGTTCCTACGGGTTTCGATAGAAAAAATTATTATCAGAAAGAACTGACCTTAAAAATGTCCTCCTCTTATGGTCCGGGAAGAAATGATGTGGAATACGAACAAAAAGGACATGATTATCCTATCAGTCATGTACGTTGGACAGAAAACCGCAATATGCAAGCTTTTGTAGAGTTGCTTGAGAACAAGAAAATAGACTTAACGCATATTGTTTCTCATGTTTTTCCATTCAATAAAGCCAAAGAAGCTTATGAATTAATTGTCAATAAATCTGAAAATTTTTGTGGTATTGTTTTGGAGTACGATGTGAAAAAGGAATTGAAAAATGAGCAAATAACCATTTCCAAAACATTACATCCCGGTAAGGTGAAAATAGGATTTATTGGGGCGGGTTCTTTTGCTCAGAATTTTTTATTACCCAACTTAAAAAATCAACACTTAGTAAGTGTGGCCACCAACAGATCTAATACTGCAAGAAATGTTGCCAACAAGTTTGGTTTTGAAACCTGCACAGGAGATGCCGACAATATTATTAATAATGAAGACATCAATACTGTTTTTATTGCTACACCACATCATTTACATGCTAAATATGTTATAAAAGCATTGAATGCGAATAAAAATGTATTTGTAGAAAAACCCCTTTGTTTAACCACTAATGAATTAGAAGAAATAAAAGAAGTCGCTGCTAAAAGTAAAGGACAATTAATGGTAGGCTTTAACCGCAGATTTGCTCCTCAAATAGTGGAGCTGAAAAATAAATTAGGAAATGCTTTGCCTAAAGCCATTAACTATAGGATTAATGCAGGAAAAGTTGCTGCCAATCATTGGATAAATGACCCTGAAATTGGTGGTGGAAGAATTATTGGAGAAGCTTGTCATTTTATTGATTTATGCCGATTTATTGCTGATTCCCCTATAAAAAAGATTACTGCTAACGCATTGTCATCAGCTAATAGTATTCAGGATACGGTTAGTATTAGTATAGCTTTTGAAAACGGAAGTATTGCTTCAATTTCTTATTTTTCTAACGGAAGTAAAAAGTTAGCTAAAGAGTATTTAGAAGTTTTTTGTGGTGAACAGTCCATTATTATTGATGATTTTAAAACCGCTACTATTTATGGAAAATCAAAGTATAAAACTAAGTTGGCTCAACAAGAAAAAGGACATCAGCAAGAAATAACTGCTTTTATAGAAGCTGTTAAACAAGGAACCTCGTTGCCTATATCTTTTGAAGAATGTTATGAAAGTACTAAAGCTACTTTTGAAGTAGTGGAACAATTGTAATGCTTAAGCTATGAAGGAGGCTAAAGAGAAACTAATCAATTACATCGAATCTCAAGCGTTTAAAGGTTACGACCCGTATGACACCCTAAACTCTCCTTTTCCTTTTTATTTCTTAGGTAAATGGGGACCTGTCTTAGCCATACAGCTTCAAAAAAGAAACCCATTCAACATCAGAAAATTATTGGGGATTAAAAAAGAGTATAATCCCAAAGCTATTGGGTTACTACTACATGCGTATTCACTTCAATACCAAAAAGAACAAAATGAAGAGTGCCTCAAAAAGATGCATTTCTTTTTCAATTGGTTGTTGGAAAATAAAAGCAAAGGGTACACAAATTTTTGCTGGGGCTATAATTTTGATTGGGCTAGTCCGGTAAAATTTTTAGAAAAGTATTCTCCGACTATAGTGGTAAGTGGTTTTATTTCCAAAGGTATTTTTGAATATTTCATAGCTACAAAAGATGAAAAAGCGAAAGAGGTATTAATTAGTATTGGTGAATTTGTAAAAAATGACTTAGCGTGGACCAATACTCCCGAGGGAAAATGTGTGAGTTACAGCATAAAAGCTACCGATTGTTGCTATAATGCCAGCATGTTAGGAGCAGAATTATTTGCCCGATTATATTTTTTGACACAAGAAGAAACTTATAAAACGTTGGCAGTAAGCTTAACCGATTTTACTGTAGCTCATCAACAGACAGATGGAAGTTGGAATTATAGTATTGATGTGGAGACAGGAAAAGAACGACAACAAATTGACTTTCATCAAGGGTATGTGTTAGATTCCATACATTATGTATTGAAATATATCGGAGAAAATTCTGCTTATTTTGAAGCTTTAAAACAAGGAGCTACTTTTTATTACGAAAAACAATTTTTACCCAATGGACAGTCTATATATCGTTACCCGGATAAATACCCTATTGAAATTCATAATCAAGCACAGGGTATTATAACTTTTTCTCGTTTAGCGTATTTAGATGAGCAATATGCCTCTTTTGCCAAAAAGATAGCTGAATATACTATTACAACCATGCAACACCCACATAAAGGGTACTTTTATTATAAAAAATACCCTTTATATACTATTAAAACACCATTTATGAGATGGAGTCAAGCATGGATGTTGTTGGCGTTAACTGAGTTGAGTTCTTAACACCCATATTGTATTTTTCCTCTAAAAATCTTTATTTTTTTCTCTGATAATTTTGTACTATTGTTGCACGCATGAAGTGTGATTCCTCAACATATTTATTTTACTTAGGTCATCCTGCTCATTATCATAATGTTTCGGTAGTAATGAAACAAATGCTTGCGGAAAACTGTCGTATAATTTTAGTAGCAAGAGCTAAAGATGTGTTGTTTGATTTGTTGGATAATTTGCCTTACAACATTATTTTTCTTCCTCCAAGAAAAGGCAAAGGGAAATTTTCTTTAGTAGTTGAGGTGCTTAAAAGACAACTGATTTTATTAAGAATTTGTTTGAAATATCGTCCAAAAATGATGATAGGAACGGACATTGTAATCGCACACATTGGTAAATTATTAGGAATTCCATCTATCATTTTAAATGAAGATGATGCTGAAGAAGTGCCTTATTTGGTAAAATATGGCTATAAATATGCTACAAAAGTAATGGTCCCTGAATGTTGCAGTGTTCATCCTTACGAACATAAAAAAGTAGCTTATAACGGTTACCACGAATTGGCATATTTACATCCCAATTATTTTACTCCCGATAAAAGTAAGGTGGAACATTTGTTTAAAAACAATCAGCCGTATTTTATATTGCGTTTTGTGGAACTTACTGCCCATCACGATAAGGGGAAAAAAGGCATTAACATTATGTTGGCTAAAAAACTGATTGAAAAACTTAAACCGTACGGTAACATTTACATTACTTCCGAACGTTCTTTGGAAGCAGAGTTAGAACAATATAGAGTTGCTGTTCATCCAAAAGAGATACATCATGTCTTGAGTTTTGCCACATTATTTATTGGTGATAGTCAAACCATGACAGCCGAAGCAGCAGTGTTAGGGACTCCTGCCATAAGATTTAATGATTTTGTTGGAAAATTAAACTATTTGGAAGAGTTAGAACATAAATATCAATTAACTTTTGGGATAAGCACCGATAAGGAAAATGAGTTACTTGCTAAAGTGGATGAACTATTAAATACCGATAAGTTAAAACAGGTTTTTAATGAACGTCAGAAAAAAATGCTTCATTCAACCATTGATGTTGTTGCTTTTTGGAAAGATTATTTTATGAATTTTAGTAGTAAAAATTAACATTGAATAAAACACTCATCATACAAGAACAAGGGGAAGCTGCTTATGAATTTATAAGTAATTACATGGATGTGCAGTCTGGTGAAACAGAGGTGTTGAAAACCATTAATGTCTTCAATATTAAAAAAATTGAACCACCCAAAAGAGGTATTGTTAATCTTAATAAAATCAATGATATAAAAGATATTAATCAGTTTTTTAATGAAGTTCATCAAAAATTAGTTGATAATGGAATTTTTATTGGTTGTGTGGAAACAAAGGAAGAACGTAGAAAAAGGATTTATCGAAAATATCCTATTATTATTGCTCAGATATACTATTTCTTTGATTTTGTTTTTAAGCGAGTATTTTCTAAACTTTTTTTTACCCGATGGTTTTACTTTTTTATTACAGCGGGCAGAAACCAAACTTTATCAAAAGCAGAGGCATTAGGTAGAGTAGCCTATGCCGGTTTCGAAATTATTGAAGATAACGAAATCAACAATTTACATTATTTTGTAGTTAAAAAAAATGCTGATTTTGAACCTCGACCTTTACCAAGATTTAGCTTGTTGTTTAAAATGCAGCGAATTGGTAAAAACAATAAGCCCATCACAGTTTTTAAGATACGAACCATGCATCCTTATGCTGAATATTTACAAGATTATTTGTATAAAACGAATAAATTACAAAAAGGAGGGAAGTTTAGAAATGATTATCGAATTACGACTTGGGGAAGAGTTTTTAGGAAGTTATGGATAGATGAACTACCTATGGTGTATAATTTTATAAAAGGAGAAATAAAATTAGTAGGTGTTCGTCCATTAAGTGAACAATATTTAAACCTTTATACTGAAGAATTAAAAACATTAAGAAAAGAAGTGAAGCCAGGACTTATCCCACCATTTTATGCCGATTTACCTGAAACTTTGGATGATATTATTGCATCAGAAATTAGATATATTAAAGCGTACAAGCAACGTCCGTTTAAAACAGATGTCAGTTATTTTTATAAAGCTGTTTGTAACATACTTTTTAAGAAAGTTAGGAGTAATTAAAATACTTATCAGTACTTAAATATTTAGGAGTACTTATAAGTGTAGCGTTTAAATAGAATAAGTATTTTTGAATTACGATTATGAAAAGAATTTTAATATTTTGTTTGCTCTTTTTTATGGGTTGGAGCGTGTTGAAAAGCCAGGTAGTGTTGCAGCCTATTACTTCCAGTGTATATGAGTTTTTAGATGAGATGGCTCAAGAAAAGAAAATTGAGCTTAATTCGGCTGTTAAACCTTACTCACGAATGTTTATCGCTAAAAAATTGGAAGAAATTAATGAGCAAAAAACCGATTTAAATAAAAGACAACAAAAGGAATTAGTATTTTACCTTAAAGATTTTAACAAAGAACTGATTGGTACGAAAGGCGAATTTGAAAAAAGAAAAGATCTATTCTATTATAATGATAGTTTGTTTACTTTAACGGTAAATCCAATTTTAGGATTTAAGTATGCTACTAATGAAAATGGAGCTTATACACATCGTTGGAATGGTGGAGAATTGTATGGAAATATTGGAACTCATTTTGGTTTTTATGCTAGTTTACGGGATAATGGAATTTCTGATATTTTAACCGCACCAGAACATTTAACTACTACTCAAGGAGGAAATTTTAAATACAATCAAGGACAAACCGGACAACGAAGTGATTATAGTGAAATGCTAGGTGGTGTTTTTTATTCGTGGAAATGGGGAAGGTTAGGAATTGTTAAAGATAATCATAATTGGGGGGATAATTATCATGGAGCTAATATCTTTTCAGGAAAAAACCCTTCGGTAGGGTATATTGACTTTAATATAAAACCAACATCATGGTTTGAGCTAAATTACATTCACTCTTGGTTGGTTTCAGAAATTTTGGATAGTAACCGAATATTTTTAGTGAACAACCAAAAAAGAGAAGTTTATACCAATAAAAATTTAGCAGCTAATTTGTTTACTATTAAGCCATTTAAAAATTTCTTTATTTCATTGGGAAATTCAGTTGTTTATGCTGATGATGGTGTAAAACCATTTTACTTTATTCCATTTATGTTTTATAAATCGGTTGATCATACTTTTAATGGAGCAGGAAGTAATGCTGTAGGGCAAAATTCTCAGATGTTTTTTAATATTAGTTCGAGGCAGATTAAGCATTTACATTTATATACTACTGTTTTTTTAGATGAAATTAGTATTGGAAACATGTGGGATAAAAACAATCATACTAATCTTTTTAGTGCTAAATTGGGAATGAAAATCAACAATTTTCCAATAAGGAATACCTATTTAATTGCTGAATATACACGAACTAATCCATGGACTTATAGACATCAAATAGAATCGACTACCTATGCTTCTAATCAATATACATTAGGACATTATTTGGGAGAAAATGCTCAGGAAATATACTTGGAAGCAGGTTTAAAAGTTATTCGTGGGTTAAAATTAGCACTAGCTTATACCCATGCACAAAAAGGTGATGCGCATGTTTTTGAGATTGTTCAAGGAAACAGTAATGTTACCGGATTAAATTTTATGGAAAGAGTTGATTGGGAAAACCAAACTATTGAGGCTATCGCTTCTTACGAAGTAATTAATGACGGTTATATTTTTGCTCGAGCAGCTTTATCCAATATTAAAGGAAATGAATTCTATACTCCTGAATTGATGCGTGGAAAAACTACTACGATTACTGCAGGAATTAACTTTGGGTTTTAAACAAAAAAAGCAACGAAACTCGTTGCTTTTAAATCCTCTTAAGTTTTTATTAAGCTTCTCCCAATGGATTATCTGAAGTTTGAGTTACACTATCAATAAAACGTCCGTTTACTACATTAAAAGAAATAGGACCTAAAACCAGTTCTTGAGTCCGTTTACTACATTAAAAGAAATAGGACCTAAAACCAGTTCTTGTCCACTATTATCATTTGGTGTTTGAAAAACGTATTTTTTTCCATCATGTCCGTCAATCATTCCTACGCCTTGTGATGTTCCTTTATTTCCAGGCGGAAATAATTCTTTTAAATCTCCTGTTGCCATAATTTAATTTTTTTGTTCTATAAAATAGAAGGTTAATAAATAATTTTTTTCGAAAATAGAAAAAATAATTTAATTATAAAGTAATTAAAAAAAAAATTATATCTTGGCTTTTATATTATGAAAAAATTACTTGTTATACTATTTTTCATTTCTTTTCTCACGGTTGATGTATTTGCCGATTCAAAACATCAAATTGATAGTATTTTAACACGTGTATCTGATTACACAGAAAGTGTGCTTGATTTAAGGTTGATTTCTGATAAAGAATTACTTGACCATCTTAAGACACCTATAAATGATTTAGCAAGGTGTAAAATTTATAATGCTTTATGTTGGCAAAAATTTAATTCTGACCCTCCAAAAGCGATGGAATATGCTCAATTACAGCAGCCTTTGGCAGAAAAATCAGGTAATCAAGATGCTATAATTACTTCTTACGATAATATGGCATTTCTTTACCACGGTTTTAATGATAATGAGAAAGCTATCATGTATATGTTAAGGGCATTAAAAATAAAAGAAGCGATAAATGATAATTTGGGAGTTTCTACCAGTTTGTCCGGTTTAGCAGGCATCTATTATGATATGAATAATTTAAAGTTAGCGTTAAATTATTATAAACAATCTTTAGAAATAGAAAATAAAGTTGCGAATCAAACTGTTGAAAAAATAAGAAGAAAAGCTGCATTAATTGGAAATATTGGTTTGTGTTATGTTGGTACAGGAGAAATAGACAGAGGTTTAGAAACCTATTTAATTGTTGTAAAGCTTTATACAGAGAACAATTTGGAAAAGGAAGCAAGTACCACATATTCAAATATTGGAGCACTCTATTTGGAGCATAAAAAAAATTATAATCAAGCATTGCACTATTTTAAGTTGGCTGCTAAATTCTTAAATGAAAATGAAGATGTGGGATTATTGAGTTCTATACATCGAAGTTTAGCAGAAGTATATTACCAAAAAAATGATTATGTAAAAGCCTTATATCATGGAAAAAAAGGAATTGAATACGCTAATATGTCTAATGACAGAAAAACAATACTGGAGGCCAATAAAAAGCTATCTCGTATTTATTATAATATGGGGAAATATGAATTAGCACATCAACATTTTCAAATTGCTTTTGATTTAAAAGACTCTATTTTTAATGAAACTTCATCGCAACAAATTGCTGAAATGCAAACCAAATATAATGTTGAAAAAAAAGAAACAGAAAATGAATTGCTTAAAACACAAAATCAATTAGGAAAAGTGGAACTAGAACGAAAGTCCACTCAACAATTTTACTTAATCATTAGTTTAATTCTAGCAGGGATTATTGGTGTTTATATTATGTATAGTTTAGCTCAAAAGAAAAAAATCAATAAAATCCTTAATCAAAAAAATGAGCAAATTTCTAC
The DNA here is from genome assembly GCA_000961845.1 of Flavobacteriales bacterium BRH_c54. Lineage (GTDB taxonomy): Bacteria > Bacteroidota > Bacteroidia > Flavobacteriales_E > Vicingaceae > BRH-c54. Next base: position 15,367 of record LADZ01000034.1, read on the forward strand.
CAAAAATAAAATAATTGAAGAAAAAAATAAAGATATTACGGATAGTTTGAATTATGCTAAACGGATTCAGACGGCTATTTTGCCTGAAGAAAATCTACTTTTAAAATATTTTGATTCTTTTGTTTATTATCTCCCTAAAGATATTGTTTCGGGAGATTTTTTCTGGATAAAAGAAGCAGGTAATAAGTTTTATTTTTCTGTAGTAGACTGTACCGGACATGGAGTTCCTGGTGCATTTATGAGTATTATTGGATTTAATTCGCTTAATCGAATAGTAGAAGATTTACAATTAAGTGAAACAGGTTCAATTCTAGACAAATTAAATGAGTTGGTAATTCATTCTATTAGAAAACAAGATAAAGATGGAAGTTCAGTAAGAGACGGTATGGATTTATCTTTTTGTTGTATTGACTTAGAAAGTAAGATGCTTCAATTTTCAGGGGCAAATAACCCTTTATATGTTTTAAGAACTGTTTCTGATGACAATAACAATTTGTCTATTTCCATGACTGAAAATGGGTATAACTTATTAGAAATTAAAGCTGATAAAATGGCAATTGGTGGGGCTGAAAATTCAAAAAAATACCAAACACATCAAGTACAATTGAAACAAGGAGACACTATTTATTTATTTTCTGATGGTTACGCTGATCAATTCGGAGGTCCTAAAGGGAAAAAGTTTATGTATAGACGTTTTAAGGAGTTGATACTTGCTATACAAGAGCATCCGATGAGTAAGCAAAAAGAAATTTTTGATACCACTATGCTCAATTGGAAGGGAGATATAGATCAAATTGATGATATTTGTGTTCTCGGGGTGAAAATTTGATTTAGCGAAATAACCAATTTTTACAACAAACTTAACTAGTTCTGTGCCTTCAACGAAATTAAATTTTCAATTTTCTCCAATTGCCTTTTTTCAAATACCAAAGAGAGAAGATACCTAATAATCCAAAATAGATAAATTCCGAACACCAAACCACAGGTAAGGAAGCTTTAAACTCTATAGCAATAAAGTAGGCTGCCACTAAATAAATAGAGATGGTTGTCGCTTCAATTAAGAGAGATACTCTGGTGTTTCCTGTACCTGAAACGGCATTGAATAAGATAAAAGCAATGCAAAAGAAAAACATGGTTAAATTAATTACCCTTAATGTTGGAATGGAATCGTTTATTAGGTTTATATCCGGAGTATAAAAACCTATAATTTCTTTTCCGAAAAATATACTAAACATACCTATAACTATCGTTGAACCTAAACTTAACACCAAAACTCTTTTGATAAGTGTCATTACTTTATATTCTCTTTTTTGCCCGATAAGATTACTTACAAGAGTGTTGGTGGCAGAGCTAAATCCAAAAAGTGGAATCATAAGCACCATGTAAATACTTCGGATAATATGAGAAATTGCTAATTCTTTTTCTCCTAATTTTTCAATAATCATAAAGAATATAAACCAAGAACTAATTGCCAAAAAATTCTGAAGCATAATAGGGCTACCAACTTTTGTAGTTTTATTAATGATTTCCCAATTGATTTTTTTGAATTTAAATAGTTGGAATTGTTTTACAAAAGCATTTTTATGGGTATAAACTACTAAATAGCAAAAAGCTACCAATTCAGCTAAAACGGAAGCTATGGCAGCACCTTTTATTTCCATTCTAGGGAAACCAAAATTTCCAAATATTAGGGCATAATCGAAAAATACATTTACCAGCATCATAGCAATGGTGGTATGGATAAGTATTTTGGTGTTGGTTGTTCCTACATAAAAAGCTATAAAAACAAAATTTAGAAAATGAAAAAGTACCCCAAAAGAACGGTAATACAAAAATTCAACAGTAGCAGTATAAATAGCAGGGGAGGAGGTTATGTTTTCTAATAAAATGGGAGCAATAAATTGAAGAAGTATAAAAACTAATAGGGAAATAAAAGAAAGTAAGTAGATGGTTTGATCGAAAATAGCTCCAATTTGAGAAAAGTTCTTCTCACCATTTCTTCTGCCCATAATAATTTGGGCTCCTGTGCTTAATCCAACTCCGGTAAGAATTAAAACAAAGTAAAAAATTCCGGCATTGCCTGCAGCTCCAAGTGCAATGTGGTTTACTTGACCTAAAAAAATAGTGTCGGTAACGGTTATTACATTTAGCGCTACATTACTTAATATAATTGGAAGAGCAATTTTCCAGATACTTTTATAGTTAATATGAGCTTTCAAAAGTTACAAGTTTTGAAAAAAACTAAAATTAACATTGCCATATTTTCTGTGCTGAAAAAAATGGGGATGATTACTAAATTCCACAAATTTGTCATGTTCTAAGACCAACCAACCATCATTTTTTAGCCAGTTGTTTTTAAAGATTAAATCAGGTATTTCGATTAATTCTTTTAGTTGATAGGGAGGGTCGGCAAAAATAAAATCGAATTGATTTATAGATTTTTGTAAGAACCTAAATACATCTTGTTTTATTACTTGTATTTGTTTTAATTCAAGTTTGGTGCTAGTTTCTTTTACAAAACGAACGCAGTGGTTGTTAGCATCAACACTAGTAATATTTTTAGCTCCTCGTGAGGCAAACTCTAGGGAAATATTTCCTGTACCACAAAATAAATCCAACACTGTTAAATCATTAATATCAAAATTATTTTCAATGATATTAAACAAGCCTTCTTTAGCAAAGTCAGTAGTTGGTCTAACCGGTAGTTGCTTAGGGGCTGAAATGGTTTTTCCTTTATATTTTCCGCTAATTATTCGCATAAGTATTGTTGAAAAATGGAGTAATAATAGGTTGGTGAAATTTCATCGAAAATATAACTCAATTTTAAGGATGAGTTAGCAAGTAAATCGTTTTTTTCTAAAAATGAAACTTCATTAATATAAGTATTAAGTAAGGTGTAAATGGTAGAGTTTTTTTCCACTTCGCCTAATAAACGAATGTGTACTTTTTTATTGTCAATTTTTTGTTGCTCTAATACAAATAGCAAGTAGTAAATAAAGTCTTCGCTAGTTTGATAATCGAACGAGTTGTAAAGTGCTAGTTGTTGATTTTTTATAATTATAATTTGAAAAGAATTGGGCAACACATGCACATCAATTAAAGATAAAGCATTGGTGTTTTTTGCATACAATAAAGCAGAAGCTATTAATGGTGTTGAAAAATGGAAGAAATGTTTGTTTTTCACATTGTCAAAACAGGAAATAATAAAGTCGGGAATGGCATAAATATTATTTGCCGGAAGATTTAAAAATTTATCGAAATAATAATTGTCCGTCTCGCTGGGGGTAAAATTATATTGATGGTAAGTGGCTAATTCGTCTTTATTAAAAAGGGCATTAGGCATTATGGTAGCTCTATTATTTACAAAAATGATATATGTTGATGAGAAGTTGGTGTTTATCCAAGTATCTTCTTTAACAAAAAGCTGAATTTTTTCTGCTAAAGCATGGTCGGTATAAATATCAGTTAAAACGTAAACTTTTAGGGCGATAAAGGTGGATGTGGTAACATCTAAAACTAACAGTTTAATGTCGGCTTTACTTATCTGGATATATGATTTATAACCGACTATTTTAGCATCAGTAAAAGATTTGTCAATTAAATTTATGTTAGCTACGAGCTTCAATGTATATGAATTAAAATAAAAAATGAGTTTGACTTAAACCAAACTCATTTTAAATATTATTTAGAAAGGAAATATTATTTCCAGTTTCCGTTTGTTGTTGGTTCTTCCATAGATCCTACTGCAATATAAGCATCTAAATCTACTCCTTCGTTTTTAAGATCTAAGCCATTGTAAACATTTTTATAAGGTGTCTTTACTTCAAAAACTTTTACCATTACCTTACCTTTTTCAATTTCTCCAGCCGCTATTTCAAATTCTACACCATCAGAAAAAGGTACAATGTTCATGTCTTTAACAACTTTGTCAAAGTTTTCTTTAAATAATTCTTCTCTAACAGGAACTTTGGTAGTATCTCTAACTATAATTCCTAATTCTAAAGCTCTTGCTTCTTGCCCGATTAAACTGTCAGGCACCTCGCCTTCAGAATAAACAAGTACAATAGAATCGTTGTTTAAGAAATCAAGTAATTTGTTAAAGTCTCCGGCATATTCTCCTTTAATTTTTTTGTATTCTATTTGGGCATCTCTAATATTTTCTAATCGTTCTTGAACAACTTTGTTTCTTTTTTTAATTTCTTTCTCTAACTCAATTTTACTTTGAATAGAATCGTAGTTCATGTATGCTGCTACAGCAATTAATGCCACAAAAACTATTTTTACAATGTTTAGTAACATAGGAGATAATCCTACTAAAACATATTTAGACAAAAAATACAACGCTACAGCTGCTAAGATAATAATTATAAGTAATCCCATAGTTAATTATTTAAACGAATTTTGAAAACAAAACTACTATTTTTTTTATTGAATAAGTAACTGCGAATTTAAAATTAATATTGTAGTAATATTGTTTTTTTACTAAGAAGTTATTTAAAATTCGAATATGCATAATCAGTTTTATCAATTATTACTTCAACATTTTGGGTTTAAACCAACTCAAAAACAGCAGAAAGTATTGGGGGCATTAACTGATTTTGTTTTTCATCAACAAAAAAGAAGTTTGTTTGTGCTTAAAGGTTATGCCGGAACAGGAAAAACTTCTATTGTTGGTGCATTAGTAAAAACCTTGCCTCAATTTAACCTAGAATCGGTATTATTGGCTCCAACAGGAAGAGCTGCTAAAGTGCTGTCTAATTATTCGCAAAAACCCGCCTTTACCATTCATAAAATGATATACCAACTAAAAAGTGGGGGAGATGGCTATACTCGTTTTAGTATAAAACAAAATAAATTTCAAAATACTATTTTTTTGGTTGATGAGGCTTCTATGATTAGTGATGTGGGAAGCTTACTTAATAGCAATTGGGGAAATCAAAAAGGGTTGTTAGATGATTTGTTGGAATATGTTTATAGTGGGATTAATTGTAAATTGATTTTTATTGGAGATACTGCTCAATTGCCACCAGTGGGTGTGGAAGAGAGTCCGGCTTTAGATGAGGATTTGCTCCATAAGAACTATTATTTATATCCCGAATTTTATGAGTTGGATGAAGTAGTAAGGCAAGCTCAAGACAGTAAAATTTTGTCTTTAGCTACTTTTATTAGAGCAAAAATTAATACTAAAAAAGTCGAATTGCCCATGTTTCCAGAATTAGATGTTAATACTGATGTGAGGTGTATTACAGGACTGGAGTTAGAAGATGAGTTAAATGATGCTTACGGTAAGTTTGGAGATGAAAATGTGATGGTTGTTTGCCGAAGTAATAAAAGAGCTAATTTGTTTAATTTGCAAATTAGAGTAAGAATAAAATGGTTAGAAGAAGAAATTGCCACAGGCGATTACATGATGGTGGTTAAGAATAATTATTTTTGGTTGGATGATGCCTCAAAAGCAGGTTTTATAGCTAATGGCGATATAGTTGAAATTTTAAAAATTAGAGGTTTTGAAGAAAAACATGGTTTTAGGTTCGCCAATATTACCATACGAATGGTGGATTATCCTAATGAACCGGATTTGGAAATTAAAATTCTGATGGACAGCATTCTTTCTGATGCACCATCATTGCCATCAGGAAAATTTAGGGAGTTGTATGATGCCATTTCGGAAGAGTATGGATACGAGCCTAATAGAAAAAAACGTAATGAATTAATTCGTAAAGACCCATATTACCAAGCATTACAAGTTAAGTTTGCTTACGCTATTACTTGTCATAAATCTCAAGGTGGACAATGGGATGCTGTTTTTGTGGAACAAGGTTACCTTACCGAAGAAATGATAAATGTAGAATATTTGCGATGGCTTTATACAGCCATTACTAGAGCTAAAAAACAATTGTTTTTGGTTAATTTTAATCCCGCTTTTTTTGAAGGAGTAGAAGATTAATTTTACTTCAATTTCTTAGTCTTTAAACGTATAGAATTACCTACAACAATTACATCTGAGAAAGCCATTGCTAAAGCCGCTACCATAGGATTTAAAAAACCAAATGCAGCAACAGGTATTGCCAGTACATTATAGAAAAAAGCCCAGAATAAATTTTGCTTAATGGTTATTAAGGTGTGTTTGCTTATCAAATACGCTTCATATACTTGAGATAAGTCTTTATCATTAAGTAAAACAATTTGTGCAGAATGTACTGCTACTTGCGTGGCTTTACTCATAGAAATCCCTACAGCAGCTTTTGTAAGTGCAGGAGCATCATTTATTCCATCACCCACCATTACCGTTAGTGATTGTTTTTCTAATTCATCAATTTTTGCTAATTTTTGCTCAGGAAGCTGTTCGCCATAAACAGTTTTAATATTTACTTTGGTAGCTAAATCTTCACATTTTTCTTGCACATCTCCACTTAATAAAATCGTATTTAATCCTTGTTTATTCAGCAAGGAAATGGTTTCTGGAACATGTTGTTTCAATTCATCTTCAATATCAATTCCGGCAATAAGTTCCTTGTTTTTAAAAATAAAAATAGCGTGTTGTTTGTCTTTGGTTTGTGTCTCATCAATTCTAAACGAACCTACTTGATAATGATTGTTTTCTTTATCAAAAACTTCTAAACCTACACCTTTTATTTCATTTATAGTAGGAAAATCAATAAGTGTAGCATCTGGTTTTAAATAAGTTACAATGGATTGAGCAATTGGATGAGAAGAATGTTGTTCGATGCTAAAAAGTATGTTTTTAAGTTCTTGTTCTTCAATAGAAGCGTACAGTTTGGTTCTTTTTATGGAAAATTTTCCTGTAGTAAGCGTTCCTGTTTTATCAAACACCATATTTTTAGCATTGGCAAATAATTCTAAGGTGCTTCCTCCTTTAATTAAAATTCCTTTTTTTGCCGCTCTTCCTATTCCTACCATTACTGCTGTTGGTGTTGCTAAACCCATGGCACAAGGACAAGAAATTACTAATACAGCTATACTTTGCATTAACGCTTGTTGCATATTTATATCAAAACCAAAATGAGCAATTAAAAAAGTTAGTAATGCAATAACTAATACTACAGGAACAAATATAGCACTGATTTTATCTCCCAATCGTTGAATATTTGGTTGATTTTGTTGAGCATTTTTTACCATTTCAATAATTTTTGAAAGGACCGTTTCGCTACCCACTTTTTCAGCTTTAAACTGCATGCTTCCATCCATCATTACTGTTCCACCAATTACTTTTGAGCCGACTTCTTTCTCTACAGGAGTACTTTCTCCGGAAATCATTGATTCATCAATAGTAGCAGAACCTTTAATAATTTCTCCATCAACAGCTATTTTATCTCCGCTGTTTACCTGAATAATATCTCCCACGCTAATTTCATCATAACTAACAATGGTTGTAGAACCATCGGACATTATTTTTTTGGCTTCGCTTTGTTGTATCTGGCTTAGTTCTTTTATGGCGGTGGTGGTCTGATTTACTGAACGATGTTCTAATACATTTCCCAATAATACTAAGGTGATGATGGTTGCAGCAGTTTCAAAAAACAAATAATTATGAGCTTCGTGCGTACCATAGTAGAGGTAAATTCCAACAATGCTATAAACAAAAGCGGCTGTTGAACCTATGGTAATTAACACGTCCATATTAGGAACGCCTGTTTTTAGAGAACCCCAAGCACTTTTTCCAAAATGAAATAGTCCTATTCCGAAAACAGGAATACATAATGCTAATTGCACCCAACCATCATTTAAAATATTGTCGTGTGGCATAAACATGTGTAAAAACAGAGGAATGGTAAAAATTAACGAAATGTAGAATTTTTTCTCAATGGATGATAATCCTTTTTGTTCTTTAGGAGCATCAATTACTTTATAACCTAATTGGTTGATGCTGTCAATAATCTCTTGAGTATTGAGTTTGGTATTACTATCATAGGTTACTTCGCCTGTTGAGAAGCTTACATTTACGTTTTCTAATCCTTTTTTAACCAACTGTTTTTTAATGCCTAATGCACAATTGGCACAGGTCATTCCTTCCACATTTAGGGTAATATTTTTTTTATCGCTCATCAATTACAAAGTTAAGAAAAAGCGGTGCAGCTATATTTTTTTAGCTTGAAAATAAAAAATAGTAGTGGAATTATTTTGTATAAAAAAAAAAGTATATTTGCCCTCTCAAAATGGTGGATGTAGCTCAGCTGGTTAGAGCATCGGTTTGTGGTACCGAGGGTCGTGGGTTCGAGCCCCATCTTCCACCCATTTTAAAGCTGCCTTCGAGCAGCTTTTTTTATTTTCTATACTTCATCAATAAATTGGGGTAATCTGAAATAATACCATCAACACCTCTTTCTATAAGTTTTTGAATGGTGGCTTCGTTGTTTACTGTCCAAACATGAAGTTCTTTACCGAAATCGTGTACTTTTTCTATAATGGCTTTGGTAGCATAGTCGTGTTTTACAATTACTTCATCTACAAAAGCATATTTTTTTAAGGGTCTAATATTTAGTCCTTTATCAAATGAAAGTGGGAGGTGAGCATGTTTTCCAACGAATAGTTTGCCTAACCTAATGCTGTTATCTAATTTGTTAATCCTGAAAAGAGCTCTGTCATTAAAAGAAATTACTTTACACCAATCTTTAGCATTTTTATTTTTAATAATGTTGATAATGTGTCTTTCAATATTAGGATAATACATGTAACTGTATTTGGTTTCAATAAGCAGTTCTACTTTTCCATCAATTAAATCAATTACTTGTTCTAAAGTTGGTACTTTTTCGTTGATATAAAATTTATTGAACTTGTATCCGGCACTAAATTGAAGAATTTCATCGTAGGTAAGGTTTTTTACAAAGCCATGACCTGTTGTAGTTCTTCTAAGTGTTCTATCGTGTAATACAATAATTTTATTGTCTTTAGTTTGTTGAACATCAATTTCTATTCTATCAACCCCTAGTTCTATTGCTAATTGAATAGAAGCCAATGTGTTTTCAGGAGCTAATCCTGCTGCACCTCTATGGCCGGTAATAATTATGTTTTTATTTTCCAAAATAAATAGCTTAAGCTAAAATAGGTTCTGAATAATCATTCAGTTCGTTATATATACTATCTCTTTCAATAGGTTTTCTACCAACTTCTTTTATTAGTTGAATCATTTGTTCAGAAGTCATGGTTGGTTTTTGCTCTTCAGCTCCAGCCATGGTATATATTTTTGTAGAATCATCAACAGTTCCATCAATATCGTTTACTCCAAAAGAAAGTAATAATTGAGTAGTTTTTCTCCCTATCATTGGCCAATAAGCTTTTATGTGGTTAAAATTATCTAGAAAAATTCTGCCCATAGCATAAACTTTCAAATCTTCAATTATGCTTACTTCTTCAATATTAGACATTTGATTGTTTTTATTTCTGAATTTTAGAGGAATAAAAGCATTAAAACCACCTGTTTTATCTTGAAGATTTCTTAATCTGTTCATATGGTCGATAAGGTGTTCGTATTTTTCTAAATGTCCGTAAAGCATTGTTGCATTAGAGGGCATCCCAACTTTATGAGCAGCTTCGTGCATTTGTAGCCATTGTTCTGAAGTACATTTATCTTTACAGATTTGAGCTCTAATTTTTTCATCAAAAATTTCTGCTCCACCACCTGGTAAAGAACCTTGTCCGGCATCTTTTAATATTTTCAATCCTTCTTCATAACTCACTTTTGCTTTTTTGCACATATAATCTAACTCAACAGCAGTAAAAGCTTTAACATGTATATCGGGGCGAATTTGTTTAATATTTTCAATTAAATTTTTAAAGTAAGCTAATCCCATTTTTGGATGGACACCTCCAACAATATGTACTTCGGTAATGTCTTTACCATCATAATTTCTAATGGCGTTGTAAATATCCTCTTCAGAAAGCTCCCAAGCATCATATTCATCTTTTTCTCTTAAAAAACGAGAGTAAGAGCAAAATTTACAATCGAAAACACAAATATTAGTGGGTTCTATATGGAAGTTTTTATTGAAGTAGGTTTTATTTCCGTGTCTTTTTTCTCTAATGTAGTTGGCAAGTGTTCCTAAATGGCTAAGTTCAGCGTTGTAGAATAAGTATGTTCCTTCTTTCGGTGTAATTCTTTCTTCGTTTACTACTTTATTGTAAATGCTGTTAAGCTTACTATCTGTAACAGTTGTTTTAAGCAATGTTTTAATGGTAGTATTGTCCATATATGGTGAAATTTTTAACAAAAGTAAGCATAAGATAAAAAAAGAGCCTCAAAAAAATGAGGCTCCTTAAAAAATTTAATAATAATTAACTCACTACTTAGCAATCAATACTTTTTTAGTGGTGATGATGTTATCGGATTTAATATTTACAAAATAAATACCATTAGGCTGATTATCTATGTTGATAGTAAATAATTGAGTGTTTAGTGGATTGCCACTTGTGTAAATTAATTCTCCAACAAGGTTGTAAATTTCAATAGTAGTTTCTTTTTTCTCTGTTAACGCAACATTTAATGTTCCGTTTGAAGGATTAGGGAAAACTAAAATTTCATTAATTGTACCTAGTATTTCTTTTTCGCCTGTTGTAGAACTATTACAAATTACAGGGATTACAGCAGCACTATGATCTAAGCTATAAGTAGCTAAATCAACCCATCCTGTAGTTTCTTTTGCCCACACAGTATTTGTTCCTGTAGGAGCAGCCATAAGAGCTACGGTATCTCCATTTGTTAGTGTATTATGATCATGACCAACAAAGAAATTTCCGTTTAAAGATGGTGGAGTAGGAATAGACCAAACTGTTGGAGTTCCTCCAGTTCCTAATTGAGAGATTTGAACTGTTTGTTGAGCGAGTACATTTCCAGGAGCACCTGCATTTAATCCCCAAACTTTTAGGTTAACGTTTCCAGTTCCTGAAGTGCTAAAATAATAAATAACATCTGTTAGGAAAGTTCCAGAGCCAGTATAAGGAATTTTATCTGCCCAACCATTATCTCCATAACTATTTTGCCCCATAATATAACCATTTCCTCCTCCCCAAATATAAGCTCCTGTTTGACTACCATGTTGTCCAATGTCCCAAGTTGCAGCTGTAGAATCACAAACCTGACTACCTGAGGCTAATACAGTAATATAGGCATTTTTAGTTTCAGTATCATTACTAGTTCCATCTCCAACAGTTAATGAAACTGTGTAAGTCCCTGCATTGTTGTATGTAATAGCAGGAGGAGTAGCTGCTGTGGAAGTTGATGGAGTAACACCTCCTTGAGAGGTTACATCAAAATTCCAAGAGTTAGAAGTAATTGGGTTTGGACCAGCAGAAGTATTCGTAAAAGTAATTGATTGTCCTGCTGTAATTGTAGTAGCAGAAGCAACAAAGTTAGCGTTTAATGGAGCTACTCCACAAACAGTAGATGTTAGTAAAGAGCCTCTTCTAGGAGAATTTTGTAAAACAACATCCATTCTAGCTTTTTGGTTTGCAGAGAACATATACATACAGGCATCTGGTACATAATCCATATAATTCATAAACATTTCTCCTGTTGTATTTCCTGAACAAGCTCCTACATTATAAGGGTGAGTTCTACAGTTATAGTTAGCTGTTTGTTGAGTAGGGGTATCATTGCAAAAATCATTTCCACAAGTACCATCTCCCCATATATGACGAAGACCTAACCAGTGACCAATTTCATGTGTTGCTGTTCTTCCTTTGTTGTAAGGGGCACTAACAGCACCTGTTGTTCCAAAAGCATTGTAAAGAATAACCACTCCATCAGTGTTAGCAGCACCACCATTGGATGGCATACCTCCTAAACCTGAAGAAGAGGGAAATTGAGCATATCCTAAAACACCACCTTGAATATTAGCCACCCAGATGTTGAAATACTTAGTAGGGTCCCATTGAGTTTGTGGTTTCCATGTCCCATCTATTTGACTTGTAGTTAGTGATGTAGCTCCTACATTAACTCTGTTAACACCATTTGTTGGTTGGTTGTTAGGATCAATTTGAGCTAAACAAAATTCTATATCACAGTTACCAATAACCGATTGAAAAGTAGAAGGAACACTTGAAATATCTGTATTCGAAGCGGAAAAATCTTGATTCAATGCAGTTATCTGAGACTGAATTTGAGTCATACTGATGTTTTGTGTTGAGTTTCCATACAAAACATGTACTACCACAGGAATTACTCTTGATGCTTTATTGTTAGCATTATCTTTAACATAGGTTTTTAATTTTTCTTCCATCCAGATTTCAAAATCTTCCACGGATTCCATTTGTGGATTGGCTTGTTGGTGTATTTGATGCATTTCATCAGAAAAACATCTAATATGTCCACTTGGGGTTTTTGTAGCGTCTTGAATTAACTGTTGAGTTAAGTTATCATCTAATGAAATGTTAGCTTTTGTCTTAGTTGTTTCAATTTTGTTGCCACTAATTTGACCATTTAGAAAAACAGTAAATAGTATCGAAAATAAGCTTAATAATGTAATTTTTTTCATGAAAGTTTTAGTTTAATTAATGCTTACCAAATTTACGGATATAATATTATTTAGAAAACAATAGTTTGTTCAATTATTAGATTCCTAAGATAAAAAAATAATAAAGCAACCTTTTATGAAATTTTTTCGTCTTAGATTATACTAAGGAGATAAATTTTTAAAAGTTAATTAGATAGGTAGTTAAATCATAAAAAATCTCCTCCCTTTGAATTAAAGTCCCTTAAATTATTTGAGGGACTTTTTTTATGGAAAAATTTTGCCCGGATTAAGTATATTATTTGGATCGAAGATAGATTTTATTTGTTTTTGTAATAATAAGGTTTTTTGATCAAAAGGGATATTCATATATGATTTCTGAACATAGCCAATACCATGCTCTCCGGAAATAGTACCTTTTAATTGCACACAAAGCTGAAAAATTTCTGTAATTCCTTTCGGCAATTCATTATTCCACGCTTCATCACTCATGTCTCCTTTAATGATGTTTACATGCAAATTTCCGTCTCCGGCATGTCCATAGCAAACTGATTTAAAACCGTATTTGTTTCCTATTTCTTTTACACCTTTAAGTAACTTAGGTAATTCTGCTCTAGGCACAACAGTATCTTCTTCTTTATAAATAGATTGACTTTTCACTGCTTCACCTACCACTCGCCTAATTTTCCATAGTTTTTCTTTTTGAGTGGCATCATCTGCAAAAAGAATTTCTCCGGTTTTAAAATTTTCTAACACCTGATAAATGAGTTCACAGTCTTTATACAAAATATCCATATCATTTCCATCTACTTCAATAAGTAAATGAGCTTCAATTCCATCTTCAATATTGATGGCAGTATCATTTATAAATTTTTTTCCCCATAAAATAGCGTCTCTTTCCATTAATTCCATTGCTGAAGGAGTTATGCCTGCATTAAAAATTGCCGCTACAGCACTACAAGCTTCTTCGGCCGAAACAAAAGGCACAAGCATCAATAAATCAAATTTTGGGTGAGGTATAAGTTTAAATACTGCTTTAGTTATAATGCCTAATGTACCTTCGCTACCTATTAATAATTGTGTGAGGTTATAACCAGTAGAATTTTTTAGCACATTCGCTCCTGTCCATATTATTTCACCTGTGGGAAGCACCACTTCTAAATTTAATACATAATCTTTGGTAACACCATATTTTACAGCTTTTGGTCCACCGGAATTTTCTGCTAAATTTCCACCTATAAAACAACTGCCTTTGCTGGCAGGATCGGGAGGATAAAAAAGTCCTTTAGCTTTTACCGCTTCTTGAAACTCTTGAGTGATGACTCCCGGTTCAATAGTAGCTTGTAAATTTCTTTCATCAATTTCAATAATGCTATTAAAACGTTCCATTGAAAGCAAAATGCCTTTATTGATGGGTAAAGCTCCACCACTCAAACCAGTTCCAGCCCCTCTAGGAGTTAGTGGGATTAAATGTTCATTACATAATTTCACGATGGAACTTATTTCTGTTGCTGTTCTTGGCTTAACAATTACTTCAGGGAAAAACTTCAAATCTTCCGTTTCATCATGACTGTATTTACTTAAATTTTCATCATCCCATAAAACAAATTTATCACCAATTAATGCTTGTAATTGTTGAATAATAGGAGGTGTTACTTTTCCATAAACAGACATATTGAACTATTTTTTGATGTAATTTTATAAAATCTAAAAATAATAAAATTAGAGAAAATACAGTCATTTTTTCTATATTTGCAGTCAATTAGGCCTCGTGGCGCAACTGAATAGCGCATCTGATTACGGCTCAGAAGGTTACAGGTTTGAATCCTGTCGAGGTCACTAAAAGCTCTGAAATTTTCAGAGCTTTTTTATTTCAATATCAAAACCACATTTAAAGTGACCTAAAGGACATTCAATTTTTCCATGCAAGCCACAAGGTCGGCAAGTAAGTTTTTCCTTAACTTCAACAATTTTGGCACCTTTGGCTAAAGGTCCAAAGCCAAATGCAGGAATAGTAGAACAGAAAAAAGCCGTAGTAGGAGCATTCATAGCTGAAGCAATATGCAGCGGTGCAGAATCATTTACATAATTCATTTGTGCTGTTTGCATTAAAGCTGCCGATTCTAGTAATGAAAGTTTTCCTGCTAAATTCACTACCTTTTTGTTGTTAGATAGTGTTTTTATTTTATCGCAAGCTGTAGCATCGGCAGGACTTCCTAATAAATAAATTTGATAATTATATGGAATGCTATTGGTTAACTCAACCCATTTTTCCTTTGGTAATTGTTTTGTAAACCAAACGGAAGTTGGTGCCATACAAACGTATTTTTCTTTTTTATAAGCCTCCACCGCTAAATAATCGTTGTTGCTTGGATAAAGCTTAGGCATGGCGGGAGTATTATCTGTAAAAGTTTTTATCAATTGATGATTCCGTTCAATTTCATGCGTACCATCTCCAATCTTATGTGGAAATTTTTGATTAAAGGAAAAAGACAAGGGATTTTTAGCAAAACCTATTTTAAGCTTAGCTCCCGAAAAAGCAGTAATTAATCCACTAGAAGCAAATCGTTGTAAATTAATAACCACATCATATTTATGTTGATGAACCTGTTTGGTTATTCTTTTCAGGCTATCGTATTTTTTATCGTGTTTGTTCCAAATAATTACTTCGTTAATGATAGGATGATTTTCGAGCAAGCTTTCATTGCCTTTACGCAACAAAAAATCTATTTGACTATCAGGTAGGGCTTGGTGTAATTTTTCTACTATGGAAGTAGCTAAAATAACATCTCCAATATAGGCGGTTTGTATGATTAAAAACTTTTTCAACTTAGCTAAATAGTGTTTTTTTTCGTTTGCAACGTTCTACCGAGTCTAAAAATTTATCCATGGTAGCATTGTCCATACAAGCTCTCGCAGCATCTTTAAAATGAGAGATGGCTTTGTCATATTCTTCTATTGCTTCAAACATAATCCCGTATTCATTGTAGATAGTAGATTTGTTAATTCCAGGGACTTTCAGGGCTTTTTCAAGCAATTGGTTTAGTTCATCCCATCGTTGTTGGGTAGAAAGCAAAATAGCATAGTTGTAATAAACAGCAGTATAATCAGGAGAAAGTTCTAATGCTTTTTTGTAATGTTCTTCTGCTTTTGCATAATCCTGAAATTTGGTTTCGTTCATCCAACCTAAATGGTTGTGAGCCTTTCCGAAAGTTGGATTTTCTTTCAGAATGTTGTTTAATGTTTCATAGGCTTTTTCAATAAATCCGTCTTTTATATCTAGGTCGGCTAATTGAAATTGATCTTCAGATTTAATATTTTTATTCATATGTAGATATTTATTGATTTTTATTTGTCATATGGAATACGCCATGTTATCTTCATTTGTGTTGATTTACTTTTTGCAAGTGGCTATTTCATAATACTATATTTATTGTGTTAAACTGCTACATCGTATTCTCTTAAGGCATTGTTAAGAGAAGTTTTTAAATCGGTACTTGCTTTTCGTTGTCCTATAATTAAGGCACAAGGTACATTAAATCTTCCCGCAGGAAATTCTTTGGTATAAGAACCTGGAATTACCACAGCTCTTTCCGGCACTTCACCTTTATATTCAATAGGAGCATCTCCGCTTACATCAATAATTTTTGTTGATTTTGTAAGCACTACGTTTGCTCCTAAAACAGCTTGTTTTCTTACTCTAACACCTTCTACTATTATACATCTTGAGCCTATAAAACAACCATCTTCTATTACTACCGGAGCAGCTTGCAAAGGTTCCAACACACCACCAATACCAACTCCACCACTTAAGTGGACATCTTTACCAATTTGAGCACAAGAACCAACTGTTGCCCATGTGTCAACCATTGTTCCGCTACCTACAAAAGCACCAATATTTACATAAGAAGGCATCATAATTACGCCTTTGGCTAAAAAAGCACCATAACGAGCTACAGCATGAGGCACTACACGAACTCCCAATACTTCATAGTTCTTTTTCAACTCCATTTTATCATGAAACTCAAATGGACCAACTTCAATGGTTTTCATTTGTTGGATAGGAAAATAAAGTACTACTGCTTTTTTAACCCATTCGTTTACTTGCCAATCACTACCTTTTGGTTCGGCAACTCTTAATGTTCCTTTATCCAAATGTTCAATTACTTGTCGGATAGCATTTTTTGTAGCTTCATCTTTTAGTAAATTTCTATTTTCCCAAGCCGCTTCTATTTGTTGTTGTAATTCTTTCATTGTTTTTTAGTATTTATAATCAATTCATTCAGTTTTTGAGTTGTTCCTTCCCAAGTGTAATTCTTTTTCACAAAATCATATCCTGATGTCGCAATGTTATTATATAAGTTTTTATTTTCCAACAAAGATATAATATGTTCGTAATATTCTTCGGGTTCATTGCCAATTAATATGGAGTTTTGATGTTTAGCTCCTAAAGCATTATTCGCCAGTTGAGAAGTTACACAAGGCAGTTTCATAGCCATAGCTTCTAATAATTTATTCTGCAAACCTGTGCCAATTTGCATTGGAGCTATAAATATTTTAGCCGCTGCATAATAAGAGGTAATATCTTTTACCCAACCTGTTACTTCAACATTTTTGGAAGTTAATTGCAACACTTTTTTATCGGGTTCAGCACCGGCAATTACTAATTTTACATCAGGATATTTTTTCCAAACTAATGGCATGACTTCATTTACCAAATAAATTACGCTATCAATATTGGGTGGATACGCCATGTTTCCTGTAAATATGAGGTCGTATTTTTTTTCGGAATTTTCTTGAAACTTAAACATTTCATAATCTACGCCATTAGGAATTATTTGAATAGCATCGTTTTTTATGTGAACGATTAAATTTTTATCTTGTTCAGAAA
This sequence comes from Flavobacteriales bacterium BRH_c54, assembly GCA_000961845.1. Taxonomy (GTDB): domain Bacteria; phylum Bacteroidota; class Bacteroidia; order Flavobacteriales_E; family Vicingaceae; genus BRH-c54. The sequence goes on from LADZ01000034.1 coordinate 32,725, forward strand.
TTATTGTAAGATTATCAAAAGCATTAAAAATTTGGTGTTCGTAACGTTTTAATCGAGTAGTTTCGGTAGTTAAAAACCACTTGATGTAAAAAGGTGATTGTGCTATTCTTCTTTCCATACCCCGAGCCAAGGCGTCCATGTAATCTAATGTTTTTGGAATAGGAATATTTTTAATGTATTCGGCAACTCGGATTAATTGACCATAAATATGGTCGGGTTGATATTCTGTTATAATTCGATTAATTTTTTTTTGAGCCGATTTATTATAAAAATAAACTACTTGTAAGGATTTGTCGGTAAATAACAATTGCCAAAATAAATTCCAATAGATTTTCCACTTAGGAAGTTTAATAATGTGAATGGCTTTACAATATTCTTGAAGTTTATCGATAGAACTTTGTGCTACTTTTTGGTCGGATAAGGCACATAAAACTATTTCGTGTTGTTTAGATAATTCTTTTATTTGATGAAAAGCACGTAACTTATCTCCTTTTTCTAAAGGATATGGAAAGCGAGAAAGTAGTACAAATAGTTTCATTATTCGGCTATAAAATTAATTAATTGCTTTACTATAACGGTATTGTTATACTGTTCTTCAATCGTTTTTCTTGCTTTTTGTCCAATGCTAGTAACAACTTCAGGGTGTTGTAAACACATTAGAATTGCTTCTTTAAATTCATTGGCAGTGTTGGCAATAATACCATTTTTGTTATGCTGCACTGCAATTCCTTCAAATGCAACGGATGTTCCAATTACAAGCTTTCCCATTGCCATTGCTTCAATAATTTTAATACGCATACCGCTACCAGAAAACAATGGAACTATCATTATGTTATTATTGTTGATGAAGTCATTGGCATTTTTAACTTCTCCTTCATTAATTACTCCATGCATAGTGGCTGTTAACTTTATAATTTCATCTGGCATATTTTTGCCGGCAAGATGAAAAGTAGCCGTTGGTTCTTTGGCAATAATTGCCGACCAAACTTCATTCAAAAACCATTTTATGGCTTCTTGATTAGGCATCCAATCCATACTACCAATATGAAAAAGTTTTTTTTCTTGAGGAATTTTTTTTAGCTCATAATCATGAAGGTTGATGCCAAAAGGTATAGTTGTTATTGGCTTTTTGCAACCTAATGCTATTAATTGCTCTTTATCTTTCTTAGTAATGGCGGCAATTCCATCTACTAAATTGAGAATGGATTGTTCGTATTTTTTGAGACGTTTGGCTAAAAAATGCAGGTACTTTTTTTTGATGGCATTATTTTCCTGATTGCCTGTTCGTTGCCAAATTTCAAACTCAATATTATGTGAGCGGTATATCAGTTTAGCATTACTGCTTTTGCGAATAGCAGCAATGTAAGGTGTGGTATAAAGACTTTCTAGTAAAATAATATCAAATTTTTCTTTTTGAAGTGTTGCAGTTATCAACTCTTCAAAATTTTTATTGTAAAAGCGACTAATATTGTAAGACTTGCCGCTAAACAAGTTAGCCAAGGCATTTTTTTTCTTAATAGCAGTATCTATAAAAGCGTATTCTATGTTGGTTTGCTCTATATAAGCTATTGGAAAAAGTTCAGGTTGATAAGGATGTTTTTGTGTGGCAATGGTTAAGATTTTAACGGAAATAGCATTAGCCAAAAATCCTTCTGTTAATGCGTGCATAGCCTTGCATCCGCCATCAAGAGCAGGGAGTGGAGGTTTATGACATATTTGAAGAATTTTCATTTAACTAAGCTCTTTTTTCTTTCGGGTAAAGATATTTTTAAAAAATCCGGTATAAGCATCAATATTAAACAAGGCAGAATCGGTAGTGGCTTTGTAAGTAAAAAAGTAGCCCAATGGAAATAATACAAAAGTAGAAAACCACATGCCTAACCATGGAGAAATAATAAGTTCTTTTGCCATTTTTTCTCCCGTTATGGAAATTACATAATAAATTAAAAAGAAAATGATTGAAATTACCACCGGCATTCCTAATCCGCCTTTTCTAACAATAGCTCCCAAGGGCGCTCCTATAAAAAACATAATTAAACAGGCAATTGAAAAAGTAAATTTTCTGTGCCATTCAATTTTAACCCTGGCAAGTGTCTCTTTTAATACGTTCATTTCTATTTTAGCTGCGGCTGCTCTACCTTTTTGTGTACGTGCATTATTAATGGCAATACCAAAAACCTGACTAATTTGTTGTTTGTTAAATTCTTTTAGGTTGACTTCTTTATGAGGAATAGAATCATGTTGTTGTATGTTTTGAGTGGGAGTTAGAAAAGTATTATTTTTTTTGTCTGTAATGCTATCATTGAATAAATAGGCATAATGAACGTTTTCATTTAAGAAATCAGCTTCTTCGCGAGTAAATTTATGTAGTGAGTCTGTTCTATACATTAATTGTTTGAGGTTGAGCAAACGATAATCATGTTTAAAAGCTTCTTCATCACTACGCTTAAACTGGAAACCACTTATATCAAACTGAAATTCATTTTCTTCAAAATAAAACCTGGTTAATGGATAGTTTCTATTGTTATTTCTGTCTTCTTGTTTTTCTTGATAATCTACACCATGATAAAGTTTAATGGTAAAATAGGCTTTATCTTTTGATAGGTTCATAATACCTGAATCTGCAACAGTAACTTGTCGGTTGCCATTGTTATTAGCATGGTTGTATATCATTACATCTTTAAGCATTTCTCTGCCATCTTCTAGCGGAATTTTATTTTTTACCCTGATGGTATATCCGTCAATTTCGTTGTAAAAAACATTGGGCTGAATATTAATTGCCGGCTTTTGGCTTCTAATATCGTGCAACAGAGAATAAAATTTTAAGTTGGCAACAGGAATAACATTGTTGGCAAAATAAAAAGCTCCTATGCTAATAAAACACACAAAAACAATAAGCGGTTTCATTACTTTTTGGAGAGATATTCCTGCAGATTTAAATGCTACCAATTCAAAATGTTCGCCTAAATTCCCGAAAGTCATAATGGAGGCAAGTAAAATTGCCAGTGGCATAGCCATAGGAACTACATTGGCGGTGGCGTAAAAAAATAATTCGGCAAGTACATACCACTCTAAACCTTTGCCCAACATTTCATCAATGTAAAGCCAAATAAATTGCATTACTAATACAAAAACAGCAATAAAAAAAGTCATTACCAGCGGACCGATAAACGAAAACAGTATGAATTTGTGCGACTTTTTCATTTTAGGCAGTTTTTGTTGCCGAGACATTAAAAAGAATGGAAATTTAGAAAGTTAATTCCAAATTTCCAATCATTTATGTATAATATCAATTATTTAAACTGTGGAGACACAATTAAATCTTTTGTTCCGTGCGTCCAAGAATAAAATCCTTCACCTGATTTTATGCCTAATTTTCCGGCAGTAACCATGTTTACTAATAACGGACAAGGAGCATATTTTGGATTTCCAAAGCCTTCGTAAAGTACATTTAGAATAGATAAACAAACATCTAAACCAATAAAATCTGCCAACTGAAGTGGTCCCATAGGATGCGCCATGCCTAATTTCATTACGGTATCAATTTCTTCTACTCCGGCAACACTTTCATGCAAGGTAATGATGGCTTCATTTATCATTGGCATTAAAATTCTGTTTGCCACAAAACCTGGGTAATCATTAACTTCTACAGGTACTTTTCCTAATTTTTTAGAAAGTTCCATAATATTGTTGGTTACTTCGTTAGAAGTAGAATAACCTCTAATAATTTCTACCAATTTCATAATAGGCACAGGGTTCATAAAGTGCATACCTATTACTTTATCCGGACGAGAAGTTGCCGCAGCAATTTTAGTAATAGAAATTGATGAAGTGTTGGATGCTAAAATAACTTCTGGCTTAGTGGCGGTATCTAACGATTTAAAAATGTTCAGTTTTAACTCTACATTTTCTGTAGCAGCTTCCACAACTAAATCAACATTAGCAACACCTTGATTCATATCGGTAAAAGTGGTGATGTTACCAAGTGTGTTATTTTTATCACTTTCCGATATTTTTTCTTTCGCCACCATTCTATCTAAATTTTTAGATATAGTTGCTATAGCTTTATCTAGCGAAGCTTGTGAAAGGTCAATTAAGTTTACGTTAAATCCTGATTGAGCAAAAGTATGGGCAATTCCGTTCCCCATTGTTCCTGCTCCTATTACTGCAATGTTTTTCATAGTATATATTTTATTTGTTATGTGTTAATCGTTATTATTTGCCCCTCCCAACCTCCCCTAAGGAGAGGAGTTCCCAACGCACAAAGCCAAAGTTAATCGTTATTTGTTTACTTCGGGCTTCTGACTTCCGTCTTCTGACTATTCAATTTATTAATTACTGGATTAGCATACATTTTTAGGAAAATTTCTTTCGCCAACTCATTTCCTTTAAAGTTTTCCAATCGTTTTTCTATGTAAGCTTCAAATTTTTCTTTGTCAGCTTTTGTATAATTATTTTCAAACTCATTTTTGTTATTTAACAAATCGTAAGCAATATAATTAGTTGGGAAAAGATGGTAGTTTTTGTAGATTTTTTCATCAATTACTTCGGCAATTAATTTTAGCAATTCATTTTTGTTTTTTATCTCTTTAAACTTAAGAATATTATTATTTATAGGTTCTCCAAAATGAATGTGAATATTGCCTTTGTAGCCTTTCATTCCCAACACCATGTGCTGATTATCTTCATTTGGAGCTTTTATATATTCTTCTCCATTATGTTTTTTAAGTAATTCAGGAATTTTAAGGTAATCGCAAGGATCGTACTCGTAAGAAATAGCTACGGGAGTGATGTTTAAACTGATGAGGTGAGTAAGTAAATCACCATCTGTACACATACCAAACATTTTTAGTAAGCCAGGAGTAGTTTTATCAAAACCATCTTTAGCTCTACCTTCTCTTTGGGCAATCCAAATGTCTTGTTTTTTCTCTTTTAAGGTATAGTTAATATAAGCTGACAAAGTTTTTGAGGCTTCAATTACCTCTTGTTTAGGAACATTTCTTCTAACAATAAAAGATTTATTTAACCTTACTAAATCTTTTACCCAAGGAAGAGAAAGTAAGTTGCTGCCTATGGCAATTTCGCTGGTATTTTTTTTCTTAAAGTTAAGAGCGTAATTAATTAGTGCAGAATCAAGTACAATATCTCTGTGATTAGAAAGTAGTAAGTTAGAGATGTTGGGATTTAGTTCTTCAATTCCTTTAAAGGTAATGCCGTCAGAAGAATGATTTACAATTCTGTCTATTACCAAACAAACCATATTACTTTGGAAATCTTGTATAGTGGTAAAAGATAGTAGTTTTTCTTTTATTTGTTCTATGGTCATTTCTGGTAAGTAGAAATGAATAGCTTCCATTAAAACATCGATGTCTATTAATTTTTTAATAATAGATTGATACTCGTCATCTTTGTAAGCTCTTATGTTTTCGAAATTCAAAATAAATATATTTTTCTTTGTAAGGATGACAAAGATAATAAATACTATTGCTTTGTTGTGAAAATACAATTTTTTAGTTTAGATTATATTATTTACATTTATGGTGTTAATTTTGTTTGCTAATGAATTACTTATCAAATTGTTAATTATGGTTTTTAATAGATTTAAGTTTTATGTGTTGGCGGTATTGTTTGCCTTTGTTATTGTTGGTTGTCCGTATCAATCTGAAGTAGCACTTACTGATTATGAGAATGCTGAAAAGTTTGAGAAAAATTTATTGGGCGAGTGGGTTGCTTTCCATGAAAATGGTGAAAGAGATGAGTTGACAATTAGCAAATTAAATACAAAAGTAATGGATGTGAGAAGCAAAAAATTTGATGCTTCAGGAAGAGTAAAAGAAGCTTCTAATTATAGGGTTTTTGGAACTGAAATTAAAGAAACACTTATTTATAATATTGAAAATAAAGACATCGGTTTTATGTTTGGAAAAGTAAGTTGGGAAAGTAAAAATGTGTTTAACCTTCAGTATGTTGATGAAAAATTGGCTACCGAAAAATTAACATCAGATTCTATTACACAAAAAGAACTGACCAATTTTTTTACAGAAAATATCACCGAAGAGAAAATGTTCAACAATCCATTAGAATTTTATAGAAAAAATTCTCCTGAACATGAAAAAATTAAAGTGTATTTAAAGAAATCTGGGTTTTAATCCAATATTGCAGCAATTCCAGGTAAAGTTTTTCCTTCTAAATATTCTAACATAGCACCTCCACCAGTACTTACATGGCTCATTTTCTCAGCTAAGTTAAATTGGTTTACTGCAGCAACAGAATCGCCACCACCAACTAAAGAAAACGCTCCATTTGAAGTTGCTTCGGCAATAGCTTCAGCAACAGTTTTAGTTCCTTTTTCAAAGTTGCTCATTTCAAAAACGCCCATTGGTCCATTCCACAAAATAGTTTTAGAATTTTTTATACAGTTGCTATAAGCTGCAATGGCTTTTTCACCAATATCTAAACCCATCCATCCGTAAGGAATGTCGTTGGTGTCGAAAATTTTCACTTCACTTTCATTATTAAATGCTGTTGAGGTAACACTATCTTCCGGTAAGAAAACGGTCACATTTTTAGCTTTAGCTTTTTCTAAAATTTCTTTGGCAGTGGCTAAAAAATCATCTTCAACTAACGAATTACCAATATTCCCTCCTAACGCTTTAATGAAGGTAAAGACCATTCCACCGCCAATAATTAAGTTGTCAATACTATCTAATAAATTTTCTATAATAATTATTTTGCTCGAAACTTTAGCTCCACCAACAATCGCTGTTACTGGCTTAACATTGTTTTTTAATACTTTAGAAACGCTTTCAATTTCTTTGGCTAATAAATAACCAAAATACTTGTTGTTAGGAAAAAACTGAGCAATAATGGCTGTTGATGCATGAGCTCTATGTGCTGTTCCAAAAGCATCATTTACATAAACATCTCCCAATTTAGCCAACTTTTCAGCAAAAGCTACATCGCCTTTGGTTTCTTCAGTATAAAATCTAAGGTTTTCTAATAATAACACTTCTCCACTTTTTAGTTGAGCAGCTTTTTCTATAGCTTCTTTTCCTATACAATCGTTTGCAAATTTAACTGGAGCCCCAACTAATTTTTCTAAAGTAGCAATAGTGTGTTTTAAAGAGAATTTTTCTTCAGGACCATCTTTTGGTCTGCCTAAGTGCGACATTAATATAACAGCTCCACCATCATTTAATATTTTTTTAATACTAGGAATAGATGCTGAAATTCTGGTATCATCAGTAACTTCAAATTTATCGTTGAGCGGCACATTAAAATCTACTCGTATTAATGCTTTTTTTCCTGAAAAGTTAAAATTATCAATTGTATTCATAAAAAATGGTCGATGTTTAAAGGTTTAATTTTTAAGTTATGGAAACTCAAAAATTTTATTTGTGGCAAAGGTAAAATTTCTTCTTAATTTAGCTCATATTTAAAGTGTATAAATTACCGTTTCTATGTTGTTTAAAGATATTGTTGGACATCAAGCCATTAAGCAAAAATTAATTGCTATTATTAATAGCGAAAGAATTAGTCATGCCCAACTTTTTTTAGGAAAAGAGGGTAGTGGCAATTTAGCTATGGCATTGGCGTATGTTCAGTACTTATATTGTTTAAATAAAACAGAAAATGATGCTTGTGGCACTTGTTCCTCATGTGTTAAGGTTAATAAATTGGTTCATCCAGATGTTCATTTTGTTTTTCCTGTAGCTACCAACGATAAAGTTAAAAAAGACCCTGTAAGCAACAATTTTATTGAAAGTTGGAGAGCATCATTTTTAGAAAATCCTTATATGAGTTTGGAAGAATGGCAGGAAATAGCAGAAACAGGCAACAAACAATTACTTATAAGTTCTAAAGAAAGTGCTGAAATTTTAAAAATACTTAGCCTTAAAACGTATGAAGCACCTTATAAAACCATGATCATTTGGTATCCTGAAAAAATGAATGCTGCCTCTGCAAACAAATTACTTAAAATATTAGAAGAGCCACCCCAAAAAACACTTTTTTTACTTGTTGCTGCTGATATAGAAGAGCTTTTGCCAACTATTATTTCAAGAGTTCAAATCTTAAAAATTAATGCAGTAGATGAAAATGAGTTAGCTCAATATGCTATGGAAAAATATCAGGTAGATGCTCAAAAAGCAAAAGATATTGCTCTAATGGCAAATGGAAGTGTAAATGAGTTAAAACAGTCGTTAAATCAGATGGATAATTCTACTTATTTTAGAGAAATGTTTATTCAGATGATGCGTTCTGCTTTTGTGGCAAATGTTCCCGGTTTAATAGATTGGACAGATGAAATGGCAAAAATTGGTAGGGAAAAACAAAAGCAATTTTTGAATTATGCTTTACACTTGGTGAGAGAAAGTTTAATGATGAACTATGGCAGCAATGCTGTTGGTAAAAAAACTTCTCAAGAAGCTCAATTTTTGGATAAATTTGCTCCTTTTGTGCATGGTGCTAATTGTTTAGATATTATTGCTTTGTTTGATGAAGCTGCTTACCACATTGAAAGAAACGGCAACCCAAAACCTATTTTTTTAGATGTTGCTTTAAAACTTACCAAATTGCTACGGGTGAAACAGCCTGTTTTGGAGTAGGATTATATTCGGACTCCAATCACGCAGACATCATCTACTTGTTCTAGGTTACCTTTCCAGTTTTCAAAGTGCTGTTCCAACACTATTTTTTGTTCCTCCATCGTTTTATTTTGAATAGATAAAAGTAATTCTTTGAATGGTTTATACATGAATTTTTTGCCTTTTTCTCCACCAAACTGGTCGGCAAAACCATCTGTAAAAACATAAATAGTATCTCCTTTTTGGAGTTGTATTTCGTGTGTTGTAAACGGAAGTGGATTATCAGTTTTTCCAATAGGTTGTTTGTTAGGCTTAACTTCTATAAGTTCGTGTTTTCTGATAATCCAAAGCGGGTTATTAGCTCCTGCCCATTGCAGTGTTGCATAACTTCCTGAAAGCTCGAGGCAACAAAGGGAAATGTCCATACCGTCTTTTACATCGTCATCACTTTTTTCAAATTCTTGAACAACTATCTCTCTGGTTTTATTTAGAATTTCAGCAGGATTGGTCAGCCCATATTCTCTAACTGTTCTATTTAAGGCATTATTACAAACTACACTCACCATAGCTCCCGGCACTCCATGTCCGGTACAATCG
>LADZ01000010.1 GCA_000961845.1 Flavobacteriales bacterium BRH_c54
AACCCACTTCCAACGATAACAGCAAGTAATGATACTACGATATGTGATGGAGCATGTGCGCAGTTGAATGCAACAGGAGGAACAAGTTATAGTTGGTCACCAATAACAGGCTTGTCTAATCCAAACATAGCTAATCCAACCGCTTGCCCGACAGTAACTACAACCTATGTTGTTACAGGCACAGATGCTAACAGCTGTACCAATACAGATACGGTTATTGTAACAGTAAGTCCTTTGCCAACAGCCAATGCAGGACCAGACACGAGTATTTGTGGCGTAGGCTCAGTAGTAATAGGAGGGTCACCATCAGGACCGTCAGGATCAACTTTTAGTTGGAGTCCTGGATCAACATTAAATGACAGCACTTTGGCAAATCCAACAGCAAGTCCAATAGTAAATACTACTTATGTGTTAACGGTTACAGATACCAATGGTTGTGAAAATGCAGATACTGTAAATGTCACCATTAATACTCCACCAGTAGTAGATGCTGGTAATGACACCAATATATGTACAGGAAGTTCAGTAATAATAGGAGGGAATCCAACTACACCATCTAGTGCTTCTACTTACAGCTGGACACCAGCAGGCACTTTAAACAGTACAACAATAGCTAATCCGGCAGCAACACCAACAGTAAGTCCAACTACTTATTACGTAACTGTTACCGATTCGGTAGGTTGTACCAATATTGACAGTGTAACCATCACTTTAAATCCATTACCAACCATAACAGCAAGTAACGATACTACAATATGTGATGGAGCTTGTGCACAACTAAACGCATCAGGCGGAACAAGTTACACATGGTCACCAACAACAGGGTTGTCTAATCCAAACATAGCTAATCCAACAGCTTGCCCGACAGTAACTACAACTTATGTTGTAACAGGCACAGATGCGAACAACTGTACAAATACAGATACAGTTGTGGTAACAGTAAGTCCTTTGCCAACAGCCAATGCAGGTAATGACACGACTATATGTATTGGAGATAGTGTGCAACTAAATGCTACAGGAGGAACAAGTTACACATGGACTCCGTCAGGAAGTTTAACCAATCCAAACATAGCAAATCCTATAGCCTTTCCTAATACTACCACTACTTATGTAGTAACCGTTACAGATGGTTTAGGATGTATTGATACAGACACAGTTATTGTAACAGTAGCAAGTCTTCCAGTAATCACCATTACCAATGACACTACGATATGTGACGGAGCTTGTGTGCAGTTAAATGCCACAGGCGGTACAAGTTATAGTTGGTCACCAACAACAGGCTTATCCAATCCTAATATAGCCAACCCAATTGTTTGTCCAACAGTAAATACGACCTATGTAGTAACAGTTAGCAATGCAGCCAACTGTACAGCAACAGACAGTGTAATTATAACTATCAATCCACTTCCAACGATAACAGCAAGTAACGATACTACAATATGTGATGGAGCATGTGCACAGTTAAATGCAACAGGAGGGACAAGTTATGTTTGGTCACCAAGTACAGGTTTATCAGATAGTACTATTTCTAATCCAACAGCTTGCGTTACTTCTCAAACAACTTACATGGTTACGGGAACAGATGCTAATAGCTGTGTTAATACAGACACAGTAACAGTTAGTATAAACCCTCTACCTACAATTACTGCAAGCCCAGATGTTTGGGTATGTGTAGGAGATAGTGCTCAAATTTTTGCAAATGGAGGAACGAGCTATACTTGGTTACCAACTTCGGGATTAAGCAATCCTAATATTTCAAATCCTATGGCAGCTCCTGCGAATACTACTACGTATGTAGTAACAGGAACGGATGTTAACGGTTGTTCTAATACAGATAGCGTTGTAGTTACAGCAAACGATACGGTGCCGATTAGTTTAGCTAACGATACTACTATATGTTCCGGAGATTCAGTTCAGTTGGGAGGAAATCCTACTTCTGTAACCGGAACTACCTTTAATTGGTTTCCAGCTGGTTCGTTAAATAATCCTACTTCAGCAAACCCAATAGCTTTCCCAACAGTTACTACTACATATTATGTTACCGCTACTAACGATACTTGTTCCACAACTGATTCAATAACGATTACGGTACATCCAATATCTAACATTAGTGCAGGAAATGATTTGAGTATGTGTTTTGGAGATACTGTTCAATTGAGTGCTAGTGGAGGAGCTAGTTATGTATGGTCACCGGGCAATTCACTTTCGGACTCTACTATTTTCAATCCGTTGGCTTTCCCAACAACAACAACTTCTTACACAGTTAATGCTTTAGACACAAATGGATGTAACAATAGTGATACAGTACTGGTTACTGTGAACCCATTGCCGACCATAAATGCAGGAAATGATGTGTCAATATGTGATGGAGATACTGCTCAATTACAAGTTACAGGAGCTTCGAGTTATCTGTGGACACCAAGTGCAGGTTTATCGGATACTACTATTGCTAATCCGTTGGCATTTCCAACTGTTACTACTTCTTATGTTGTAACAGGAACAGATACCAATAGCTGTTCAAATACAGATACAGTAGTAGTAAATGTAAATGCTTTACCAACCATAACAGCCTTTAGCGATACAGCAGTTTGTTCGGGAGTTTCAGTTCAGTTAAATGCTACGGGTGGAAGTGCTTATACATGGGTTCCTGCTGCAACATTAAATAATGCTAACATTCCGAATCCAATAGCATCACCTATTACCACTACTACTTACCAAGTTACTGGTGTTGATACGAACGGATGTTCAAATGTTGATTCTGTTACCATTACCATTAATGCCTTACCAACTGTAAATGCAGGTACTGATGTAGCCATTTGTATAGGAGATACTGCTCAATTGCAAGCTTCAGGAGGAAATGGATATTTATGGACACCAAGTGCAGGCTTGTCGGATACCACTATTTCAAATCCGTTAGCTTTCCCAACTGTTACCACTACTTATATTGTGATGGGTACAGATACTAATGCTTGTGAGGGAACAGATACTATTGTGGTAACCGTAAATCCGTTGCCTACAATTAGTGCCGGATTAACCGATACGGTTTATATCTGTAATGGAGATTCTGCTCAGCTAAATGCTACAGGAGGAACAAGTTATGTATGGACACCAAATACTAATATCACTAACAATACTATTGCTAATCCGTTTGTTTTCCCTCTAGTTACCACTATCTATTATGTAACAGGCACAGATGCAAACTCATGTAGTAACTCCGATTCTGTGGTAGTAAGCGTATTTGCTATTCCTAATTTAACGGATACGGTTCTTTGTGTTGGCGATAGCATTCAATTAACAGCTTATGGTCCACCGGGAGCAACTTACACATGGACGCCTCCAACTGATTTGTCAAATCCTAATATTGCTAATCCATATACATCAACTACGGTAACCATTACCTATACGGTTACTGTTCAGGATACCAATGGATGTATTGATACAACACAAATTACGGTTACTGCCGAAGATAAGCCAAATGCTGCTTTTATAGTAGAAACAACACCTGCTTGCGATGGAATATTAGCTGTCTTTGATAATACTAGTACGGGAGCAGATAGCTATTTATGGTTATTTGGAGATGGTAGTCAGTCAAATGAAACGCATCCAACTTATACATTTACTTATGGAGCCTCGTTTACTACTATTTTAAATGCATATAGTACCAATGGTTGTTTAGATACAGCTTCATTTAATATTTCATCATTAAGTTTTGAAGAACAGTTTAACTTAACTCCACCAAGTGTGTTAACACCAAATAGAGATGGGCATAATGATGAGTTTAAGTTAGATTTACCCGAAGCAATAAGTGCATGTACTAACATTGAAATATTTAACCGTTGGGGAATGAAAATGTTTGAATCTAAAGGACAAAATATTGGTTGGGATGGAAGAACTACTGCTGGTGAAGAAGTTCCTGATGGCACCTATTTCTATATTGTAGATGTAAAAGGTATTGTTAAAAAAGGTTCTATTACCTTAATGAGGTAAACAGGTTCACTAATGGATTAAATTTTTTCAACAAAAATTAAATTAGAGTTTTAATTTTTGAATAAAAAATACTTATTCAACCATTGAAAATGTTGAATATTAAGAATTGATTTGATTAATTAGACTGCTAAAATTAACAGCAATTAAAATTTTGTGCTAGTTGATTTTTTAATACTTTAGCCAATAAATATTAAATAAACAACAAGTTACAAGATGAGAAAAATAAATTTTATCGATTTAAGAAATTATTTTCTATTAGTTCTAATATTCCACTTTACTGTTGTTGGTTTCTCCCAAAGTGCAGGAATTAACACAACAGGAGCTGCACCCAATGCTTCTGCTTTATTAGATATTGATGCCGCTCCGAACAACAATAAAGGTTTGTTAATTCCTAGGATACCCTTAACAGCTACCAACAATAATGCTCCTATTGGTGCTGGAATTGCCAATTCGCTTATGGTATTTAATACCGCAACTATAAACGATGTTTACCCCGGTTACTACTATTGGGATGGAACTAAATGGGTAAGATTGGCAGATGATGCTTGGCAAACTTTAGGAAATACTGGAACTAATCCTGTTACTAACTTTTTAGGAACTATAGATAATCAGGATTTAGTGATAAAAACCAACAATATCGAAAGAGTTCGAGTTTTATCTACAGGAGAAATAGGTGTAAACACAGCAACCCCTGTTCTTTCTTTGCAAGTAAATACTACAGATGCTTTAGGTATGCCAACAGGAACTACGGCACAACAACCTCCGGCACCTCCAACAGGAGCGACAAGGTTTAATACTACTGCGGGAATGCTTGAGGTTTTTAATGGTACTTGTTGGATGTTCGTAAATACACCACCTATTGGGGCAACTTATGTGCAGTGGGCAAATGCTGTCGACCCTAATACACTTTATCCTTGTACGCAATGGATAGCTACCGATATTCAAAATGGTGAATTCATTAGAGCAGTTGGTGGAAATGCTAATGTTGCTCAAGCTGGAGCTTTAACTGGTACAGTTCAAAACGATGCTGTTCAAGATCATACCCATACTGCTACTGTTACTATTGATAATTCTGCCGCATCCACTACTTCTACTGATGGAAGCCACTCACATGGAGGACAAACAGGTGGAATTTCTACTTTTAATGGAAGTACTTGGATACCTTATGATGATAATTTAGCTAGCTCTGGTCTTAATGCTCCTTATGGTAACCCAACACCAAGCACTTGTGGACAAGGCTGGAATGGTTTGCCAACAGTTGGAAACTTTATGGGGCAAATGAATAGTAATTGCTTTACGCATACTCATACTATAAATGTAGATGGAGCTCATTCTCATACTACTCCAGCACATAATCATACAGGAACGGTTAATGTAAGTAACATGGCTTCAGGAAACACAGCTCCAGAAACTAGACCAATTAATGTTGCTGTTAAATTTTGGAGAAGAATCAACTAATTAGCTTTTTTTGAACGTAATTAAATACATATCGTTTTTGGTATTGATGCTGGTTAGTTGGAGTTTTTCTGCACAAAATAACTTATTGGTTTTAGATGGTGCTTACATAGTATTGGATGGCGGAACTGCGGCTAATAGTATGTATGTGGTAATTGATGAACCTTCCGATCAAGGAATTGTACGACTTAGCGGTGGACACGTCCATTCCGAAAACCAGTACCATTACATTAAATGGTTAAACACCAACGGTGCCGGAAATTATTTGTTTCCTTTTGGTGTAAATGCAGCTGATTACATTCCTTTTACTTTTGGAAAAACTTCCGGAGGAGTAAACGATATTTTAGTATCAACGTGGACCACCAATCAGGCTAATTTACCGTATCCAAATGCTACCAATGTTGGTGCAGTAACAAGTATGACTGGGACAGCAGATGCTATTCAGCGAGCCATAGATAGGTTTTGGGATATTCAATCGCCTGCTCCTGTAACTTCAGATTTAACTTTTTCTTACAGAGGAATTGAAAATACTACTATGAATCCTACAGGGCAAATTTTTGCACAACATTGGAACGGAGCTGCTTGGGATTCTCAGGTTGGACCGGGAACTCCTGGAGTTGTTGCAGGGGTTGGTACTTCAGGCATTGTTGCCGGACAAACCACATTCTCACCTTGGGTGCTTACCATTTGCGATACTACATCAGGAGTAGATACCGTAGCTATTTGTCAAAACGATAGCGTTTTTGTTGGTGGTGCGTTTCAAACAGCAACAGGAACTTATGTTGATACGCTGTACAATGCCAATTATATGGGGTGTGACAGTATTCTTAGAACTACTGTTATAATTCATCCTACACCTCTTTATAATGCTAATTTAGGAATTTGTTTTGGCGATAGTGCTTTATTAGGCGGTGACTACCAAACCTCACCGGGAGTTTATATAGATACCTTGTTTAATGCTTCTTACCTTGGTTGCGACAGTATAATTCACACTACCTTATCAGTAAAACCATCTATTGTAACTACTACAACTACCACCAACGATTCTGTTTGTCCAAATGAAGCTACCATTATATATACTACACCAAGTTTAGGTAATGGAGGTCCTTATACTTATCAGTGGAGCAACGGATCTGCCGATTCAAGCACAACGGTAAGTCCTAGTGTAACTGCTACTTACACGGTTGTTATTAACGATGGTTGTTCTACACCAATAACCGATAGTATTACCATATATGTTCGTCCAATTCCTGATGTGAACTTTACCGCCAATAAATTTGAAGCTTGTGAAGAACCCATTACTACTATTGAATTTTATAACACCACAGGCAGTTCTTCTTATTCGGCCTCATGGTATTTTAGCGATGGCACCATACTAAATGGAGACACTGTTTCACATTCTTTTTTAACAGCCGGAACTTATGATGTTACTTTAACAGTAACTACCTCTCCACAAACTGGTTTTTGTAATAATTCACATACTGAAATAGCTTATATAACCATACGTCCAAACCCTATAGCCGATTTTATAATTACTGAGAATCCATTAACAATGCTCAATCCAACAACATCGTTTACCGATTTATCATATTATAATATTATAAATTGGGCTTGGGATATAGGAGGGATGGATTCAATGTTTATTCCTAATTTCAACTATATTTTCCCGACTGATACAGGAACTTACCCAATTTATTTAACTGTTACAGATGATAATGGTTGTCAACATACGACCGTTCAGGAGCTTATTGTGAAAGGCGATATGGGGCTTTATGTTCCAAATGCTTTTACTCCAGATTTTGACAATCTAAATGAAGGTTTTGCTCCAAATGGATTTGGTATTTTAGAAGAAGGGTATGAATTTACGATTTTTAATAGATGGGGCGAACTTATTTTTATTTCTGATGTAAAATTTGAGCCATGGGACGGAACTTACCAAGGAGTTATGGTTCAAAATGGTGTTTATGTATGGAAACTCAACTTTAAAGATTTTAATGGGGAAAAGCATAGTGCTATTGGTGTTGTAAATGTTATATATTAATTTTATCGTTTATTAATAAACAACTGTTTCTCCAATTCCAATAAATTTTAGTAAAAACATTATATTCAGAGCTTAATATTTTTTTTGAAAGCACTGATTTTTTAGTGATATTTGCCCTTGATACTCAAACAACTTTTTAAAACATGAACAAATTATTTTTACTTGTACTAAGCATTAGCCTTTTTAATTCCTCATTTGCACAGCAGCAAAGCTTACCAACTAACCCTTATCAAAATGAATTCGATGTAGCGTACCAACAATATCCACAAGTTCCAAAAGGAATGTTGGAAGCTGTTTCGTTTACCATGACTCGTTTTCGTCATATAGAAAATGAACATAAAGGTTGTGCCGGATTACCGTTGGTTTATGGTGTGATGGGTTTAACCTTGGATGGAGAAGGTTATTTTAAAAATAATCTGAATTATGTTGCTCAATTATCAGGAATAAGTGTTCAGCAAATAAAAGATAATCCACAACAAAATATACTTGCTTTTGCAGCGGCTTATAATGCGTTATTACAGCAATTAAGCGGCAATAAAAGTAATGTTGAAAATCATGTTTCTATTTTAGCTACACTTAGTGAATTGCCTTATAATGGGTTACAACAAGATTTTGCGTTAAACTCACATTTATATTCGGTATATAGTTTCTTAAATGATAAAGCAGCACAAGCTCAATATAGTTTTCCTCAACATAAGTTTAGTATGGAGAAAATTTTTGGAAAAGAAAACTTAAGAATTTTAAGTGCTAAGTATGTAAAAGTTACGGATGAAACCGTAACAGATGCCAATGGAAATGCTTATCAAACTTCCAGCATAGGTAATAAATCACCTGATTATCCACCGGCACTTACTAACCTAACATCATGTAATTATAGTTCCAGAAATGGAGTAGCTGTTTCTGCAGTAACTATACATACTATTCAAGGGAGTTATGCAGGAGCTATTTCTTGGGCGAATAACTGTTCATCTAATGTTTCTTATCATTATGTGTTACGTTCTTCAGACGGACAAATTACTCAAGTGGTTTTAGAAGCTAACAAAGCTTGGCACGTAGGTTCTGAAAACCCTTATACTATTGGTTTTGAGCACGAAGGATGGGTAAACGATTCTACATGGTACACTGCTGCTATGTACCAATCTTCTGCAGCTTTAGCCAAAGATATTACCCAAAGTGGTTACGGAATTAGTGCGTTGAGGGCAGCGTATTTTCCTTGGTCAAGATTTACAAGGTACAGTGTCGCAGGAATTCCTGGAAGTTGTGTGAAAATTAAAGGACATCAGCATTATCCTAACCAATCACATACCGATCCGGGACAAAATTGGGATTGGGATTATTACTACAAACATTTAAATAATACTACTGTTGTTACTAATTATACTGCATCTTCTGGAACAATTACCGATTTAGGCGGAGCAACAGGAAATTATACCAATGATGAACGTACTTTGCAATTAATTCAGCCGACAGGTACTAACCAAATTAATCTTACCATCAATCAGTTTGATGTTGAAAATACGTGGGATTATCTTTATATTTATAATGGAACAAGTGTGTTTTCATCAAAAATTGGAGAATACACTGGAACTTCTATACCTTCAACTATTACTGTAAATGGAAGTGCAGTGTTAATCGAGTTTCGTTCCGATTGTGCTACAACAGCTCCTGGTTATAGCATCAGTTGGAATGCAGTTTCTCCAGATATAATCGCCCCCACCACCTCAGTTTCAGCACCGACAGGTTGGGTAACGAGTAACTTTACCGCCAACTTTACCGATGCAGATAATGTAGGCGGTAGCGGTATCCAAAAAAGTTATTACCAAGTAATAGACTATGATGGCACCGAATGGAGAGCCAATGCCAACAACGGATTCTTTGCCGATAACTTCGATACCAACATTCATCCAGAATGGACACCCGTAGTAGGAACATGGAGCATCAACAATGGAGCATTATACCAATCCGATGAAAACGAAGGCAATACCAACATATCCGCCTACCTAAATCAAAGCCTATCCAACAGACACCTATACCACTTTAAAGCCAGTATAAACGGTACAGGAATCAATCGAAGAGCAGGCTTCCATTTCTTTGCCGATGACGATACCTTAACCAATAGAGGGAACTCTTACTTTGTTTGGTTTAGAGTAGACGATGCCAAACTACAAATCTATAAAGTAGTAAACGATGTATTCGGTCCCCCCGTATTAGACATGCCATTAACTACCATAGCCGGACAACTATACGATTACAAAGTAATATACGACAGAATATCAGGCGATATGATAATATACAGAGACGATACCTACATTACCACATGGAACGACAGCTCACCATTAGTTACCGGAAGCTACATATCATTCAGAAGTGGAAATGCCA
>LADZ01000067.1 GCA_000961845.1 Flavobacteriales bacterium BRH_c54
ATCAATAAATAAAAACAATTTAAATTTAACTATGAAAAAAATTACATTACCAGCATTAGCTTTACTAACGTTAGCAGCGTGCAACAATTCAGGTTCAGCAGATAAAAAAGTTGAACTTACTACAAATATTGACTCTGTAAGTTATGCTATAGGCATGAACTCAGCAACCGGATTAAAAGAAAATGTTCCGGAAATTAATATGGATGCTTATTTGAATGGTTTTAAACATCAAGCAGATTCAGGAGTAACTTTAATGACAACTGAAGATGTTGAAGCAGTTTTACAAGCTTACTCAATGAAAAGACAAATGCAAAAAATGGAAGAGCAACAAAAACAACAAGAAGCTCAGTTTGGGAGTATTAAAGAAGAAGGAATTAAATTCTTAGAAGAAAACAAGCAAAATCCTGATGTTAAAGTTACTGCAAGTGGTTTACAATATATTGTGTTGAAAGAAGGAAAAGGTAAAAATCCGACAGCAGAATCTGTAGTTAAAGTACATTATCATGGAACTACACCTGATGGAACAGTTTTTGACAGTTCAGTAGAAAGAGGAGAACCGATAGAATTTGGATTGAACCAAGTAATTGCAGGATGGACAGAAGGTGTTCAGTTAATGAAAGAAGGCGCTAAATACAAATTCTTCATTCCTCAAGAATTAGCTTACGGAGCTAATGCTCCACAAGGCGGACAAGGACCAATTAAACCTTTTATGCCATTGGTTTTTGAAGTGGAGTTAATTCAAGTAGTGAAGTAATAAATTAAACAAAAAGTGCATTTAGTGAATTTCACTAAATGCACTTCAAGTTAACCTAATAAAACTAAATAGTATGCAAAAATCAATCATTAAAGTAAGCTTGTTTGCTGCAGTGATATTATTAGCATCAGCTAATTTACAGGCACAGAAAGAAGATAAAAAAGAGAAGCAAAAGAAAACTAAAACAGAAAAAGTTGATAAAAATGCTTTCCAACTAAAAAATCAGTTAGATTCAGTAAGTTATAGTGTTGGATTAAACATGGGAGCAAGTATTAAACAAGAGTTTAGTGAAGCAGAATTGACAGCTTTAATGAAAGGTATTGAAGCTGCTTTTACTGATACTAATTATTTAATTACTCAAGAACAATCTCCCGAAATTATTCGTCCATATTTTCAGAAAAAACAAGAAGCTGCTCAAGCTGAAGAGATGAAACAGTTTGAAAGTGTGAAAGCTGATGGACTTAAGTTTTTAGAAGAAAATAAAAAGAATAAAGATGTTAAAGTTACTCCTAGTGGGTTGCAATACATGGTAATGAAAGAAGGAGAGGGAAAACAGCCTGTTGCTACTTCAAAAGTTAGGGTGCATTATACCGGTTTAACTCCTGATGGAACTGTATTCGATAGCTCTGTAGAAAGAGGTCAGCCTGCAGAATTTGGATTAAATCAAGTAATTCCAGGCTGGACAGAAGGTGTTCAGTTAATGAAAGAAGGGGCTAAATATAAGTTTTTTATTCCTCAAGAATTGGCTTATGGAGCTAATGTGCCACAAGGTGGTAAAGGTCCAATAAAACCTTTTATGCCATTGGTTTTTGAAGTTGAATTAATTAAAATATTAGATTAATAAATACTGTTAAATAAATTTAAAGTCCTAAGATTAACTTCTTAGGACTTTTTTTGTATAATAATACTGATTAGAAATAATTTAAACTTTAAAAAGGTTTTTATATATAATTCAATGATTACATTTGTCCTCTTTTTTAATAAACTATGAGAATAATAATTGCCGGAGCCGGAGAAGTAGGTTTTCACTTAGCTAAAATGATGTCGAGCGAGTCGCAAAACATCTATATTATTGATGAAAATGAAGACCGAGTAAACTATGTACAAGCTCATTTAGATGTGTTTTGTGTATTAGGAGATGCAAAAGATTTAGAAGTTTTAAAAGAAAACAAAATCAGTTCTTGCGATTTGCTAATAGCAGCAACATCTTCTGAAGAAACTAATTTATTGGTTTGTATAACCGGAAAAAAATTAGGAGCAAAAAGAACCATAGCTAGAATTAATAACTATGAAGGTATTGGTACCAGTATGCGTGTGTTTTACGAATCTTTAGGAGTTGATAACATTATTTCTCCTGTGGAGCTAGCTTCAAAAGAGATAAATAGATTAATTACCCAATCTGCTTTTACTAATGACTACGAATTTGAAGGCGGAAAACTCTCTGTTTTTGGTATTCCTATTTGCGATAAATCTCCATTAAAAGATAAATCTGTTGTTGAAACAGCTTATTTAAATCCTAACCGTTCTTTTAAACCTTTATTTTTATTAAGGGGAGAAAAAACAATATTAATACAAGCTTCTACAGAATTAAAAGAAAACGATATTGTTTACTTTATTTCTACACCGGAGAGTATTCCTTTAATCACAAAAATTTGTGGTCAGCAGTTTTATGATATTAAAAACATTATGATTTTAGGAGCAAGTAGAATAGGCGTGCTTACTGCCGAAATTCTGGAGAAAGATTACAATGTAATTTTAATTGAAGAAGATAGAAATAAAGCCACAAGAATAGCAGATCAATTAAAACATACCTTAGTTATAAATGCTGATGGAACAGATGTTTCTGTTTTGGAAGAAGAAAATATTGCCGAAATGGATGCTTTTATTGCTGTTACAGGAGATTCTGAAACTAATATTATTTCATCTTTAATAGCTAAATCTCATGGCGTTAAAAAAACCATCGCAGGAGTAGAAAATATAGATTACATTAACCTTTCTCATAATATTGGAATAGATACACTTATCAACAAAAAAATTATTGCTGCCAATAATATTTTTACCTACTTAAGAAAGGGAGTAAGTGCTATTGCTAATTTTCATGGGGTGGATGGAGAAATTATTGAATTTAATGTTAAAGCCAATACCAAAATACTCTCAAAACCTTTAAGAGAACTAAAATTACCTGAAAATGTTGGTGTTGCAGGTGTTGTTAGAAATAACAAAGGGTTTATTCCCTTTGGTGGTTTTCAATTAGAAGAAAACGATAAAGTGATTGTATTTTCGAATAAAGAAAGTATTTCAGAATTAGAAAAGTTCTTTAATTAAACGAAAGTGTCTAGAAATCTGATAAATATTAAAGTTGTATTCAATGTTATAGGTAATCTTATCATAATTACCGGATTATTGATGGCTACAGCTATTCCTTTTTCATTGTATTATGATGAAGGAGATTTATATCCGTTAATTTTATCTTCTTTAACAACGCTTTTTTTTGGGCTTATCGTTAAATTAAGAACCCAAAAACACAAAAATGATGAAGTTAAAAAAAGAGAAGGATATTTAATTGTTGCTTTTGGTTGGTTAGCTATGACTATATTTGGTTCTTTGCCTTATGTGTTTTCTAATGCAATTCCTGATTATACCAATGCTTTTTTTGAAACCATTTCGGGTTTAACTACAACAGGGGCTACAATTTTAAATGATATAGAATCCGTTCCCAAAGGAATTTTGTTTTGGAGAAGTATGACGCAATGGATTGGTGGTATGGGAATTATTGTGTTAACCATTGCTATTCTGCCATTGCTTGGTGTTGGTGGGATGGAATTATTTGCTTCAGAATCACCCGGACCTACCAAAGATAAAATTCATCCGAGAATTAAAGAAACAGCGAAAAGATTGTGGTTAATTTATTTTTCATTAACGGCTATTCAATGTGTGTTACTACTTTTTGGAGGAATGGATTTTTATGATGCTATAAACCATTCACTCACTACAATGTCAACAGGTGGGTTTTCTACCAAACAAGCAAGTATAGGTCATTTTGACTCTGCTTATATTCAGTATGTCGTTATTTTGTTTATGTTTTTGGCAGGAACAAACTTCACCTTACTTTATTTTGGTTTCAAGTTGAATTTTAAAAAATTTTGGATTAACGATGAGTTTAAATGGTATATAGCAGCCATAATAGTATTGTGTTTTGTAATCTTTCCTACTGTATATTTTGTGTATGGCAGAGCCGATGGTGTTGAAGCCTCTTTTAGAGCGGTTTTGTTTCAGGTAACCAGTATTATTACAACAACAGGATATGCTACATCAGATTATACCTTATGGGGGTCTTTTGTAACTTTTTTGTTTTTTCTATTATTGTTTACTGGAGCAAGTGCGGGTTCTACAAGTGGAGGTATGAAGTTAGTAAGAATAGTATTATTAATGAAGAACGGCTTTTTAGAATTTAAAAGAAGATTGCATCCAAATGCCGTAATTCCGGTACATTTAAATGGAATAGGAGTATCTCAAAAAATTATTTATAACCTATTGGCATTTGTGTTTTTCTACCTCTTTTTATTTGTAACAGGGTCTATAGTCGTTACTTTTTTTGGAGTTGATTTTATTGATGCATTAAGTGCTGTTGCCACCTCTATTAGTAATGTTGGACCGGGTATTGGTAGTATTGGTCCTTCATTCTCATTTTCTCACTTACCCGATGGTGTAAAATGGGTGTTATCCTTCTTAATGTTAGTAGGAAGATTAGAGCTTTTTACCATTACCATTTTATTTACCCCTTACTTTTGGAGGTTGAAATAAGATATATTTTTTTATAAATACTACTGCTTCCAAAGCTATAATCCGTTCATAAAAACTTATTTTTGCAGCGAAAATAACGCATGTTTGCGAAAAATGATATTTTAATGAACAACACCAAATCTCAAGCACTTTATAGTAAAGGACAACAACACTTAGTAGGAGCAGTAAACTCGCCCGTTAGGGCATTTAAATCGGTAGGGGGAAATCCATTGTTTATGGAACGAGCTCATGGTTCAAAGATTTACGATGTTGACGGTAACGAATACATTGATTTAGTACTTTCTTATGGACCAATGATTTTAGGTCATGGCAACAACAAGGTAATAGAAGCAGTACAGAAACAAGTTTGTACAGGCTTTACATTTGGTGCGAGCACAGAAAATGAAATTGTTTTAGCAGAAATAGTTTGCAATGCTTTTCCGGGAATGGATAAGGTTCGTTTTGTAAATTCAGGAACAGAAGCTGTTTTGAGTGTTATTCGTTTGGCAAGAGCTTATACAGGAAAAAATCACATCATTAAGTTTGCAGGTTGTTATCACGGACATTCAGATGCTTTGTTGGTTGCTGCCGGTAGCGGATTAGCAACACTAAGTATTCCGGGAAGTAAAGGGGTGCCTGCTGATGCAGTTAAAAACACCCTAATTGCCGAGTACAATAATATTGAGTCTGTAAAAAAACACATTAATGAATGCAAAGATGTAGCAGCTGTATTTATTGAGCCTATTGCCGGAAATATGGGGGTAGTATTGCCTTCTGATCATTTTATTAAAGAGTTAAGAGAAATTACTAAAGCTGCAGGAATCTTATTGGTAGTAGATGAAGTTATGACAGGTTTTCGTTCTAAATTTGGTGGAGCTCAGGAGTTATTGGGTATAGAGGCAGATATTACTTGTTTGGGTAAAGTAGTGGGAGGTGGTTTTCCTGTGGGGGCTTATGGATCAAGAAATGAAATTATGGAAATGGTTTCTCCTTTAGGTGATATGTACCAAGCAGGAACCTTATCAGGAAACCCTGTAGCAATGGCTGCCGGAATTGCTACACTAACGGAATTAAAAGCTCAAAATCCTTACGAAAAGTTTAATCAGCAAGCAGCTATTATCGAAAAAGCTCTGTTAGATGCTGCTACTGAAAATGGTATAGCGTTAACAGTAAATCGATTTGGATCGATGATCAATCCATTTTTCTCTGCTAAAAAAATTACCAATTTTACAGAAGCTCAAGAGTGTAATACTGCTCAGTTTACCAAATTCTTTTGGGGATTAATAGAAAATGGTATTTATATTCCGCCAAGCCAGTTCGAAGCTTGGTTTTTATCATCAGTTATTTCTGATGAGGATATGGAAAGAATTATAAAAGGGATTAATAATGCAATGAAATCTATTTAATTGAAAAAGGATAATTGAGAAAAACAATTCAAATATCAATACAACAGTAAGTTAATGAAAACACTTTTAGTATTTGGTATTATTTTGTCCTTTATTGCATTTACTAGTATTATTTTCGGGGCTCTCTTTAAAATAATGCATTGGCCTGGTGCAAATCTTTTTTTTAGCGTGGGAGCTGTATTACTAATAATTGGCATAGGTTTAATCATTAATTTCGCAATAAAAAATAATAAAAATTAAAAACATAAGCAGATTGCTTCGTCATACTTCCCCGCAATGACGGTAAAACTATAAACAATGACAACTTTCAACGATAATTTTTTAAAAGCTTGTAGAAGAGAAGAAACGCCATATACACCACTTTGGTTAGCTCGTCAAGCTGGACGCTACCAAAAAGAATACATGAAAATTAAAGAAAAGTACAGTATTATTGAAATTAGTACTATTCCGGAAGTGAGTGCAGAGGTTACTTTGTTGCCTATCAATCAGTTTGAATTAGATTCCGCTATCATATTTTCGGATATTTTAATTCCACTCGGACCTATGGGAATAAGCTTTGAATATAAAAAAGGCTATGGTCCATTAATTCATAATCCAATACGAACAGTTGCTGATGTGGAGAAACTTAAGGTTGTAGATCCTGCAACAGAAATGTGGTATACCGGTAAAGCATTAACTATTTTAAAAGGGGAATTAAATGTGCCTTGTATTGGTTTTGTTGGAGCTCCGTTTACCTTAGCAAGTTACATGATTGAAGGTGGTCCATCTAAGAATTATGAAAGAATGAAAGCTTTTATGTATAATGAAAGTAAAGCTTGGCACTTGTTGATGGATAAATTAGGCACCGTTATGGCGAATTATTTAAACTTTCAGATTGAAAGTGGAGCAATGGCGGTACAAATTTTTGACAGTTGGGTAGGCGCGTTAGATATTGATGACTATAACGAGTACGTTTATCCGCATGTTGAGGAAATGATACAAATTGTTAAGAGCAAATACCCAAATGTTCCATTAATTTCTATGGGGGTAAATTCAGCTCACCTTATACCGAGTTTACGAAAAGCTAATCCTGATGTAATTGCTATTGATTGGAAAACCGACCTTGCTAAAACTTGGGCTGATTTAAACTACGAAGTAGCTGTACAAGGAAATTTAGATCCTACTGCTTTATTTGCCGATTGGGATATTATTGAACGTAAAACAAAAAAACTACTTGACTCAGTAAAAGGTAAACCCGGACATATTTTTAACTTAGGACATGGAATTTTACCGGGAACCCCTGTAGAAAATGTAAAACAGCTTTGTAAGTTTGTACATGAATATACTAGGAAATAAACGAAGGAATTTTAATTTATTATCTTTTTAATCACTACATAAGTACCACCTCTACTTTGAGCATAGGCGGGGTCGTCTGTACAAATGTCCCAATTACCTTCTTTTATTTCTATTTCTATGCTAATACTTTTATTGAGGTATTTTCTTAGTGTTTTTGCATCAACATTGCTTTCGCAGATTTTTATAAAATAATCTTGAATAGAACAACGTAAATACAATTCTTTGTATTCGGTTACTTTTCCACCTTTATTGATAAACTCTTTTTCAATCAGCTGGCAAGTGGTGTGACTTTTATTAGGATCTTTCTCTTTTAAGTTTGCTTCTGAAGTATTTTTGCAAGAGCTAAAGAAAATAAGTCCGACTGATAAAATTAAAATTAGTGTTTTCATAAATAAAAGAAACACCACGCTAATATAGTGTGGTGCTTAAGGTATTGTTAGTTATCTTTTTTAGGACAAGTTTTTATTCCAAATAAAGTGTAGAGCGGACAAAAACTGATGAAGCTTGTTAGTACAAAAATACCTGATAAAACTAGTAACACAATGGCTACGTTTCCTGTAATCATTTCGGTAAAATATAAAGTAACAATAATGGCAGCAGTTATTAATCTAATAATTCTATCTGCAGTTCCCATGTTTTTTTTCATAAGGTGAAGTTTTAGAAGTTTATGCTACCAAATGTACTGAAAAATAGATGATTTGGAATTTATTAGCATAATTATTTTATCTCTGACGAAACTCTTCAAAGGTGTTATCAGTGTAAAAAACCACTATCTTATGAATTTTTTTATCGCCTTCATGTTTATTGAGTGATGTAGTAGGGGAGTTGTAAGTTGGACTTGCTTCACTTTGTACCTGATTAGAAGGATTACTTTCGTTGGTAGTAGTATTTCCTGTCAGTAACCAATCGGAACTTACTTTTGGAAAAGCAGCTAATACTTTTTGAATAAATTCTAAACTAGGTTTATTTCGTCCGGAAAGTATATGAGAAATACTCGAACGTTGCACTTCAATTTTGTCGGCAAAAGCAGAAGCTGATAAGTTATTTAACTTCATGATGTATTGCAATCTTTCGGTGATATTCATGGTCTTTTAGTATGTTACAATTGTAAATCAATTAACTTGTTACAAATGTAAACATAAGTTTTGGATTGGTGATGTTACAAATGTAAATTATTTTAAAAAGCCCTTATTTTATCAATATTTATACTTTACATAACTATATATAACTAACTGATTTTTAATAATTATAAATTTACAATTCGAGGTTTAGGTATAGCTGTATTACAATTGTAATATTCTTGTTTTGTTTTCAGTTGTTTTGATATAAATTGATGTTTACATTTGTAATGTTTGATGTGTTTTCGCCACGAATGCACGAATGTTTTTTAGCCCTCTAAACCTTCTGAAAGAAACTAACCAATCACAACCTAAAACGTCATTTTTTGAAATTTTTGAGCAGCGAAAAAATCTCATTGGTTTTTACCTATAAAATAATAGATTCCTGTCTTCGTAAAAGTGATGTTATAGCTTGTTTTTCTCAAACCACTCATGTATTCGTAGCTTTAAAATAAGCTTCTTTTTGAAAAATTGTCAGTCATTTTATAATTGTTTTGGGTTTAATTAGTCAATCTGTCATTAAATAGGTGGTGGCATACGGTTTGACTATTAAGAAAACTGTTAAACTTAAAAATTAAAAGACTATGGCAAAAGGAAAAATTAAGGTTCAAACGGAGAACATCTTTCCCATTATTAAAAAATTCTTATACTCAGATCACGAAATATTTTTAAGAGAATTGATCGCCAATGCTACGGATGCGACTAAAAAGCTACATTCGTTAAGTGCCTTGGGCGAGTTTAAAGGCGAAATTGGTGATGATACCATAGAAGTAAAGCTAGATAAAGCTGCCAAAACGCTTACCATAAGCGATAAAGGGATTGGTATGAGTGATGAGGAGATTAAAAAATACATTAATCAAATTGCTTTTTCGGGTGCCGAAGAGTTTGTTAGTAAATTCAAAGATAAAACTGATACACAAAACATTATTGGTAAATTCGGTTTAGGTTTTTACTCTTCTTTTATGGTTGCTGAACGAGTGGAAATCATATCAAAAAATTATAAAGACGAACCTGCTGCTCATTGGGAGTGTGATGGTAGTCCTGAATATAGTTTAAAACAAGGCAATAAAGAAACTCGAGGAACAGATATCATCTTGCACATTGCAGAAGATTCTACTGAGTTTTTAGAAGAACATAGAATTTCATCTTTATTAGAAAAATATTGTAAGTTTATGCCAATTGCTATAAAATTTGGCACTAAAACTATTTATGAGGACAATAAAGAAGGTAAAAAAGATAAAGATGGCAATGTAGAGCAAGTTAAAAAAGAGGTGGATAATATTGTTAATAATCCATCACCGGCATGGACTAAAACGCCATCAAGCTTAGAGGAGAAAGATTATGCAGCTTTCTATAGAGAGCTTTATCCAATAAATTTTGAAGAATCTTTGTTTCACATACATTTGAATGTGGACTATCCTTTTAACCTAACAGGAATTTTGTATTTTCCTAAGATAAAACCTAACATGGAAGTACAGCGAGATAAAATTCAATTGTATTCTCGTCAGGTGTTTATTACTGATTCTGTAGAAGGAATTGTACCTGATTTCTTAATGTTGTTACATGGAGTTATCGACTCTCCTGATATTCCGTTAAATGTTTCTCGTTCTTACTTACAAGCTGATGGAGCAGTTAAAAAGATTTCGAGCCACATCTCTAAAAAAGTAGCTGATAAGCTAGAAGAGTTATTTAAAAACGATAGAGCAGATTTTGAGCAAAAATGGGACGATATTAAAGTGTTTATAGAGTATGGAATGCTTTCAGATGAGAAGTTCTTTGAGAGAGCTCAGAAATTCGCTTTATACAAAACAACAGATGGTAAGTATTATACCATGGATGAGCTTACCGAGAAAATCAAACCCTTACAAACAGATAAAGACAACAAAATTGTGTTTTTATATGCTAGTGATGTAGAAGATCAACATTCGTTTATAGAAGCAGCTACCAATAAAGGTTATGAAGTAATTGTGTTAGATACAGCACTTACTGCTCACTTAGTGGGTAAGTTAGAGCAAACGGTAAAAGACAGCACTTTTGCTCGTATAGATGCGGATACTATTGATAAATTAATAAACAAGGACGAAAAAATTCCTTCTAAATTATCTGATAAAGAACAAGAAAAGCTAAAACCAATTATTGAAGAAGTAGTTCCAAAAGAAAAGTTTACCGTACTTTTTGAAAGTATGAATGAAACAGATCAACCTATGACGATTGTTCAGCCGGAGTTTATGCGTAGAATGAAAGATATGAGTAAAGTTGGTGGAGGAATGAATATGTTTGGAGGTGCAATGCCTGATTCTTACAATTTAGTGGTAAATGCTAATCATCCTATTATTTCTAAAATATTGAATGAGAAAGATGCGACCAAACAAAAAGAAATCACCAAACAGACTGCCGATTTAGCCATGCTTTCGCAAAACATGCTGAAAGGAGAGGAGTTGACTAAATTTATTAAACGTAGTTTGGAATTGATATAATCTTAAACTAAACCCGACAGGTTTACAAAACCTGTCGGGTCTAAAATTCATAAAAAGATTGTGAATAAGATTTTGTAAAAAGCGAATGGCAACTCCCTCACATTAAATACATTTGCATAACGATAACTAAAATTTAAAAAACAAAAACATGAAAAAATCAATAATTGTATTAGGTGTCTTAGGATTACTTATTTTATGGCTAGTATTCTCAGCAATTGGCACATACAACAGTATGGTAACCAAAGATGAAGCTATTGATGGACAATGGGCACAGGTAGAAAACGTTTACCAACGTAGAGCCGACCTTATTCCTAACTTAGTAAATACAGTAAAAGGTTATGCTGCTCACGAAAAAGAAACCTTAGAAGGAGTTGTAAATGCTAGAGCTAAGGCTACCTCTACTACTATAAATGCTGATAATTTAGATGCGGCAGCTTTGCAAAAATTCCAGGCAGCTCAAGATGGATTAAGCTCTGCTTTGTCTCGTTTGATGGTGGTGGTAGAAAGATATCCTGACTTAAAAGCCAATCAAAACTTTTTAGAATTACAAGCTCAGTTGGAAGGTACAGAAAACCGAATTGCTAACGAACGTATGAAGTTCAATGATGCTTCTAAAGATTTCAACACTTACATCAGAAAATTTCCAAAAAATATTTATGCAGGAATGTTTGGATTTGAAAAAAGAGCCTATTTCGAATCTGCCGAAGGTGCTGATGTAGCTCCAACAGTAGAGTTTTAATAAACGTAAAGAATAAACCTAATAGGTTTCCAAAACCTGTTAAGTTTTAATTTAACTTCAAACTTCAAACTTCAAACTTCAAACTTCAAACTTCAAACTTCAAACATTTAACCCTTAACCCAACCCATGCCACAAGATTTATTTACCATAGCCCAACAAAAAGAAATAGTTGCGGCCATCAAAGAAGCAGAGAGAAACACTTCCGGAGAAATTCGTGTACACATAGAAAAGAATTGCAAAGAAGATGTTCTCGACCATGCTGCTTTTATTTTTGATGAATTGGAAATGCAAAAAACAGCATTACGCAATGGAGTGTTAATTTATTTGGCAGTAGAAGATAGAAAACTAGCTATTTTGGGCGATGCAGGCATTAATTTAAAAGTGCCAAAAGGATTTTGGGATGAAATTAAAGACTTGATGATTTCTAACTTTAAAGAAGGTAAATTTACTGAAGGTTTGTCGCAAGGGATTATTTTGGCAGGAGAGCAGTTGAAAAAACACTATCCGCACGACAAACATAATGATGAAAATGAATTGAGTGATGAAATTTCTTTTGGAGGCTAATAATGAAACAACTATTTAATATATTCTTTTTGTTAGTTTCTTTTTCTGTTTTTGCAGCAAAGGAGGAAAAATGCTTGTTAGACCGACCGGCAAAACAAGACTTAGTGCAAGATTATGCTAATATTATAGATGCTGAATCGGAAGCTCATTTACGTAAAACATTAATTGCTTTTAATGATACCACTTCTACTCAGATTTTGGTTGTTACCGTTACCGATTTGTGTGGTTATGATAAAGCCGAGTTTACTTATACCTTGGGCGAAAGATGGAAAGTAGGTCAAAAAGGAAAGAACAATGGTATAGTAATAATGATAAAGCCCAAAGAAATCGATGGTGTTGGAGAAACCTTTATAGCTCCCGGATATGGTTTAGAAGGGGTTTTACCTGATGCTATTGCGAAAAGAATAGTAGAAAATGAAATGATTCCTTATTTTAAGGAAAAACAATACAGTTGGGGAATAATTGCTGGAGTAAATACAGTAATATCAATTACTTCAGGAGAATTTTCAGCAGATGAATATGCTAAGAAAAACTCAGCAGGGTGGGTTCCATTTGTTTTTGTATTGTTGTTTATTATTTTCTTTGTAATATTAAAATCTAGAGGAGCATCAAAATATGCAGCCTCTAACAATTTAGGCTTTTGGGCTGCTTTAATGATGATGAATGCTTCTAATAAAAGTCATGGAGGCTCTTTCGGCAACTTTAGTTCCGGTGGTGGATCATTTGGCGGATTTGGAGGTGGTTCTTTCGGTGGTGGTGGAGCAGGAGGAAGTTGGTAAGTTAAGGAAAAGTAATTCCTCGGTAGTTACTTACCGCTACAGGTTTTAGATTGGCACCATAAGAAGCATTAATCACTTCCATATATTCATTGGCTATCATAGCATAACCTCTCGTATTTGGATGAATACCATCAACAGAATAGAAACCACCTTTAATAAATTCTGTGGTAAAGTTAATTCCGTCAAAACTGAATTCGTTTCTGCTATTAACTGTTTTCATAAATTGGTACATATCTAATATTGCATAAGCCCTTACTTGTGCAGAAGCTCTAATTTCAGCATTAATAGCATTAATATAGTTTTTTACAATAAGCACTTCCTCTTTGTCCAGCACTTGTTGATGAGGCAATGGATCTTGCATGGTTAAGCCTTTTCCTTCTTTAATTAGAGAGGAAGAAGAAAGCAATAATAAGTCTTCTTTTACTGCTTT
Organism: Flavobacteriales bacterium BRH_c54; assembly: GCA_000961845.1. GTDB lineage: Bacteria > Bacteroidota > Bacteroidia > Flavobacteriales_E > Vicingaceae > BRH-c54. Next base: position 13,386 of record LADZ01000067.1, read on the forward strand.
TCTTATAATGTTAGTATCAGCTCCTTCTTTAATCCAAATATCCTTACCTAATACTTCTAAAGTAACGGTATTAAAAAATGGTGCTTCAGTAATATCATGTACCGTAGCACAAACGCCACCACTGGCTGTTAATTTTAAGGTATCTAACAAAGCATCATATTTTGTTCTAAAACTACTAATAGGTGTAAGGATTGAAGAGCCACTAACATCATCACCACCGGCATTTGCCCACCCCATAACATCATGAATACCTAACCAGCAAGTAAAAAATGTAGCTTTACTATTTTTCACATGTTCAATATAATCAACAGGATTACTAATACTGCCAAAATTTAAAAATCTACCATAAGGACTAATAGGTTCTCCGGCAACGCAATTCCAAGCTAACTGACCAGAAGGTGTGCCTCCTCCAAATAAGATGTAATTGGTAATAGCATCTGTACTATTAAAAGAAATAACATTTCTAACATTTAAACCACCTATGGCTAAATTATTATAAGTCGTAGTTTGATTCGTCCAAGTAAGAAAAGAAGGATCGTAAGCAATAGCTAACGGATGATTGTCATTTTTTTTACAATCGTAAGCTTTTATTACTTCTATTTTTTCATTAAGAAATGCTAAATGCATATAACCCGAACCAGCTCCAGTAACCAATGGTTGTTTAAATGAAACGCCCATTTGAGCAGCAATAATAGCAGGGTAAGAGTTTTCTTGTTGTTGAAATTCGTTGTGTAAGCCACCATCTTGAAAACCTTGAGTAAATGAGCTTCCTATAGAAATATAGTTAGAAAAATCAGCACTTCCTGAATCTGGCGCTTCGTAAGGATCAAATTCAGTTTTGGTGCAAGATACAGCAACTAAAATTGTAGCTGAAAGATATGTAAGTTTAGAAAATTTCATTATTCAATAGTTGAAGTAGAGGACTTAGATTTTCCGGATAATTTAATGTTCAATGCTAATCCGTAAACATTCACTTTTCTTCTGTAGGTACCATCAAAATTAGCAGCTAACAACAAATCTCTACGTTCGGCACTTTGTCTGATAAAAGAAAAGTCGATAGAAAATTTTTCATTGATTTTATAGCCAAAACCTCCTGTGTATGCAGTTTGGGTAATATCCGGTAATTCCGGACTAACAAAACCATCTTTTATAGGTGAATTATCCATATAGATACCACCTCTAATGCTATATTTGTTTTTGTAAGTAATATCTAAACCAAAACGGTGCGTAACAACATCTTGCCAATCTTTTACAGTTTTAGATTCAGGAGTTTCTTTATTATCAAATTTAAACGTTAGCGTATCGTAAGAAGACCAACCTGTCCAGTTGAAATCATAAATTACAGTAAACAGTAAGTTTTCATTGTATTGATGTTGAACACTTAAACCAGCGGTAAAAACTTGAGGAAGTGTAAGTTTAGAAGTAAAGCCTGTTTTTGTAGGAAATTGTTCTTGAAGAGCAACCGGTATATCAGTAAATTCAGCCTCTCCATTAGATAAATCAATAGGCATAGCAGAACGATAACTTAATCCTAAATTAAAATCAGTTTTTTTACTTCCACTTTCTAAGGTTAAAAAGTTAGAGAAAATACCAATGTTGTAACCAACACCATCACCACTACCTGTTAAACTTGCTTTACCTTCAGTAGTTGTTGAAGAGCTTACGGGTATCGCTTTTTCTGTAGAGAAACTTCCTGTAGCATAAACAAAACCAGCACCAATGCTTATTTTATCATGTAACTTATAAGAAACCGTTGGTTGAAACATAAATGTTCTAAGGCTAATATTTTGGATGATGTATCTACCTTGCCAATCATCTTCATAAGAAGAACTCGAACCAAACTGATTATTTACCAAAAAACCAAAATTAAATTTTTCATTCAATTGACCTGAGTAATAAAAATGAATAGGGGTAGCCCTAGGAGAGGTTTGATTGGTGTTTGCCACCTGAGGCGTTTGTACAGAAACATGAGGATCTACTAAATTAGCTCCAAAAGTAAATTGATGTCCTGTAAGTGAACTCATGGCTCCCGGATTATAAAAAACTGCACTGGCATCGTTTGATAAGCCTGTGAAAGCACCTCCCATGGCAGCAGCTTTTAATCCTTGTAAATTTAACTGAAAACCTCCTGCCGAAACAGCAGCAGGAGTGATTAGTAATAGTTTTAATAGTATTTTCTTCATGTTTTTATACTCAGTCGTTTAATCTTATTTATTTACAATAAATCTTTTTGTAATTCTTTCAGCTTGATAAGTAAGTTGGTAGAAATAAACTCCATTTTCATAGTTACTTGCATTAAGCGTGTAAGTGTTTTTACCAGAACTTGCACTAATTTTTTCTGTTTTAATTTCTTTTCCTAATAAATTAAAAACTGTTAGTTCAACTACTTCTGCTGTAGGAGTGTTAAATTCTATAGTAGAAGTATTGCTAAATGGGTTAGGATAGTTTTGAGTAATTGCAAATTTATTTTCAGCTAATTCATTTACACTAACTGGCGAACCTGTTGTATCTACAATATCAATAAAATAATAATTAACATCAAACGGTTGGGTTTGCGTAAGGCTAAACACAGTAGCGTAAGTTGTTCCGTTGACACTTATAGAATAATGTCCGGTATCTAAAACTGTAGGGTTACCTGTAATTAACATACAGCTGGAAGTTCCTCCTAGAAATTTAAAAGGCAATGAATTTTCATTTTCAGAAACAATTGTAAATCCTGGAGGTAAACCTGTAACAGATGTAACAATAACACTATCAATTGGCACAGTAGTACAAGGAGGAAAAGCAATAACAATACAAGTATCCGCAGGGGTTACAGCAGTTATCACTTCGCTATACGGTTGACCAACATAAGCAGTTGGTAAATTAGTCGCACTATCTGGATATACACCCGGAGCAGTATATTGACCATCTGGAGCACAATTTTGAGCTACAATAGTTGATGTAATAGCAACAATTGCTAATAAAGAAAGTAATGTTTTTTTCATAAGGTTGATTTTAGTTTAAATTTTAGTTTTCAAATGTATAAAAAAATATGATGAGATAAAATAAAACTTATTAACGATTAAAAGACGTTGATTAATAGATAGCTATACCGTTTTCTGTTGCTATCCATGCTTTATTAGAGAAGTCTACAGTAATTTTGTTAATGTAATTATTAGGCAAGTTTGAATTGGAAAAATTGAAATGTACCCATTCGCTAGTAGTTGGGTTAAATTGAGCAATACCTTGTCCCGACATACCTACAAATACTTCTGTAGAAGATTTAATGGCAACAGAGCGGAGTAAATTTAAAGGTAAGCCTGAATTTTGCATATTATAAGTATACCATGAACTACCATCAATTTTTGTGAGTCCTCCATTAGTTGCTACCCAAGTAATGGTATTATCAAAAGTAATATCAAATACAAAAGGATTAGGTAAGTTTGAATTTCCAGGATTATAATTGGTGAAATTATTTCCATCAAAAACAGAGATACCAGATCCTGTTCCTATCCATAAATCACCGTTTGTATTTTCCTTAATAACAGAAACAGAGTTGTTTGGCAAATCCGAGTTTGAGGGAGTAAAAACTTGCCAATTACTTCCATCAAAAGAAGCTAATCCGCCTCCTGAAAAAGTACCTATCCACAATTTACCACTAATACTTAGGGTTAAAGCTCTTATTTTATTAGCAGGTAATGGAGAGTTGCTTGTATTATAGATGGTTGTTATTCCGTTGGTATAATTCACTAAACCATTATCTGTTCCTATCCAAGTAGTTGTGCCATTAGATTGTATACAATTAATTTTATTACTTGGTAATCCTGCGTTTGTTGTATTCAGTACCGACCAATTATTTCCATCAAAAATAGAAAGACCATTATTAGTAGCTATTTTTACAATGTTCCCAAGTATTTCAATGTCATTAATAAAGTTATCGGCAATTCCTGAATTTGAAGTTTGATAAATTGAAGAGAAAATATCAGGAGTAGGAGTGGGTTCTGGGGTTGGGGTAATTTTGTTTGCTTCTTTGTTACAAGCAAACAACAAGAGTAAAATGGAAAAAATAAGATATATTAAACTGTTTTTCAAGACAATGTAGTAATGATTAAGTCGCTAAGGTATAAAAAAATAGTTAGTTTACAACCTCTCTAAGCTTTATTTTTTTCTCGTAGTCTAATATTAATAAGTAATAGAGAAAAACTCCAAAAAAGTAAAGAGCAGCTGTAATAAGGAAAACATAAACATATTGCAATCCTATTTGTCGTAACACTTGAAAAATTATAGAACTAATAAACCAACTGCCCGACCAAACGGCAGAAGTTAAGGCGCTCATCATTTCTTGGTTTCTTTCACCAACGTAATCCATTACAATATCTGATGTCATAGGACCAGCCATGTTCATTAATGGTTGTCTTATGATGTAAGCTGCAATGGCAATATAAACCGCCCATTCAAATGACATAATTTCTGTAAAAGCCAATACAATTAAAGCAACTATAGCAATGGTCTGAGTAAGTGGAACAGCTAATTTATAGCCTAATTTGTCTTTTATTATGGGAACATACAGCACCATGCTAAAAACAATTAAGGTGGCAAAAGCACTAATAATAGCAAATTCATCAGAATCTAATCCGTGAATTTTAAAGAAAAATAAACCAATAAAAGGTATGGTAAGTCCGGCACCAACAGCAATAACAATAGTTGGAATTAATGCTTTAAAAATAATGAGCCAATCAAATTCTTTAAGGTTGGTTCGTTTTTTCTTGAGTTGGGGAATGTTTTCACTAAATTTTATTTTAAAGATAAAGAATGTACCTATAAAACCGAGTGTACAGATAACTTGTAAAATCAATTTTTCATCAAATAATTCAGGGTTAATGTTTTTTAAACTGAAAATTAATGCCCCGCTAAAGATGTTTGCCAGGCTCCAAGTGGAGTAACTCAACGTAATGGCAGCGGTATGTGTTTCTTTTTTTGCATTTCTTAAAATATAAGGTATAGCAGAAATTTGTATTCCAATAAAACTTACTCCCCAAAAAAACAATACAATATAAAGTAATAATGAGGCTTGTTGCGAAATAGCAAAAACAATAAGTAAAGCAAGAGCAGGCGTTAAGAAAGACGAAATATAAAAGATGGGTTTTAACTTTCGTCCCTTAATAAATAAACCTAAAGGAAATGCAAATAATAAAACACCTAAAAACCGAAAAGAAACAAAAGAAGCACTTTCATGATCTTCGTAGCCAACTTTTTCCATATAAATCAGCATAATAGCCATAAATGCACTATTAATAAGTTGTAGAAAAAATTCAGCAACGATAAACTGAATAATGTGTTTTTCCAGTTGTTTATAATGCTTTACGAATGAGAACATTTAGATTTTTTTAAACGATTAACAAGTAATCATTCATATCAATACCATTAAGAAAAGCTACAGCTGTCATTCTTTTTTTCCCTTCTGGTTGTAATTCTAAAATAGCAATATAGCCATCTTTAACAGCAATTTTTAATTCATTTTTAGTAAAAATAATTTTACCAATTTTATAGTTATGATTTTCTTTTAAAGCCTTGGATTTAAAAATTTTACAATTAATCACCTTACCTGTTGGTTGATGTATAAACTGAGTAAAAGCAGTAGGGTAAGGGCTTAATCCTCTTATATGGTTATGTATCTCATTTAGAGGTTTTTTCCAGTCAGTTTTACAAAAGGGTTTAAAGATTTTATAAGCGAGTTTTAGTTCTTTGTTATTCTCTTGAGGAGTTGTTTGTATATTATTTTCTGTTATGGCTGTTAAGGTTTTTACAACCAAATTAGCACCAATTTTCATTAATTTATCATGTAATTGCCCGGCAGTTTCATCATCTCCAATAGATACCTTTTCCTGAAATATAATTTCTCCGGTATCAATTTCATGTTGTAAGAAAAAAGTAGTTACCCCGGTTTCTTTTTCTCCATTAATAATAACCCAGTTTATTGGAGCAGCACCTCTGTATTGAGGTAGGAGAGACGCGTGTAAATTAAAAGTACCTAATTCGGGCATATTCCAAACTACTTCAGGGAGCATTCTGAAAGCGACAACTACTTGAAGATTGGCATTTAAGGCTTTTAATTCATTAAGAAATTGTTCATCTTTAAGATTGGTAGGTTGCAGTAAAGTAAGTTGTTGCTCTTCGGCATAAATTTTAACTGCAGATTTAGAAAGTTGCTGACCTCTTCCCGCAGGTTTATCGGGAGCTGTAATTACACCCACTACATTAAAACCAGCTTCTACTATGCTTTTTAATGAAGCTACAGCAAAATCAGGTGTTCCCATGAAAACAATACGTAAATCTTTATTCATTAACTTAAGGATTTTTCTTACTAACTTTTTTAGCATAAGGTAAATAAGTAGGCAAAGCTGCAGAACCATACCAATCGTAAATTTCTGCTTCTAAAAATGATTGATCCACAGCAGGATCGGTACTCAAAAACTTTTCTACTTCTTCTTTATTTTCTGCAATAAAAATGAACAGTCCTCTATATTGCTTCTCATTTTTGCCAAAAGGTCCTGCTACAATTAACTTACCTTCTTTTACCAATTTATTAATATTGTCAAGATGTCCTCTAAAGGCGGCACTTATTTCTTCTTTGTTATCAGAGGTGTTTGTACCTGTTTTAAGAATCACAAAATAATACATTCTCATACCGTAATCATCAGCTTTTAAGCTATCTGCTAATGCTTTATCATAGTGAGTTGAGTCTGTTTGTGCTTTTACGGAAAAACAAGAGAGTGTTATTAACAAATACAATATAGCTAGGTGTTTCATGATGTTGAAAGATTTAGTTAAGTCGCAAAAATAAAGAATAATTAGAGTAGAATGAGGAAAAGGTAAAATAGATGTTTGTTGAAAATTAATATAATTTAACAAAAATAAAATACTCATTCTTACTAAGAACAATTGCTTTAATAGGTAAATTTGTTGCCTATTTAAAAAAAATGAAACGACCATGATAAAGATTTTTACACAGGAAAATGATTATGTGGAAGTTACATGTGTCCGATTTAATAAAATAGAAAAATAAACACATGAAAGGAATTTGGTCGATAGTTTTATTGAGTGTATTGTTGCTTTTAAGTGCCAACAATATAACAGCACAAAATTATACAGTTAGTGGAACTATTACAGATGCATCTACCAACGAACCTGCTGTTGGGGCTACGGTTTATATTAAAGAAACCCGTAAAGGAACAGCAACTAATGATAAAGGTTTTTATTCCTTAAGCCTTCCTAAAGGTAATTACACTTTAGTAATTTCATATATAGGTTTTAATGAACAAGAAATTCCTTTAGTACTTAACAAAAACACTAAAATTAACCGCAAAATTGAACCAGCTGTAATTACTGCTGAAGAGTTTACTGTGGTTGGTGAAAAAGAAAATCAGAATACAGATGAGGCTGTAATGAGTACAGTAGAATTAAAAATGGATAAGGTAAAAACATTGCCTGCTATTTTTGGTGAAGTAGATGTACTAAAAACTATTCAGTTGCTTCCCGGAGTGCAAAATGCAGGTGAAGGAAACTCCGGATTTTATGTTAGAGGTGGTGGTCCTGACCAAAACTTAATTTTGCTTGATGGAGCCACTGTTTATAATGCTTCTCATTTATTTGGTTTTTTCTCTGTTTTTAATGCTGATGCTATTGATGAAGTGAAGTTGGTAAAAGGCGGAATGCCTGCTGAGTATGGCGGAAGATTATCATCTGTTTTAGATATTTCCATGAATAATGGTGATATGAAAAAATATAGAGTTGATGGAGGCATAGGTGTAATTTCATCCAGACTAACAGTACAAGGTCCAATAAAAAAAGATACAGCCGCTTTTTTAGTGTCTGCCAGAAGAACTTATGCAGGAGATTTAGCACAGCCTTTTGTTAGCGACTCCTCAAAATTTAAAGGAAGTAACTATTATTTCTATGATTTTAATACTAAATTCAACTATATCTTATCCTCAAAAGATAAATTAAGTTTAAGTGGTTATTTGGGTAGAGATGTGTTTACTTTTAAAAATTCTGATGATGGTTTTGAGTTAAATACACCATGGGGAAACAGTATAGTTGCCCTAAAATGGAGTCATATTTTTAATGATGAATTTTATGGAGATGTTACTGCTTCTTTTACAGATTATAGATTTAAAGTAATTGCCAAACAAGATCAATTTGAATTTGGATTATACTCAGGAATCACTGACTATAACTTAAAAGCAGATTATACTTATTTACCATCCATCCTACATAAAATAAAGTTTGGAGGAGCTTATATCTTTCATAAATTTACTCCTAATAGTGCAGAAGTAAGTTCTGCCGATGTTGAATTTAATACGGGAGATGTAATTATTAATTATGCTAACGAAGGGGCTTTGTATGTTTCTGATGAATGGGATATTAGTGAAAAATTTAAAATTCAACCTGGATTAAGATATACCGTTTACCAACACATTGGTCCATTTAAACGCTATATTAATGATGAAAGAGGTGCTCCTCTAGATACTGTTGAGTACGGTAAAAGGGAAACCGTAAAACTATATCAAGGATTGGAACCAAGATTTATTACCCGTTATGCTTTTAACGATAAAGCTTCTGTTAAAGCCTCGTTTACACAAAATTATCAATACATTCATTTAGCTACTTTAGCTTCTGTTTCCTTACCTACAGATCAATGGATACCGAGTACTGAGGTTACTAAGCCTCAATTTTCTACTCAATATGCTTTAGGTTATTTTAGAAATATTTTTAAAAATAAATGGGAAACATCTGTTGAAGTATATTATAAGGATATGAAAAATCAAGTAGAATATAAAGATGGCGCAATGCCTCAGGATGATAGTGGAACGAATGTAGATAATAACCTTACTTTTGGTAAAGGTTGGTCGTATGGTGCTGAGTTTTTCTTAAAGAAAAAAGTAGGAAAAATTAATGGTTGGATAGGTTACACCTTAGCATGGACAAAAAGACAATTTGATGATTTAAACAACGGGAAACCATTTTACCCAAGATACGATAGAAGACATGATGCTTCAGTAGTTTTTAATTACGAAATTTCCGACCGCTTAATTTTAGGTGCAACTTGGGTTTATGCTTCAGGAAATGCTTTAACACTTCCTGCAGCTCGTTATATTATAGAAGGACAAGTGGTAAACGAATATGGAGAAAGAAATTCTTACAGAATGGAAGCTTTCCACAGAATGGATGTTGCTTTGACATTAAAAGGAAAGGAAACAAAAAAGTTTAAATCGAGCTGGAATTTTTCTATTTATAACCTATACAACAGAAAAAACCCTTATTTCATTTACTTCTCTAACGAAGGAAATATTTACAATGGCAGTTTAGATATTAAAGCAAAACAAGTTTCATTATTTGGAATAATTCCTTCCATATCTTGGAATTTTAGTTTTTAAAACCAATTATTATGAACAAATTAAACCATATTATCCCCGTTTTATTGCTACTTATGCTAGCAATGGTGTTGGTTTCTTGCGAAAAAGAAATTGAAATTGATTTGCCTGATGCTCAAACTAAATTGGTTGTTGAGGGAAACATAGAGCAGGGTAGACCTCCTTTTGTTATTTTAACCAAAACATCTCCTTATTTTGAACCAACAGATATCAACTCCTTACAAACACTTTTTGTAAGTGATGCATTAGTAACGGTTTCTAATGGAACTAATACGGTGCAACTTACGGAAATTTGTACGAATCAATTACCTGATTCACTTTTACCCGCTGTTGCAGAGTTAATAGGTGTTTCGTTAAGTAATTTACAAACTTTCGGGTTTTGCCTTTATACTACCTTAGATTCTACTATTTTTGGTGAAGTAGGCAAAACATATTCCTTATATATTTCCTCGGGTGATGAAGTGTTGACTTCAACAACAGAAATTCCGCCATTAGTTTTTATGAATAGGTATTGGTATAAAGATCAACCGGGTTATAGTAATTTCGGATATATTTGGTTTGAACTTTCAGACCCACCACAATTAGGAAATGCTTATCGACTTTATACAAAAAGACTTGGTAAAGATGGAAGGTTTATACCTATTTTTGGTTCTGCTTTTGATGATCAATTTATTAACGGACTTACTTTTGAAGGTAATTTTGGTAGAGGTAAAGAATCCGGTTCTCAAGCTCCTGATGATTTAGCCGAAACATCTTATTATTATCAACAAGGTGACACGGTTATTATTAAGTTTTGTACCATAGATTATTATCATTTTAAATTTTGGGAAAGTTTTGAAGCTGCAGCTATGAGTTCCGGAAATCCTTTTTCAGCACCAACTACTGTAACCACTAACATTGAAGGTGGTTTGGGTATTTGGGGCGGTTATGGAGCAACTTACGATACACTTATTTTAGTGGATTAAAACAAACTCAATTGACTAGTCGGACGACAAAAAGCAGTTAAATCATAAGCCGGCCAAACTTTGTCTTTTAGGTATTTTTTTCTGGCTACATCAAACATACTTTTTATCATTACTGCTGTTTCTCCGTGCAGCTTTAATCTGTTTTTCCCTTTACTTTCTAAACTGCCATTATTTATTTCTTTTATCTGATTCAACACTTTGTCGGCTCTTTCAGGATAAGTTTTGCGTAGCCAATCTTCAAAAATTTCAGCAATTTCTCCATTTAACCTAACTGTAGTGTAGCCAACAGATAAAGCTCCTGATTCAGCAACTTTTTTAACAATATTAGGAATTTCATGACTATTTAATCCAGGAATAATAGGAGCTACCATCACATTTACAGGAATATTATTGGCAGATAATAATTCTAATGTTTCTAGTTTCTTTTGGATAGAAGCTGTTCTTGGTTCTAATAAGCTTCTTAATTTATTATCAAATGAAGTAATACTTAAGCTTACATGAACTAAATTTAATTTTGCTAAAGGAATCAATAAATCAATATCTCTTTGTATTAACGCATTTTTAGTGATGATGCTTACCGGATGTTTATATTTTAAACATACCTTTAATATTTCTCTTGTAATTTTTAGCTTTCTCTCTATCGGTTGGTAGCAATCGGTATTTCCTGACAACATAATAGGGCTAACTTTCCAATTTTTAGTGTTAAACTGTTTTTCTAACAGTTTGGGAGCATCAGGTTTATAAATAATTTTACGTTCAAAATCTAATCCTGCTCCATAACCCCAGTATTGGTGACTTTCTCTCGCATAACAATACACACAACCATGTTCACAGCCCTGATATGGATTCATAGAATAAGCAAACGGTACAGTAGGACTATACACTTTGTTGACTATCTTTTTAGGAAATTCTGCAATGTATTCGGTTTTAGTATCTTCCAAAAAAGGCACATCAATACCTTCTATATGTTCGTTTACATAAGCGGTTTTAGCAAATTTGTTGTTTACCTGTATTTGACTTCCTCTACCTCGCATAGTTTTAAATTATTTTACAAATATAACTATAATATGTAGATTATTTGACTTATATTTGTAGTTATGATGAAAATTTCAAAAAACATCAAGCATTTACGAATGTTAAAAGGCTTGACACAAGAGCAGTTTGCTCAAGCAATAGAGGTTACTAAATCTAGAATTGGTTCTTATGAAGAAGGTAGATCTGTTCCGCCAATAGAAACACTTATTGTGTTGTCTGAATTTTTTAAAATTCCGATAGATGCATTGGTGAAAAACGATTTAACTTTAGCTCAAGATGATACTTTTATGGATATTGGTAATCAGCGGATTTTATTTCCTATAAAAGTAGATGTCAACAATAATGATGTAATTGAAGTGGTTACCAAAGAAGCTTCGGCAGGTTATTTACAAGGTTATACCGATACCGAATACATTGCAGATTTACCTATTATGAGTTTAAACTTTTTACCAACAGGAAAACACAGGGCTTTTCCTATTAAAGGAGATTCTATGCATCCGTGGGTAAAAGATGGTGATGTAGTAGTGGGAGAATATTTAGAAGGACCTCACCAAGTAAAAAACAGTTATTGTTATATTATCCTTACAAAAAATGACGGATTAGTTTACAAACGAGTACTTACGGATAGGATGGAGGAGGGAATATTAATGCTCTCATCTGATAATAAAATGTATGAGCCTTACATGTTGCATTTATCCGAAGTATTGGAAATATGGCAATTTAAACTCAATTTATGTATTGGGCAGTATCAAGAAGATGAAATTAATCCGGCAAACATTCTTAATTTGATGAGAAGTGTTGGCATAGAGCTCAAAGACCTTAAACACAGAGTTGAAAAGTTAGAAGGAAACTAATTAGTTCACTTGTATTAAATCCGTTTCCTTTATTATTTCTCTAATGCATTGAGCTAAATAATCTATTTCATTAGTAGTATTGAAAGCTTGAAATGAAAAACGAATAAAACATTTATCGCCATGTTTCATAATAGGAATTTCAATATGATACTTATTGAATAACAATTCTTTTAGTTTTTCTGGTGATGGAGTTGTTATTTCAGCACTACATATTTGTCCATAAAATTCTTTATTTAATGGTGCTAAGGGGTTAGTTTTTAGTACTTCAAAAAGAGTTGGTGCAACAGATAGTAATTTCTCTTTACAATCCCCTGCCACTGTTTTCCAATTATGTTTTTCCATAAATTTAATGGCTTTAGGAACTGTTAAATAAGCAGAAAAGTCTCTGGTGCCATTAAATTGGTGATAGTCAAAAAACTGAGAATCAGATGGGGAAGTACTTTCATATCCCCAACTAATAATTAGAGGATCTAGCATTTTTTGGAACTCAGGTTTAGCATAAAGAAAAGAACAGCCTTTGGGAGTCATCATCCATTTGTGACAAGCTCCGGTATAAAAATCCGCCTCAATTTTACTTAGGTCTAAATCAATATGTCCCGGAACATGGGCTCCATCAACAATAGTAAGTAGCCCTCTTTTTTTAGCTTCCTCACAAATTTCTTTTACAGGTAAAATAAGAGCTGTGCTACTGGTAATATGACTTATGAAAACTACTTTGGTTTTATCAGAATAACCTTTCCAAAACTCTTTTAAGAAAGCTTCTTTAGACTGAATCGGTAAACTTATTGGTTGTTGAACATATTTAGCTCCTGAGGCATTGCAATAAAAACTCCAGGTTCTATCCAGAGCCCCATATTCCAGATTAGTAGTTAAAATTTCATCTTCCGGAGAGAGTTTTATATTTTTAGCCAATATATTAACAGCAAAAGTAGGATTAGGAACAAATACAAGGTTCGATGAATCACAATGAATATAGTCAGCTAAGCTATTTAGTGCAGTTTTTACATAGTTAATACCATTATAAGCAATAAACTGTACGGGTTCTTTTTCGAGTAAGTATTGCCATTTTATATAATCTTCAAAAATTTCTTTAGGACAAGCTCCAAAAGAACCAAAATTCAGGTAAACAATATCTTTGTCAAGTAAAAACAAGTTTTTCATAACTTAAATACATACAGGTTAGGACGTTAAAATTAAGATTTATTTAGGTTTTAAAATTAATTCAAAATGAAGTAATTAAAAGTAGTGAAATTCATAAAAACGGCATATAAAAAGACTACCTTTGCAGCCTGAAAGCTCAAAATTACACACAATATTCAGATTGTGTGTGTATTAACAACTAAACTATACAATGGCAAAATCGCAACAAACCTACAACAAAAAAGAAAAAGAGAAAAAAAGATTAAAAAAACGTCAAGATAAATTAGCCAAAAAAGAAGAACGTAAAGCCAACTCATCTGATGGCGACTTCGATAGCATGATTGCTTATGTTGATGAAAACGGTATGATTACCGATACTCCACCAGACCCCAACAAAAAAAAGAAAGTTATTAAAGCCGAAAACATTGAGTTAGGCGTTTCTAAAAGAGTAGATGAAGAATTTAATCCTAATAGAAAAGGAAAAGTTTCTTTTTTCGATAGCTCTAAAGGGTACGGATTTATACTAGATACCGATAATCAAGAAAAATATTTTGTTCATGTTAGCGGATTAATTGATGAAATTGGCGAAAACGACAAAGTAACGTTTGAACTAGAACAAGGTCAAAAAGGACTGAATGCTGTTCGAGTGAAGAAGGTGTAAGAAGCTCATTCCCTTAGAGTTGTCATGCCGAACGAAGTTTATAAAATGAAGCTAAATACATCTTCTTAGTTAGGAATTATGATTTTAAATTGACTATATAGGTCAATGAAATTAGAAGTTCTCTCGACTGTGTTTTTCTGTACTGATTACTATCAGTACGAAAAACTTTGCTCGAGATGACAAAAGGAAAAAAACTTAAAACAACGTTGTTTGATTGGTCTCCAATTCCAGTAATTTTTGTTTTCGCCAAATACCACCACCATAACCGGTTAAACTACCATCAGAACCAATAATGCGATGACAAGGAATAATAATAGAAATTCTATTTTCTCCGTTAGCAGTGGCTACAGCTCTTATGGCTTTTAAATCTCCTACAGCAACAGCCTGTTCTTTATAGCTTCGGGTAATGCCATAAGGTACTTTTAATAGTTCCTTCCAAACTTTTAATTGAAAATCTGTCCCTACCATATCCAATCGCAAATCAAACGTTTTAAGTTCACCATCAAAGTATTTTTTTAACTGTTCTTCTGCTTGAATAAGCAAATCAGATGTTGCATTAATCAATACTACTTCCTCACGTTTATTAAATTGATCAAGATGTTTGGCAATGCGTTGTTCATTATCAAATTCTAACAAGCAGATTCCTTTGCTGGTAGCTCCAACAGTTAACAAACCTAATGGAGAATCTATTTTGTGAATATAAATTTTTTGCATACCAACAAAAGTAATTGATTAAAAGTAATTTTACGACTTAAATTTATCACATCATGAGTAATACAAAAGTATCCATAGGCAGCGTATTTAAAACCATTATTTGGCCAAGAAAAAAGTTGCTTTTTGTGGGGTTAGTCCTTATTGTAATTAGCCGTTTAGCAAGTTTAATTCTTCCTGGAGCTTCTAAGTACTTGATTGATGATGTTATTGTCAATAAAGATTTTGATAAATTATATACCATAATTCTTGTTGTTGCCGGAGCAATTTTGGTCCAAGCCGTTACTTCATTTTTGTTAACTAAATTATTGAGTGTTGAAGCACAGCATTTGATTGCTCAATTGCGAGTGAAGGTGCAGCAAAAAATATTGAGTTTGCCTGTTAGTTTTTTTGACAACAGTAAATCAGGAGAATTGGTTTCTAGAATTATGACAGATGTAGAAGGTGTAAGAAACATAGTAGGAACAGGTTTAGTGCAATTGGTAGGAGGAACACTAACTGCTGTCATTTCTTTGATACTATTAATAAAAATTAGTCCAATGATGACCGCTTATGTGCTTGTTCCTGTTGCTATATTCGGATTTGTAGCTATGAAAGCTTTTGGATTTATTCGCCCTATTTTTAGAGAACGAGGGAAAATAAATGCAGAAGTAACCGGTCGATTAACAGAAACTTTAAATGGGGTAAGGGTGGTAAAAGGGTTTAATGCCGAGCAACAAGAAATAAAAAGTTTTGAAACGGGGGTAGAAAAGCTGTTCTTAAACATTAAAAAAAGCCTTACTTCCACAGCTTTAATTACCAGTTCAGCTACTTTTTTATTAGGGCTTGCTTCCACAGGTATTATGGGAATTGGAGGATATATGATTATGCATGATGAATTAACTTTTGGAGATTTCTTGGCATTTACCCTTTATTTAGGATTTATGATAGCTCCCATAGTGCAGATGAGTAATATTGGCAGTCAGCTAACAGAAGGTTTTGCAGGATTAGATCGAACGGAAGAAATTATGAACATGGAATCGGAACACGATACAAAAGAACGAGTAATAGAGCTGGAAGCGATAAATGGAGATATCACTTTTGAAAATGTTTCTTTTGCTTATGAACAAGACAAAGAAGTAATTCGTAACATCAATATTCATGCACCCAGAGGTTCAGTAACAGCTTTGGTGGGATCTTCCGGTTCGGGAAAAAGTACCATTGCCAGTTTGGTTTCTTCATTTTTAACACCACATTCGGGTAAAATAACCATAGATGGAAAAGACTTATCGAAAGTCACTTTAAACAGTTATAGAAAACATTTGGGCGTAGTATTACAAGATGATTTTTTATTTGAAGGCACAATTAGGGAAAATATTATTTTTCCTCGACCAAATGCTAGTGAAGAAGCCATACAAGCAGCGGTAAAAGCAGCTTATGTAAATGAATTTACTGATAGGTTTGAAAAAGGCTTAGAAACTGTAATAGGAGAAAGAGGTGTTAAACTTTCTGGAGGACAACGACAACGAATAGCCATTGCAAGAGCGGTATTGGCAGATCCTAAAATATTAATTTTAGATGAAGCTACCTCTAACTTAGATACCGAAAGCGAGGCCTTGATACAAGCGAGTTTGGGTAATTTAATGCAAGGAAGAACTACCTTTGTAATTGCTCACCGATTGAGTACTATCCGCAAAGCTGACCAGATTTTAGTAATAGAGAATGGGGAGATAAAAGAAAAAGGCAATCATGATGAATTAATTGCTAAACAAGGACGCTATTTTGAATTGTTTACGTATCAATCGAGGATTTGATTGGGTTATTAATATAAAAAATAATTCAATATTTTAGATAATTTAAAAAATTAGCTGTATTTTTCTAATTCACTTTATAAATTTTAAATGAGTAAACAATACGAACATATTTTTTTCGACTTAGACAGAACACTGTGGCATTTTGATGAAAATTCTAAAAATGTGTTGAATGAAATTTTTGTGAAATTTGAGTTGGCTCGTTTTATCAGTAATTCGGATGAGTTTATTAAAACCTATGAAGTTATCAATGAAAAGCTTTGGAAACAATATAGCAGAAATAAAATAGATAAAGAAAAACTTCGCTCCGAAAGATTTTACAAAACCATGCTGGAGTATGGTGCAGACGATAATGATATTGCTGTACAAATAGGCGATTATTACATTAATTATTCTCCACAGCAAACTGTTTTGTTGCCACACACTATTGAAACATTAGATTATTTGAAAAATAAATATGTGCTGCATATTATTACTAACGGATTTGAGGAAGTTCAGCTGATAAAACTGAATAAGTCGGGAATAATGAATTATTTTAATCAGCTTATATTTTCTGAGAAAGTAGGCGTAAAAAAACCACATCCACTAATTTTTAAAAAAGCCATTAAAAATGCCAATGCGCATGTTAGTAATTCCATAATGATAGGGGATGATTATTATGCCGATATTTATGGAGCTACAAGAGCTGGCATGGACAGTATTTATTTTAACTTTAATAATCGTCCGCACCAACATAATGTTAACAATGAAATTAATTGCTTAAGTGAGTTAACTAATTTGCTTTAGAAGGAGTGTGTAAAAAAATAACCCTTAAGTAAGTTTATTACTTAAGGGTTATCAATAAACTATTTTCCTGTTGTTATTTTTCAGCGTCTTTTTCTGAGCTGGTGTCCGCTTTTTTAGGTTTTTCTTTAACAACGGTCATTACCAATTCTTTAGTAACTTTATCCAATTCTACTTTAATGGTATCTCCTTCTTTAATTTTTGACTGAATAATTTCTTCAGCCAACGGATCTTCCAAGTATTTTTGGATAGCTCTTTTTAAAGGTCTTGCTCCGTAAGCAGCATCATACCCCTTATCTGCAATAAAGTCTTTAGCATCGTTAGCCAAATCAATTTTATATCCTAAGCCTTGAATACGTTTGTATAAGCTTTCTAATTCAATATCAATAATTTTGAAAATATCATCTTTTGATAACGAATTGAAAATGACAACATCATCAATTCTATTAAGGAACTCAGGAGCAAAAGCTTTTTTCAATGCATTTTGAATAACACTTGCCGAATGTTCATCAGCAGTTTCTTTTTTAGCTGAAGTAGCAAAACCTACTCCCTGACCAAAATCTTTTAACTGACGAGCTCCAATATTAGATGTCATAATAATAATGGTGTTCTTAAAGTTGATTTTTCTACCTAAACTATCAGTTAAAATACCATCATCTAATGCTTGTAACAACAGATTGAATACATCCGGATGAGCTTTTTCAATTTCGTCAAGCAATACAATAGAGTAGGGTTTTCTTCTTACTTTTTCAGTAAGCTGTCCACCTTCCTCATAACCTACATAGCCCGGAGGGGCACCAACCAAACGAGAAACAGCAAATTTTTCCATGTATTCACTCATATCAATTCTAATAAGTGCATCTTCACTATCGAATAAATACCTGGCTAATACTTTTGCTAATTGAGTTTTACCAACACCTGTTGGTCCTAAGAAGATAAAACTTCCAATAGGTTTGTTTGGGTCTTTAAGTCCCGCTCTGTTTCTCTGAATAGCTTTAACAACTTTTTTAATGGCATCATTTTGTCCGATAACTTTATCGTGTATTTCATCAAACATTTTAAATAAACGATCGCCTTCTGCTTGAGCTACACGTTGAACAGGAACTCCTGACATCATAGAAACCACTTCCGCAACACTTTCCTCAGAAACTGTTTCTTTATTGTTTTTAGTTTCTTCTTCCCATGCTGTTTTAGCATCATCCAATTCTTTCAAAAGTGTTCTTTCAGTATCTCTTAGCTGAGCAGCTTCTTCATATTTCTGACTTTTTACCACATGACTTTTCTTTGCCTTTATTTCATCAATTTTTTTCTCAATTTCAATGATGTTTTTAGGCACTTTAATGTTGGTAATATGTACTCGAGAGCCGGCTTCATCTAACGCATCAATTGCTTTATCCGGTAAATGTCTGTCAGTAATGTATCTATCTGTTAAGGTTACACAAGCTTTAATTGCTTCTTCTGTGTAAACAACATTATGATGATCTTCATATTTTTCTTTAATATTTTCAAGTATCTGCATAGTTTCTTCAACTGTAGCAGGATCTATCACTACTTTTTGAAATCTTCTTTCCAGCGCACCATCTTTCTCTATGTATTGTCTATACTCATCAAGAGTGGTAGCACCAATACATTGAAGTTCGCCTCTTGCTAATGCAGGTTTAAACATATTAGAAGCATCTAAAGAACCTGTAGCACCTCCTGCACCAATAATGGTATGAATTTCATCAATAAATAAAATAATGTCTGGAGATTTTTCCAATTCATTCATCACCGCTTTCATACGTTCTTCAAACTGTCCTCTGTATTTTGTTCCTGCAACCAAAGAAGCTAAATCTAAGGTAACAATTCTTTTGTTGAATAATACTCTGGAAACTTTCTTTTGAACAATACGCAAAGCCAATCCTTCTGCAATAGCAGATTTACCCACACCGGGTTCTCCAATTAAAATAGGGTTATTCTTCTTTCTTCTACTTAAGATTTGAGAAACACGTTCTATTTCTTTTTCACGGCCAACAATAGGATCTAGTTTTCCATCTTCGGCATACTTGGTTAAATCTCTACCAAAATTATCCAATACAGGAGTTTTTGATTTGCTTTCTGAGCCTTTTGAAGGACTTCCGCCTCCACCCATAAAACCTTTTCCGCTGTCGTCATCGTCATCAGATGAAGCTCCCGGGAATTCTGATTTTGGGTTAAAATCTTCTGACGAGTTTAATATCATAATTTCTTCTTTTACTTTGTCGTAATTAACATCAAATTGTTGTAATGTTTGTGTAGCCACATTATCTTGGTCTTTTAATATAGACAACAATAAATGTTCTGTACCAATTACATTACTTTTAAACAATTTGGCTTCTAAATAAGTTATCTTTAATACTTTTTCTGCTTGTTTTACCAATGGAATATTTAGTAATTGACTAGGAATTCCTGAACCGGTTTTAGTAGAAAGTTCAATTTGTGCTCTTAAATCTTTCGGATTTACGCCTAATGATTCAAGAATTTTTACTGCCAATCCATTACCTTCACGAATAATTCCTAATAAGAGATGTTCTACTCCAATATAGTCATGCCCTAATCTCAGAGCTTCTTCTTTACTATAAGAAATTACATCTTTAACTTTTGATGAGAAATTTGCATCCATATACTTTCTATTATATTTTACACCCTAAAATTAGGATTATTTCAAGTAAGTCAAAAATAATTATATACTAATATCTATTAAAAATATATAATATGTCTTTTTCAACAGAATTTTGTTAGTAAATAAGCGCTAAAAATTTGTCTTTAAAAAAGGCTTATTAGTACTTTCGGGAGTTCAAAAAATCAGTACTAATTAAAATGTAAATTACATGATAGAAGGCGAAAAAATTATTCCGATTAATATAGAGAAAGAAATGAAATCTGCCTACATTGACTATTCAATGTCGGTTATTATATCTAGAGCTCTTCCTGATGTGAGAGATGGTTTAAAGCCTGTTCACAGAAGAATTCTATTTGGGATGATGGAATTAGGAGTTAGATCAAACGGTGCACATAAAAAATCAGCCAGAATTGTAGGAGAAGTACTTGGTAAGTACCATCCACATGGAGATACTGCGGTTTATGATTCTATGGTGCGTATGGCTCAAGAATGGTCATTACGTTATAAATTAGTTGATGGACAAGGTAACTTTGGTTCTGTTGATGGTGATAGTCCTGCTGCAATGCGTTATACCGAAGCCAGATTACAAAAGATAGCTGAAGAAATGTTGGCAGATATCGATAAAGAAACGGTTGATTTTAGCTTAAATTTTGATGATACACTTCAAGAACCAACAGTATTACCTACAAGGATTCCTGCTTTATTATTAAATGGAGCATCAGGTATCGCAGTAGGTATGGCAACCAACATGGCTCCTCATAACTTAACTGAAGTTATTGACGGAATTATTGCTTATATAGACAACAGAGAAATAGATATAGATGGCTTAATGGAACACATAAAAGCACCTGACTTTCCTACAGGTGGAATTATTTATGGTTACCAAGGAGTAAAAGATGCTTTCCATACAGGTAAAGGACGTATTGTAATGCGTGCAAAAACTGAATTGGAAGAAACAGATTCAGGAAGGTTTAGAATTATTGTAAACGAAATTCCTTACCAAGTTAATAAAGCTGACATGATTAAAAAAACAGCTGACTTGGTAAATGACAAGAAAATTGATGGCATTTCTGATATTAGAGATGAATCGGATAGAAATGGAATGAGAATAGTCTACGAACTTAAGAGAGAGGCTATTCCGAATGTTGTATTAAACAATTTGTTTAAACAAACAGGCTTACAAACATCCTTTAGTGTAAACAATATTGCATTGGTAAAAGGCAGACCGGTTGTGTTAAACTTAAAAGATATTATTGTCGAATTTGTTGAATTCAGACATGAAGTAGTAGTTAGAAGAACAACTTACGAATTAAGAAAAGCAGAAGAGAGAGCACATATCTTAGAAGGATTAATTATTGCTTCAGATAATATTGATGAAGTTATTAAAATAATTAGAGCATCTTCTAGCCCTGACGAAGCTCGTGATAACTTAATGGAAAGATTTAATTTATCAGACATTCAATCCAGAGCAATTGTTGAAATGAGATTGCGTCAGTTAACCGGACTGGAGCAAGATAAATTAAGAGCTGAATACGAAAGTATTATGGCTTTAATTACAGATTTAAAAGACATTTTAGCTAACGAAGACAGAAGAATGCAAATCATTAAAGATGAATTGTTAGAAGTAAAAGCTAAATATGGCGATGAAAGAAGAAGTGTAATAGAATATGCCGGAGGAGATTTTAGTATTGAAGATATGATTCCTGATGAAACAGTTGTTGTGACTATTTCTCACTTAGGATATATCAAAAGAACTTCTTTATCTGAATACAAATTACAAAATAGAGGAGGAGTAGGAGCTAAAGGTTCTGCTACCAGAGATGAAGATTTCTTAGAAAACTTGTTTGTAGCTACTACTCATAATTACTTATTGGTATTTACTGAAAAAGGTAAATGTTATTGGATGCGTGTATTTGAAATTCCTGAAGGTACGAAACAATCTAAAGGTAGAGCTATTCAAAACTTAATAAACATTGAAACTGACGATAAAGTGTTGGCTTATATTAATGTTAAAGATTTGAAAGATGAAGAATACATTAATAACAATTTTATCATTATGTGTACTGAAAAAGGTGTGGTTAAGAAAACTACCTTAGAAGCTTATTCAAGACCAAGAGTGAACGGCATTAATGCTATTACTGTTAGAGAAGGGGACAGATTGTTAGAAGCTAAATTAACAAGTGGTTCTGATGAAATTTTATTAGCACTTAAATCAGGAAAAGCAATTCGTTTTAATGAATCTACTACCAGACCAATGGGTAGAAATGCATCAGGAGTTAGAGGTATTAGGTTGGCCAACGAAAAAGATGCTGTAATTGGAATGATAGCTATAAATGATAAGAGTAGAAACATCTTGGTAGTTTCTGAAAACGGATATGGAAAACGTTCTGAATTAGAAGACTACAGAGTAACCAATAGAGGTGGTAAAGGTGTTAAAACCATTAACATTACTGATAAAACAGGTGGATTAATCGCTATGAAAGATGTGTCTGATAACGATGATTTAATGATTATTAATAAATCAGGATTGGTGATTCGTTTGGCTGTTGAAACATTAAGAGTAATGGGTAGAGCAACTCAAGGAGTAAGATTGATTAACCTAAAAGGAAACGATAGTATTGCTGCAGTTGCAAAAGTTGAAAAATCTGAGGATGAAGATGAAGTGATAATTAATGAAATAGAAAATCCGGACGCTCCAATGGGTGATATTGAAACTGACAATGGCAAGGATGTTGATATTTCTAACGATGAAGAATAAATAAAATTGAAAATTAAAAAACAATAAGATGAAACGACCATGAGTAAAAAATCCCTCATACAAGGGAATGATTAATGGGAGTTACATCTGACAGATTTAATAATAATAAAATATAAACAGATGAAAAAAATACTGATAACAGCTGCTGTAATTGTTGGGTCAACAGTGGTATTTGCTCAAAAAAATCAAGTACAAAGTGCTTACAACTATAGTAAAGCTTTTGATAGAAACGGTAAATGCTCTGAATTACAAAATGGTTTAGAAGCTATTAATGCCGCTATACAAGATGAAATCACCAAAACTTGGGCTAAGACTTGGGTATATAGAGGAAACCTTTATTATAGTGTATTATTACCAACAACAGATAAAAACTGTAAAGACCTTTATAAAGAAGCTTTAGATGAAGCTACTGATTCTTACTTAAAAGCATTGGTGCTCAATTTTGAAGATCCTGAGTTGAAAAAATTAGATTTAAACAAAGAGGATGGAAGTGATGTAATGAAGTTCTTCTCTGCTTTACAAAATAAAAGTAAAGTTGATGATGAGTCTTATACAGGGTTAATTTTAGGAATGAGAATGCCCGGTTTAGCAGGAGAATACGCTAATAAAGGAATAGAAAACTTCCAAGCTAAAGATTACAAAAAAGCACAAGAGAACTTTGGAAAATCTATGATGTTAAATCAACTTGCCGGAAAAATGGACACGGTAATGATGTTTAATACAGCATTAGCTTCTGAATATGCCGATGATTATGAAGCAGCAAAACAATTGTACAATGCTTTAATTCAGTTGAAATACAATGTTGATGGTAACGGACCAAGTTTATATCAATCGCTTTCTAGAATTCACAAAAAGGAAGGAGACAACGAAAAATCGTTAGCAGTTTTACAAGCAGGAAGAAAAGCTTATCCAACCAATCAAGCATTAATATTTGAAGAAATTGATTATTATTTGCAAGCGGATAAAGCTGAGGACGCATTAGCAAGTTTAAATACAGCTATTGAATTAGATGCTACCAATGCTTTTCTTTATTATGTTAGAGGAACTGTTCAAGAGAAACTAGAAAATAAAGACGCTGCTGTGTTAGATTATAAAAAATCGTTAGAGTTAGATCCTAAACAACATGATGCAGCTTATAACTTAGGTGCTTATTACTTTAACAAAGGTGTTGATAAAATTAATGAAGCAAATGATTTGCCTTTAAGTCAGTCTAAAAAGTTTGAAGCAATGAAAGCCGAAGCTAAAAAAGACTTTGAAAGTGCTATTCCTTATGTAGAAATGGCAAACAAAGCAAAACCGGAAGATGGCGATACTGCTACTATGCTAATTAAACTTTACACTCAAGTAGGTGAGTACGAAAAAGCAAAAGAATTAAAAGCGAAATACCAATAAGCTTTTCAATTAAGTAATTTTAAAAAAAGAGGTTGTCTTAACAGACAACCTCTTTTTTTTATCAACTTATTCATTACTGTCATATCGATTGAAATTTTACAAACTGAGGAACGAAGTTTAGTAAAATGAAGCCAGAGATATCTTGTTGGTTAGGAAATATAGATTTTAATAAGATAAGATATATAGATCAATGAATAAGAAGATATTTCGACAGCATTTTTCTACCCCTCATACTTCGGAATGAAAAATATTGCTCAATATGACAAAAGAAAGAAACTGATAGTTATAAAGATTCCTGCAAAGGCAGGAATGACCTACAGAGAACGAGAATGATGTTAAAACTATTTCAGCATTAATTAACCTACAACGTCATTCCCTAAATTTTCGAGGAATGTAGAAAATTGTCGGGAATCTTAAGAGGAATGTAAAGCCTAATTGAATAAGCTTCATATTAAGATAAGCTCATATTTATGTTAAAATTGTTTAATGCTTCAAAAATCTGATAAAAATCATTTCTAATTATGCAATAATTAATGTACTTTTGGTTATATATAATTAACCATTAAACCTCTTAATTAAAAAATATTATGAAAACAGTTCTTCTTCCAACAGATTTTTCTGCTAATTCTAAGAATGCAGTTAATTGGGCACTTCAATTTTATCAAAATGAGCAAGTAAAATTCATTTTAATTCACTCTTATTTTTCGCCTCAATCAGGCTCTAGTGCTGTGGTTTCTATTAATGAGATATTAAGAAAACAAGCTGTAGAAGATTTAACCAACTATAAAAAAGAGTTAGCAACTGCTTTTCCTGATAATAAAAATGAAATTCTTTTTAAAGAGGTTTATGGTGACGTATTGTACGCCATAAAATCCATTTCTGAAGAAACAGAAAATGCAGAAGTTGTTGTTGGAGCAAAAGGAATGAGTGCTATGGAAGAAATTTTTATAGGTAGTAATACCTCTGCTATTGTTAAAGAAGCTGATGCACCTGTTTTTGTTATTCCGGAAAATGTGGTATATAAAGCAGTTGAAAAAGTTGCATTGGCAATAGATTTTCAAGATAATATGAATAGTGACTCTTTAGCGCCATTAAAAAATTTATTGGTAAATAAAAACGCTGCATTACGTGTTTTTTATGTGGAAGATGAAGATGGTGAAATAGAAGAAGCACAACAAAAAAGAGTAACCAATGATTTAGAGTCAAAACTTAACCAGAAAATTGATGTTCTTAAAATAAATGAAGAAGATCCGTTAAGCGCAGTTCAGAAATTTATTCACTCACATAAAATTGATTGTTTAGTAACAATAAACCGTAAAAAATCTTTCTTCGAAAGTTTGTTCCACAGAAGTTTTAGCAAACAAATAGCACTTCATACAGATACGCCATTATTAGTACTACACGATTAATCATTCACTTCTTAATAAAATTATATGATAACCATACTTTTACCTACAGACTTCTCTAACAATGCTAAAAATGCCATTTTTTATGCATTAGAACTATATAAAAATCAGGAAGTTAATTTTATATTAATGAATGCCTTTCATCCAACACACGATGATATGGCCAATAGTATTACCGGTGGTTCATTAAATGATTTGTTAAGCCAAGCTTCTGAAAAACAATTACAAGAATTAATTGCTGAGATAAAATCAAAAAAACAACTTTACAATAAAAAACATTCGTTTAGCTTTAAATCTGCTTATGGAAGTTTAGTAGAAATTATTGACACTTTTGTTGATAAACATCCTATAGATTTAATAGTAATGGGAGCAAAAGGAATGAGTGCCGTAGAAAAAATTGTTTTTGGGAGCAACACTTATGCAGTAATTAAAGAAGTAGATTGTCCTGCTTTAGTTATTCCTGATAAAGTTAGTTTTTCTTCTCCATCAACCATTAGTATTGCTACTGACTTTAAAGAAATTAAAAAGAAAAACATATTTGCTACATTACAACCTTTGGTAAAGGATTTTAAACCGGAAATTACTTTATTTAATGTAACGGAAGAAATGAAATCGATTGGTACTGACGAAAAACAAATGGCTCAATCTATTGCTAATATCCTTGATGTAGCGGATATTAAAACTTCTTATTTTAAACATGAAGATGTAATTTACGGTACTAAAGAATATGTTAAACAACACAACACCTCTTTAATGGTACTGGTAAACAAGAAAAGAAACTTCTTTGAAGATTTATTTCACATTAGCTTTACCAAACAAATTTCTTTTCATGCCGAAATTCCATTGTTAATCTTACACGATTAATTTAAAAGCCAATTGTTGGCTATAAATATGGATTCTTTAACACAAATTGTACTAGGAGCAGCTGTAGGTGAAGCTGCTATCGGTAAAAAAGTGGGTAATTGGGCTATCCTTTGGGGAGCTGTTGCCGGAACTATTCCCGATTTAGATGTTTTCGCTTTTCATTTTACTGATAACATTACTGCTCTCGAAATCCACAGAGGATTTACCCATTCACTATTTTTTAGTGTGTTTTTTGCACCAATTTTTGGTTTTATAATCAGTAAAATTCATAGAAAGTTAAACGCCACCTGGAAAGATTGGACTTTACTAATGTTTTTAGGCTTTTTTACTCATGGCTTGTTAGATGCCCATACTACATGGGGGACACAACTCTTTTGGCCGCTAGATTATCGCTTGGCTTACAAAAATATTTTTGTTATTGACCCGCTATACACCATACCATTTTTATTTTTCGTGATTTTAGCCATGTGTTATAAAAAAGAAAGTGAAAAGCGTAGCAAATACAACAATTTAGGACTAATCATCAGTAGCAGCTATATGGTGTTAACGTTAGGATTTAAGTGGATAGGACATCAACAATTTACTACAGCCTTAGCCAAACAGGAAATAGACTACCAAGCAATAGCTACCAGACCTACACCTTTAAATGCCATACTTTGGGGAGCAAATGTTCAGCTTAAAGATGCTTATATTATTGGTTATTACTCATTGTTTGACAAAAGCGATATTCAGTTTAGTGAGAAAATTCCTAAAAATCAGCACTTATTAAAAGAGGTGCTTCACGAAAAGAAAGTACAGCAATTAATTAAGATTACCGAAGGTTGGTATGCTGTTGAGCAAAGTAGCGACAGGCTTATTTTTAAAGACTTGCGTTTTGGTCAGAATGATATTAACAACATAAAAAGCAACTTCGTTTTTAGTTTTGAATTATTTTATGATGAAAATGGTGAATTTCAAGCCATAGAACAGTCTAAAGACATTAAAGATGGCAAACTACTTCTAAAAGCCTTATTTGCCAGAATTAGTGGTGTTTAATTCATTAATAATCTTATCTAAAATAAATAAACTCTTTACCTAATCATTAAGTTTATCCAAATCCCTACGCACTTTCTTGGTAGGGCGACCTTTAATTCCCAGAAGCTTATTTTGATGTTGTTGTTGCTGAACTTCTTCTAAAAGCTGTAAATCTGCTGCGGTGGTGGTTTCTAATAAGTATTGATTCACTAATTTAGCTCCTATACGTGATTTAGGAATATCCAACACCTTAAAACTTCTCCAAATAAGAATTATTTTAACGCTAATTTCATCGCCAACAGCAATAAGCTTACTTGGTTTTACAAACACACCATTAAGTTTCACTTTTTCGGCATCGCAAGCTTTTGTGGCTAATGTTCTAGTTTTAAACAAACGTACCACCCAAGTATATTTATCTATCCTCATGGTTGTTGCCAGTTAAATTCGTTAAACAACTTAAGCCAATCTTCAGGAAAATCAGCAGTAAGAATCATTTTTTGGTGGAAGAGGGGGTGTTCCAACTCAATCTGTTGAGCATGTAAAAACAAATAATGGCAGTTAAATTGCGTTTCATACATACGGTTATGAAATCGATCTCCGTATTTATAATCACCAACTATAGGATGATTGATTTTATTCAAATGCTTACGCAATTGGTGCATGCGTCCGGTTTTAGGAGTTAACTCCATTAAACTATAACGTGATTTAGTGTAAGGATGAACAGGAATATCCAACTCAACAGATGATACAGTTGTATAATGCGTTAAAGCTGCTTTATAAACTCCGGTATCATCATTTTTTACAAGAGAATCAATTTTTCCGGCAGGCGGACTAAAACCTCTGACAATGGCAAAATATTTCTTTGTAATACGATTATTGGTAAATAACGCCTGAAATGGAGCTACGAAGGATTTATCTTTTACTAAGAGCAAAATTCCCGAAGTTTTTCTATCCAAACGATGTACAGGAAAAAGTGGAAAGCCTAATTGTTGTTGTAATATTTCCAACAAAGTTGTTTCCGTAATGTTTCTGGCGTAGTGTGATTGATGAATGAGAAAATTATTAGGTTTGTTTACAGCAACCATATAATCGTCTTCAAAAACAATTTCTATGGAATCAACTAAGGGTTGTACAGACGTATTCATTATAGGAAATAAGACTAAATGATGTTCGTTTGGATATTAAAGTTCTTTTTTTACATCGTTAACAGCTTTTTTTGATTCTTTTCCAACGTATTTTATCGGTTTACAAGCTAACATCACCAACATTAGGGTGGTTAGTAACATAAATTTGAATGTTGTTATTCTTAATTTCATGGAATACGATATTAGATAAGTACTGTATTTCCAAAATTACACATTTAAATTCATGCATTTCAGAAAGGATGGGTGTTAACTAAATTACTCATTAACAATTTTTACGGAATCAACTAAGGGTTGTACAGACGTATTCATTTCCTTTGAGATACAATTAATAAAAAATATACCTACATAACTTGATGAAATTTATATTACCTAATGCTAACTTCGCTATTAAAATTCAATAATTTACTCCGTGCAATGTAACTTTTTTCATTTTCGTTACACTTACTATATAGAACACACCTTTTAACGTGTTATTGATGATCAAAAATAAAGAACAACAAGAAAAATTTCTAATACTCTACAAACCAATTCATGATAGGTTTGAACGCTTCTGCAGGGCAAGGGTTTTTGGAAATATGGAATATCAGGATTTAATGAATGATACCTTACTTGTTGCTTTTAAAAAGTTTAATACACTTAAAAATGAAAAAACTTTTTTATCATTTTTAATAGGTATAAGTGTTCGTTTATTAGCTAATCATCACAAAAAAATAAAAGAAGATTTAATAGTTGAATCTAATTATGACCATCATCAAGATGTAAATGCCAATACTGAAAAAGATACTGAAATCTATTTTCTATACAAAGCATTAGCATTGCTCCCTGACGAACAAAGGGAATGTTTGGTGCTTTTTGAGATTACAGGTTTCTCCATTAAGGAAATCATGGACATTCAAAACTCTTCAGAATCGGCAGTAAAACAACGATTAAAAAGAGGACGAGCTAAGTTATTAGAGATATTGACTTTTGAATCAAAATATCAAACTAAAGAGGATAGTCATGAGTAATGATACTAATAAAATGTTGAACGATTTATTCAACAAAGCCAAAAATGAACCTTCAAAAGTATCTTTTGAAGCAACTAAGGAGCGATTTTTAACTTCTATTAGCACTAAAAACAATGCTACAAAAGGAAACAATTTTGCTCGATTTTTTAACCTTAAATTAATTATTATGATAGCATCAATAATAACAACTATTACATTAGTATTAGTTTTAAAACCAACAACCACAACAAAAACAACAGATAAGGAAAATACCATAAATACATCAACTGTAGAAACAACAGTTGAGAATGAAAAACAGGTTTTACAAGAACAACAACAAGTGATAACAGAATATTTACAAAAAGTAGATAGGTTAACACCTAAAAACATTGCCTTAAATCAAGAAAAAGTCCTCCTTATTCCGACAGATAGTTTAAAAAAATACAAAAAAGCATTAGTAGCATCGGCTCGTATTTCCGAAATATTAGATACCGCTTATAGATTTCCGAATTTAACACCTGATGAAATTGCTGCTAACAACAAACAAAAAGCAAAAATGGTAAAACAACTTATTAAATTAGATAAAAAACAATATGCTTTTATTCCTTCAGGTACGTTTAAAATAGAAAATAAAGATTGGTCGGTACAGGCATTTTACATGCAAACTACCGAAGTTACCAATTTAGAATACCGAACTTTTTTATTTGATTTATTAATTACCGACAGAAAGGAAGCATTTTTAAAAGCGAAACCTAATCAAGCCATGTGGGTAAAAGAATATCCAAATGCTTTTAATAAACCAATGCAAGATAATTATTTTTCACACTCAGCATATAATGACTACCCTGTTGTTGCTATAAGTAGGGAAGGGGCGGAGATGTATTGTAAGTGGTTAACTGAAGAGGTAAACAAACAAAAAACTGAACCTATTAATGATGTACGTTTGCCAAGCAATTACGAATGGATGTACGCAGCATCTGATGGAGGTAAACATTTTCCTTATCCATGGGGAGGACCTTATCTTAGAAACTCAAAAGGATGCTTTTTGGCTAATTTTTATCCGATGAAAGATAATTATATAGCTGATGGTGCATTTCATACAACTAAAGTACAATCATACATTCCTAATGATTTTGGTTTGTATTGCATGAGTGGCAATGTGGCTGAGATGATATATTACGAAGATGAAAATAATTTACCGGGAACTAGAGGCGGTAGTTGGTCGAGTATAGGACAAGAGCTACAAATAATTGAAGGAAATGATAGATTTAAAGAAAAAACCAAACCTTCTGTAAATGTTGGTTTCAGACCGGTTATAACTTATTTAGGAAGAGCAAAAGCACAAATAAATCCTCCCGGAACAGTTAAAATAAAAGACAATATTTACATAGATGAAACGGAAATAACCAACTTTAATTGGCGAGAATACGTGATGTGGTTGGAGAAAAAACACGGAAAAAACGCTATCGAATACAAAAATGCGTTGCCCGACACCTTAGTTTGGAAAGAAGAAGAATCATTTAATGAACCTTATGCTCAATATTACTATAGTCATCCGGCATATAATGATTATCCTGTGGTTGGAATAAGCTACGAACAAGCCGTGCAATATTGCAAATGGCGAACGGAACGCGTAAAAGAATTGTTTGAAATCAAGGTGTTGACCGATAAAAAGAACGTGTATCCAACCAATTTTGAATACCGATTGCCAACAAAAGAAGAATGGGAAACCGCAGCAAAAATTGGTTATTCCGAGAAAACACAACAACAATTGAATACTAAATACAAAGGACAAATTTTAGCTAATTTGAAAAGAAATAAAGAAGATAATGTGGTGGTAGCCGGAAATATTCCAGACAATGCAGATATAACAGCTCAGGTTAAATCATATTGGCCAAATGCTGCAGGATGTTATAATTTAATTGGAAATGTAGCCGAAATGATTAACCAACAAGGATTGGCTAAAGGCGGCTCATGGATTAATAATCCAAATGAAATTTCTATTGAAAAGGAGATGAATTATACCAAACCAACAGCATGGTTGGGGTTTAGATGTGTTGCCGAAATTAAGTAGGGGTAATTCTTTAACTAAAAGCTCCCTAAAAGTTTTCTTTATTGAAGATAGGGAGCTTTTTAGTTTATTATTGCGAGTTTGGAAAACTCTATTTAACATAATATAAATTATAAGACAAAACGATAGTGTTTATTTATTGATGTATTTAATTCGTTTTGTCAATTATAATGAATATTATGTCTCCACTTCGTTTCGCCCTGACGGGTAAATAGAACGCACAAGCCAACGCTTCTAATTTTTCGTATTCAAGGTAATTCTCCGTAAATTTAAAAATATTCGATTCTAATGAAGTTTAGTTTTTTATAAGGTTTATCGTTTTGTCCTTATAATTAGCCATTATATTAAATAGCCGCACATGCCTTTCTTTTTTAAAAAATTTATTCTTTTGCCCTCGCTCAAAAAAATTATGTGGTAGTTCACTTGCATACAAAAAATGCGTTTGCCTTAATAAGGCTTCATTTCGCATTTTTCTATGCTGCGTTCACTGAGCCTGTTTGATTTATTCTTTTTTCTTGATAAAAAAGAACCAAAAAATCAAGAAAGAAATATGCTTCAACGCTCTCTGTATAAATGCTAAAACAATACAAAAGTAATTGTTTGCTACGCAACAAAAGGACAAGCCCCTTTTGTTTGTTTTTACGCATTTATGCCATTACTCACTGTTTATTATTGTTTCGGGTGTTCGTGAACTCGTAAACTCGTTTCACAGCCAAACGCTTGCCCGCATTTCTTTCGTGCCAACACGCCTTTCTATTTAACATAATTATATGTTTTAATAGTTATTAGCTTGTTGATTTGAGTTTTCTACACACAAGTTGCAGCAAAGTTATGGTTATTGGTTCGGGAAATTGCAAGGATAAAATGTAGTAAAGCTATTTAGCCAACACACTTTGCTACCGCACCGTAAACCGCTTTACTCCTTGCAATTGCCTCACTCAAAACCATTGTGAACGCCTAACTTGGCGTATTGCCAAGGGTTCATTTAATTTTTTTAATTATGTTATGTATTCTTGTTTATGCTCGTATTAATCCTATTAAATCTTGGTTCTGGTTGCATCCCCATGCTAAGTCTTGGTTTTGGCTAGGTTATTATCGCAAGTGTGGTTTTAAGTTTGCTTATAGTCGCAATAAGTGGCTTTATGTTTTCTACATTCGGTTTCTTTGGTTAGAGCTTGGTTGCTCTTCGCTCTCTTTATAAGGGAGCTTTTTTTGTTCAAAAACTAGATTAGATTTTGTACTTGATTGACTAACCGATATTTATTCAATTCATCCATCCCATTCTTAAACACTTTAATTTCCCAATTTGCGAAATGAGCAAACATTTCGCTTTGCGAATTATCTTTAAAGATATAATCATCTGGGGTTGTAAAAATTTTTGAAGGAATCAAAAACAACCCTAATTCTTCTTCATTCATAAATAGAATTAAAACAATCCATAAATTATCTTTTAGCTCCCCTAATTGTTGTTTAGGAATTTTAATGCTTCTTTGCTTATCTAATTCGAGTATTTGCAAATACAATTCATGCTTATTTCCTGATTTGGTTTTGACAATAAAATCTACTCCTTCCCTCCCACTCTCGTTTTGAAATACTTCTTGCTTGGCTTTCATAAATTCAGCCATCATAAAGTATTCAGAGTATTTTATCAGTTTAATCATTTACAGCAAAATTAAACATTATCCTCATAAATCTTATCCAATGGATTAATACAGGATTTCAATTCTGTTTTGGCAGCTTTAATGTATAGCAATGTTGAATGAAAGCTTTTATGTCCTAATATTTTCTGAATAGTGTATAAATTCTATCCTTCTTCATTTTCATTATTCTTATTTTAAACACCAGTCATTTATAAAAGTAAACTCCTGACTTTCAAAACTGCGAAAACCTCGAACTCAAACATTATAGTTCAACCTCCCTAATTTGCGGAACGATACTATCTATAGTTACACATAGTTTGTCCATACTCTTCTTAAAACTTACTTTTTCTTCTTCAGTAAAATCTCTAAGCAATAAATCATTGGTTTGTTGTACCCCTTCTTTAATTTTAGGCAGCAGTTCCAATGCTTTATCAGTAATTTCTAAAATCTGACATCTTCTATCCTTACAATCCGGTGTTCTAATCAATAGACTTTTTTCGCTTAAATAATCTACCATTCGCATAGTAGAAACTTTGTCTCTTTTTAATGCTTCGGCTAAATCTTTTTG